>JBFJHJ010000027.1:0-45683 GCA_041613315.1 Gemmatimonadales bacterium
GCACCCCGTGTTGCGCGGCGCGGTGATCGCTGGCAACATTCGGCCACCCACGTGACGTGGAAGTGAAGCGATGATGAAGACCCGGGTCTCGGCGGCCGTGTTCGCGCTCGCCGCCGCGCTGTCCGCGCCCGCGATGGCGCAGACGGGAGACCGGCCGCTGCGCATCGAACAGCTGCTCACGCTGGATCGGGTCGCGGATCCCCAGATCTCGCCCGACGGGCGCTGGGTCGCCCATAGCCTCACGGCGACCGATCTGGAGGCGGACGATCGGCGGACGGACGTCTGGCTCGTGCCGGCCGGGAGCGGCCGGCCGCGCCGCGTGAGCGATGATTCCCTGGGCGGTCGCGGCGCGCGATGGTCGCCGGACGGATCGACGCTGGCCTTTGTCACGACGCGCGGCGGCACGCCGCAGGTGCACCTGTACGGTGTGGCGACCCGACGCACCCGCCGGCTGACCGACCTGGCCACGGGGGTGGACGGCGTCGTGTGGTCCCCGACGGGGACGCATCTCGCGTTCGTGTCCCGGGTCTACCCGCCCTGCCCCGACGACGCCTGTAATGCCCGCCGGCTCCGCGAGGACGAGCGCCGCCCGTCGAGCGCCCGGCGGGCGGACGAGCTGCTTTACCGGCACTGGTCCAGCTGGGACGACGGCCGGCGCAGCCATCTCTTCGTAGTGCCGGTGAGCGGCGGAGCGCCGGTGGATCTCACCGCGGGCAAGGACTTCGACGTGCCGCTGCCGCCGTTCGGGTCGTCGACGGACTACGCGTTCCGCGCGGATGGGGCGGGACTGGTGTTCACCACGAAGCTCGGCACGGATCGGGCGTGGTCCACGAACAGCGACCTCTATGCTGTGGGGCTCGCCGGGGGGGACCTTCGTAACCTCACCCCTCGGTTCCCCGGCGCGGAGCACGCGCCGGCGCCCTCGCCCGACGGCACGCTGCTGGCATTTCTCTCGCAGGAGCGCGCGGGCTTCGAGTCGGATCGGCAGCGCCTCATGGTGCTCGAGCTCGCGACGGGCGACGCCAGGGACGTGACCCGCGGGATCGATGTGAGCGTGGCCGAGTTCCGTTGGCTCCCGACCTCCCGGGAGCTGGTATTCGTCGCGCAGCGAGGGCAACGCCACCGGGTCTTCCGCGCAGACGTGGCGGGGACCGTGCGGGAGGTGTTGGCGTGGGGTAACAGTACCCAAATCTCGGTCGCCGCCGACGGCAACACGGTGGCCCTCGTCAATGATGCGGTGCACCGGCCGGGCCAGGTGCACGTTTGGACCCTGACGGGCGGGGGCGAGCCGCGCGCGATCACCGACTACAATGCGAGCGTCCGCCGTGAGGTACGGATGCACCCCGCCGAGGAGATCCGGTGGGTGGGGGCCGACGGCGCCAGCGTCTACGGTCTCTTGGTCCGGCCGCCCCAGTTTGTGCGGGGGCAGCGCTACCCCTTGCTCGTGCTGGTTCACGGGGGGCCGCAGGGCGCTTGGCTCGATCAATTCCACTCCCGCTGGAACGCGCAGATGTTCGCTGCCGCCGGGTATGTGACCGTGCTGCTCAACCCCCGGGGCTCGACCGGCTTCGGCCAGCGGTTCGTCGACCAGATCTCCGGCGATTGGGGTGGTCGGGCGTTGATCGATATCGTGGCGGGCGTGGAGCACGCGGCGCGGTTCCCCTTCGTCGATTCGACTCGCATCGCTGCCGCGGGGGGGTCGTTCGGCGGGTACATGGTCAACTGGCTGAACGCGCACTCGACGCGGTTCGACGCGTTCATCAGTCATGCCGGCATCTATGATCTGGAGGCGTTCTACGGCGCGACCGAGGAGCTCTGGTTCCCGGAGTGGGAGTTCGGCGGGCCGCCGTGGGCCAACCGCTCGGCCTATGAGACCTGGTCGCCGCACCGGGTCGCGCAGAACTTTCGCACGCCCACGCTCGTCATCCATGGGGCGCGCGACTACCGCGTGCCCGACACGCAAGGGCTGCAGATGTTCACGGCGCTCCGGCGGCAGGGCGTGCCGGCCCGCCTGCTCTACTTTCCCGACGAGGGACACTGGATCAACCGCCCGCAGAACCAGCGGACGTGGTGGTACGAGATCCACGCATGGCTGGCGCGCTACCTGACCCCGAGCGCCGGCGGCTGAGCTGCCGGCACTCCCGGCGTTCCGGCGTATTCATCTATATTCGCTGAGGCCATGAGCGCAGCGTCCGCGGTCCAGCCGTTGTATCCGACACGTTCGGCTGCCGGCGCCGAGTTGGGCAGGCAGCTGTACCAGCGGGTCACGCCGCCCGTGCTGGTCCTCGGGGTCACGCCGGGCGGCGTCGAAGTCGCGGCCCACGCGGCCAGGGCGCTCGCCTGCCCGTTCGACGTCATCGTGGCAGCCCCGATCCGGGTCCCCGAGGCCGGAGTCGTGGGCGCCGTGGCGGAGGACGCCGATGCGGTCATGGACCCGGGGTTCGAGCCGCGCTTCAGCATGATCGAGGCGTTGGAGGCGGCGATCAACTCGGCCCGCCAGACGGTGAAGACCGAGCGGCTGCTCTTCCGAGGGCAGCGCCCGCTGCGTTCCGTGGAGGGTGTGCATGTCGTTGTCGTCGAAGGTTTCATCACGGACCCCTGGGCCGCGCTGGCGGCGGCCGAGGCCGTGGCGCGCCTCGAGCCGGCGCGCGTCGCCATCGCCGCCGCCGCGGCTACCGCTGCCGTGCAGGACCGCATGCGCGCGCGCCGCTACGACTTCATTTGCCCGTCGATCGTCGCAGCCGGCGACGGCCACCCCCAGCCGTTCGGCGACGCCCTGGATCCCAGCGCGGAACGGCTCCGCAGCATCGTGGCGGCGCGCGCCGCTGCGTAGCGTCCTGGCCCTCGTGGCGCTCGCCACCGCCGGTGGGGGCGCCGCCGCGGCCCAGCTCGAGCCGCCCTCGACTGGCGGGGCTGCGGCGCTCGACCGCGCGCTCCAACGCCTCGCGGAGCCGCGACGCGTCCTGGTGATCGGCGCCCACCCCGACGATGAGGACACCTCGCTCCTGGCACTTCTCGCCCAAGGCTACGGCGCCGACGCCGCGTACCTGTCCCTTTCGCGCGGCGAAGGCGGGCAGAACCTCATCGGCGAGGAACTGGGCGTCACGCTCGGTCTGCTCCGCTCCCAGGAGCTGGTCGCCGCCCGCCAACTGGACGGGGCCCGTCAGTTCTTCACGCGCGCGTACGACTTCGGCTACTCCCGCACGCTGGACGAGACGTCGCAGTCTTGGCCGCCGGACGAAGTGCTCGAGGATGTCGTGCGGATCGTTCGTCGGTTCCGGCCGCACGTAATCGTCGCGTCGTGGTCCGGAACACCGCGAGACCGGCACGGCCAGCACCAGATGGCCGGCGTCGTGGCCCGACGGGCCTTCGACGTCGCGGACGACCCGGCCATGTTTCCGCAGCTGGGGGCGGAGGAGGGGCTCGCGCCGTGGCGACCCACCAAGCTCTACCGCACGACGTTCTTCGACTCGGCGGCGACCACTCTGTCGCCGTTCACCGGCGACCTCGACCCGCGCACCGGCCGCTCGTACCATCAGATCGCGATGGCGAGCCGGAGCCTGCATCGCTCCCAGGATATGGGGCAGCTGCAACGGACGGGGCCGGCACGCACGCGGATGGCGCTGCTGAGCGACCGGACGGACCGTCCGGGAACGGCAGCAGACCGCGACATCTTCGAGGGAATCCCCGCCGACAGCTCGTGGCTCCTGCGGTTCGCCGATTCACTGCGCGCCACCGTGTCGGCGCCGAGGCTCGCCGACGCCGTCCCGGCGCTCGCTGCCGCGCTGCGGCGCGCCCGCACGGAGGGTGTGGCCCCCGAGCGCCTCGAGCTCCTCGAACACGCGCTGGCCATCGCCGCCGGACTCGTCGTCGACGCGGTGGCCGCGGCCTCCACCGTGGTGCCCGGCGATACGATCGGCGTGCGCGTCGAGGCGTACAACGGCGGCCCGCTTCGGGCTCAGCTGGTGAACGTGACGGTGCGCAGCCGGGAGGGCTGGCCGGTGGCCGCCGTCGGAGCGGCGGCTTCGCCGCTGCCGCCCGAGGCGGACGCGACACGCCGGTTCCTCGTGCGCGTTCCCCCGTTTGCACGCGCCACGGCCCCGTATTTCCTCGAACGGCCGATGGTAGGAGCGCTCTACGACTGGACCGGCGCGCCACCGGCGGTCCGGGGGCTCCCCTTCGCGCCGCCGCTACTCCAGGCCGCGGTCACGCTTTCGGTGGCCGGGACGCCCGTGACGATCACCCGGGAGGTGACGTACCGCGGCAACGACCAGGCGCGCGGCGAAGTGCGGCAGCCGGTCCGCGTGGTGCCGGGACTCGAGGTTCGGCTCGAGCCCGACGAGGTCGTCTGGTCATCGGATGGGCCGGCGTCCCGGCCGTTCACGGTCACGCTCACATCGAACGTCGCGCGACGCGTGGAGGGGACCGTGACGCTGAATGGGACCGGGGGAGCTACGGCTGTGGCGCGGCGCTTCGTGCTCGAGCGGGCCGGCGAGCCGGGGGCGGTGCAGTTCGAGGTGACTCGCCCGTCCGAGCTGCGGCGCGGCGAGTTGCGGCTCGTGGCGACCGCGCGCACCACCACCGGCGAGACGTACGACACCGGCGTGGACATCGTCGCCTACCCCCACGTCGCGTCGACACCGTACGCGCGGCGGGCGGAGAGCGTCGTGCGGATCGCGCCCATCGCCGTGCCGGCCGTCCGCGCCGTCGGCTACGTGCGCGGCGCATCGGATCGCGTGCCGGAGGCCCTCGCGCGGGTGGGGCTCCCGGTGGAGCTGCTGGACGCCGACGCGCTCGCCCGCGGCGACCTGTCCCGCTTCGACGCGATCGTGATCGGGAGCCGCGCCTACGAAACGGATCCGGCGCTGGTGCGGCACAATGCTCGCCTGCTGGCCTTCGTCCGGCAGGGCGGGCTCCTCCTGGTGCAGTATCAGCAGTACCAGTTCGTCCAAGGCGGCTTCGCCCCGTATCGCCTTACGATCGACCGGCCGCACGACCGCGTGACCGATGAGACCGCGGCGGTGACGGCCCTCGTGTCCGACCATGCGGCGCTGCGGCGGCCCAATGCCATCGGGCCGGACGATTGGACGGGATGGCCCCAGGAGCTGGGGTTGTACTTCGCCGCGACCTGGGACGGGCGCTACACGCCGCTGCTCGAACTGGCGGATCCCGGAATGCCGCCCGCACGGGGCGGCCTGCTGGTCGCGTCGTACGGCCGGGGGACGTATGTGTACACGGGGCTCAGCTTCTTTCGAGCGCTGCCCGCGGCGGTACCCGGTGCGTTCCGACTGTTTCTGAATCTGCTCGCGTTGGGGGAGTCGGGTGGGCGGTAGGGCGGACGGGTGGTGGTGTTCGCCTCGTGCGCGAGTTCTGGGGAGCAACGAGGCGTCCCGCTGACCGTCCATCGGCCAGTGCGCCTGACCGTGTGGGGGGTGGTGGCGGTGCTCGTCGCCGCCGCGGGGTGCGATGACGGCCGGACTCCGGTGGTGCTCTATTCGCCGCACGGCCGCGATCTGCTGTCCTTGATCGAGCGGACGTTCGAGGCGGCGAACCCGGACGTGGACATCCGGTGGCTCGACATGGGATCGCAGGACGCGCTCGATCGGGTTCGGTCCGAACGGGCGAACCCGCAGGCGGATGTGTGGTTTGGCGGTCCCTCCATTCTGTTCGCGCGCGCGGCGGCCGAATCCCTGCTCGCCGCGTACCGGCCCGGGTGGGCCGAGGCCATCCCCCCGCGGGCGCGCGGCCCGCACGATCTCTATGTCGCGGCGTACGAAACGCCCGCGGTGATCGCGTTCAACGCCGCGGCGGTCGACTCCGCCGGGGCGCCCCACGACTGGGATGAGGTGCTGGCGCCACGCTGGACCGGCCAGGTGATCATTCGCGATCCGCTGGCCTCCGGGACGATGCGGACGATCTTCGGGATGATCGTCCAGCGGGGGCTGGAGGCGACCGGCGATACCGCGGCCGGTTTCGCGTGGTTCCGGCGGCTCGATGCACAGACGAAGGAATACGTCTTCAACCCCGCCCTCCTGCACCTCAAGCTCCTGCGGCAGGAGGGACTCGTCACGCTGTGGGATCTGCCGGACATTCTGATCGAGCGGGAGAAAGGGAGCCCGTTTGGCTACACGTTGCCGCGGAGCGGCACGCCGGTCATCGAGGACGCGGTCGCGCTCGTGCGCGGGGCGCCGCACCCCGCGGCGGCCCGGCGCTTCATCGAGTGGGTGGGATCCGTCGAGGCCCAGCTGCTCGCCGCCCGCCAGGCGTTTCGTCTGCCGGCACGGTCGGACCTCCCGCGCGACTCGCTCCCCGAGTGGGCGCGCGTGGTCTACGCCGAACTCGTGGTCGCGGACATGGACTGGGAGCTGTTGAGTGAGCGCGGCGCGGCGTGGATGGCGTACTGGGACCGACACGTGCGGGGCCGCGGCGCGGCGGGGCGGCGCTGATGGCGGAATCGTTCCTCCGGCTGGAGGGGCTGACCAAGCGCTTCGGTGATCGGGTAGCGGTCGACGACCTGACCGTTGCGGTCGCGCGCGGGAGCGTCTTGGCGCTGCTGGGGCCGAGCGGGAGCGGCAAGACGACGACCCTGCGCCTCCTCGCGGGGTTCGAGCGCCCGGACCGCGGCCGGATCGTCGTGGCTGGCGCCGACCTCACGGCGCGCCCGCCGGCCGAGCGGCGCTTCGGCATGGTCTTCCAGCACTATGCCCTCTTTCCGCACCTCACCGTGGGCGAGAACGTGGCGTTCGGGGTTGGTCGCCCTGAAGGCGAGGGAGACCGCCGCCACCGGGTGGCCGAGATGCTGGAGCTGGTGGATCTCGCCGGCTTCGAGGATCGGCAGGTAAGCGAGCTCTCCGGGGGGCAGCAGCAACGGGTGGCCGTGGCGCGGGCGCTCGCCCCGCATCCGCAGATCCTCCTCCTGGACGAGCCGCTCTCGAACCTTGATCCCGGGCTGCGGGAGCGCACGCGACGCGAGTTGCGCAGCGTGCTCCGCCGTGTGGGCATCACGACGGTGCTCGTGACCCACGAGCAGGAGGAGGCGTTCGCACTCGGCGATCGCGTGGCGGTGCTGCAAGAGGGACGCCTCGAGCAGGTGGGCTCACCGTTCGAGTTGTACGAGCGACCCCGCACACGGTTTGTGGCGACCTTCGTGGGCCGGGCGAGCGTCCTTTCCGGTGTGGTCGCCGGCGCGGGGCGGGTGCGCGTGGCGGGAGACGTGGAATGGCCGGCCGACACCCCGGACGGGCTGGCGTCGGGGGCGGCCGTGTCCGTCGTGGTGCGTCCCGAAGCGCTGCGTTTCGCCGACCGTGGGTTGCCGGGAACGGTCACGGAGTGCCGCTACACGGGCGCACGGGCGTATTACCTCGTGGACGTCGGTGGCCAGACGGTCGAGGTGGAAGCGGCGGCGCAGGCGGCGCCGATAGGTGGGACGGTGCACCTCACGGCGGAGCGGGCCGCCGCGTTCCCCGAGGGGGCGGCGTGAGGGGGCGGTCGCGCGGCGTCACCCTCACGCTGCTCCTGGTCTGGGTCGTCGCGTATCCGCTCGCGCTGGTGTTTCTCGAGAGCGTCCGCGGCAGCGAAGGATGGACGGCCGAATACGTCGTGGCCTTCGCACGTGACGGCGGGGAGTGGGCGGTGCTGTGGGCGAGCCTCTGGATCTCGGTGGTGAGCGTCGTGCTGGCGGCGCTCGTCGGCGTGCCCTTGGCGTTCGTCTTCGAACGGCTCGACTTCCCGGGCCGCCGGGTGCTGGGGGCGCTGATCGCGCTCCCCGCCGTCCTGCCCCCCCTCGTGGGCGTTATCGCTTTCCTTTTCCTCTATGGCGAGAGCGGGTTCGTGGCGCGTGCCGTCGCGATCCTGTTCGGCCTGGACGGACCGCCGTGGCGTCTGCGAGGGGCGGGCGCGATCCTGCTGGTCCACGCGTACAGCATGTACGTGTATTTCTATCTCTTCACGCGGTCTGGGCTTGCGAGGCTCGACGGTTCGATGCTCGAGGCGGCGCAGTCGCTGGGCGCCGGCACCGTCGCCACGTTCCGCCGGGTGACGCTGCCGCTCCTCAGACCTCAGCTCGCCGCCGCCGGGCTCTTGACCTTCATGACCGCGCTGGGATCCTTCAGCGCGCCGTACATCTTCGGCGGCGGGTTCCGCGTCATGACGACCCAAATCGTCGCGAGCAAACTGAACGGTGACATTCCCCGCGCGCTCGTGGAAACGGCGGCGCTAGCTGCCGTGGCGCTCGTCGGACTCGCGCTGCTCAAGCGGACCGAGGGCGCGCGCTCGGTCGTCGCGGTGGGGAAGGGCACGCCTCCCGCGGCCCGCGTCCTGGCCCGGCCCCTGACCCGTTGGGGGGCTGCGGCCGTGGGGTGGCTCTTCGGCGCCGTCCTGCTCCTGCCGCACGCGACGCTGGTGGTGGTGTCGCTCGTGCCCGCCGGCACGTGGACCACGCAACTCCTGCCTCCCGCCTACACGTTGGCCAACTACGCCGATCTGGTCACGGAGCCCGAACGGCTCCGCCCGCTGGCCAACTCGCTGTGGATGGCGGGCGTCGCCACCGTGGCGGCCGTGGGGATCTCCCTCTGGGCGGGCTGGCTCGTCGTACGGCGCCGCGCGGTGTTGAGGCGCCTCATCGAGTGGCTGCTCACGGTCCCGTGGGCCGTGCCGGGCACCGTGCTGGCGATCGCGCTGGCCACCGCGTTCAGCGTACGCGCCCCGTGGGTCGCGCGCTGGGTGTTTGTGGGGACGCTCGTCATCCTCCCGCTGGCGTACCTGGTTCGGAACATTCCGCTCGTGGCAGGGTCGGTTCTCGCGGGGTTTCGTCAGCTCGACCCCTCGCTCGACGAGGCGGCGGCGTCCCTTGGCGCTGGCAAGTGGCGGACGCTGGCCCGGGTGACCGTCCCGCTCCTGCGCCCCGCGATCCTCGCCGGGGCCGCCCTCGCGTTCGCGACGGCCTCGGGCGACTTTGTGACGTCCATCGTGCTGTACACCTTCGAGACGCGGCCCATCGCGATCGAGATCCTGGCGTCGCTCCGCCAGTTCGATCTGGGCGCAGCCGCGGCGTACGGGGTGGTGCTGATGTTCTTCTCGGCGGGGGCAATGCTCGTGGGGACCCGGCGGTGAACGCGACGGTCAAGCGGCTGTCCGTGCTCATGGCGACGGCCTTCGTGGACATGATCGGGTTCGCCATGGTGTTCCCGTTGCTTCCGTTCTACGCCCTCCGGCTCGAGGCCCAGGAATGGATCATCGGCTGGATGATCGCGGCCTTCTCGATCGTGCAGCTCGCGTCCGCGCCGTTGTGGGGGCGCCTTTCCGACCGCTACGGGCGCCGAGGAGCAATCCTCTTCGGGCTCGGCACCTCGGCCGTCGCGTTTGTGGTGTTCGGCTTCGCTGTGACGATCTGGATGCTGTTCCTCTCCCGGGCGGTGCAGGGCTTGGGCGGGGGCACGACGGGCGTGCTCCAGGCGTACGTGGCCGACGTGACCGAGCCGCGGGATCGCGCCAAGGCGCTGGGGTGGCTGTCCGCCTCCACGGCGGCCGGCGTCATGATCGGCCCGGCCATCGGCTCGCTCGCGTTCACGCTCGGACCGGAGGCCCCCGGGCTCATTGCGGCGGGCCTCTGCGTGGTGAACATCCTGTTCGCCTGGCGGTGGCTGCCCGAATCCCGGCCGCGCCGCGCCACGCCCGCGGCCGGCGAGATGGAGGATCCCGCGACGCCGCCGCGGATGCGGCCGGTCTGGGCCGTGATCCTGGAGTTCCTGCGGGAGCCCCACGGCGATGTCGCGCGCCTGGTGTGGATCTATGCCGTGGGCATGTTGGGCTTCATGTCCATGACCGCCGTGCTCGCCCTCTATCTGGAGAGCGACTTCGGAGTCACGGAGGAGACGATCGGCATCTTCTTCGTCTACGTGGGATTCCTGGGTGTGGTGATGCGGGCGCTCATTCTGGGGAAGCTGGTGGACTGGTTGGGTGAAACGCGGGTGATGCGGCTGGGCGCGCTCCTTCTCACCCTCGGGCTCGTGGGCATCCCGCTCCCGCGGTCAGTGCTGCCGTTGGCGATGGTCATCGCGCTGATCCCCCTCGGGACGGCCTGCCTCTTCCCCTCGGTCACGGCGCTGGTCACGCACCGGGCGCCGGACCATGAACGGGGGCAGACGTTGGGCGTGCAGCAGACGTTTGGGGGCGTCTCGCGCGTCCTCGCGCCCATCTGGGCCACGGCCGCGTTCCAGGGCCTCGGCGTCGCGGTGCCGTTCTATATCGCGGGGGCCGTGGTCGCCCTGGTGACGCTCCTGGCGTTCCGCGTGCGGGCGGTACCCGAGCCCGCCGAGGTCGTTGTGTCGTGAGCACGATGTGCGCCGTGTGCCAATCCGGCCGGCAAACGCCCCGGTCTTCGACGGGTTAGCGGCGGCATCGGGATGCGCCATCCCGCCGCCCACCCTCGCGCACGGCTCACTGGTCACGGTCGTTGGTATACGATCTCCCCGCCCAACACCGTCATCAGGACCCGCGTGTCCAGGATCCGCTCCGCCGCCACCGTCATGATGTCCTGATCCAGCACGACGAAGTCCGCGTACTTGCCGCGTGAGAGCGAGCCCGTCTCCTGCTCCATGAACGCCGCGTACGCCGGCCACAGCGTGATGCTCTGGAGAGCTTCCTCGCGCGTGGTCCGCTCCGCCGGAAACCAGCCGCCGGCCGGCCACCCGTCCGCGTCCTGTCGCGTGATGAACGCCTTGAAGGAGATCAAGGGATTCGGCGACTCGACGGGGAAATCGGAGCCGTTGGGGATGACGACCCCGGTGTTGAGGAGCGAACGCCAGGCGTACGCTCCCTGGACCCGCGTCCACCCCACACGGTTCATCGCCCAGTACATATCGCTCGTTTGGTGGCTGCCCTGCATCGACGGGATCACGTCCAGCTCCGCGAAGCGCGGGAGGTCCTGGAAGTGGATGACCTGGGCGTGCTCGATCCGAAAGCGGTGGTCGCTGGTCGGCACCTCGTGGAGCGCCGACGCGAAGGCGTCCAGCACCATACGGTTCGCGCGGTCGCCGATAGCATGGACGTTGAGTTGGAAGCCGTGCTGCAGTGCGCGGACGGCGACCGCGCGCACGCGGCCGTACGGCGTCGTGATGAGTCCTGTGTTCTGTGGATCGTCGTTATACGGTTCCAGCAGCGCCGCCCCCCGGCTCCCCAGGGCGCCGTCCGACGTGATCTTGATGGCCCGGATCCAGAGCCGACCCCCATGCAGTCCGTGTTGCGGACCGCGGGACAAGTACCGCTCGAGCGTCGCGTCGTCCGAGCTGGTCATCACGTAGTTGCGGAGGCCGTACCGTCCTTCGCGCGCGAGTTCTTCGTAGACGTCGATCACCTCGGAGCCGACACCGGCATCGTGGACGCCGGTGAGCCCCCAACGATTCGCCTCCGCGATCGCGGCAAGCACGGCCTCGCGCGTCTCGTCCTTGGAAGCGGCGGGAATCACTCGGCTCACGGCCCCTTGCGCGCGATCGATCAGCACGCCGGTCGGGTTCCCCTGCGCGTCGCGAAGCACGCGCCCACCCTCGGGATCGCGTGTGCGCGCCGTGACGCCGGCGAGCGCCATCGCCTTGGCATTCACCAGCGCCGCGTGGCCGTCCACCCGGGTCAAGTACACCGGATGGTCCGGCACGGCCCGCGAGAGGGCCTCGTGCGTCGGGAACTGCGTGTCGCCCCAATCGTTCTGGTCCCACCCGCGCCCTCGGATCCACTGTCCGCTGGGGACGCTGCGCGCCCGGTCCGCCACCCGGCGGATCACGTCGTCGTACGAGCGAGTCCCGACCAGGTCGACCGTCCGGAGCGCGGTGCCCAGTCCGGCGAGGTGCACGTGAGCGTCCACCATGCCGGGGATCACCGTGCGCCCCTCGAGGTCGAGCCGGCGCGTCGCGGGCCCGGCCAGCGCCAGCGCACCGCGCGCGCTTCCCACAAACAGGATCTTCCCGTCTCGGACGGCCAGGGCCGCGGCGAGCGGCCGGGTGGCGTCCACCGTGTAGATGCGCGCATTGGTGACGATCAGGTCGGCCGGTGGTTGTTGGGCGGTGGCAGCGGTGGTCGTGGCGGCCACCGCGGTCGCGATCACGCCGAGACGGTGGACGTAGCGGCCGCCGTTCGTGCGGCTGCCGGCCCTCCGGCCGACCAGGGAATGACGCCTCATGTGCTCCTCGCTTGTCGTTGGACGCAAGGTTACGGCTGCGCGACGCCCGCCAGCGCCGCCGCCAGCAGGATGATCTGTTTCGTCCCGATCTTCGCGGAGGCGATGTCGGCCCACTCGCTCAACGTGTGCTGCTCGCCACCCACGGCCCGGCCGACGGAGATCGTGGGAATGCCGCGCACCACGCCGACGTTGGCATCGGTGGATCCGGTGGCCACGGCGGGCGGGCGATCGCCGAAGTCGTAGCCCAGATGGCGCAAGACGTCCACCGCCGTCTGCACGAGGGGATGCGCCCGGCGGTCCGCGAGCTGCTCGGGCGTTCCCCCCGCCTCGTTGCGTTGGATCCATTCGCGCCGATAGGCAACGCGCCCGGCCTGGGCGGCCCGCTCGCACGTGGCCACGATCGTGCTGTCGAGCCGGCTGAGGAGCGAGGGGTCCACCGTGCGCAGGTCGACCGTGAAGAACGCCTCCTGGGCGATGGCATTTACCACGTGGCCGCCGCCCACGATGCCCACGTTGTAGACCGCGGTGACGGGCGCGTCCGGTGGCGGGAGCGGGATCTGGTAGATGTCCAGGATGCAGCGTGCGGCCGCCCGTGCCGGGTGGGGCTTGCCGCGGGAGTACAGCGTGTGGGATCCCTCACCGCTGAACACCATCCGGGACCAGTAGATCCCCAACGCGCCGTAGTTCACCGGGCCCAGCCCGCCGTCGAGCGCGATCAGCATGTCCGTGACGCCGGGATTGTGGTCCAGCCAGTAGCGCATGCCGTGCAGTCCGAGCTCTTCCTGGGCGGTGCCGAGAAAGATGATGTCCCCTCCCGTCTGGAGACCGGCGGCGTGCATCGCGCGGGCGGCCGCCAGCATGTTGGCGACGGACGCGCTGTTGTCGAAGACGCCGGGGGCGAACAGCCGGCCGTCCCGTCGCGCGACGGTCACGTCGGTCTCCATCGGATGGACCGTGTCGAGGTGTGCGGCGAACACGATCGTCGGGCCGCCGCCGGCGCCGGGACGCCGGGCGAACACGTTGCCGATCGAGTCGCTGAAGACATCGAGCCCCAGCGCCTCGAGCTGCGCCCGGACGTACGCCGCCCGCTCCTCCTCGTAACGCGAGGTCCCCGGTATCTCGGTGATGTGGATCCATTCGGCGACGTGCGCGTCGAAGGTTGCGTCGATGTGGGCGAGTGCGGCATGCACGGCAGGCACGCGCGCGAGCTCGGCCGAGAACGCCGTGGACGCGCGAGGCTCCTGGGCGTCGAGTGGCGCGGCGCCCGCCAGCACGGCGACGACCAACGGTGCGACTCGGGAACGCATGGCGGCTCCTCAGATGGCGGGGTCGGACGCGGGGAAGCTACCGCCGCGTGAGACCGGTCGCGAGGCCCGGCCGCTACCGTAGGTGCCGGTCGAGGAACGTGTGCAGGGTGTCCCGGTAGGAGTGGCCGCCGGCCGCGTACGTGTCGTTGTGTCCGGCGCCGTCCAAGACGACCAGCGCTTCGGCGCGACCCGCCTCGGCCACCGCCCGGCCCATCCACAGGGGTGCCACTCGGTCGTGATCGCCGTGAAACACGAGGAGCGGCGCCGTGAGCCGCCGCGCGCGGCCGAGGTTGTCGAGCTCGAGGCGGAGGAGGCTCTTGGGAATCATGGCATAGTGCTCGTCGGCCATGTCGTGCCCGCTCGAGAACGGGGAGTCGAGCACGACGGCGCGCACGGGCTGTGTGGTGGCCAGGTAGAGGGCGACGGCGGCGCCCAAGGACCGCCCGTACACCGCGATGCGCGTGCTGTCGATCTCACGGCGGGCGGCGAGCCACCCCCACGCCGCGTCGGCGTCGTGGTAGAGCCCCGGCTCGGTCGGCGTCCCACCGCTCTGGCCGTAGCCGCGGTAATCGAGCGCGAGGAGGCCGATGCCCGCCGGCCGGAGCGCCGCCAGGATTGGTCCCAACGCCCCCACCGTCTCCATGTTGCCGTAGAACCAGACGAGACCGGGGGCCCCCCCGGGTGGCGTGGGCGCTGGGTTGGGCGGCAGGTACCAGCCCCGGAGCGTCACGCCGTCGCTGGTCGTCACCGTGACAACGTCGCCGTCCGGCATCCCCGCGGCGGCGGGTGCCGGCAGCGGAGCGCTCGGGCCGGGGAAGGCGAGGCGCTCCTGGAAGCGCCAGGCCAGGAGCACGAAGAGCCCGTACACGACGGCGACGACCAACAGGACCTTGACGATCACGGAGACCGTGGGGGACGAAGGCATGGAAAGGAAAGTAATCGGGGAGGCGCGGCTAGGGCTCGGGGCATGCGTGAAGCGCCGCGTCTACCCACTCGCGCACCTCGGCCGGCGTCGGTCGGGCCCGGCCGGGCGCGTGGAGGTGCACGACGACCCACAAGCGCTCGGGCAGGGCGCTCGCGAGGGTGCAGACCGAGCGCACGCCGATCCGCCAGAGCACCTCGCCGTGGACCGTGCCGATGCCGCGCAGCGTCACGAGGCGCGCGGCGTCCACGGCGTCGGCAATCGGTGCGCGGGGGCCGCCGGTGCGGCGAGCCACCACGTCGGGGTCCGCCGCGGCGAGCGCAAACGGCGAGCTCACGCCGGCCGCCCGCAGCTCGTCCGCCAAGGGTGCACTGATCCCCGGCAGCTCGACCAGCCTCGGCGTCATCGAGCTGATGGTCCACCGCTCCATGCCCGCGAGGACGAGCACGGCGAAGACGGCGGCGGCCACGCCCGCGCCGATACGCGTGATGCGGCGCGCCGCCCGCCCGGACGCTCGCTCCCCCTCGCTCGCCGCCACCGGCGCCGCCACACCTTGGACGCACAGCACGTGGTACAGCGCCCACGCTTCGAGGGCGAAGAACGGGAATCCCAAGAAGCCGAGGGGCGGCATCTCGAACACCTTGAGCTGCTCGAGCCATGGGACCGTGTAGATCCACTGCCCGCGGGCAAGGTGGTTGTAGCCCTCCCACAACGCGCCGATCCCCAAGCCGCCCATCATGGGGCGGCCGATCCGTCCCCATTCCCCTCGAGCGGCGTCTCCCAGCAGCGACCACTCGGGACGGTGGCGGTAGACGAACGGGTCGGTGATCAACCAGATCGCGCCCCAGACGAGAGGGAAGCACCGCTCCGGCCACAGGAGGGCCGCCACCGCCGCGGCAACGCCCACTCCCACCGCGGCTCGCAGCTCCCACGGTCGCACCCGAAGCGGCGCGGACCGCCAGCCGTGCCCGACGCGCGCGGCGTCGAGCGCCCGCTCGGCGAGCACGATGGCCGGCACCACCGTGGCAAACGAGAGCAGGATCCCGGCCCACCGCTCGACCAGGGCCCGCGGCAGGAACACGTAATACCAGTTGTCGAGGCGGAAATTCGCCGCCTCGAAGAGCAGCCAGATCGGCGCCGACCACAGGAACAACGACGCGGCACGGCGTGGATCGGCGATGAGGGGCGTGCGCCCGTCCAGTCGATGGGCGAGCCGGTCGAGCAGCACGAGGGTGGGGTACCAGACGATGACGTAAAACCATGTGGGGACCGGTTCGACGTCCATCAGGCGGAGCGCCCATGCCACGCCGATGATCGCGAGCGAGAGTGCTGTCCACATCGGGCACAAGGTGACGGCGCTGCATAGCGGAGGGAAGGGCAACGGCCCAGCCGCGGTCACGCCGACTCCTCGCGTCGAGCTCCGGCCATGACGCCGCGCCGGCTTGATTCCGCTTCCCGGCCGACGTTGATTGCGCCATATGGCTGAGTTGACGATCGTCTGTCGTGGTCTCGTCAAGCGTTACGGCGACCTGACCGCGGTGGACGGCATCGATCTCGAGGTATCGCGCGGCGAGTGCTTCGGCATGCTGGGCCCGAACGGTGCCGGGAAGACCACGACGATCGAGATGCTGGAAGGGTTGCTCGTGCCCGATGCCGGGTCGGTGGAGGTGCTGCACCTCTCCTGGGACGGCCACGCGCGGGAGCTGCGCGAGCGCCTCGGAACCCAGCTGCAAGAGACCAGGCTTCCCGAGAAGCTCAGCGTGGAAGAGACGGTGACCCTGTTCCGGAGCTTGTACCGCCGGGGAACGACCGTCGAAGCCGTACTGCACGCCGTCCAGCTCGAGGAGAAACGCAAGACCTGGGTGAGCCGGCTGTCCGGGGGGCAGCGCCAGCGGCTTGCGGTGGCGTGCGCCCTCGTGTGCGAGCCGGACGTGTTGTTCCTGGACGAGCCGACCACGGGACTGGACCCGCAGTCGCGACGTCAAGTGTGGGAGATCATCGCCGGCTTTCGCGCGCGCGGCGGCACGGTCCTGCTCACGACGCACTACATGGAGGAGGCCGAGCGGCTGTGCGACCGCGTGGCCGTGATCGACCGTGGACGGATCATCGCGCTCGGGAGTCCGGCGGAGCTGATCGCGTCCTTGGGGGCGGAGCATGTGGTCGAGTTCGCCCTCGAGGACGGCGCCGCCGTGGGGGAGGAGGTGCTGGCCCGGCTTCCCGGCGTCGAGAGCGTGGCCTGGGAGAACGGCCGGACGCGCCTGACCGTGCGTGGCGTGCACCGGACGGTGCCGGCGCTCATTCGGCTGTTGGGCGACCGCGGCGCGCGGCTCAGCGAGCTGGTGACGCACCACGCCACCCTTGAGGATGTGTTTCTTTCCCTCACCGGCCGACACCTGCGCGATGAATAGCCTGTCCACCAACGCGCTGATGCAGCTCACGCTGTGGCGCCTCCGCGAGTTTCTCCGCGAGCCCGAGGCGATGTTCTGGGTGTTCGCGTTTCCGGTCCTGCTGGCCTTCGCCTTGGGGCTCGCGTTCAAGAGCCGCGGTCCGGAGGTCGTGCGGGTGGCCGTGGAGGAGGGCCCGGGGGCGGACGCGGTGTGGGCGGCGCTCGCCGCCGCGCCGCGCGTCGAGGCCGTGCGACTCGCGCCGGTCGATGCGGACCATCGGCTGCGCGTGGGGCGCGTGGCGCTGGTCGTGCGGCCCGGCGATCCCGTCGTCCTCCGCTTCGATTCGACGCGGGCCGAGAGCGACGTCGCGCGGCTGGTGGTGGGCGACGCGTTGCAGGAGGCCGCCGGCCGTCGCGACGTGCGGGTGATCCGCGAGCAGCGGGTGAGCGAACCCGGGGCGCGCTACATCGACTTCCTGATCCCGGGGCTCATCGGCCTCAACATCATGGGGACCGGGATGTGGGGGATCGGTTTCGGCATCGTGAAGGCCCGAAACCACAAGCTCCTCAAGCGGTTCATCGCCTCGCCGATGCGCAAGAGCGACTACTTGGCGTCGCATATGTTGGCGCGGCTGGTGTTCCTGGGGCTGGAGGTGGCGGCGGTGGTCGCCTTCGGGGTCTACGTGTTCGACGTCCCCTTGCGCGGGTCGCTGGCCGCGCTCGCGGTCGTGTCGGTGCTGGGTGCGCTCACGTTCTCGGGCCTCGGGCTGCTCGTGGCAAGCCGGAGTCGCACCACCGAGGGCGTCTCGGGGCTCATGAACCTGGTCATGGTGCCCATGTGGATTCTGTCCGGCGTGTTCTTCGCCTACTCGCACTTCCCGGACGCGATGCAGCCGTTCATCAAAGCCCTGCCGCTCACGGCGCTCAACGACGCGTTGCGGGGCGTCATGCTCGATGGCACGCCGCTCGTCGCCACGGCCGGGCTACTGGCGATCCTGACGATATGGGGCATCGCGAGCTTCGGCGCTGCCCTCGCCGTCTTTCGCTGGAGTTGAGGAGGGAAGCGTCATGGGAGCGAAACTGAGCGGGTCGGCGCAGCGTGCCCTGGAGTCGCTCGAGGAGGCGCGGCGCAAATGGGAGCGGGTGCGCTCGCTGGTGGAACAAGCCGCCAGCGCCCGGACGGGCACGGACATGTTTCTGACGATGATCTGGCGGGCGGCGACCGACGTGAATCGGATCTTCATGAGTGCGGGGCAGGGCGTGCTCGCCGACCAGGCCAATCAGTTGGCGATGCTGGTGAAGCGGGGGGGAGCGCTCTCGACCAAGTTGCGCCCGATGCGGGAGTTCGTGGCCGCGGTGAACGCCGGGATCGATCGGGCGAAGAAGCAGGTCGTCGATAGTGACCGCACCTCGGGCGAGGCGACCGACTGACGCCCGTCGCTTCCCCCGTCCGCCGCAATCGTGAAACTCCCCACCCCTTGTGTGCGTACTGAACGGTGTTAGCTTAACGCCGTTCGGGATCTTAACGCTGTAAAGGTCATCAATAATTATCTGGGACAATCACTTGACGATGGTTGCCGCATGACACCACGTACCGCAGATCCGACGCGTGTCGCGGAGTTGGAGCGCGCCATTCTCGAAGCTGCCCGCGACCTCATGGCTGCTGGTGGGATCGAGGCACTGTCCATGCGGGTCGTGGGGGATCGCGTCGGCGTGAGCGCCCCCGCGCTCTACCACTACTTCGACAGCAAGGATGCGCTCGTGCGGCGCGTCGTCGAGATGGCGTTCCGCCGCTTCGGCGAGTACCTGAGCCGCGCCGCGGACGAGCATCCATGCGGCTCCCTGGAGCGGGTGTGGGCCTTGGGCCGCGCCTACATCCGGTTCGCGATGGAGAACCAGGCCTCGTTCCGCGTGCTCTTCAGCCTCCAGCGCGACGTTCCCCGCGCGGTCGAGGACCTGCCGGAGGGTGGCGGCTACGCGTTGCTCCGCCAGGCGATCGTCGATGCGATCGAGGCCGGCCGCATGCGGCGTGCGAGTCCCGACCTCCTCGCGATGTACCTGTGGTGTGTGGCCCACGGCCTCGTCACGATCTCGCTGGCGTGTCGCTTTGAGCACGGAGAGGACTGCGCCGCCCCCGAGCTGCCGGAATCGCCCGAGGAGCTGTTTCACGCCTTCGCCCCGATCGTCAACAGCGGCCTGCGGGCGGGTGAGGAGGCGACGCATGACTGAACGGATCGCACGCGTCACGACGCGCGTGGCACTCATCCTCATTGCCGCGCTGGCCCCGCGGCCGGCGGCGGCGCAAGGTCCGGACGCGCCGGACACCATGTCCCTCGGGCGGGCGATTCAGACGGCGCTCGAGAACAGTCGCACGCTGGCCGATGCGGAGTACGGCTTGCGGGCCGCGAAGGGGCTCGTGCGCGAGGCGTGGGCGAGCGCGCTGCCGGACATCCAGGCGAGCGCGTCGTACCAGCGCAACTTCCAGATTCAGGAAGTGTTCCTCCCCGCCATCATCTTCGATCCCACGGCGCCGCCGGACGCGTTGATTCCGGCGCGCTTCGGGTCGGAGAACACCTGGCAGGCGGCCCTGACGGTGAGCCAACCCCTGTTCCAGGCGGAGGTGTTCATCGGGATCGGGGCGGCGGGCCGGTTCCGCGACCTCCAGGAGGAGACGGTCCGAGGGACGGCGCAGCGGGTCGTGTCGGCCGTGCGGCAGGCGTACTTCGACGCGTTGCTCGCCCATGAGGAGCTGCGGCTCACGCGGGAGAGCATCGGGAGAGTGCGGCGGACGCTGGAGGACACGCGCGCGCGGAATCGCGCGGGATTGGTGAGCGACTACGATGTGCTCCGGCTCGAGGTCCAGCTCGCGAACCTCGAGGCCAACCTGCGGCGCGCCGAGAATGCGGTGGAGGCCCGGCGGCGCGCGCTGCTGGTCGAGACCGGGACGGAGTCCTCACGCCCGATCGCACTGGAGGGGCGGCTGGGGGAGATGGACCTGGCGGATCCCGAGCGCAACGTGCCGGGCAATGCCGAGTTGCTCGCTCAGGCCGGGGCCGCCGCGGCGGCGGACCGCCCGCTCGACGAGTTGCTCACCGTTGCCATGCAGCGGCGGAGCGACCTGCGGCAGCTCCGCTCGACCGTCTCGCTCGAGGAGACGCGGGCGGCCGTCGAACGGGCCGCGTACTTCCCGAAGCTGTCGGTATTCTCGAATTACAATGTCTCCGCGCAGCAAAACGGCAGTCCCAACTTCTTCGGCGCCGGTCCCGATCAGCGCACCACGTCCGCGGCGGCCGGGCTCCGGGTCGAGGTGCCCGTCTTCAGCGGCTTCGCGCGGGCGGCCCGGGTGCAGCAGGCGCGGGCGTCGGTCCGGCAGAATGAGGCGCGTTTGGAGCGTGTCGAGCAGGAAGCGTCGAACCAGGTGCGGACGTTGCACGCAGACGTGCAGGAGGCGCGCCAGCGGGCGGCGGCGCAACGTCGCGCGGTGGGCCAGGCACGGCGCGGGTTCGAGATCGCGTCGGCGGAGTACCGTGCCGGCGTGGGGTCGCAGCTCCAAGTGACGGACGCCGAGGTGGCGCTCAGCGAATCAGAATTCAACTACGCCCGCGCGGTGTACGACTATCTCACGGCGCGGGCCCAGCTCGAATTGGCGATTGGAACGGTACCGGACGTCGCCGGCCAGGCAGTGGACGGCGCGTTTTGAGGGGGACACGAGCCATGGTGGTAGCGCAAGTGCACAGCGGGCTGCTCGCGGTGGCGGCCCTGGTGGTGGCCGGCGGCCTGGCGGGCTGCGCCCGGTCCGAGCAGGGAGCGGTCCGGGCCGACGAGCGGAGCGCGCAGGCCGCGGTCGCCGGTCGCATCGTGAACGTCGAGGTGGCGCCGGCGGCCCGCTCGCGCTTCACGGATTACATCCGGATCACGGGAGAGGTGGAAGCGCTGCACGATGTGCGCGTCGCCGCGGAAGAGGCGGGTGTGATCGAGCGCTTCTACGTCGAGAAGGGCCAGCGCGTGGCTGGAGGAGCCCCTCTCGCGAAGCTGGACGACGCCGTGCTGTCGGCGCAAGTCGCCGAGGCGCGGGCGCAGGCGCGGCTGGCGGAGGAGACGTTCGAGCGCCAGCGGCAGCTGTGGGAGGAGGACCGGATGGGGAGCGAGATCGCTTACCTCCAGGCGAAGTACGGCGCCGAGACGGCGGCCGCGCGGCTCCAGATGCTGCAGGCCCGGTGGGAGCGGACGGTGGTTCGCGCCCCGGTGGCGGGCGTCTTCGACGAGAAGTTCCTCGAAGCCGGCGAGATGGCGGCGCCGGGCGCGCCCGTCGCGCGCGTGGTTGCCGTGAATCGGGTCAAGATCGCGGGTGGTGTGCCGGAGCGGTTCGCGCTCTCGGTGAAAGCCGGTGACCCGGCACGGGTCACGCTCGACGTGCTGCCCGGCCGGGAGTTTACCGGGCGGATCAGCTTCGTGGGCTCCACGGTCGATGCGGCGAACCGCACGGTGCCCATCGAGATCGAGATGGAGAATCCCGACCGCGTGGCCAAGCCGCGGATGGTGGCGAACGTCCAGATCGTACGGATCCGGCTCGACAATGTGATCGTGGTGCCACAAGACGTGCTGCGCCGCACGGAAGACGGGTATCAGCTGTTCGTGGTCGGCGAGCGGGACGGGCACCCGGTTGCCGAGGCGCGGCTGGTCCGCCCCGGCCCCTCGTACCAGAACCGCGTGGTGATCGAGGCGGGGCTCGCCGAGGGTGACGCGGTGATCGTGGTCGGCCACCGGCTCGTGGACGACGGCAGCCACGTCCGGATCGTGAGCACCGTGGCCGGGAGTCAGCGATGAACCCGACGCGCCCGCCGCACTCGACCGCCTTCACGGAGTTCGGCCTCTCCTCGATCGCCGTAAACCACCCGGTGGTGGTCGTGGCGCTCACCGTGATCCTCGTGATCATGGGGCTCGTTTCGTACATCAACGTGCCGAAGGAATCGTCGCCCGAGATCGTCGTGCCGTTCATCGCGGTGAACACGATCTATTCGGGGGTCGCGCCCAAGGACATCGAGACGCTGATCACTCGGCCGCTCGAGGATGAGCTCAACACCATCGCCGACGTCAAACAGATCACCTCGACGTCCATCGAGGGCTACTCCAGCATCACGGTGGAGTTCCAGGTCGGGATGGACATGAACGAAGCGCTCCAACGGGTGCGCGAGAAGGTCGACCTGGCGAAGCCCGAGCTGCCGCCGCAGGCCGAGGAGCCGGGCATCGTCGAGTTCAACTTCGCCGAGTTCCCGATCATGCAGGTGAACGTCTCGGGGTCGTACAGTCTGGAGCGCCTGCGGGAGGTCGCCGAAGACCTGCAGGATCGACTGGAGCAGATCCCCAGCGTGTTGGAGGTGCAGCTCTCGGGCGGCCTGGAGCGCGAGGTCCAGGTGGACGTCGATCTGGCCAAGTTGAAGTTCTACAACCTGTCGTTCGACGACGTGATCGGCGCGATCCGGCAAGAGAACGTCACCATTCCGGGTGGGTCGATCGACGTCGGGGACATGCGGTACTTGGTCCGTGTCCCGGGCGAGTTCGAGGCGCCCGAGCCGATCGCCGACGTCGTCATCGATACCAAGAACGGCCGTCCGATCTACGTCCGCGACGTGGCGGGCGTCGACTTCGGGTTCAAGGAGCGCGACAGCTACGCCCGGCTCGATGGGCAGGCCGTGATTTCCCTGGCGATCGTCAAGCGCTCGGGAGAGAACATCATCGAGACGGCCGCTCGGGTGCGTGAGGTGATCACGCAGCAGTCGGCGAGGTTTCCCCCGGGGACCGTCGTGAAGATCACCTCGGATCAGTCCGAGGAGATCCGCGAGATGGTGTCGAGTCTGGAGAACAACATCATCTCCGGGCTCATTCTGGTGAGTGCCGTCCTGCTGTTCGTGCTAGGGGCGCGGACGGCCTCGTTCGTGGGGCTCGCGATCCCGACCTCGATGCTCTTGTCGTTCAGCGTCATCCAGTTGGCCGGCTTCTCGATGAACATGGTGGTGCTGTTCAGCCTGATCTTGGCGCTCGGCATGCTGGTGGACAACGCCATCGTGGTGGTAGAGAACATCTACCGATTCCGCGAGCAGGGCTTCGACCGGGCGCACGCCGCGAAGTACGGGACGGCCGAGGTGGCGGTGCCGATCATCGCGTCGACCGCCACGACGCTGGCGGCGTTTCTCCCGATGGCGTTCTGGCCGGGCATCATCGGCGAGTTCATGAAGTTCCTGCCGCTCACGCTCATCATTACGCTCTCGTCGTCGCTCTTCGTGGCGCTCGTGATCGTGCCGACCATGTGCGCCCTCATGCTGGACCCGGAGGACGCGCCGCCGGTGCCGCTCACGCCCGCGATGAAACGGCTGCTGATCGGCCTCGCCGTGGCCGCGGTCGTCGTGACGGCTGGGGTCAATCCGCTGACCGCCGTGCTGCTCCTCGTGACCGCCACGGCGCTCTATGCGTTCCATCACCACGTGGGCCGGCCGGCCGGGCACTGGTTCATGGCGCAGGGCCTCCCCCGCATTCTGGTGCACTACCGACGGCTCCTGGACTGGGCGCTCCGCCATGGGGAAGAGGTGACGCCGGGGCCCGTGGTCCAGCGCCTGCAGGCAAGCGCCAGCCGGTGGCGGCTCACGCGGCGGCCGGCCACATGGGCGATCGAACGCTACCTCGATCACCGGCTCCGCATGTTGGCGGCCGCCGGCGGGACGCTGGTCGTCGCGATCCTGTCGTTCGCCGTGCTCAACGCGGGCATCGAGTTGTTCCCCGAGGACATCCCGCCGGCCACGGTCTACGCGCAGGTCGAGGCCCCGCAGGGCACGCGGGTCGAGCTGACCGACCGCCTGGCGCACGCCGTGGAGAGCCGGCTCGCGCGGCTGGAGGGGCACGAGGACTTCGAGTCGGTGGTGGCCACCGCCGGATCGCAGCTGTCCGGCGGCGGCTTCGGCGGCGGCCTTGGCGGCCACGTCGCGACCGTGGCCGTGAATTTCGTCGACTTCGAGGACCGCACGACCGACGTGTTCGCTACGCTGGAACGCATGCGGGAGCAGATCGCCACGTGGGTCGCCGGCGCGGATGTTTCCGTCGAGGTGCCGAATCCGGGCCCGCCCACGGGCCTCCCGGTCACCATCGAGATCAGCGGCGACGCCCCCGAGCGGCTGCGTCGCTATGGCGACAGCGTCGTGACGATTCTCGAGAACTCTCCCGTGTTCCCGAAGCTGGACGGCCTCGAGAGCGACATGGCGGAGGGGCGGCCGGAGCTGGTGGTCGAGGTGGACCGGGAGAAGGCCGCGCTGTACGGGCTCTCCACCCAGCTGATCGGCAGTACGCTGCGCAGCGCGATCAACGGAACCGTGGCGTCGAAGTACCGCGACGGCAACGACGAATACGACATCACGGTCCGCCTCGCCAAGCCCTATCGGGACGACCTGAGCTCCCTGGGCGATCTCACGATCGTGGAGGACGGGCAGCAGATCCCCCTGTCCTCGGTCGCGCGGTGGTATGTCGGCCAGGGCTTCGGCGACGTCAGGCGCAAGGACCTCGACCGTGTGGTCACGATCTCGTCTGACGTCCGAGCGGGCTACAACGGCAACGCCGTGCTCGCCGAGGCGCAGCAGATCCTGGCCGACTTCCGGTCGAACCTCCCGGCGGGCTACCGTATGGTGTACACGGGCGAGCAGCAGGAACAGCAGGAAGCAGAGGAGTTCCTGTCGGGAGCGTTCGTGCTCGCGGTGTTCCTGATCGGCTTGATCCTGATCTCGCAGTTCAACTCGCTCACCAAGCCGCTCATCATCTTGAGCTCGGTCCTGCTCTCGACGATCGGCGTGCTCATCGGCTTGATGCTGTTCCGCATGCCCTTTGGAATCATCATGACGGGGGTCGGGGTGATCAGCCTCGCCGGCGTGGTCGTCAACAACTCGATCGTGTTGATCGACTACGTGGACATCTTGCGTAAGCGCGACGGGTTGCCGCGGCGGCAGGCGATTCTACAGGGCGGCGTCACGCGGTTCCGGCCGGTCATCCTCACCGCGATCACCACCGTGCTGGGGCTGGTCCCGCTCGCCGTGGGCCTGAACTTCGACTTCATCGGGCTCTACGCCCGATTGAGCCCCGACTTCTTCTGGGGCGGCGAGCAGGCGGCGTGGTGGGGTCCCATGGCGATCGCCGTGATCGCGGGCTTGAGCTTCGCCACGTTCTTGACGCTCGTGCTGGTGCCGGTGATGTACTCCTTGCTCGACGACTTCGACGACTGGGTGTCGCGCACCTTCCGCCCCCGCTTCGAAGTGACGGACGAGCACCCGGTGCTGCGGGCCGAGGTCGGGCCGCCGCCGGTCGAGGAGCCGGCACGGGAGCCGGTGACGGTGCGAGGGCGGCTCGACGCGGGCGGGCTCACGGCCTAGTCCACCGGCGCCACGCCCGGTCGCCCAAGGCCCGACCGGTGCGGTGGTCGGCGAGCGGGCGGGAGCGACGTCCGGGAGGTGAGCTAGCCGGCGCGCGGCTCGCGCCGCCCCGTCCCGAACCAAGCCTCGTAGAGGTCGGGACGGCGGTCCCGCCAGAACAGCCGGCGGGCGGGCGACTGGCTGCACTGGGTGAAGTCGAGATCGGCGACGATCAGCTCTTCCTGGAGGCGGGCGCCGCGGGCCACGACCCGGCCCTCCGGATCCACCACGAACGACTCACCCGAGAAGGTGAGTCGTTCTTCCTTTCCGACGCGGTTGCACAGGGCCGCGAAGTAGCCGTTCTGAAACGCCGCAGTGCGCACCTCGGCCTCGTACATGCCGTCGGGCCACTCGTCCAGGCCCCCGGCCTGCGGGATCACCACGAGTTCGGCGCCCCCTACTCCGAGGGACCGCATATACTCGGGATAGTGCCGGTCGTAGCAGATCGCGACGCCGACCTGCCCGGCGCGCGTGGCGTACACGGGCGCCCCGCGGTCGCCCTGGGCGTAGTACGCCCGCTCGTGAAAGCACGCGTAGTCCGTGATGTGCACCATGCGGGTGACGCCGAGCAGCGCGCCGTCGGCGTCGAACACGGGAGAGCTGTCGAAGCAGCGGTCGGCCGCGCGCTCGTACATGTTGAAGACGGTGACCAGGCCCAGCTCGCGGGCGCAGCGACCGATCGCGTCGGTCGTCGGTCCCGGAATGGACTCCGCGAGGTCGTGGGCGTCGAACGCCGGGAACTGCGGAAAGAAGGGCAGGCCCGCGAGCTCGGGGAAGGCGACCAGCTCGGCGCCGGCGTCTCGCGCGGCGCGCATCGCGTCTCGCACCCGCTCGAGGCGATGACCGGGGTCGGCGGCAGCGGCGAGTTGCGCGAGGGCGATCCGCGGACTCATGAAGCGCGCCGCCGGCCGACGGTGACGAGCGAGCCCGTCGTCACCTTCCACGCCTCCGACGCCTCATCGGGGGGCAGGGTCACCTGCCGCTGCTCCGTCACTTCGAGATCTGCCTCCTCGAAGGCACGGGACCACTGACCGCGGTCCCACAGCGTCATCGGCACGCCGACGTCGGTCGGCCAGTCGTGGCTGGCGGGGTTCTCGGCGTAGTAGTCCACCGCGCAGGCGACGACGCCGCCCGGCTTGAGCAGCCGGCGGATCGCCGCCATGCCGGTGCAGGGCTCGGGAAGATAGTAGAGGACCTCCATCGAGAAGATCACGTCGAAGCGCCCCGGCGGGAGGGGATGGGTCGGGAACGCGGCCAGGTGATACTCGACCGTGGGGTACGGCACCGAGAGGCGCCGCGCCAGTGCCAGCATGGCGGGTGAGACGTCGAGGCCCACCGCACGTCCGTTGGGCGAAGCCCGGGCGGCCCAGCGGACCGTGTAACCGGTGCCGCAGCCGACATCGAGGTACCAGGTGTCGTGGCGTAACGGCAACTGCGCGAACACTCGGCGAGCGAAGGGGATGTGGCTGTCTGCCATTCCTTCGGCCCGGCCGTGGTCCGCCCAGGCGTCGAACACCGTTCGGACCCGGGCGATGTGGTCCGCATCGCTCATCGGCACAGGAGCTTGACGGGAGGTCATCCGAGGGTTTCAATCTACACCCATGTTCCGATCCGCAACGGGTCAGGCGGGCGGCAGCGGAACTCGGGACCCGTATGCGGGGTTCCACTTGCACATTACCGGAGATCCACGATCACGGTGATGACCTCGACAGCCGGATGCACAGTGGCCGGAATCGAACCCCGTCGCCCGACGCGGCGCCGGGGCGTTCCCTTTCGTTGGGCCACGGCGCCTGGACGGCCCGTCGACGGGTCACACCCACATGGAGGATGGCTCTCATGAAGGCCAGAATTGGTGTGCTGCTCGCGCTGTTCGTGTGCTTCGGCATGGGGATGGCGAACGGGCAAACGCGCATCGTCACTGGTTCGGTGACGGATGCCTTGACCGGCGAGCCCGTGGTCGGTGCGGAAGTGTCGGTGGCCGGCCAGGCGATCCGCGCGATCGTGCAGGATAACGGCGCCTTTTCGATCGGGGTGCCGGCCGGGCCGGTGACGGTTCGCATCCGGCGCATCGGCTATCGGGCATTCGAGGCGGTCGTTCCAGCGAACCAGAACACGCTGAACGTCACGCTCGCGGCCGATGTGCTCCAGCTCGACGAGGTCGTCGTGACGGGCACGGCCACCCAGATCGCCCGGCAGAACCTCGCCAACGCCGTGGCGACGGTGAGTGGTGAGGCGGTGACCCAGGTGAGCTCCGAGAGCGTCGAACACGCGCTCCAGGGCAAGGTGGTCGGGGCGGACATTCAGGTGAACTCGTACGCGCCGGGCGGCGGCGCGCAGGTGCGGTTACGTGGTGTGACCTCCATCAATGCGACGGCCTCGCCGCTCTACGTCATTGACGGGGTGATCGTGAGCGACGCGGCGATCCCCTCGAACCAAAACGCCGTCACGGCGTCAACCGGCGGCAACAACCCGGCCCTGACACAAGACGGTCAGGTGAACCGGATCGCGGACCTCAACCCCAACGACATCGAGAGTGTCGAGGTGCTGAAGGGAGCGTCGGCGTCGGCGATCTACGGGTCCAAAGCGTCGAACGGCGTGATCATCATCACCACGAAGCGGGGGCGGGCGGGACGGCCACAGGTCAACGTCAGCCAGCGCTTCGGGATCTTCGACCTCGCCAACAAGCTCGGCTCTCGGACGTTCGAGGACGCGGCCGAGCTCGACGCACAGTTCGGCGCCGGCACGGCCGCGGCGGTGGGCTTCACACCCGGCGTCGCGTTTGACCTCGAGCAGGAGCTCGCTGGCCGGAACGATCTCTCGACGGAGACGGCCTTCAGCGTCACGGGTGGGGCGAACGACACTCGCTACTTCCTGTCGGGGCTGTGGAAGAACGACGCAGGCGTGATGGAGAACACCGGGTTCGCCAAGCACTCCATTCGCGCCAACGTGGACCAGGCGTTCGGCGACCGGCTGAACGCCAGTGTCAGCACGAACTTCACGCACACGGACGCGCGCCGCGGCCTCCAGAACAACGACAACGCGGGCGTCAGCCCCTACATGGTGTTCCCGTTCACGGCGAACGTGGTAGACCTCAAACGCCGGGCGGACGGGACGTTCCCGGACAATCCGTTCGAGCGCAGCAACCCGCTGCAGACGCTCGGGCTGATGAAGAATGACGAAAACGTGTGGCGGTTCATCGGCTCGGGTCGGCTCGACCTGGCCGCGGTCCAGACCCAGCAGCAGCAGCTCAACCTGATCGGGGTGGCCGGGATCGACTTCTTCCAGCAGCAGAACGAGCTGTTCTTCCCACCCGAGCTCCAGTTCGAGGACGACGACGGGTTTCCTGGAACGTCGTTGCTCACGAACAGCGACAACGTGAATATCACGCTCAATGGAAGCGCGGTGTACACCTATTCTCCCGGGGGCGGCGGAACGCGGTTCACGACGTCCACCGGGGTGCAGTACGAAACCCGGGACCTGAACATCGCCCGGGTCACGAGCCGGGGGCTCACGGCCGGGCAACCGAACATCGACGCGGGCACGAACGTGACCGTGAACGAGATCCGGCAGCGGGTGGAGGACTTCGGGTTCTACGTGCAGGAAGAAGTGCTGATGCTCAACGATCGGCTGCTGCTGACCGCGGGATTCCGCGCCGACCAGTCGAGTGCCAATGCGGACGACACTAAGCTCTACTTCTTCCCCAAGCTCGCGGGGTCGTACCGTTTCCCCGACCTCGGCGGTGTCGTCAACGACCTCAAGATCCGGGTCGCGTACGGCGAGTCCGGGAACCAGCCCCTGTTCGGGCAGAAGTTCACACCGCTTGACGCCACCAACAACATCGAGGGGATCGCCGGGATCACGATCCCCGGGAACGTACTGGCGGCCAACGTCGGCTCCAAGGAGTTGAAGCCGGAGCGGCAGCGGGAGATCGAGGGTGGCGTGGACGCGACGCTCTTCAACGACCGCGCGACGCTCGAGTTCACCGTCTATCAGAAGACCATCACCGACCTCTTGCTGACGCGCGCGCTGGCGCCGTCGTCGGGGTTCAGTCAGGAGATCTTCAACGGCGGCAAGCTCCGGACGCGTGGGGTCGAGCTAGGGGTAGGTCTGATCCCCGTGCAGTCGCCCGGGTTCAGCTGGGTGTTCCGCTCCAACTTCTTCCTCAACCGGAGCAACGTCACCGAGTTGCCCGTGCCGTCGTTCCTGCCGGCCTCGTCGGGCTTCGGGGTCGGGCTCGGCACGATCCGTATCGAGCAGGGAAAGTCGGCGACCCAGTTCGTCGGGAACATCCGGATCGACCCGGTGTCGGGCGCCCCGGTGGACTCGACGATCGGCGACGTGAATCCCGACTTCAAAGTGGCGTTCACGAACGACATCAATTGGAAGGCGCTCCGGCTGTACTTCCACTGGGACTGGCAGCAAGGCGGCACCATCGTGAATCTGACCCGGCTGCTCTACGATGCGGGCGGCCTGACCAAGGACTTCGATGTCCCGGCGCCGGGGGAGACCCAGGGCGCCGGCCTCAAGCGGTTGTTGGAGGGTCCTCTGGTGGGTGGGGACACGCGGATCTACGCGGAGGACGCCACCTTCCTCAAGCTGCGGGAGATCACGCTCTCGTATGCGTTGCCGCAGTCTGCCGTTCGCGGCATTTGGGGCGGCATCCGGAACGCGCGGTTGAGCGTGAGCGCGCGCAACCTGCTCACGTTCACCGACTACTCGGGGATGGACCCGGAAGTGAGCAACTTCGGCAACCAGCCCACGGGCCGTAACATCGACGTGGCGCCGTTCCCCCGGACCCGCAGCTTCTGGTTCGGCATCGATCTGGGATTCTAGCCATGCGCACACCACTGAGGACACCGACCATGCTACGCTCCACGAAACTGTCCCTCGCGGCCCCGCTGGTTGTGGCGCTCGCGCTGGGTGGCTGTGAATCGTTGACGGTGCCGGACTTCAACAACCCGGGCATCGAGACCCTGACCGAGAACCCGACGCGCTCGGTGGTCATCGCCGCGGCGCACGGGCTGCTGCTGGATGCCCGGTCGGGGATCTCCGGGCGCGCCGGCTACGTCTCCGCGCTCGGCATCCTCGGGCGGGAGTCGTACAACTTCGATGCGTCGGACCCGCGGTTCGTGACCGAGATGCTGATTGGGCCACTGGATGGCGGCACGCCGGCCTTCGGCGGCGCGCAGTGGATTCCGCGGTATACCGGCTACCGCGACGCCCAGAACGTCCTGAACGGTCTCGATGCCCTCTCGGAGGGCGAGATGTCCACCGCCGAGAAGGCGGGGATTCGAGGCTTCGCCAGGACGATGCAGGCGCTCGACCTGCTCCTCGTGATCAATACGCGAGACGACAACGGCGCGGTGATCGCGGTGACGGATGACCCGACCGGCGAGCCCGCACCCATCGTGACCAAGGCGGAAGTCTTCACCAAGATCGCGCAGCTCCTCGACGATGCCTCGTCGGATCTTCAGAGCGCCGGAAGCGCCTTCGCGTCGGACATCCGCTTCCCGAGCGGCTTCACCGGCTTCAAGACGCCCGCAACGTTCCGCCAGTTCAACCGCGCGCTGCGGTCACGGGTCGCGGTGTACATGGGCGCCACCGACCCGGCGCAATACACCGCGGCGCTCAACACCTTCCTCCCGGCGTCGTTCATCAGCACGACGGCATCGCTGAGCACCGGTGTGTATTACAATTTCGGGACCGGGGCCGGCGAGACCGGGAATGGGCTGTTCGAACCGTCCAACCTCGTCCTCTTGGCCCACCCGTCCATCCGCGCTGACGCACAGCTCCAGGCGGGCGGGGCGCGCGACCAGCGCTACCTCAACAAGGTCAAGACGGTCGCCTCGGTGGGCGATCAGGCGAGCCAGGGCATTGCGAGCGACTTGGCGTACACGATCTACGGCAGTACCAACGCGCCGATCTCGATCATCAAGAACGAGGAACTGATCCTCCTGCGGGCCGAGGCGAATCTGGGAGCCGGGAACGTGGATGCCGCGCTCACCGACATCAACTTCATCCGGCAGAACGCGGGTGGGTTGACAGCCATCCCCCTGCTCACGTGGCAAGGATGGAGCGCCGCTCAGCGCCTCGACGAGCTGCTGTACAACAAGCGCTACTCGCTGGCGTACGAGGGCGGCCACCGTTGGATCGATATGCGGCGCTATGGCCGGCTGAGCCAGCTTCCGCTCGACAAGCCGAACTTCACGGTGCAGGCCAAGTACCCCTTCCCGGCTCGGGAATGTGATGCCCGCACGCAGAAGCCCGCGCAAGGGTGTGGATGACCGCGCGCGACCGACCGTGTGCGGCATGACGTGCTCTGACCCGCCCCCGTCGCGCGACACCCGCGGCGGGGGCGCGGTCGTCTGGGGCAGCGGTGTCAGGAGGTGACCGATGCGAGCGACCTGGTGCGTCTTCATCGCCGCGCTCATGGGCGCTTCGCCCGCGGACGCGCAAGTTCGCACGCTCGCGGGCCGCGTGAGCGACGCGGTGACCGGTGAGCCGCTCGGCGCCGGCGAGGTCCTGGTCAAGGAGACCGGGACGCGCGATCGGTTGCGGCCGGACGGGGTGTTCGTGGTGCGCGCGCCGCGCGAGGCGGTGACGCTCGTGGTGCGGAGCGTCGGCTACCGGTCGCGGAGCGTGCCGGTGGCCGTGCATGAGGACGTGATGTTCGTGCAACTGGTCCCAGACCCCCTAAAGCTCGACGCCGCGAACGTGGAGCATCGCTCCGCTCCCGGGGTGTCCGGCGACGCGGTCAGCGCGGTCCCGGCCTCCAGCGTCAAGGAAGTCCTTCAGGGTCGGGTGGCGGGCGCCGACGTCCAGCGGAACTCCGGCGCGCCGGGCGGCGACCTGCAGGTGCGTCTTCGGGGGATCAGCTCGATCCTCGGCTCGACGACGCCGCTCTACGTCGTGGACGGCGTGGTGGTCAGCGATGCGAGCGTGGGCTCCGGGGTGTCCGCCGTGACGGGCGGCGCCGATCCCCTCCCCGGTCGGCTGGCCGACCTCAACCTTCTCGACATCGCACAGATCGACGTGCTCAAGGGGGTGGCGGCCACGACCACGTATGGGCCCAGAGCCGCCAACGGCGTGATCGTGATTACGACGAAGCGCGGGCGCGGGTCGCGGCCTTAAGACCGCACCCACACGAAATAGCTCGACTGGCTGAGCGCGTTCTCGATCACCCATTGGATCACGAGGCCCGGCTCCACCTGCAACCGTTCAGTGGTGACGCGTCCCGCCCCGCCGATCAAGTCCGCGAGGAGCTGGATCGTGGCACCCGGACCGAGCAGGGCCTCGGGCACCTCGAACGTCTCGGTGTTCATCGTGGTCACGGTCCCCAGCCGAAAGCGGTTGCCGCCCCGGAGGATGTAGATCCGGACGTCGCTCCAGTTGTGATTGGAGACCTCGACGGTGGTCCCGACCCACTGGGCGTCCACCGTGACGAGCCCCACGCTCTGCAGGCCCATGAGTATCAGCAGCGCCGGCAAATCTGTAACGGCGGCAGCAGCGATCCCGAGCGCCACCGCCGGCTCCGCGTCGAGGGTGAGCAGGCTGTCCGGCCCCACGACGCCTGGAATGGCGGGGCCCGGCGCCACCATCGCCGACCCCACGCGGGCCTCGGCCCCTTGTCGCCGGGCGAGTCGGCCGTAGGTCTGGCCAAGGGTGTCCATCGCGGGCACGGACAGCTCCAGCGTCCGATCGGCCGGAGGGCGTCCGGCGCCGATCGACGCGCCCGGTGCGACGAAGATCGAGTCGGCGGCCAGCGCGACGAGCGCGGCCGCTCCCCACGCCTGGGTCCCGACGAGCGCATAGACCGGGACGCCCGACGCTTCGACCGCGTCGGCGATGAGCCGTGCCATGTCAAAGCTGCCGCCGCCCGAGCTGAGCTCGAGGATTACCGCCGAAGCCCCCCCCGCGTCGGCGGCGTCCAGGGTGCGCGTGACCAGCCGCTGCGCCTGGAGGCCGACGGCGCCGGTCAAGGCGACGCGGTACACGAGAACGTCCTGGGCGGGCGCCGCGCGGGGGGCGAGCACCGCCAGGGCGACGAGCAGCGGAATCGACCGCATCCGGCACCTTCTTCGGAACGGGGCCGTGTTCTCTACCCGCCAGCGCGTGGCCGGTTTCGTACACCGCCCTTCGGGGACAGTACACGCGCGAGCCGGGCGAGGAACGCGCGCCAGGGGCGGGTCGCCTGCCGCAGGGCGCCCGCGTACGCCGTCGCCGTGGGGAAACGGTCGTCGGGGCTCCGCGCCGCTCCCCGCTGCAACACGCGCCACAGCCGCTCCGACACGTCGCGGCGCACCTCCGCGACGTTCGGGAGCTCCCCCGCGGTGTGCTGGGCCAATATCGCCTCCACCGTCCGGCCGGTAAACGGGGCCCGGCCGGTGAGCGCGTAGTACGCCGTGAGTGTGAGCGAGTACAGGTCGCTGCGGCGGTCCACCGGCTCGCCCAACAGCTGCTCGGGGGCCGCGAACTCGGGCGTCCCCGAACGCGAGGAGGCACCGCCGTGGCGGTCCACGCCCTTCAGCGCCAGCGCCAACCCGAAGTCGGCGATCCGCACCCGGCCGGTCGCATGTTCGATCAACAGATTCTCGGGCTTGAGGTCACGGTGCACCAGGCCACGCTCGTGGGCATGGCCGAGGGCGTCCAACGCCTCGCCGAGCACGTGGACCACCCGATCGACGGGCAGCCGTCCCTCCGTCTCGACGACTCTCGAGAGGCTGCGGCCACGCACGTACTCCATGGTGTACCAGATGAGCCCGGCCCGCCCGCCGATGTCGTAGATGTTGACGATGTTGGGGTGCTCCAGCTGGGCGACGAGCCGGGCCTCCCGACGGAACCGCTCCACCACGGCGGGATCCGCCGTGAGATACGGATGCAGCACCTTGAGCGCGACCTCGCGCTCGAGGGCGAGGTCGCGCACGCGATACACCCGTCCGAACCCGCCCGTGCCCAACTCGTCGAGCAACTCGTAGTCGTCTCCCAGCGCGCGTCGCAAGCGCTTCTCCCACGCGCGCGGGTCCTCCGTGGTGGTCGGGAGGTCGGCGGTCACCGAGAGCCGCGGATCGTATTCGCCCAAGTCCGATAACAGATCGGCCCCCATCTCGGCGGCGGTGAGGTAGCGGCTGTGCGGCTCGGGTCGGAGCGCCCGCATCACCACCCGCTGGAGAGCCTGCGGGCACGCCGGCCGGAGCGTGCGGGGGTCCACCACTTGCCGGGGGTCCTCGGCGGGCGGCTGACCCGTCGCCGCGAAGTAGAGCACGGCCGCCACCCCGTACACATCGCTCGACGGATCGCCGGGGCTGCCGTCGCGAAGCTCCGGGGCGAGGTACGGTACGCCGGCCGGATCCACGAGCGCGCGTGTGGCGACGTCGAGCAACACGCTCGCGTAGCGCAGGTCGGTCAGGTAGGTCCGGCCGGCGAGCTCGAGCATCACCGTCCGCGGCACGACGCGGCGTACCACGATCCGCTGCGCATGAGCATACTCGAGCACGCTGGTGAGATCGCGGGCCAATTTGAGTACGTCGGGGATGAGCCGCGGCCCCCGCGCGACGGCCTCGGTCAGACTCTCGCCCTCGATCCAGCGGGTGACGCGGAACGCCCAGTCCTCCCGGTATCCCGCCCAGTACACCGACCGAATCACCGGGTGATCCAGCGCGGCCAGCAGCTCGGTCTCGCGCTCGAACCACGTTCGCCCCGGGGCCCCCGGCGCCATATGGACCCGCAGCGCGGCCTTGCGCTTCAGCACCACGTCACGGCAGACGAAGAGCGCGCGCTCGTCGGAGGCGGCCACGAGCTGGAGGATCTCCAGCTCGCTCCGGAAGTGCGCACCGGCCTGGTCCATGAGCTGGAGGTGATCGACGCCGGGAGCGATGCGCGTGTCGGCGGGTCTGGGGGCGATCATCCACAATAATAACGTCGGGCCGACGGATGAGGGCGAGCGCCCCGGGCGTTCGGCCGGGATCTCGCGACACCGTTGTACGGGCCGGTGGGAGGGCATAGCTTCCCCCACCATGCCCTACCTGCGACTGCGCAATCAGACGAGCGGCGAGCCGCACGAGTTCGAACGTGGTGAGGTGCGGATGGGGCGTGAGCCCGGGCTGGAGCTGGTGGTGAGCGGCACCACCGGCGACGTGGTGTCGGGCACGCATGCCCGGCTCGTGCACCGGGACGGCACGTGGTGGCTCGAAGACCTGGGGAGCCGCAACGGCACCTATCTCGACGAGCGCCGCGTCACGCCGGCCGCGCCGCGCCGCGTTGCCCCGGGCGCGGTCATCGGCCTGGGCCGCCGCGGGCCGCGGTTCGTCGTGGACGCCGTGTTGCCCCGCACGATCGAGGACACGACTCCTGAGGACCTGCCCAGCCCGGCGGCGCGCGACACGGCCGATTCCGTGGCGGGCGCCGCCGCCGGACGGACCCCTGAGTTCCGCGCCACGGTGGCCGGGCCCCGGGATGTCCCACCCGCGCCGGTCGCCGATGTCCGCCGCCGGAGCTTCGGCGGCAAGGGCAAGACGGTCTTCTTTCAAGAGATGTTCGCGGAGACGCACCGCCGGACGGCGCGGCGTGTCCGGTGGATCGTCTGGTCGTTCGTGGTCCTCCTCGCGGGCGCCACGGGAACCCTGTACTGGTTCGGCGAGCGCCGGGTCCAGGAGGCTATCGCCCGCCAGGATCAAGCGACCGATTCGATCCGCCGTGCCTCGCGCATCGAGTACGAGCGGCTTCGGGCCGAACTCGAGCGTGCGCGGTCCGGCTCCGCCCCGGCGGTGGTGGTGGAGAGCCTCCGCACCGCGTTGGAGGAGGCCGGACGGCGCACGACGGCCCTCGAGTCGGCGCTCGGTCGGGCGCAAGCGTCGCTCGAGGAGCAGCTGGCCGCGGGCGACGAGTTGCGCCGGCAGGCGGAGGCCGAGCTGGCACGGTTGCGCACCGATCTGGCGCGCGCTGCCGAGCGGCAACCCAGCGGCGCGGTGTTGGACAGCCTGCGCGCCGCGGTCGCCGCGGCGGAAGCACGGGCGGGCGCGCTCGAGAGTCAGCTCCGGGCCGTCAAGGGGGTGGACTTGGCAGCGGTGGCACAGGCCAACCAGGCGGCGGTGGGGCTCGTCGCGGCGTACGTGGGTCCCGATGTCTTCGACGCCTCCGGGTTCGCGATTACGCCGAGCGGGTACTTCGTGAGCAATCGCCACGTGCTCGTGCGCGACGGCCGGCGGCCGGACTCGGTGTTCGTTACGATGGCGGACCAGCAGGTGATGCGCCGTGCCGATATCGCCGCCGTGGCGGCGGCGGGCGGTCCCGATCTGGCGATTCTCAAGATCCGAAGCCACAGCGGCGTGTACGTGCACCGCGTCGACTGGTCGGGCACGCGAGTGCGACAGGGAGAGCCGGCGGCACTCATCGGCTTCCCCGCCGGGTTCGCGGCGGCTCTCGACCAGAGCCGCACCGTGCGCACCTCGATGAGCGCCGGGATCTTCAGCAAAGTGACCCCCGAGACGATCCAGTTCGACGGCTTCACGGTGAGCGGATCGAGCGGGAGCCCCATCTTCAATGCGGACGGCGAGGTCGTGGCGATCCACCGGGCGGGGTTGCGGGACGCGGTGGGGATGGGCTTCGCCGAGCCGGCGTCCCAGCTCGTGCCGCTTCTGCCGCCGGCCGCGCGCGCCGAGCTGAACCTTCGCTGACGCGGCGGTGGCGAGCGTCGCGGTGACGTCCCCGATCACGGTCGTGATCGTGCCCCACACCCACTGGGACCGGGAGTGGTACGAGCCGGAGGCGCGCTTTCGCCAGCGCCTGGTGGCGGCGTTGGACGACGCGCTCGATCGCCTCGCGTCCGGGGAGCTGGGCATGTTCCTGCTCGACGGACAGACGGTGCTCCTGCGGGATTACCTGAGCGTCCGGCCCGAGCGGGCGGCCGACGTGCGGCGACTGGTCCGAGCCGGGCGGCTGCTCGTCGGACCATGGTACGTGCTGGCCGACGAGCTGCTGCCGGCGGACGAGACGCTGGTGCGCAACCTCCTCGTGGGCCGCGCGGACGGACGCCGCCACGGGGGCTGGCTGGCGGTCGGATACTCACCTGACGCCTTCGGCCATCCGGCCGCCCTCCCCACGATTCTGCGTGGCTTCGGCATCGCGCACGCGATCGTGTGGCGCGGCTGCACCGGCGAGCAGGGCGCCGATCTCTTCCGCTGGCGGTCCCCGGACGGCTCGTCGGTCCTCCTGCACCACCTCCCGCCGCCCGGCTACGAGCTGGGCGCGAACCTGCCGCGGGAACGCGCGGCGCTGCAGCGGCGCTGGAGCGAGATCCGCGGTGTGCTGGAGCCCCGGGCCGCGCACGGGGTGCTGCTGCTCCTGAACGGGGCCGATCATCACGCACCGCAGCAGCACTTGCCCGAGATCGTCCGGCGCCTGGGTGGACTTGCGCCGCGACACCGCTTCCGCGTCGGCTCGCCCGCGGACTACTTCGCCGCGCTCCCCCGCGCACCCGCCATTCCGATCGTGGATGGCGAGCTGCGCCGCGCCGACGGTCACGCGTGGGCGCTTCAGGGGACGCTTGCCACCCGCACCGGACTCAAGCAGAGGATCGCCGAAGCGGAGCGCCTGTTGCTGCGGTGGGCGGAGCCGCAAGCCGCGTTGGCGTGGGTCGCCGGGGGCGCTGATCGGCGGGCGCTGCTCGACGCGGCCTGGCGCGCACACCTCGAGAACTGTTTCCACGACACGATCTGCGGCACCACGAGCGATGAGGTCGCGTGGACCGCCGGTCTCCGCACGCGGTCGGTGGCCGTGCAGGCCCGCGGCGTACTGGACGACGCGCTCCACGAGCGGTTGGGCCAGGATCGCGGCCGCGCGCGGCACGCGCGGTCCCGCTGGTCTCCCACGCTCGTTGTGGTCAACCCTTCGCCGTTCGCGCGGGGTGGCGTGCTGGAGGCGACGGTCACCTTTCCCCGTCGGCAGGTGGTCGTTGGGCGGGCCCCCACGGCGGCCGCGCGGCGGTCCGCGCCACCGCCCGGTGCCGTCGCGCTCGTGGATGGCCGCGGCGCGTCGCTTCCGCTGCAGGTGCTGGATCGACAGGCGGCGTGGGAGCGGTTGGACAGTCCGCGGGACTATCCCGCGCAGGATGAGGTGTGGGCGTACCGGGTGGCGCTGTACGCGCGCGACGTCCCGGCGCTGGGGACGCGCGCGTACCGCGCGCGCGACCGTGGTGGTGCCGCACGCCTCGCCGAGCGCGTGGGCGCGCGTGGCCGATCCATCACGGCGCCCTGGTGTCGAGTGACCGGAGGGGACCGCACCGGGTTCTCGCTGCACGAGCGGGAAACGAAACGACGCTGGCACGCGCTGGGCCACCTCGTGAGCGAGCACGATCTCGGGGACACCTACACGTTCCAGCCCGCGCGCGGCGGTCGGCCGCGCCGGGCGGTGTGGGGACGCGCCCGAACCGTGTGGCGTGGTCCGCTGGTGGCGGCCCTGGCCCGCGAGTTCCGTATCGGCGACGCCGTGCGCGGCACCGTGTACGCGCGACTCGACGCGGGTTCCCGCCTCGTCCGGGTTGTGGTGGAGGGCGAGAATCGCGCGGGGCAGCACCGGCTGCGGCTGGCGCTTCCGCTCGGGGACGCCGGCCGGCGCGGGCGTACGCTCGCCGACATGGCGTATGGTTCGGTCACGCGGCAGCGCGAGGCGCTGGATGTCCCGCGGTTCTCGCGCGAGTGGCCCGTGGCCACCGCGCCAATGCACCGCTGGGTCAGCGTGCCGGACGGGCTCACCCTGTTCGCGCGCGGACTCTACGAGTACGAGCTCGCCGCGGACGGGACGCTCTGGATCACCTTGCTGCGCTCCGTTGCGGAGCTTTCCAGGGGCGACCTCGCCGCACGGCCGGGACACGCCGGATGGCCCGTGGCGACACCGAACGCGTTGGAGTTCGGGAGGTTCCGTACGGAGCTCGCGTTCGCCACGGAAACCGTCGCCGACGACCGGGGGCCCGCCGCCTGGGATCGGGTGGAGCGGCTGGCCGAAGAGTTTCACGCCCCCTTGGGCGGCCGGATGTTCCGGTATGGCCTCGCGTGTCCGGAGCGGCTTCGGGGCCCCGAGCTGTCCGGGGCTGGACTCGCGCTCAAGGCCGTCAAGCCGTCGGCAGATGGTCGGGCGCTGGTGTTGCGGTGCGTGAACGTGACGGCCACGTCCGTCGTAGGCGCGTGGCACCTGCCGTTCCGTGCACGGCGCGCCGAGCGGGCGCGGCTGGACGAGCGCGCGACCGGCCGGCTCCCTGTCCGTTCGGGCGGCCGTGTGGTGCGATTCGACGCCGGTCCACGAGAGGTGGTGACCGTGCGGGTGGAGCCCTGAGCAGAGGACGGCGGCTTCCGCGCCCCTGACGGAGCGGCCGCCGCGCCGCCACATTGGTATGGGTAGCCGACGGCCGCGTGAAAAGGCTCCCGCTCGGTTGGGGGCCGCTGATGGTGTATCGCGGCGGCGACGCCGCCACGGCCTTGTCCTGAGGTGATCCGATGCGCGTACTCCGAAGCCCCTACCGTCCCGTCGTCCACGCCCTGCTGCTGCTCTGCGCCGCGGGAGCGGCTGGGGCGCAGCAGCGTGCCATGACCGTGGTCGACCTCATCAACGTCCCCTCGGTCTCCGATCCGCAGATCTCGTCAGATGGTGCGTTCGTCGTGTACACCCGCAGCGCCGCCGATTGGAAGGCGAACAAGACCGTCGCGCACCTCTGGCGTGTGAAGACGGACGGAACGGAGTCGCTGCAGCTCACGAACGGCGACGACGGCGAGCGGGGCGCGCGCTGGTCCCCGGACGGCGCGACCGTCGCGTTCCTGGCCAAGCGAGGCGGCGCCGAGCACACGCAGGTCTATCTGATCCGCAGCGCCGGAGGCGAGGCGCAGGTGCTCACGACACACGCGACCGACGTGTCGGATCTCGCATGGTCACCCGACGGGCGGTGGATCTACTTCGTCGCCGCCGACGAGAAGAGCGACACGGAGAAGGCCCGCGAGGAGGTGAAGGACAACGTGTACGCGTTCGACGAGAGCTACCAGCATCGGCATCTCTGGCGCGTGCCGGTGGCGGGGGGCGACGAGGAACGGATCACGACCGGCGAGTTCACGGTCCGCGGCTACGAGGTGTCGCGGGACGGCGCGCTGATCGTGCATCATCGCGCGCCCTCGCCGCGGCTCGACGACGGTCAGTTGAGCGAAGTCTGGATCATGGGCGCGACGGGGGACGGCGCGCGCCGGCTGACGGAGAACGGCATCGGCGAGTCCGGCGCGGAGCTCTCACCGGACAATGCGCGGGTCCTGTTCGTTGCCAACGCGAACGCCGAATTCGAGTTCTACTACAACGACAAGCTGTTCCTCGTCCCGGCGGCGGGCGGCAGGCCGGAAGTGCTGCTGCCGGAGTTTCCGCATGAGATTCAGCGCGCCACCTGGGCCGCTGACGGCCGCGCGATCTTCGTGCTGGCCAACACGGGAGTCCGCCAGCAGCTCTTCCGGTTCGACGTGCCAGGGGGGCGCGTCACCCAGCTCACCGACGGGGATCACACCGTGCGGTCGTGGACGTACGCGCCCCGCGCCGGCCGGCACGTCTTCACGGTGAGCAGTCCCACGAACGCCGGCGATATCTGGATGCTCTCCGACCGTGGACGGGGGCAGCCGGCGCGCGTCACGAAGATCTTCGACTATCTGGCCCGCGACTTTCGCTTGCCCCGGGTCGAAGCCGTCCAGTGGGCCGGGGAGGACGGCGTGAGCGTCGAGGGGCTCCTCTTCTATCCGCTGGACTACCGTCCGGGGGAGCGGTATCCCCTCGTCGTGCAGACCCACGGGGGTCCGGCCGCGTCCGACAAGTACTCGTGGGAGGGGTCGGGCGACTATCCACAGGTGTTGACCGCGATGGGCTACATGGTGCTCAAGCCGAACTACCGCGGCAGCACCGGATACGGTGACGAGTTCCTGCGGGACATGGTGGGCGGCTATTTCGACCAAGCCCACAAGGACGTCATGGCCGGCGTGGACCACCTCATCGGGCGGGGCATGGTCGACGGCGAGCGGATGGCCAAGATGGGATGGAGCGCGGGTGGCCACATGACGAACAAGATCATCACCTACCCGGATCGGTTCAAAGCGGCCGCGTCGGGCGCGGGCGCCGCCAACTGGATCTCGATGTACGCCCAGAGCGACACGCGCGTCTACCGCACGCCCTGGTTCGGCGGCACCCCGTGGCAGCGGGACGCCCCGCTCGATCAGTATTGGGCGGACTCACCGCTCCGCGACGCCTGGAAAGTCACCACGCCCACGATCTTCCTCGTGGGTGAGGATGACCGGCGCGTGCCGATGCCGCAGTCGGTCGAGATGTATCGGGCGCTCACGGCGAACGGCGTGCCGACGCACCTCTACGTGGCGCCGAGACAGGGGCACGGGTGGCGCGAGCTGCAGCAGCGGCTGTTCAAGGCGAACGTCGAGATCGCCTGGTTCGAGCAGTGGGTGCGCGGGCGGGACTACGTGTGGGAGCGCTCGCCGGTGCATCCGCCCGAGGGAGGGCAGCGCGCGGCGACGGGCGCTCGTTAGGCGGTCAGGGGTGGGCGCCTGGAGTGGCGATGCCCTCGGCTCCCGTTAGTGATCGCGGCGGTTGAGGAACCGCTCCAGCCGACCCTCCGCCGACGCGGCGTGCGGCCCGACATAGTCCCGCCGCACGTCGTGCAGCGCGTCCCAGAGCACGTCGGCCTGCTCAGCGGCGTCGAGGAAGACGGCCGACACGCCGGGGGCGCGCCCGCACATCGCTCGGGCCGCGAGCGCGAGGGCGTGGGACGCGAAAGTGATGTAGGCCCGCACCATCGAGGCTCCGCCGCGGCGCGCCACGGCCTCAGGAAAACAGCCCGCCCACCAGAGCGCGAGCGCACCGATATCCGCCGCGCGTTCGGCCTGCGCCACAGTGCCGCTAGGCAACGCGCTGATCGCGCGCCACCAGTCGGCCAGCCCGCACCGGCCGCGCGCGAGCCGCGCCGACTCCCGCGCCGGCGCGAACGCCACCGGCAGCGTGGCCGTGTAGTCGGCAAGCGCGATGTCCTGAAGCCCTCGCTGTCTCAGGGCCGCGCGGACCGGGACGTACCACAGGAGGGTGAGCGGGAGCGGAGCGGGCGCCCCGCCCTTGCCGCGCACGGCCTCCAGTGCGGCGCGCGAATCGAGCAGGCCATCCACATCGCCGGCCTCCAACGCCGCCGCAGCCGGGCGCGCCTCGTCCGGGTCCGACCGGCCGATCTCCGCCACCAGCCGGGCGAGATCGTCGCGGCGCAGCAGTCGGTGGATCATCGGTGCGATCATCGCCACTCCTTGCGTGCTCCCGTTCACGAGTGGTGCGTCCCGCTACGAGCTTGAACCCGGGCCCGCGCCGGGGCTGTGGGAGTCGTCACACGGTGACACACCCCACCCTGCCCGCGAGAGGAGCAAAGTCGGTGCCGAATGTCCAACCTGTTGTGGGACAATACGTTGCGTTCCCTGCCGTCGGATCGTCCCTGGCATCGTGCGCGGCGACTGGCAGAACGCGGACGCCGGATCGCGTGCGCCGGCCGGCGGCGTAGACGGCGCCGCTCGCACGGGAGATCGGAGCGGTGACGACGATGATGCGCGCCGTCCGAATCACGGCCGCCGGGGATCCCGATGTGTTGTGCCTCGCGGAGGCGCCGCGCCCGGTCCCGGGTCGTGGCGAGCTCCTGGTGCGGGTGCGCGCGGCCGGCGTCAATCGGGCCGACCTGCTCCAGCGGCGCGGGCAGTATCCTGCGCCCGCGGGCGTGCCGCCGGACATTCCGGGGCTCGAATTCGCCGGCGACGTGGTCGAGGTGGGCAGCGCCGTTGAGCGATGGGCGCCGGAGGAGCGGGTCATGGGCCTCGTGGGGGGTGGGGCGTATGCCGAATTCCTCACCGTCGACGCGCGGCACGCGATGGCGGTGCCGGCCCCGTGGTCCTTCGACGCCGCGGCGGCGGTGCCCGAAGCGTTCATCACCGCGCATGACGCCCTGCGTCAGGCTCGCCTGCAGCGGGGCGAGCGGGTGCTGGTGCACGCCGTGGGGAGCGGTGTGGGAGTGGCGCTCCTCCAGCTCGCCAAAGCCGAAGGGTCCGTGGTGGCCGGCACCTCCCGGACGCCGGCGAAGCTCGAGCGCGCGGCGGCGCTGGGCCTCGACCGGCCCGTGCTGGTGCGCGGCGCGTTCGTACCCGACGCCGACCTGACCGACTGGGCCGACGTGATTGCGGACTTGGTGGGTGGGCCGTACCTGGCGGGGAATCTCCGGGCCGTGGCGCGCCGCGGCCGGATCGTCGTCATCGGCCTCACAGGGGGCCGGGAGGCGGAGGTGGATCTCCGATTGATCATGAGCAAGCGCGTGACGGTGATCGGTACGGTGCTGCGCGCGCGCAGTGCCGAGGAGAAAGGGGCGGTCGTGGCCGCGTTTGTCGCGAGCGCGATTCCCCATTTCGAGGCGGGAACGGTTCGGCCGCTCGTCGATCGGACTTTTCCGATGGCCGCCGCCGCCGAAGCGCACCGCTACATGGAAGAAAACCGCAACTTCGGTGCCGTCGTGCTGCGCTGGGATCCGTGAGGCGGCGGGAGTGTGGCGGAGCGCGGCCGCACGAGCGGCGGGGCGGTGCGCTAGAACCGCTGCACCAGCGTCAGTAAGACGCTCCGCGGGGCGCCGGGGTTTCGCTCCTGGACGTCGGCGTACTTCTCCTGAAACAGGTTCGCGATCTTCGCCTGCAGGTCCAGACTCGCGAGCCGGTATCCGAGCCGCAGATCCACCAGCGTGATCGCGCCGCGGTCGTCGAGCGGATACACGAGGACGCGTTGGACGCGACTCCGGTACCGGAGGTCGACGGCGACGAGTCCGCCGTCGAGCGTAGCCGTGAGGTTGTGCGCCGATCGGTAGGGCAGGTGCTCGCCGCTGCGCCGGTCCCGCGTGTCCAACAGCGTGTAGGTGACGGCGAAACTCAGGCGATCCGGCACGACCCCCACCTCGGTCCCCAGGTCGAGCCCTCGGACCCGTGCGCGTGCCACGTTGCCGAACTGGAACGTGAACAGCTGACCGGGCACGGGCGTGGGCTCGATGAGATCGACGAATTCGCTGTGAAACAACGCGGCATCGAGCGTGAGGCGGCCCGAGACGGCCGTGGTCACGCCGATCTCGCCTCCCCACGAGGTCTCTCCCTGCAGAGCGGGATTCGGGATCACGCGAAAGTTGAACAGGGTCGTCGAGACGAACTGCTCTACGGCGCTGGGCGCCCGGTATCCCCGCGCGAATGACACGCGGAGGCTGGTCTGGGCCGACGGCGCGTACACGAGGCCGACTTTGGGACTCACCGCGAACTCGTCCGCCGATCCCTCGGCTGCCCGGCGGTCCAACCGGACCCCGAACGAGGTGCGGACGTGGTCCGACAGCGCGATCTCGTCCTGGACGAACGCCGCCAGATCGTAGAGATCGGGCGTCCCGAGAAAGTTCGACCGGACGCCGGTCCAGATCGCTTCCGTGCCGGCAGTGACGGCATGGCCGGAGAACGGATTGAAGGACGCCTGCGCGTCAAGACCCAGGCGAGTGGTGCGGTGGAAGTTCTGATTGTCGTGGTAGTAGTTCTGGACGGCATTGCGTTGCAGGTGCGGGCGAAGGCGGATGAGGAGGCTCTGCGTCGCGACCGGCGTCACCGTGGCGCCCACGTTCAACTTGTCCGACCGCACCCAGTCCCCCACGGCCTCGGGCGGGTCCACGTCGTACGGCCGGTCGCTCGCGCGCCAAGTCACGAACTCGCCGTGATCCTCCCGCGCCCACACCGCGTAGACCTCCCACGCGGTCGGACTCGTCACCGGCAGCACCAGCTTGCCACGGAGGAACCACCGGGAGTAATCGCCGTTCTGGTGGAAGCCGTCCGACGTCTTCCGGCCTGCGGCGAGTTGCGCGCCAACGGCTCCCAACCGACGCGCGTGCTGGATGTCCACACCCTGGAGGCTCAGCGTCTCGTCCGTGAAGCGGAACAGCATCGGCGGATCGTAGATGCCGAGGTGGGTCTTGATCGCCGTCGTCGGCCGCTCGGGAATGGACTTCGTGATCAGGTTGACCACGCCGCCCAACGCGTTGCTCCCGTACAGCGTGGACAGTGGTCCCTTGACGAGCTCGATGCGGTCGATGTCGAGCACGGGGAGCAGGTCGTAGTTGATGCTCCCGTCGGCGCCGGCCAGGACCCGATGGCCGTCCAGGAGCATGAGCACCCGGCTGCCGACGCCGCGCGCGAGCCCTGTCGCGCCCCGAATGTCGAGCTGCCCGCTGTTGATGATGACGCCGGGCACGAACGGCAGAGCGTCCTCGACCGTGACTACGCTGCGCCGCTGGATCGCCGAGTCGCTCAGCACGGCGACGCTCGCGGGGGTATCGCCGGGCCGGGCCGCGGACCGGCTGGCCGTCACCACGACGCCCGGCAGCTCGAACGCC
>JBFJHJ010000028.1:0-45258 GCA_041613315.1 Gemmatimonadales bacterium
CGCCAGCTCGGCCATCGCGCGGCGCGTGCGCGAGGTGGCGCTCCCCAGGGGGGGAAGCGTTACGACGCGCGGGTGCTGGGCGAGCGCCGGCGGCACGCGCGGTTCCGCCTGAAACACGTCGAGCCCCGCGCCGGCGAGGCGGCCCGTCTCGAGCGCCGCCACGAGCGCCGCTTCGTGCACCAGATCACCCCGGGCCGTGTTCACGAAGAACGCCCCCGGCTTCATCGCGCGGAACCGCTCGGCGTCGAACATCCCGCGAGTGGCGGCCGCGGAGGGCACGTGCACGCTGACGACGTCGCTCTCGGCGAGGAGGGTCGCGAGGTCGTGCCAACGCGCCCCGGTGCTGGCTTCGAAGTCGGGCTTGCGCGAGCGGGCAGTGTAGCATATGCGCATCCCGAACCCCATGGCGCGCCGCCCGACGGCGCGACCGATCCGGCCCGCGCCGACGATGCCCAGCATCGCGCCGCCTAATTCGAGCCCCAACAACTGGGTGGGATGCCACCCGTGCCAGGTCCCGGCCGCGACGAGCGCCTGTCCCTCCTTCAGTCGGCGCGTGATGGCGAGAATGAGCGCCCAGGTGAGGTCGGCCGTGGCTTCGGTCAACACGTCCGGGGTATTCGAGACCACGACGCCACGCGCCAGGGCGGCGGCCAGGTCGATGTTGTCGTAGCCCACCGCGCAGTTCGCGATGATCCGCAACGCCGGGAGCCCGTCGAGCTCCGTTGCCCCGATCGACCGTGAGAGCAGTGGGATCACCGCGGCATGGTCGCCAGCGGGCAGAGGCGCCGCTGCCCGCAGCCACTCGACCTCGTGGCCGGGCACCGGATGGGGGTCGAGGAGCTCCGCGAGCTCGGCGGCGATGAGCACCTGGGGCATAGCTGTAGGTTGGGGGCTCGGGAGGGGGCGTACGGGCGCCGGGCACGACGCAGCCGCGCGAGAACACCCTGCCCCGGTCCCCCCGTAGGGTAGAAACTATCCCGTGCGCTGTCTATAATGCACGGTCGCCAGCCGCGGTGACGGCCGGCGGCTGGGAGAGCGACGGCCGCGGTTATTGGAGAGCGACGGCCGCGGTTATTGGAGAGCGACGGCCGCGGTTATTGGAGAGCGACGGACGCGGTTATTGGAGAGGTGTCCGAGTGGTTGAAGGAGCCGGTCTCGAAAACCGGTAGGCCCGTGAGGGTCTCGTGGGTTCGAATCCCACCCTCTCCGCTTGCGGCACGGCGTGCCCGGGGTCCTGGCGCGCCGTGCGGCGCCCACCGACCTGGGGAGGACCGGTGCGCCGGCCTCCCCCGTCGCGTGTCACGCCGCGCAACGCTCAGTGCCAGGTCAGCCCGAGGCTCAATAGCGTCAGCGTATTATTCGCATCGTCGATCGTCTGGAACAGGAAATCGACGTTGGGGGTGAGGTAGAGGTTCCGGCCCAAGCGAATATCGAAGCCCGCACCCAACGTGGTCCCGAATCCCTCGTCGGTGATGGTGGTCGTGACGTTCCCGATGCGCTGCGAGGCCTGCACCTGCGCGAGCCCCGCCCCGCCCTTCACGAACAGCCCGCCGCTGCGGCTCGGATAGAACAGCAGCGAGAGCGTCACGTTCCCGCGGCCGATGGCCGTACCGTTCTGATCGCGGAACCAGCCATTGATCTCCCCACCAACGAGGAGCCGGTCGCTCGGTGTCGCGCCCATGCGCAAGTAGATCGCTCCGCCACCGAGTGTCTCCCCGTCCAGACCATCACTCGTATTCCAGCCGCCCCCCAACCCGAACCCGATCCAGAACCCCTGGTGTTTCACCTCGCGCTGCGCCTCCGCCGGCGCCGCCAGCGCCAGCGCGGCCGCGCCCGCCACCAACCAGACCAATCGCATGCCGACCTCCTGCCGTCGAGCGGCGTTCGTCTGTGCTCACTACTCGGCACGCCTCGGCAGGTTCCGCGGACCGGCACTCCCGCCGCCCCGCGCCCCGGCTACATTACCGCCATGCCCGACACGGCCCCGAGCCACCACCTCCTCAGCACGTTCCCCGTCATCGTCCCCATCCCCGTCCAATGGGGCGAGATGGACGCGTACGGCCACGTGAACAACACCGTGTTCTTCCGTTACTTCGAGACGGCCCGCATCGCCTATCTGGATCGCTGCGGGTTCCTCACCTCACACACCGAAGACCAGGTCGGGGCGATCCTGCACTCGACACAGTGCCGCTTCCGCCGGCCCCTGCACTATCCCGACACGGTGCTCGTCGGGGCCCGCGCCGAAGCCCTGGACACCGACCGCTTCACCATGGGCTACCGCGTGGTGTCCAGCGCCCACGACGAGATCGTGGCCGAGGGGTGGGGGGTCATCGTGTCGTTCGACTACACCGCCCGCCGCAAGGTCGAGTTGCCCGGCGCCGTGCGCGAGGGGATCGACCTCCTCGAAGGACGGGGCGCCGGGCAAGCGCGTCACTGACTGGAGGAGGGCGTGGGACTGGCACGCACGGCATTCCTGAAGGCATCCCAGAGCCGCTGGCTCGCCGAGCAGGCGACACAGCGCGCCTTCGCGCGGCGCGCCGTCCGGCGATTCCTGCCGGGCGAAGACCTCGACTCGGCGCTCGGCGCCGCCGACGAGCTGGCCAAGCGGGGGATCGCCACGGTGCTGACCCAGCTCGGCGAGAACGTCACCACGGCCGAGGAAGCGACCGCTGTCGCCGCGCATTACGCCGACCTGCAACGGCAGATCCGGGCGCGCGGGCTGCCGTCGCACATGTCCGTCAAGCTGACCCACCTGGGCCTGGACGTGAGCGTCGAGCTGTGCACGGAGCTGGTCACGCGCCTGGCCGGCGACCTCGGCGGCAACGACCTGCTGTGGATCGACATGGAGGGTGCGGTCTACACCGACCGGACCCTCGATCTCTATCGCCGCGTGCGGACCGCCCACGAGCGCGTTGGCGTGTGCCTACAGGCGTATCTCCACCGCACGGCAGACGATCTCCGAGCGCTCCTTTCGCTCCGACCGACGCTCCGGCTGGTGAAAGGCGCGTACCAGGAGCCGCCCGCGCTGGCCCTGACCCGGAAGCAGGACGTGGATGCGAGCTACCTCGCGCTCGCGACCCAGTTGCTCTCGCCGGACGTGCGGGCACGGTGCGGGACGCCGGGCTTCGGCACGCACGACATGCGCTTGGTGGAGGCCATCACGGCGCACGCCGCGCGCAGCGGCGTGCCGAAGGACGCCTTCGAGGTGCAGATGCTGTACGGGATCCGGCGGTCGGATCAGCTCCGGCTCGCCGAGCAGGGCTACCGCGTGCGCGTCCTGATCAGCTACGGCCCCGCCTGGTTCCCCTGGTACATGCGACGGCTGGCTGAGCGGCCGGCGAACGTGTGGTTTGTCGTGCGATCGGTGTTTGGAGGGTGAACGGATGGCGGACTGCTGATCTCGGATCGCCCCTCACCACTCCGTCGCAATCACCTGCACCAACCGCGCGAGCTCGACGAGATCATTGAGGTCGATAACCTCGACGGGCGAGTGTGAGTAGCGCAGCGGCCACCCGATCGGCACGTCCACGACCCCCCAGGCCGTGAACGCGGAGCCGTCGTTGCCCCCGTTCGTCGTCCCCACCTGGAGCGGAATCCGGCGGCGCGCGGCGAGGCGCCGCAACGTATCCACGACCGGCGGCGGCGTCACCGACGAGTTGTCGACCACGCGGGCGACCGGCCCGGCACCGATCGGCTGCGCGGCGAAGTTCCGGAGATCGTGCGGCCCGTCGGCCGACACGAACGTGTCCACCGCGTGGACCCGCACGGGCCGCACCCCCAACTCGCGCGCGGCGACGTGCGCCCCCTCGAGACCGATTTCCTCCCGCACGACCCAAAGGAAGACCACCTCGTGCCGGAACGCCCGCGGATCGAGGGCCTGCAACGCGAGGACCTGCGCGGCCGATCCCACGCGATCGTCGAAGGAGCGCGCCGTGATCCGCGTGCCCGCTAGGCGTACGACCTGCTTGGGATTCGTGACGGTGATGCCCGCCCGGATGCCCATCGCCTCGGCTTCGCGGCGCGACCGGGCTCCCACGTCCACGCGGAATCCGCCGGCCGACTGACGCAACGGCCGGCGCTCGACCGAGTCGCGGGGGGTGAAGACGCCGGGCACCGGCCCGTCGGCCGTGTGCACCAGCGCCGGAGTCGCTTCCCAGAGCCAGGGAAGGAAGCCGCCGCGACTTCGGATCACGAGCGTCCCGTCGTCGCGGATCCCCGTGACCTGGAATCCCGTTTCGTCGAGGTGCGCCACGAACACCACCAGGGGGTCCCCCTGCCCGGCGCGCACCCACAGGTTGCCGGCGGTGTCCACGACCGCCCGCGCCCGGGCCCACGCCGGCAGGTGTCGCAGCACCGTTTCGCGCACGGCCCCCTCGTCGCCGGAGACCCCGTAACTCGCGACGAGCTCCCCCAGCAGGCGGCCGGCCCGATCGAGCGCCGAGGAGCGCTGCTGCGCCGCGACGCTCGGCGCCGCCGCGACGAGCGCACCGACCACGGCGGCCCACACGACCCGTCCGGTGCGACGCCGCGCCCGAGTCAGCCCCACCGGCGCCTTGCTCACGGGCCACCCCCGATCCACGCGACGATCCGCGCCGCCAGTTGCTCGACCTCATCGAGCTGCACCGTTTCGACCGGCGTACCCGGGTAGCGCACCGCGAGGCCCCAGCGGGCGATCTTCCCCACCGACTGCTCCACCCGCCGATCGAGCGTCGGATAAGCGAGGAGCACCGTCTCGGAGAAGGGGCCGCGGCTGTTGACCAGCGTGAGCAGGCCGCGGTGCCGGATGCCGCTCTCGACGGCGAACGTCGCGACGACGGTGCCGCGGGAGGTCGGGCGGCGGCGGAGCGCATCGACCAGCGCCGCACAGGCGGCCCGGCGGCCGGCCTCAGGCGCGGCGAGGAGCGCGCGGCCGTACCGGTGCGGCGCTTTGTGGAGCGCGACGGGATCGATCAGCGCGATTCCGAGCCGCGCGACCTCCGCGGCCGAGGCAGCCCCCACGTCCACATGGGCGTCGTCCACGCTGAACGCGTCGGTCGGCAGGGCGCGGCCCCGGGTCAAGTGCGTCGACGGGATCGCCATCACCGCGTCCCGCGCGCCCGAGCGCGTCCACACGGTGAGCCGGTGACCCTCGTGCCACTGATCGAAGAGTGGTGACGCGGGGGTGCCGACGCGTCGCAACGTCAGGAAGCCTTCCGCCAGCACGTTGCCCACGACGTAGCCGGGCTCGTCCAGCGGGCAGACGATGGCCCGCGCGGGTGCCCCGCTGCCGAGCGTCACGACCACGCTCCCCGCCCGATCGCGGACGGCGCCCGGAAGGAGCGTCACCAGCGTGTCCACCATGGCCCGCTCGAACCCCGAGACCGCGGTCATGCCGGCGAGCCGCACGGCGACATCGGCGGCGCCCTGGGCCCGCAGTGTCGCCACCGGCAGGGTGAGGGCGAGCATGAGGCCGAGCCGCATCGCGAACGGTCGGGTCACACGCCGCAGCGGCGCCCGACCGCCTCCACCAGCTCCCGGGCGGCCTGTTCGAGGTCGGACTGGGCGTAGAGGCTGCTTCCGATCAGGAACACCATGTCGTTGCCGTAGCGGTCGATCCAGTAGGGCACGCGCTGGATGTCCACGCCGCCGCCGGCGACGGGGAACGCCGGCTTGAGCGCCCCCATGGGCTCACGCAGGTGCGTGTTGATCCCCTCACACACCTCCTCGGCGAACGGGAACCGGCCACCGGCGTTCGTGTAGATGACGCCGTCGCTGCCCGCCAGCCGGAAGAGCTGGCCGTAGAGGATCTCCGGGGTGATGCCGTGCTCGGGATGGAACAGCACCCCGGTGAAGGTCGGATGCGAGAACACCGCCAACTCGGACACGTCGGCGATCCAGCGGACCGTGTCCATCCCGACCAGCATCGGTGAGACGATCACGCCGCGACAGCCGGCGCGGGCGGCGCACTCCAATCGGGCCGCCACGGCGTCGAGCGGCGCGGTGACGTTCGGGAAGTACAGGGTGCGCCCCCCCGTTTCCCGATTCGCCGCGTCCACGGCATCCTGACAACGGCGCACGCGTTCCTCGAACGGCGCCGTGGGTTGGTTCGTGAGCCCGTGATCGTCCTTGACGATGTCGATACCCGCTCGGGCGAACGCCCCGCACAGCATCGCGAGCGCGCCGCTGGAGAGCCCCATCGGCTTCGCCGCCGCGCACAGGAGCGGGCGGTCGGCCGCCCCGGCCAGGTCCCGCACTCCGGCGATGCCGAATCGCGGTCCCGGGAATTTGGCGAGCAGCACAGGGGGCAGGTCGAGACCCACGACGCGGATCCCGCGCATCATGGAAATGTTGCCGAAGATGAGGTTGAGGAGCTGCGGCAAGTCGTCGCCGGCCGTGAAGGGATCATAGCCGATCCTGACCCGCCACCGGCCGTCCACCGGCGTCAGGGTCTCGATGCGGCCGACGACTCGGTCCTCGATGTGGTCCGGATACCGACCGTCCGGCAGCTCCACCGTCTGCTCGAGCGCGATCTCGCGCGCTCGCGCCTCCGGGTCTTCGCCGGCCGCCAGGGACAGCAGATAGGTGATCCGAATGCGTTCGCCCACTCTCCCTCCCGACGCGCGCGCGCCGCGAATAGATTCAGCGGTCGGTCGTCGGCGTCGTCCTCTACAGCTTCCACCGGGAGTGCGTATGCGGTCTGCCAGTAGTGTCGTCGCCTTGACTCTCAGCCTCGGCGCCGCGCCCCTCATGGCACAGCACCTTCCGCCGGAGCGGCAGATCGCCGAAGCGGTCACCCCGCTGCCCCAAGCGATGCACGCGGGCGCCACGGTCCTGGGGTACCTCGCCGCCGATTCGCTCGTCGTGCTGCGGCGCGGCGCCAACGACATGATCTGCCTGGCCGACGACCCGCGGGATGACCGCTGGCACGTCGCCTGCTACCACCGCGAGCTGGAGCCGTTCATGGCCCGCGGCCGTCAGCTGCGCGCGCAGGGGATCACGAGCCTCGCCGAGATCAACGATCGGCGCCGCGCCGAAATCGAGGCCGGCACGCTCCCCATGCCGGCCCAGCCCCGGGCCCTGTATCAACTCGGCGGCCCGAAGGACAGCTTCGACCCGGCCACCGGCGACACGGGCACGGCCCGCGCCCTGGACGTGGTGTACCTCCCCTACGCCACGGAGGCCAGCACCGGCCTCAGCACCGCACCGTCGCGCGAGCGACCCTGGCTCATGTTCCCCGGCGAGCCGTGGGCCCACCTCATGATTCCGAGGTAATTAACCCCCCGGACCGGAGGCGCAGAAGGGGCGACGCCGCCGGCGCGCCCCCTATCGCATCGGGCGGCCTCTGGGAACGTAGGTGCCGTCGAACACCAGCCGCCAGCTCTGGCCGCCGTCACCCGACGCCCGCCATAGCTGCCGCACGCGCCCGCCCTCGAGCGGCTCCCACGAGATCTCGTCAAGGACCGGCTGCCCGTCGCGGCCCAGCCGCTCGCCTCGCAATACCATGCGCCCGTGCTGGAGGCCCCCCTCCAACACCAAGAGCGTCCCCTGGCCGTCCACCCACGTCTGATGCCACCGGTCCCGGCGTGCGTCGTAGATGTTGTAACTGTGTCCGCCACCTCCTGAGGCGCTGACCCAGTTCTCCTGCAACGCACAGCCACCGAGGATACTGGTGATCGTATTGCCCCCTGCCTTCGCCCCGTCCGGTGTGTAGACGTCCCACTCCCCGATCCAGAAGTCGAACTGGCGGTGTGGCGCCGCCACGCACGAGGCTTCCGCGCCCGCGGATTGTGCAAGCGCGGGACAAGGGACTCCGGCGAACATGGTGACGAACGCGACGGCGCGTACGAGACGTGGGACCATACCACGCTCCGTCGATTGAGGGTTCCTGGAGGCCCGCCGACGTCGCGCTCCGGTGCTCCCCCGCGCCTCACGGCTCGTCGTCTCGCGCCCACCGTGCGAGCGCGAGAAGATAGAGGCTCGCACACCCCACCATGATCAGGCCGCCCCAAAACGACACGGGCAGAAGATACGACGCGTTGCTGCCGTCCGTCGCAATGAGATACACCCACTCGTCCAACGCCATCCCCAGGCCGGCGCCGAACCCCACGGCCGCGGCATCCAGCAGGCGCCCGCCCCGACCCACGAGCGCCAGCGGGAGTCCGCAGCCCGCGATCAGGAGCAGACCGATGAAGAGGTGGTGGATGTTGTACGCGCCGACGTTGAGGTCCACGTCCGGTGCAAAGTACAGGTACGTACGGAAGGCGATGAAGGTCGCGGCCATGCCGGTCCCGATCAACACCGCACGCCGGCGTACGCCGTGACGGGTATCAAGGCTCATGTCCCAGCCCTCGCCGCCTACGCGGAGGCGGTCCGCGCCGCGAGCTGCCGATCGAGCAGGAGCAAGGCCGCGCCACTGTCCCCGGCGAGCCGGACCTGCGAGACGAGGTCGCCCGCCGTCTTCTCCTCTTCCATCTGCTCCGCGATGAACCACTGGAGCTGGAGCTGGGCGGGGTAGTCCTTCTCCTTGAGCGCCAGCTCGTAGAGGTCGGTGATCGCCTTGGTCACATCCTGTTCGTGCTGCAGCGCCTGTTCCATCACCGTGACGGGGCTCGTAAACCCTGTCGGGGGCTGGGCGATCGCCTTGAGCCGGACCGGGGCACCGCGGTCCAGCAGGAAATCGAACAGCTTCAACGCGTGCGCCGTCTCCTCCTGGTGCTGCATCCGCATCCAGTGCGCGAAGCCGGGGAGGCTCTCCTGTTCGAAATACGCGGCCATCGAGAGATAGAGGTAAGCGGCGTAGAACTCGTCCGCGATTTGCTCGTTGAGACCGGCAACAACGGCGTCACTCGACATGCGTCGCGCTCCGCGGTACAAGGACTCGATCGGTGCCTGGCCCCGACGCGGGTGGGAGCGCCGGGCCTCGCAATATACTTACCGGCCGCGCGCGGGCGACGCCGCCGTCGCCGCGCCGAGCGTCGCGACGAACCGCCGCGCCGCCACGGCGCGCGCCACCCAGAAATCGCGGATGGCTACCGCGAGCGGCTCTCGCACCGCGTGGAGACCGGCCCACGCGTCGAGCTCGGCGGCGAGCCAGCCCAACATGGCTCCGGGATCCTGCGCGAGCAGCGCCCGCAGCGTGAAGCGACGTTCCCCCACCCGGAGGCCCAGTCCAAGCTCGCGCCCCGCCCGAGCCAGGCCCGCGCGCGTCACGATCATGCCACCGGTGACCGGGGTGAGCAGCGCGCCAACCACGTCGTCCAGCGTCGCCGTGCCCGCGTCCGGCAGCGCCGGCGCCTCCCGCAGATGGAGTGGCAGCGTCGCCGGCGGATCCAGCGCCTCGGCCTCTCGCCGCAGGGCTTCCCGCAACACTCGCGCCCACCCTCGATACGCCGCCGGGGCGATCCGTTCCATCTCGGTCAGATACGTCGGCAGCCAACTTGCCAGGTGCTCCCAGAAAAAAGCCGCGCGCGCGCGGAGCGCCGGGCCCGACGACGCCGCGTCGGCGTGCTCGACGAGACGAGCGTAGAAGGCCAGCATCACGGCGAGGTGGTCCGGCTCCGGCGGCGGCGGCGCACCGACCGCCCGCCAGAACCCGGCGATACGATCGCGCCCTTCACCACCGAGCATCCCTTCCGGCCCCACGTACACCGAGGCGTACGGATAGAGTTGGAGCGTAAACAGCTCGGTGTAGTCCGCCGCCGTCGGGACCGCGTCCAGGCCGAGAAGCGCGGCGAGCCGCACGGTCTCGCCGGCGGGCGGCTCGGTCAGCGCGCCAAGCGCTCGGAACAGCTCCATACAGACCTCGTCACGCGACCGGCTCGGGCTTGGGCAGGCGGTAGTACTCCTTCGCCGGCTTGAGCGGCCGCAGGAGCCAGTACGGACGCCGCGTGCCGTCGGGCGAGTGCCGGTCGGCCGGGCGCGCCCGGGCGAGCCATGTCCGGTACGCCGCATGCGCCTTGGCGAGATCCACCGCGATGTCGCCGTAGCGGTCTCCCGCCGACGCCCGGCGCACCCGGACGGCCTGGTGCCAGCAGTGTTGACCCGAAATCGGGTCGGGATGGACGGGGAACGTCAGGTTCTGGTGGACGCCCACGTCCGTCCACCAAATGCGCTGCGAGTCCGGATCGGCGGACGCAAACGGTGCCGCGCCGGCGTCGCGGCGCAACGCCCAACGATCGCCGTCGTGCGTGAGGCCTACGGTCGCCATGAACTGACGCTGCCCGGGCCCGGTGAGCTTCCAGCGGCCCATGTGGTGGCTGCACGCCACGACGCCGGGACGGATCCCCTCCGTCACCCATGCCTTCACGACGAAATGACCGATCTCGGTCTCCACCCGAACGAGATCGCCCGTCCCCACCCCGAGCCGCTCCGCATGAGACGGGTGGATCCACAGCGGGTTGGTGTGCGCGATCTCATCGAGCCACTTCGCGTTGGCGCTGCGGGTGTGGATGTGCACCGGCAGCCGGAACGTCGAGATCAGGACGGTCTGATCCGGGGCGAGCGCCTCCGGATGGACGTGGCTCCGGATGTAGGTCGGCAGCGCGTACTCCGACCACCCCCAGTCCGCGAGCGTTCGCGAATAGAATTCCAGCCGCCCGCTCGGCGTCGGGAATCCCCGGCGCACCCGGCCATCGACCCGAACACCGACCGGCCGCCGCCCCTGGGCGTCCGGCTCGGGACTCGGCTGCGGCACGATGTTGGGTGACGCCGGTTTGGGGACGCGCGTGTAGACGCGGCCGAACCGGTCCTCCCCCGGGTCCTCGAGCTCCGCCGCGGGGACCTCTTCCTCGTGGAGCGGCCCCACCCGCCGCCGCACCTCGAACGCCCCGTAGCGCCGCATGTACGCGAGCGGCGACAGCCCCTCTGCGGCCGCGCGCTCGGGTAGGCCGGGCACGGAGTGCTCGAACGCGTACGCGTAGTACTCGTCCACCGAGAGTTTCTCGCCCGGCCGAGCCCGCGATTCCACGTAGCGGCGGATCCCCAGCGCACCGTCGGGGTCGATGCGCCACGTCAGATCGATCCAGAACTCGTTCTCTTCCCAGACCTCGCCGGGATTCACCGCACGGGTGTCCGTGACCGGCTGGCCCTGCCGCTCCCGCAGTGCCCGGAGCACCGGCTGGCGGAAGCCGATCCACTGGGCGTCGTGCGTCTCATACGAATGCAGGTCATGCCGCTCCGAGCTGTGGCCCATCGGCAGCACGTAATCGGCGAAGTACGCGGTTTCATTCCAGGTGGGCGTCAGGGCGACGTGCACCCCAACGAGCCGCTCGTCGGTGAGGACCTCGATCCACGAGAAGCCGTCCGGATTGGTCCACACGGGGTTGTACACCCGCGTGAAGTACACCTCCAACCGGCCGCGCCCCTCCTTGAGCAGGTGCGGCAGCAGAAAGGACAGCTCGTTCATGGCCAGCGGATACTCCACCGGCCAGGTGAGCGGGTTCCAGGTCTCGGGATGCGGCGGCGTGTGGATCGGCTTCGGGACGAACTTGTTCCAGGCGTTGGGATACGTGCTCCCTTCGGTGGCGACCGCTCCCAGCAGCGCGTTCAGCAGGAACAGCGTCCGCGACACCTGCCAGCCGCCCAGATTGCCGGCCGCGGCGCTGCGCCAGTTATGGGTCGCCAGTCGCCTCCCCGCGGTCGCGACGACCTCCGCGACCTCCTGGAGGACGCCCGCGTCCAGCCCGGACTCCTGCGACGCGAACGCAAAGGTATAGATTCCGTACAGCTCTCGGAGCGCCGCCTCGAAATTCTCGAACGTCGGCTCGAGATCGGGGCGCTCCGTTTCCAGGTACTCCGGCCAGTTCCACCAGCGGCGGACGAACTCGCGGTTGTAGCGCCCGGTGACGATCAGATGTCGCGCGATCGCCAGCAGGACCGCGGCCTCCGACCCCGGCTGCGAGGCGAGCCAGTAGTCGGCATGCGTGGCCGTGTTCGAGAGCCGAACGTCGAACACGATCAACTTGGCGCCCCGCTGTTTTGCCTCGATCACGCGTTGCGCGTGCGGATTGAAATAGTGACCGGTCTCCAGGTGCGAGGAAACCAGGAGGATCACCTCCGCGTTCGCGTGATCCGGGCTTGGCCGGTCGAGGCCCATCCAGTATTGGTAGCCCGCGCGGGCGCCGGACGAGCACACGTTGGTGTGAGAGTTGTGCCCGTCCACCCCCCACGCCGCGAGAATGCGCTCCGTGTAGCCGTCCTCGCCGGGCCGTCCCACGTGATACATGATCTCGTTGTGCCGATCTTCCTGCAGCGCCCGCCGGATCCGCGCGGCGATGTCGTCCAGCGCCTCGTCCCAGCTCACCTGCACCCAGCGGCCCTCGCCGCGTCGCCCGGCACGCTTGAGCGGAAAGAGAATGCGATCGGGATCGGTGATCTGATTCAGCGTCGCGGGGCCCTTCGCGCAGTTCCGGCCCCGGGAGCCCGGGTGCTCGGGATTGCCCTCGAACTTGCGGACCGCGAGCGTCTCCCGATCGACGTAGGCCAGCAGCCCGCACGCCGACTCACAGTTGAAGCACGTCGTCGGCACGAGGCTGTAACGGCGCTCCACCCGCTCGGGCCAACGTTTCGAGTCGAGCTCGACCCAATCATCCCACCGCTCGCGAGGCGGAAACGCCGCCAGGTGCACGCGGCTCGGGCCCGGGTAGAACGTCTCCCCCCGCGCTTCCGTCGCTTGGCGCGCGGCGCTCACGCGTTCGTTCAGCGTGTCGAGATCCATCGCCCGCTCCTCACGCCAGCGGGACCGCCTGTCCCGCCTGGACGTAGGCGTGCTCGTACGCGAGGAGGCCAGCCAGGGCCAACGGCGCGGCGATGACGCCGATCCAGGGCGCGGCCACCGCGCCGGCCATACACACGATGCTCACCCAGAACCAGCCGCGATAGCGACCGCGGTGCATTTCCCACGTGGCGAGTCGCGCGTGACCCGTCGGGTGGGTGAGCGTGGCCTCACCCCATACGAACAAGAGGTGCGTGAGCGCGCCGCCCGCCACGACCCAGCCGAAGGCGGGCATGGGAACGAGGCCGCTCCATGCCGCCACCACCCACAGCGCTGCCGCGCCGGCGAACAGGCTCTGCACGAGGAAGTGCGGCGGAAGCATCGGATTCTGCCACAGATCTCGCGCCTTGGACTGCGCAAAGAGATACGATGTATACACCGCCGTCAGCGCCGCCAACGGGAGGCCGGGCACCATCAGTCCCGCGTGCCAACCTGGTCGTCCCAGAAGCGTGGCCGCGAGATGCGCCGCGAGGACCGCCGCGTACGCGCCGATCACGAAGGCGCCCTTGACCAGCCAACTCTGCCACTGCGGGCGCCGGAAGATCAGATAGAATCGTTCCGGGTGCTCGAGGTCCCAGACCAAGAGCCCGCCGGTCACCGCCAAGAAGCTCATGGCCATGACCGGGGCGACCCAACGCCACAGGGGGCTCGCTGCGTCCAGCACGCCCAGTAGCAGGAGCAGCAACGGCACGAGATAGGCCCCGGCGGCGATCCCCTTGGTCCAGGTGTACAGACTCACCCGCCAGTCCCATGGCGCGCGGTGACTCACGTCGTACGCCAGCACCGCAGCGGCGGCGCTGGTGGGTCGGTCGGGGTGACCCGACACGACGGCTTGCCTCGAGCGATCTTGCTCGCTCCACATGAAGATCCCGCCGCCCGGCCGCTGAGCCGCGAGGGGATCTAGCGTCGCCTGATCCGCGCCCACGTAGAACAGCTTGGGGTGCGTCTCCTTCTCCGGCCGCCGGACCGCGACGGGTGCACGCTGCACGATACGCGCCACCGCCGAGGCCGGGTCGTGCAGATCACCAACGAGAATCGCCTCCGTCGGGCAGACGACGACGCACGCGGGTTCGAGCCCCATGTCCAGCCGGTGCGCACAGAAGTTGCACTTCTCGGCGGCGTGGTCCTCTGGGTTGATGAAGATGGCGTCGTAGGGACACGCCGCGATGCAGGCCTTACACCCGATACACACGGACTTGTCGAAATCCACGATCCCGTCGGGGCGCCGGTACATCGCCGAGGTCGGGCACGCGGCGACGCAGGGAGCGTCGTCGCACATGTTGCAGCGGGTCACCTGGAAAGCGCGGCGGGCCTGCGGGTAGACCCCCACATCCACGTACTTCACGTACGTGCGGGTGACGGACAAGGGAACCTGGTTCTCGGACTTGCAGGCCGTCGTGCACGCGTGGCACCCGATGCACCGCGTGTGGTCGATGACCTTCGCCCACTTAGGCGGGCGCGCGGGCGGCGCCGCCACCGCGAGATCGAGCATTGACCCTCCACCGCATTCGGCGCGCCGGCGACGTTCCAAACGTGCTACATTGGTCGCGCGGACGCTCCTGAGCACGACCGGCGATCGCGTGTCACGCCGGCCGGTGCAACACACGTCGTCACCATATGGAACGGAGGCGTCGACTGCCCCAGGCCTCACCGCCGGACCAATCTACGCCTCCCGCCCCGGAACGCGACCGCACCTCCAACGCCGAGCGGCCGAACGGGCTCGAACAGCTGCGGGCCTTCGCCGCCGGACCGGTGCCGACGATGACGGCGGCGTGGCTCGCGGCGTTCGTCCTGGCTCTGGTGAGTGCCCCCACCCATGCGCTCCTCATACTCCTGGGGTTCGCGGGCGCGGTGGTGGCCGGGCTCGTGGGGGTGGGCGGCGCCGTCGTGATGATCCCGCTGCTCCTGTTCGTGCCGCCGCTCCTCGGGGTGGGACCCTTCGGGATCCACACCATCACCGGCGTCACGATGATCCAAGTCGCGGCCGCCGGGCTGGCCGGCACGCTCGGTCACGCGCAGCACGGCGCCTTTCGCGGACGGCTCGTCGTGATCTTGGGCGGGGCGATGATGGCGGGCTCGCTCGTGGGCGCGACCGGTTCCCGATTCGCGTCGGCCGCGCTCCTGACCGCGCTGTTCGCCACCCTCGCCGCGGTGGCCGCGGTCCTCCTCCTCCTTCCGATGCGGCGGCTCCCGCGCGAGATCGAGGCGGCGGACGTGCGCTTCGACCCGCGACTCGCGATCGGGCTCGGGCTGGGCGTCGGCGTCCTGGTGGGGATGGTGGGCGCCGGCGGCGGGTTCCTGCTCATGCCCCTCATGATCTTCGCCCTCCGCATCCCGCTGCGCGTGGCGGTCGGCGCGTCGCTCGGCATCGTCACGCTGTCGGGCCTCGCCGGCGCCGTCGGCAAGAGCCTCACGGGGCAGGTGGACTGGCTGATGGCGCTCGCACTTGTGACGGGGGCGCTCCCGGGTGCCCGCCTGGGCGCCTTCGTCAGCCGCCGCACGAGCACCACAACCCTGCGGGTGATCTTGGGGCTCCTGATCGGGGCCGTGGCGGTCCAGATGTGGTGGGATATTCTGCGGTAACGGGCCAGCGGGGCCGGGGCTCCACGGCACCCAGCCACCCCGATGGTGGTGGGGGCGCGGATTGGGGGGGCGGACGCGTGGAACCCACGCGCGCGCCGCCGTAGGGTGCCCGCCCGATTCGGTTACGTCAGCGGGAACGCCTTCCCGTGCCAGGCTGCGCCCGCCGGCACCTCCCAGCGGCCCGCGCGCAAGTCGGCCACGCGCGTCAGCGTGTTGTCGAACACCGGCGTGGCGCGGTCCACCGCGCCCGCCGCCGCCAGCTCGGCGAACCGTTCGCGCGACGCGACCACGATCTCCGCCCCGTCCCGGAACCAGACCGGCGGCGTGTCCACGAGCCGCACGCCGAGCTCGACCTGGAGCGCCTTGAGCCCACGGAACAGCGCGTCGATCGAGCACCCGGACGCGCCCGCCTGCGACTCGTCGACCCCGATGAGGAGGAATTGGTCGTGGCGCCACTCCCGGGCCGCGCGGAGCGGCGTACCGTGAGCGGTCCAGGTGTCGAGAAACGCGTCCGCCGCACCCAGCACGCGGTCGCGCTCCGGGGCGTCGAGGGGGCGCTCCGCCGCGAAAATCCAGAGCCGGGCCTGCGGCGGCAGGGTGTCAAAAGGTATGCGTGGCATGAGGCAGCCTCGATGAATGCGATCCGGTAGCGTTCTCCGCCCGTCCGAAAAACTAAGCAGATTGCGCACCGCCGTGGGAGATGGCCGGAATCAGTGGCGCGGGACACCGGGTGTTGCATACCTTACATGAAGGGAGGAAGGCGGCGGGCGCCCACGGGGGCGCCCCCCCTGGTGGCCGGGCGCCCCGAGCCCGGAACTTCAGGTGACGCCGGGACTTGTGGAGTTACCGCCCGGCAAGGTAGACAGACTAGATGAGCACTTCCGCGACCCCCGCGACGCGCGGCCCGCAGCCCCGCGAGGTCCGCGAGTCGGTGGTGATCCGCTTCGCCGGCGACTCCGGTGACGGGATGCAACTCACCGGTGCGCAGTTTACGCTCGAGACGGCCCTGGCCGGGAACGACCTGGCCACCTTCCCCGACTTCCCTGCCGAGATCCGCGCGCCCGCCGGCACGACGTTCGGCGTGTCGGCGTTTCAGATTCACTTCGGCTCGACCGACGTCAAGACCGCGGGCGACGACGTGGACGTGCTCGTGGCCATGAACCCCGCCGCGCTCATGGTGAACCTCACGGACCTGCGTGTCGGCGGCACCGTGCTCCTCGACGTCGGTGCGTTTACCAACCGCAACCTCGCCAAGGCGGGGTTCGACGCGAATCCCCTCGAGAACGAGACGCTGGCACCCTACCAGCTCCTCAAATTCGACGTGTCGAAGCTGACGCTGAACGCGGTTCAGGAGTTCGGCCTGAGCCAGAAAGAGGCGCTCCGCTGCCGCAACATGTGGGCCCTCGGGCTCATGCTCTGGATGTACGGCCGGGATCGCAAGGCCACCGCGGAGTGGCTCGCGCGGAAGTTCGCCAAGCGACCCGAGATCCAGAAGGCGAACCTCGCGGCGCTGAACGCCGGCCACGCGTTTGGCGAGACGGCGGAGATGCCGAGCCACGTGGTGGGCTACACGGTGGCGAAGGCCGACGTCGGCCCCGGGGTCTACCGGACGGTGAGCGGCACCGAGGCGCTCGGCTGGGGGCTCATCGCGGGCGCGCATGCCGCCGGCCTGAGTCGCGTGGTCCTCGGCTCGTACCCCATCACGCCGGCGTCACCGCTGCTCCATGTGCTCGCCGCGCTCAAGCCGTTTGGCGTCGTGACGTTCCAGGCGGAGGACGAGATCGCCGCCGTCTGCTCGGCGATCGGCGCGTCCTACGCCGGCGCCCTCGGCGTGACGTCCAGCTCGGGCCCGGGGATCGCCCTCAAGGGGGAGGCGCTGGGCCTAGCGATCAGCACGGAGTTGCCGCTGGTGGTGGTCAATGCGCAGCGGGCGGGCCCGTCCACCGGCATGCCAACCAAGACCGAGCAGTCGGATCTCTACCAGGCGGTGTACGGGCGCAACGCCGATGCCCCGTTGCCCGTGATCGCCTCCTGCACGCCGACCGACTGTTTCGAGGTGGCGATCGAAGCGGTGCGGCTCGCCACCAGGTATATGACGCCGGTGATATTCCTGACCGACGGCTATCTCGCCAACGCGGCCGAGCCGTGGTTGATCCCCGATGTCGAGGACCTGCCGCGTTTCCCCGTCGCGTTTCGCACCGACCCCGAGGGGTTCCACCCGTACGTGCGCGATCCCGAGACGCTCGCCCGGCCCTGGGCGGTGCCGGGAACGCCGGGGCTCGAGCACCGGATCGGCGGCATCGAGCGGCACCACGACTCGGGCCATATCTCGTATGATCCCGACAACCACCAGAAGATGACGGCGGCCCGTGCCGCGAAGATCGCCGGGATCGCCAACGACATCCCCGAACAGGCCGTCGAGCTGGGCGACGAGCGCGGCGCGCTGGTCGTCGTCGGGTGGGGCTCGACCTACGGGCCTATCTATCAGGCGGTCAAACGCGTGCGCGCGGAGGGCGGAGCGGTCTCGCACATCCACCTCCGGTACCTGTTTCCGTTCCCCCGCAATCTCGGCCGCCTGCTCGCCGGCTTCGACCGCGTCTTGGTGCCCGAGATGAACAACGGCCAGCTCGTCACCATGCTGCGGAGCACCTATCTGCTCCCTGCTGAAGGGCTGAGCAAGGTCACCGGCAAACCGTTCAAGATCTCGGAGCTCGCGGACGCGATCCGCGCTCGACTGGAAGGCTGAGATGACGACCGTCGCCTCACCCACCGAACACCTCGGTCCGAAGGATTTTGCGTCGGACCAGGAGGTCCGCTGGTGCCCCGGCTGCGGGGATTACGCGATCCTCAAGGCGATTCACAAAGCCCTGGCCGAGCTCGGGGCGCGCCGCGAGAACACCGTGTTCATCTCCGGGATCGGCTGCGCCGCGCGCTTTCCGTATTACATGACCACGTATGGGTTCCACACGATCCACGGCCGCGCGCCGGCCATCGCCACGGGCGTGAAGTTGGCGAATCCGGGGCTGGACGTCTGGGTCATCACCGGCGACGGTGACGGGCTGTCCATCGGCGGCAACCACATGCTGCACGTGCTCCGCCGCAACGTGGACCTCAAGATCATTCTGTTCAACAACGAGATCTACGGGCTCACCAAGGGACAGTACTCGCCGACCTCGCGGCGCGGGACCCGATCACCGTCCACCCCGCAGGGCTCGGTCGACAACCCCGTCGTGGCCTGCCAATTCGCCCTGGGCGCCGGCGCGCGGTTCGTGGCGCGCGCGATTGACACGGCGCAGGCTCAGCAGATCGAGGTGCTGAAGCGCGCGCAGGCCCACCGCGGTACCTCGTTCATGGAAATCTTCCAGAACTGCGTCGTGTTCAACGACGGCGTGTTCCACGGCTTTACGGACAAGAAGGTAGCGCCGGCGATGCAGCTCCACGTGGAGCACGGGAAGCCGCTGCTCTTCGGCGCGGCGCGGGAGCGCGGCATCCGCGTCAGGCCCGGGACGCTGAAGCTGGAGGTGGTCACGCCGGGCGAAGGTGGGATCTCGATGGACGACGTGCTGGTGCACGACGAGACCGACCGCGTGCTCGCGACGATGCTCGTCGCGATGGAGCCCCCGGCGTTGCCCGTCGCGCTCGGCGTGCTCTACTGCAACCCGGCACCAACGTACGAGGACGACGTGTTTGCGCAGGCGCGGGCGGCGGGGGAACCGACCGCGGACATCGGCACCCTCCTGGGACGCGGGCGCACGTGGACGGTATCGTGAGCCGTCAGCAGCCTACAACCCTTCGGTCGGAGCGTGCCGCTCGAGCTCCCGGGCCGCGGATCGCGGCATGCTGGTCGCCGGTCACGAACCCACCTTGACGAACCAGAGGTTCCAAGAGCGGCCGTTGGACACCCGCATCCCCGTCACGCCTCCCGACCCATCTCGCTCGAACTCGACGCCCCGGAAAAACCATTCGCTCCCCCGGAACTCGTCGCGCAGGACCGGGGAGAGCCGGATCACCCCGTGCCGCCGGTGCCGCGCTGAGAGCCCCTCCTCGTCCAGCGCGATCACGTAGTCCGTATCCAGCTCATCACTGCGATACGCGCCCGCGAGGGCCGCCAGCTCCACTCGCGTGGGCGCATAGGGTTCGACCCGCGGTGCCACGATCCCGCGGTACTCGACTCGGTCCACCGCCCCGCCGTCCCCCCGCCGGAAGTGGATCGACGCACCATACGCCTCGACGTAGAACTCCGTCGCCGAGCGCGGCGTCGTCGGGAAGCGATCTTCGGCCGTTGCTTGCGTCATGAGCGCGCCGCCCTCACGGGTGATCGTGACCAACCACCCGGGGCCCAAGCGGTAGGTGCCGACGTACGCGTCGAGCACGGCAGGGGCGACCGGCACCGTTTCCCGCCCCGACGCTGCACGATCGGGGCGCGGCTCGAGGTCTCGACCCAGATAGATGTCCGCGACCGCGTAGGCCTTCGCGGCCGGGTCGAAGCTCGCGAGGTTTGCGAGCACGACGACACCGAACCTCAGGGCCGGAAAATGGACGAGGAACGTCCGGAAACCGGCCCACGACCCGGAGTGGCTCACCGTCGTCGCGCCCCGGTAGTCGCCGATGCTGACCCCGAAGGCGTAGGCAATGGTGTCGCCGCCGTTCAACACCCCCCGTTGCCGCAGGCGGTCCACGGCGGCGTGCCCACCCACGACAGGGGTATCGAAGTTCATGATCCACCTGGCGAGGTCGTCCACCGTCGAGAACAGCGAACTCGAACCCAACGCGGTGAGCCCATTGGGCAGCGCCCGGTAGGCGCCGTCCACGTGGCTGTACGCGTAGGCCCGGTTGCGCACGACCTCGGTGTGGTCGTCGTGGAAGTGCGTCCTCGTCATGCCGAGGGGGTGGAAGATGTTCGCGTCCGTCCATGCGCGAAACGATTGGCCCGTCACGCGCCGCACCAACTCGGCGAGGAGGTTGTAGCCCGTGTTGGAGTACAGGTATTCTGCCCCAGGGTCGAAGTTCAGGTCGTCCTGATGCCACGCCATGGTGAGGATCTGGTCGAACGCGATGACGTCGTCCATCCGCCATCCGCCGACCGCGAGTGTGCCCGGCCAGTCGCGGAGGCCGCTCGTGTGGTGCACCAAATGGTCCACCGTGATCGTCCGGCCTCCGAAGCGTGGGACCTCCGGTAGGTAGGTCCGCACGTCGTCGTCCAGCGAGATGGCTCCCTGCCCGACCAACATCGCAATCGCCATCCCCGCGAACTGTTTCGAGACCGACGCGATGTCGAACACGGTGGCGGGCGTGATCGGAACCCGGTGCTCCAGGTTGGCGGCGCCGTATCCGTTGCGATACAGGACGCTGCCGTTGCGCACCACCGCGACGGCGGCGCCCGGCGAGTCGAGCCGGTCCCATTCGGCAAACAGAGCATCCACACGCGCACCGGGTCCCCGGGGCTGCTGCCCCCACGCGGGCACCACCGCGAGCGCGGCGAGAAGCACGATGCTCCACGTAAACGCCGCCGTTCGCACAGTCATCGCACGATCCTCCTTCGGTCGAGTGCCAGCGTCCTCCGGACCCGGACGGCCGGCGGTCGGGAGAGCCACCGGCGATTTTTCCACGGATTTTCTGGGGTCTGGACCGCTGTTACGGGCGTCACAGAGGGGCGCGGGCGGTGCGCCCTAGCTTCTTCTCATGCCCATGTCTCGTATCGCCGTGTCGCGCCCGTACGCGGCCGTCGTCCTGCCGTGGCTCCTCGGCGCCTGTCACATCGCGCAGCCGCCGGAGGTCGCCTGGGTCACGATCCCCCCCGGCGCCACGGTCGACCAGGTCGCGGACTCGCTCGCCGCGCACCGGGTCATCAAATCGGAGCGGGCGTTCCGGCGCCTCGTCCGCATGCTCGGCTACGAAACCGCGATAGCGCCCGGCACCTACCCGCTGCGGCCCGGCCCGATGCATTCGCTGTTCCCGCTCCTCTTGGAGGGGCGGCCTCTGGCAAAGCCGGTTCCGGTGCCGCCGGGCATCATGCTCAGCGAGTTGGCGCCGGCGATCGAGCAGCGTCTCGGGATCCCCGCCGAGAGCGTGCTGGCGGCCGCCCGGAACGCCGAGTTGCGCACGCGTGTCGGCGCTCGAGGTCCAACCCTCGAGGGATACCTGTACCCGACGGTCTACTACGTGTCGGTCGAGGCCCGCGCGTCGGACGTGATCCGGCAAATGGTGGACACCTTCGAAGCGCGCTGGAAGCGCACCTGGTCCCGCCGGCTCGACTCGCTGGGCGTTGCTCGCGACGAGGTCGTGACGCTCGCCTCGATCATCGAGGGAGAGGCGCCCCACACGACCGATCGGCCGTTGGTCTCGTCGGTCTACCACAATCGCCTGCGCCGCGGCATGCGGCTCCAGGCAGACCCGACCGTCGTCTACGCGTTGGGCCGGCGACGGCGGCTCTCCCATGCCGACTACGGCGCGGCGTCGCCGTACAACACGTACCGGATCGCCGGCCTGCCACCTGCGCCGATCGGCCAGCCGTCCGAGGCGAGCATCGCGGCCGCGCTCGATCCCCCCGATTCCGACTTTCTCTATTTCGTCGCCCGTCCCGACGGCCGGCACGTGTTCTCGCGCACATACCGCGAGCACTTGGTCGCGATCCGTCGCGTGCGCCGCGGTGCCGAGACAATGGTCATCGAAGAGCCGCCCGTCGCCGGCAACTGAGTGTCACCAGGCGATCCCGTAGTCGTCCCCGTAGTCACTCGAGCCGCCCCAGAACGTTCCGTTCCGCCAGTCGAACGCAATCGCGTTGATCGGCCCGGAGGTCCTGGACCGGACGTCGAGATCGTAGCCCATCCGGCGCAGCTCCTCCCGGACCCACGGCGGCACCGCCTCGTTGAGCGTGAGTCGCCCCGGTCGAGACTCGTGCTCGCCGAACGAGGCCCGTAGCTGGTAGCTCGTGATGTTCGCCGCCTCCACCGCCTGCTGCACATTCATACCGAACTCGACGACATTCAGGAAGAACTGCAGCAGATTCTGATCTTGACTATCACCACCCTGCACCGCGAACGAGAGGAACGGCCGCCCATCTTTGAGCGCGATGCCAGGCGTGAGCGTCGCCCGCGGGCGCTTCCCCGGCGCCACCACGTTGAACGGGTTCTCCGCCTCATCCAGCACGAAGCTCTGCATCCGCTGGCTCATCCCCACGCCCGTGCGTCCGGCGATCACGGCCGGAATCCATCCACCACTCGGCGTGACCGATACGACCCACCCCTCGGCGTCCGCCGCCTCGATCGAGGTCGTGCCGGCGTAAAACGCCTCCTCGAACGCGGCAGCATCCGCCGCCGCCTCGGTGGTCGTGGGCTTGGCGCCCGGCCACCGCTCGAGGAGGTGCCCGTAGGGATTCGTCTGCCCCATGTACGGATACGGATCGCCGGGCTTCACGGCGGGATCGTTACGGTCCGGATTGATCGTCTGCGCCCGCGCCTGGGCGTACTCCTTCGACAATAGCCCCCGCACCGGCTCCTCGGGCGGAGCATAAGGATCGCCGTAGTAGAAATCCCGGTCGGCGAACGCCAGGTTCATCGCCTGATACAGGGTGTGGACGTAGCGGGCGCTGTTGTACCCCATGCTCGCGAGATCGAAGTTCTCCAGGATGTTCAGGGCCTGGAGCATGACCGGTCCCTGGACCCACGTGGTGAGCTTGTAGACCTGGATCTCCTTGTACGTCGTCATCACCGGCTCTTCGATCTTGACCTGCCAGCCGGCGAGGTCGGCCATCGTGACGAGCGCCCCCTGTTCCCGGGCCCCGCGCACGAACTCCTGCGCAATATCGCCTTTGTAGAACCGGTCGTACGCCGCGTAGATCGCCTCCTTGCGGCTCTTGCCTTGGGCCAGCGCCCGCCGTTCCGCCTCCACCAGCTTCCGCAGCGTGGCCGCGAGGTCGGACTGGCGGAAGATCTCACCCGCCTCCGGCGCTTCGCGCTCCGCGCCCGGATGCGTCAGGAACACGGCGCGGGAGTACTGCCATTCCGTGAGGCGCTTCGCGTTCCGCTCGATCGCGTCCGCCGTCTGCTCCTCGATCGGGTAGCCGTCCGCCATCTGGATCGCGGGCGCCAACACCTGGGCCAGGCTCAGCCGGCCGTATTCGGCCAGCATCACCATGAGACCGCCCGGTGTCCCCGGCGTCACGGCGGCGAGCGGCCCGTACTCCGGCGGATACGCCATGCCCTTCTCGCGGAAGAACTCGGCCGTGGCGCCCGTCGGGGCGACGCCCAAGGCGTTGATCCCGATGACTTTCTTGGTCCGCGGATGGTAGATCAACGCCTGCGTTTCCCCGCCCCAACTCAGCACGTCCCACATGGTGGCGGTCGCGGCGAGCATGGCCGCCGCCGCGTCAACGGCGTTGCCACCTTGCTGGAAGATCATGGCGCCGGCCGTCGCGCCGAGGGGCTTGCCCGTGATCGCCACCCAATGGCGGCCGTGTAGCACCGGCTTGTTGGGACGCTGGGCGACGGCGGACGGCACGACGAGCGCGGTGCACAGCGGGACGAGCATCAACGTGCGGAAGCGGGTGATCGCGTGCATGCGTGTTCCTCCGTGGGCGGACGACGAGGCCGGAACGCCGCGTCGTCCAAAGGTACGGCGACCGCTCCCTCCTGGCCCGGCGAGGGGGCTATCTGGTCTCAGCTCGCTACGCTGGCGCTGTTCGCGCCGGCGTCGGCGGTCGGCTGTGTTACCGGCCCGTGGCGGCCGAGAGGGACGCCGGTCCGGCGGCCCTGACGTCGATCGCGTCGAACAGCCTCCGTGCCGCGCTGGCCACGTCTCCCACCGCCCGTTCGAACGCGCCCTGATTCGCGCGAGAGGGTTTGTGGTACCCACTGATCTTACGAACGAACTGGAGGGCGGCGTCCCTGAGCTCGTCGTCCGTGGGCGGCCCCTCCGGCCGTCTCAGCTTCTTGATGTTGCGACACATCGATTCCGTTCTCCCTGGTCGTTGGAACACTGCGCGGCATCGGGCTCCCCGGCCCCTGACCACCCTACCGTCGCTCGCCCGCCGCTCCGCGGCACCACACGCGATCTCCACCAGAAACAAGCGCTCACGCGCCGCCGGGCGGTGAGGCCGTCTGTGCGATCCGGGCGAACGCGAGTCCGGTAGTCGCGGCGCTCCCCACCGCGGTGCACAGCCCGACCACGCCGAGCCCGACCGCTGAGGCGATGCCGCCCAGGAGAAGCTCCGCCACCACACCGCCGGCGACGAGCCCGAAGGCCATGCCGGCCGTGCTTGCGGCGATCCACGAGCTCGACCCCAGACCCCGACGGCGAAGGAACAGCCACTGCGCGGTCCCGACCGCGAAGCCGACCGAGGCTCCGATGACGAGCAGGGCCAGCTGCTCGTCAACGGGGTTCCCCCGCTCGAGCCCTACGGCTTCGACCAGCGTGGTGCCGCCCGTGAGCCCCACCGCCACCCCGGCGGCCGTGGCGACGATCCACGCCCCCGCGCCACGCGCCCGGCGGCGCAGCAACAGCCACTGCGACGTGCCGAGCGACGCTCCGATGGCGGCGCCGACGGCGGGGAGGACGAGCGCCATCCCGAGCAGCGCTTCGGCGGGCGCGCCCAGGGGGACTCCGACGGCGATCCCGACGAGCACGCCGGCGCCGCTACACAGGATCCATCGAAACCAGAGCGATCGCACGGGTGCGGTTGACCGATGCATCGACCTCCAGGACGAATCGCCGGGAACGGCCCGGCCGGATACTCAGCGCCGATCTTCTTCCACCGAACACGAGACGCGCTGCACGGGAAGCGGCGCGAACCGTCGTCGTTGTAGATCGGGGCGCCACGCCTCTCGGATCGCCCGAAGCGTGTCGGTCGGTGTCCACGTGCCGATGGCGACGATGGAGGCGTCGGGCACCCCGTCCAGCGCGCAGTCTATCCACGCGACCGACTCCCCCGCATTGAGGTCGCTGAGTTTCACGCGATCGAGCAGCTCCCAGTGCGCCTTCCCGGCATCGTCGCGATGCGTGAGCCGCCCGAGCCACAGCATCTGCGCCGTATCGCTGCGGACGTCCGTCATGCCGAGCTCCGCGCCGTCCGGCCCCCTCAGCAACATGCCACCGACCTCCTCAAACCCCGGGGGGAGAGGGGGGTACGTGAGCGCGGCTGGCCGATCGTCACCTGCTCGCTCCCGCTCCCCGCACGCGACACCCAGCGCGGCCGCGCCCACGAGCACGATGCGGTGCAGCGCGGGACAGAAGGGGCGGCGCAGCGTCCCTCGGTGACACCTCTCCATTTACCCCTCCCGGTAGATCCAGCCGCCGACCAGCGCCGCGAGGATCATTTCCGCGAGCCCGACCGTGCCCCACAGCACCAGCATCCTCACCGGAAACAGCCCGAGCATGTGGTAGCCGGCCAATGACAGCAGGTAGCCGCCGATCCATCGCGTGAGGTTGATGCCGCCCATGCGCGCTCCTTGCTGGCTACTGGGTCGGGCGCTCGTGCCTAAGCTGTCCGCGAACCGCACCGCAAGCAAGAGCGATCCCCACCATCGTGCCGAGCGGCGCCCGACCCGTCGGCGCCGGAACGACCGCCGGGCGAATCCCGCACGGGAACCGGCGCGGCGTTCCCGGGGTTTAGTACAGCGTAGAGAACGCTCGACCTTCAGCGCACGCCGGGCGGCAGCGAAGAAAGGACGTCGAGATGCAGGCATCCACCTTACGCACGCTCGCCGCGGCCTTGGGTCTCGGCGTGGCGCTCACGGCGCTGCCCGCCCCGGCCCCCGCCCAGGACGCTCGCGATCCCGCGGTCCAGGTCGACCGCGACACGTACCTGGAGGTCCACAACCACAACTGGCTGGATCAGCGGCTGTACCTCGTGGTCAACGGAGCCCGCCACCCGCTGGGAACCGTGATGAGCTTTCGGAGCGAAGTGCTGCGCATGCCGCGCGCCATCAACCTGGCCAGCGCGCAGGTCCAGCTCGTGGCCCATCCGATCGGCTCGAACGCGCGTTACGTCACGTTGCCGCTCACCGTGGCCGACGGTGACGTGATCGAGTGGCGGCTGGAGAACAACCTCAACCTCTCCGCGGTGTCGGTCTGGTCGGGACGGTGACCGAACGGTGATCGGGACGCCCGGCACGCCGGTCAGGGGCTGCCGGGTGCTCCCGCCTGATGATGCTCGAGATAGCGCCGCGCCTCCGCCAGCGCGGGCGGCTCGGGTTCGGCCCGCGCCAGGTTCTGTACGACCCCCTCGTACGCTTCCCGCGCTGTCGCGACTTCCCCGGCGGCCGCGGCCGCCCGGGCGAGGCCGAGCAGCGCGAGCGTGCGCCCCGGCGTCCGGCGTAGCGCTTCCTCGAAGCGGCGCACCGCGTCGCGTGGCCGGTCCATCGCGAGGAGCAGCTCGCCCTCCAGCTCACGTGGCGGTTTGTACGCTGCCGGCGGTCCGAACGCGAACGGTAGCGACGCCTCGAGTTGGGCGGCGCGGCTCGCCTCCGCGATCGCCTCGTCCCGGTGCCCCTCCACAAACAGGATCGCGGCCCCCAGCACCCCCGCCATCACCTGCGCGTTCCCCCGCGCGCTCTGCGGCAGCGAGGCGTGCCGGGACGCGAGCCGCACCAGCGCCCGCCGGGCCGCACGGGCATCGCTCACGCTCGCGGCCCCGAGGCCCGCCGTGAAATCCACGACCGACCGACCCCAGCCGTCGAGCGCGGCCGTATCCACTACAGCCCTCGCCTCCGCTCCGCTCCACTCACCGGTGTCCACGAGATAGGTCGCCCGCATGTCCGCGAGCGAGCCGGCGCGCCGCGTCGAGACCGCCGCCTCCGCGCGGCACTCCTCCACGAGTCGACGCGCGGCGAGCGTGCGCCCCTCCTGGAGGTAGCCGTACGCCAGCCACTCGTTGTAGTGGCCGCAGCCCACCGGCGCTCGGCCCGCCGCACGCTCGACGACGGCCACGGCGCGCTCGTTCGCGGCCACGACGTCGTCCCACATCCCCATCGCCACGAAGATGTGGGTCGTCATGTGTTGGGCGTGCGCCGCATCGGGCGCGATCGTTGCGTAGGCTCGGGCGGCGATGAGACCGAGCGGCGCGTGCACCGGATCGTCGAACGAATGGATCAGGTAATGCGCGCCGCCGGGATGATCGCGGTTGCGGTCGAACACGTCCTGCGCCAGCGCGGCCGCCCGCATATACGTGGGCACGTCGCGCTCACCCTGGCTCAGCCCGAGCAGGGCCAGCGCGTGGAAGGCCTTCGCTTCGAGGTCCTCGGGATACGCCCGTGCGAGCCGCTCCATCGCGGCCGCATATAGCGTGTCGCGCCGTGACTTGGCCCCGTCGCCGTAGAGCACCTCCACCGCCTCGAGGTAGCCCCGCTCTCTCGGCGTGGGCGCCCTCGCCTGCCGCCCCGCCGGCGTGGGCGCCAGGCGCCGCAGGACCGACCGGGCCGCGGTGATGTCCTGTTCATTCCAGATCGGATGGGTGTAGCTCATCGCCTCGCCCCAGTACGCCATCACGAACCCGGGGTCCAGCTGCTGCGCGGTCCGGAACGCCGCCGCGGCGGCGCCATACTCGAAGCTGTGCAGCAAGAGGACGCCGCGGATGAAGTGCGGCTGAGCGGCCGGCGCCCCGGACGCCGGGAACGTGACGGTACCGAGCGTTTCCTGACCGTGGAGCGTGCCGGCGGCGAGGGTCAGCGCGACGGCCGCGGGGAGGCACCTGAGCACACGCGGGAGCGACCCGATCATGAGAAACCCGTTCCGTGAGAGTAGAGATCGACACGTCTTTGAAGACGCCGTTCGCGCAACCTGCGCGCGAGCGGACCCCACCCGCTTACACGAGCATGCGGAGCCGGCGCAGCGCGGGCTCCCGTTCCTCGGCCGCTCCGTCTCGCCGCTCCGCTTGCCGCAGCAGCCGCCAGATCTCCCGGCCCAGCACGTCCACGTCCGTGGACATGAACTGCTCGCCGCCGAACGCCTGGATCGTGCGGGACTGGAGCGCCAGGATCTCCGCATCCTGCCGGAAGATCTTCATGGCCAGCGGGTGGAGGAACGGCCGGATGAGTGCGCCCGGCAGGCGCAGGCAAAAACTGATCACGGCGAACATCCGGGTGACGAAATCCGTGACCGGCGACATCGCCGTCGTGATCACCACGTGATTCTCGGACCCGAGGCGGTACTCGACCTGGGCGATCGACGGCAGGAAGAACCGGTCCCAGTGCTCGACCACCCCGCCGCTCGGCGACAGCAGTCGGGCCGCGAACCCGGGCGGACGCGGCTCGCCGATGTAGCACGCCTCGACGCGGTCCCGCCAGCGGCGCACCTCGACGTCAATGAGAATCGGCGCGCGAGATCCGCCGCGAAACAGCCCGCGGTGCAGGAACGCCGTGTGCGGCACGTCGAGCGCGTTTTCGGCCGCGGCGTGAACGGTGGCGGCGACCTCCACCTCCTGCACGACGCTGGTGTAGCCCGGTCGAGCCGCGAGCGGCAGGGCGAACGGCTCCGACGACGGCTCGACGTCCGGCGTCGCGAACACCCACACGAACCCGTCGCGTTCCCGCACGGGAAAGGCCTCGGCGCGCCGCCCCCTCGCTTCGCCCGGCGCGGGGAGCCCCGGAACCCGGAGGCACGCGCCGCGCACGTCGAACTCCCAGCCGTGATACCGACACTGCAGGTGCCCCGAGGGCAACACCCGGCCCTCGGACAGGGGGATGTTGCGGTGGGGACACCGATCGAGCAGCGCTCCCACACTGCCCCCCGCGTCGCGGAACACGACGATCGGGATGCCGAGAACCGTACGGCGCAGCGGTGACCGGCGGAGGTCCCGCGAGCGGCACGCGATGTACCAGTACTCCGCCAGCCGTGCGACCGAGATGTGGCCGCGCGTGTCCGGCGGCCGCAGCTGGCGCTCGAGCTCGGTCATGCCGTGGATGCCTGCATCGTGAGCCTCCACCGCAGGACGCTCGTCCGGACGGGCGATCGGGCGGTCAGGCGGTCGGTAAGCTCGTGGACGCTCCCGTCTCTGGCTTGCGGCGTTCCCCGCTCTACTCGCGAGCCTTCCCCCACGACCGCCTGTCCGCCGACCCGCCTGCCCGCCCGCACTATCTGATCCCCGCCGCCGCCGTTGGCGTCTCCTCCCCCTGCCAATAGAACGGCCCGGCCTTGCGCTCCCTGGGCCAGATCTCGTCCAGCGTGTTCCCGTCATACAGCCGGCCGTTCTTCATCACGTAGCGGATCGTGTTCGTGTTGCGAATGTCGTCGAGCGGATTCCGTTCGAGCACCAGGAGATCCGCGAGCTTGCCGGCCGCGAGCGACCCGACATCCTGGTCCAGCCCGATCGCCCGTGCGCCCAGGATCGTCGCTACCCGCAATGCTTCGTGCGGGGTCAGGCCGCCCGATTGCATGCTCCACAGCTCCCAGTGGTACCCCAGCCCCTGGAGCTGGCCGTGGCTCCCCACACCGGCCACCCCGCCCGCGTGCACGATGTCCGCCGCCAGCCGCGCCACGCGATCCATGGTATGCACCCTGGAATGGAACCAGCCGGCGTTCCGGCGCAGCGCTTTCGACTGCAGCTCCTCGAACGGCGTAAAGCGTCGGAGCTTCGCGTCGTCGAACGGGTTCTGCGCCGCGTACCAGTAATTCTCCGCCCAGGGACCGCCGTAGGTCACGAGGATGGTCGGCGTATAGGCCGTCCCCGCCGCCACGTACAGCCGCACCACGTCTTCGTAGAACGGGAAGCCCGGCGTGTTGTGCTCTTGCCCGGGGTAGCCGTCGATCGCCATCGTGAGATCCATCGCGTAGTCCAGCGCCCCTTCGGTGGTCGGCTTGATCCCGACCTCGCGCGCGGCGTCGATGATCCACTGACGCTGCTCCCGGTTCCCCGCGACGTACATCTTGATGGTCTTGGTGTCGTAGTAGTCGCTGTAGCGCCGCAGCACGTCGAGCGCGTGCTCTCGGCTCGTGATGTGCTCGGCGAAGAAGACGCCGGGCCCGGTCGAGTACATGCGGGGCCCGAGGATCGTGCCCGCCCGAGCGAGATCCTCGTAGGTGAGGACATCGGTCGTGGCCGTCTGCGGATCGCGGGTCGTCGTCACCCCATACGCCAGGTTCGCCACGTACGACCAGATCTCACGCCGGTGGATCTCCGCCGCCGCCCGGAGGTGCGCGTGCGTATCCACGAACCCGGGGACGATCGTCGTGCCGCCGACATCGAGGATGCGCGCGCCCGCGGGCACCGTGACCTGGCTCCGGGGCCCGATCGCCGCGATTCGATTGTGGCGGATCACCACGTCGGCGTCTTCGATGACCTCGTCGTCCTGCATGGTCACGACGCGCGCGCCACGAAGCACCGTCGTCCCCTGGGGAATGTCGCGCGGCACACGGATCTCGACCCGCGTCTCGGCCGGCTCGTACCGGGCCTTCTTCTTGTCGCCCTCGTTCTTCGCCTCGCTGGTATCCCCCGCCGCGCGGGCCTTCTCCGCCGCCTTGACGCTGTCTTCGAACGCCTTCGCCGCAGCCAGGTCGTAGACGACGTGCGCGTTGCCGATCGACCAGTGCACGGTGCGGCCGCCCCGGCTCCAAACTGGGAACTGTCCGCCCACGCGCGTGAGTTTGCGTGCGGGGAACGCCGCGTTCTCGGGGTTGGCGACCGAGATCGTCGGCGTCTCGCCGCCCACCATCGGCACCGTCACCACGTACAGATCGTTCACCACCTGCGCGAGCGCACGGTCACCGGCGGGCGACGTGAGAATCAGCGACGCCCGGATCGCCTGCGTCGCGTTGGGCGGCTTGTACCCCGTCACCTTTACATGCGCCTTCCGGTCCGTTCCGTCCCACCGCAACGAAATCAACCCGTCCTCGACGCTATAGGCGTAAATCCGCTCGGCGTCCCGCGCGAAGTGCGGCGCCGTAAAATCCACGGGGGCGATCACGGTGGCCGCGCCGCCGTCGGCGGAGATCCACACGAGATCCTGCGCTCCGCCGGGCACGCCGCGCGTGAGCGCTTCCTCGAACGCGCGCGCCGGGCCGCGGATCGCGACGATCCGCCGACTATCCGGCGCCCACGCCGGCTGCTGGTACAATGCCGCCATCGTGGTGAGTTGCTGCGGGCGTCCCCGCCCGTCGGCCCGCACCTTGAGGAGATGCCCGCCGTCCCGCGAGGTGGCGGTCACGTAGGCGAGCCACCGCCCGTCGGGCGACCACGTGGGCTGATGCTCAGGCACGTCCCCTTCCGTCAGCGCGCGCGGCGTGCCGGCCGGGTAGTCCATCACGTACAGGCGACCGAGCACGGTGAACGCGAGGCGCGAGCCGTCCGGCGAGGGCACCGCGTCCCGGATCTGCCGCGCGACGAACGCCGCCGAATCCGAGATCGCATAGTCGAAGTCGACCACGGGCCCCAGGTCCAAATTGACGTCCACCTCGAAGGGGATCTCGATCGGCGGGCTGCCGTCCACCGGGACGCGCCAGATCTTCCCGCCGTACGAGACCACCACTGCCTTCGAGTCCGGCGTGAAGGACATGCCGGGGAGCGCGTCCCGCGACGCGACAGCCTCCTGCTCGTCCCGCTGCACGGGATGCGCGAGCCACCGCTCCGCCCCGGTCGTGAGGTCGCGGATCCGCAGGCCGGTCTCGTCCACGTGGCGCGTGCCGTACACGAGCCACCGGCCGTCCGGTGACAACGTGGGTCGCACCGCCCCACCGTACCGGTTCGAGCGCGTGGCCCGCTCGCCCGTCTCCCGGTCGTAGACCGCGAGATCCCACTCGCCCATGGGGGAGTTGTACGTCCAGGTGCTCCGACGCTGGGCAAACCAGATGTAACGCGGGTCCGGACCGAAGGCCGCGCCCATCGTCCGCAGGTTGTCGGGCTTGTCGATCAGCGTCGTGCCCGATCCACCGTCGCTGTGCAGCAAGTGCAGCCGGCCGGGCCCCTGCGCGTCGCGCGTCACGACGATGTAGCTCCCGTCCGGCGTCCATTCCGGCGACTGGTACCCACTGTCCTTTCCCTTGGTCACCTGCACCGTGTCGCGCTTGTCCAACGACATGATCCACACGCCGGGCCCGCCGCCCCGGTCCGAGACGAACGCCACGCGTCGGCCGTCGGGGCTGAACCGTGGTTGGGCGTCGAACGCCATCCCCTGCGTGAGCGGCGTCGCCTTGCCGCCCGCAAAGGGCATCGTGTAGAGGTCGCCCAATAGATCGAACACGATCGTGCGTCCGTCGGGGCTCACGTCCAGCGAGATCCACGAACCCTGACGCGCGGTGAACTGGAGCGTGCGCGCGGGTGCGAGCGGGAGGCCTTCCTGCCGGGGGTTCTTCTTCTTCGCCGCCGTGTCGGCGGACTCGGGCTCTTGGGCCGCCAGGCCCACCGGTGGAGCGAGCGGGAGCGCCAGGGCGACGCCGAACGCCAGCGCGCGTACCAGTTGTGCGGTCATCGGGCGAATCTCCCTGTGAGGCACGGCCGTCGGAGCGGGAAACGGGCAATCTAGCGCGCCGGGGAGGCCGTGGGCCAGCGCGCCGTCCGGCCGTGCGGTGTCTCAGACTGCACCGTCCTCCTCCCGGTTGGATGCCGCCCGTCGGCGGACCGTTGCGCGCGCTGCGGCCCCGATGCAAGCTCCATAGTGCGACACTCTGGAGACCGACATGCCGAAAGCGAAAGCGACACCCAAGTCCAAGACCGCCAAGACCCCCAAGACCCCGAAGACGCGAACCGACCCCCGCGGTCGCTTCGTCTGGTACGAGCTGTTGACGTCCGACCCTGACGCCGCGCGGCGGTTCTACGGCGCGATCGTCGGGTGGGGCACGCGAGCCTGGGAAGGCGACGCGTCGTACGTGATGTGGACCAACAACGATGAGCCGTTGGGCGCCGTGATGGCGCTCCCGGCCGAGGTCAAGCAGGCGGGCATTCCGCCGCACTGGCTGGCGTACGTTGGTACGCCCGACGTTGACGCCACGGCGAAGCAGGCCAAGACGCTCGGCGGCAAGGTCCTCAAGGCGCCCGTTGACATACCGACGGTTGGGCGCTTTGCGGTTCTGGCCGACCCGCAGGGCGCCGTGTTCGCCGCCTTCACTCCCCTCGGCGAGACCCCGGGGCACGACGGACCGCCCCAGCGGGGCGAGTTTTCGTGGGTCGAGCTCGCGACCACCGACCACACCGCCGCGTTCGACTTCTACCACGCGCTCTTCGGCTGGCAGAAGACCGACGCGATGGACATGGGCGAGGCGGGAGTCTATCAGATGTACGGCCGCAAGGGGCGCTCGCTGGGCGGGATGTTCAACAAGCCGCCGGAGATGCCGGGACCGGCCTGGTTATGCTATGCGATGGTGGCGAGTGCCGACGCCGCGGCGGAAAAAGTGAAGACGCTGGGCGGCAAGGTGCTGAACGGGCCGATGGACGTGCCGGGCGGCGGCCGCATCGCGCAGTGCCTGGATTCCCAGGGCGCCGCGTTCGCAGTGCACTCGAGCGCCACCGGATAGTCGCGGGGGAACCCGTCACGGGGACGTGGGTTCCAGAAACCGTGGGCTTTGACCGGAGACGGCGTGTCATGTCGTCGCTGACGCTGCGCGCTGCGGTGGCGCCCCTCGCCCTGGCCGCGTTGGCAGGTGCCGACGAGAACAACCTCGCTCTCTCGATGTTCAGGGTGTGGTCGGGACTGAGGGTCTGGTCGGGACTGTAGAACCGCCCGCAGCGATACACCGGCCGCGCTGCGCTCGTCGACCGAGCCGTGCTACAGTCGTGCGGCGAGGGACGCGGGCACCGGACGCTCAACTCGGCCACCTGGCCCGCGTCACTCGGACGCGGGCCCAATCGGCGGCGGGAGCGCCGCGGCCCGTCGCCGCAGCACGGCGGGCAGCCCCACGCTGGCGGCCGCCAGCGCCCAGAGCGCCACCGCGAGCGGACTCGAGAACAGGATACCCCATTCCCCCCCCGAGAGCGCCAGGGCCCGCCGCAGGTTGGTCTCCATCAGGGGACCCAACACCAGGGCGAGGATCACCGGCGCGAGCGGGAAGCCGGTCTTCCGCATCGCGTACCCCACCACCCCGAACCCCGCCATCAGCACGATATCGAACGCGGTATTGTTCACGGCGTACACGGCGACGAAGCTGAGGGCCGCCACCGCCGGGAAGAGAAACCAGCGCGGCAGCTTCAGGATCCGCACAAAGATCCCCACGAGCGGCAAGTTGAGCATCAGGAGCACCAGGTTCCCGATGTACATCGAGGCCGCGAGGCCCCAAAAGATCTCGGGGCTGCGCTCGATCAGCAGGGGACCTGGCGTCACGTTCATGCCGAGCAGCGCGCCCAACATGACCGCAGTCGTCCCGCTACCGGGCACACCGAGCGTGAGGAGCGGGATCATGGCGCCGGTCGCCGCCGCGTTGTTGGCGGCCTCCGGCGCCGCGACGCCACGGATATCTCCCTGGCCGAACGATCCGTGTGCCCCGGCGACCCGCTCCTCCGCCGCATAGGCGACGAAGCTGGCGATCGTGCCGCCCGCACCGGGCAGCACGCCCACGACGAATCCGATCACGCTTCCGCGGACCATCGTCCACGCCGTGTGCGACAGCTCGCGCGCGCTCATGAAGACGCGGCCCACCGAGGTGACCGCCGCGCGGCCCGGTCCCGTCTGTTCCAACAGCAGCAGCACCTCGCTCACCGCGAAGAGGCCGATGGTCACCACGACGAAATCGAGGCCGTCCAGGAGCTTGAGCTGACCGAACGTGAAGCGAGGCACCGCGCTATGGGGATCCAGGCCGACGGTGCCCAGCAGGAGCCCGAACGCCGTGGCGGCGATCCCTTTCGCCAGGTGCCGCCCGGCCAAGCTCGACAGCGCGGCGAAGGCGAACAGCATCAGCGCGAAGTACTCGGCGGGACCGAAGCGGATCGCCCACCGTGCGAGCGCGGGCGCCAGAAGCGCGAGCCCGAAGATCGACAGCGTTCCGCCGGCGAACGAGGCGACCGCCGCGCTCGCGAGCGCGGGCCCGGCGCGCCCCTGTCGCGTCATCGCGTAGCCATCCAGCGCCGTCACCACCGCCGACGCGGTGCCCGGCACGTTCAGCAGGATCGTGCTGATGGAGTTGCCGTACTGCGAGCCGTAGTAGATCCCCGCGAGCAGGATCAGCGCGGAGGCGGGAGCGATCCCGGCGGCAAACGTGATCGGGATGAGGATCGCGATGGCGTTGATCGGCCCGATGCCCGGCAACAGGCCGACGACCGTGCCGATCACGACGCCCGCCACCGCCAAGAAGAGGTTGATCGGCTGGAGCGCGAACGCAAAGCCGTCAGCCAGGTGCAGGATGGCGTCCACTCAGCGGCTCCAGGCGGTGAAGAGCGTCCCGGTCGGGAGCGAGAGCGCGAGGCCGTAGACGAAGGCGAGATAGAGCGTCGCGCTGAACGCCGCGGCCGCGAGCACGCTGCGCCACGGGCGCCCGCCGAACGCGCGGGAGAGGAGCGTCACTTCGAGCGTCGTCGCGAGGACGAAGCCGAGCGGCGCGAGCAGCGCCGCGTAGGCGAGAAAGCTGACGGTGGCCAGCGTGAGCCGGCGCCACCCGCCGACGCGGGGCCAAACCACCGCGGCGGCGGCGGGCCGCGCCAGGAGAGCGACGCCCGCCGTGCCCAGCAGCAGGGCGGCGAGCCATGGAAACGCACGCGGCCCGACCGGGTCGGTCAGGAACTCGACGCGGAACCCGCGCGCCTCGAAAGCCACCGCGACCGCCAGCACGAGCAGCGCCGCCCCCGCGAGCGTGTCGCCCCGGGGTCGTGTCACTTGATCAAGCCGATCTCTATGGCCAAGGCGCGGAACTCCGCCACTTGCTCGTGCACGAAGGCCTCGAACTCCGGGCCCGCGCGGAAGAACGGCCGCAGGCGGTTCACGCGGCGCGCGTGTACCCAGGCGTCCGATTCGGCGACCCGGGTCATCGCCCGCACCCACCAGCCGTACGCCGAGTCGCTGATGCCGGCCGGCACGTAGAAGCCGCGCCAGGTGATCCACTCGACATCGTAGCCCGCTTCCCGGGCGGTAGGTACGTCGGCGAAGGCGCCGTCCAGGCGCTCCGGGGCGAGCACGGTGAGCAGCCGGATCGTCCCCGCCTCGAGCTGGCCCTCGATCTCCGACAGCTCGCCCGAGAACACCCGGACGAACCCGCCGAGCAACGCGGTCATCGCCTCACCGCCGCCGTCGAACGGGACATAGCGCACGCGGCGCGGGTCGATCCCCGCGCGCCGGGCGAGCAGCAGGACCTTCATGTGGTCCTGCCCCGCGACGGCGCTCCCGCCGCCGAAGGCCACGGCCTCGGGCCGCGCACGCCACGCCGCAACGAACGTCTCGAGATCGGCCCACGGGGCGTCCCGCCCCACCGCGAGCACGCCGTACTCCGCGCCCAGCGCGGCGAGCCACCGGACGTCACGTTCGGTGAGGCGGCTGTACTGCCGCTCCGCCAGGCGGAGCGTGGTGGCGGGGCTCGCGGCGATGACGACCCGCGCGTCACCGGACCGCTGGGCCACCGCGTGGGCGAAGGCGATCCCGCCGCCCGCGCCCGGCATGTTGGTCACACGCAGCGCGCCGGGCACAAGGTCGAGCTCGGCCAGCACGGTGCCCAGCACGCGGCAGGTCCGGTCCCACCCGCCGCCCGGATTCGCGGGCGCGATGCACTCGTAGCCGCGCCGCGCCGAGACGTCGGCGCACGCGGACACGGCGAGCCAGACGGCCACCGCGACACCTGCCGGGCCGACGCGATGCGGCATGACGTCTCCGAATGGGATGTGGACGAATTGTTCCGCGCGAGGCGCGGGTCGGCAAGGCCCTAGCGCACGTAGACGCTCTTGATGTTCACGAATTCCCGGATCCCGAAGCGCGACAGCTCGCGCCCATACCCGCTTTCCTTGATGCCGCCGAAGGGGAGCCGCGGGTCCGACTTGACCAGCGCGTTGACGAAGCACGCGCCGGCCTCGAGTTCCTCCGCGGCGAGGCGCTCGCCCTTGGCCACATCGCTGGTGAACACCGCCGCCCCGAGGCCGAACGACGAGTCGTTGGCGATCTTGAGCGCCGCCCGCTCGTGCTTGGCGGGAATGACCGCCGCCACCGGTCCGAACAGCTCCTCCGTGTAGGCCGGCATCCCCCGCTTCACATCGGTGAGCACGGTCGGCGGGTAGTAGGCGCCCGTGCCGCTCGGGATTTCGCCACCGAGGAGGCACCGCGCGCCCTTCGCGATGCTCTGGCGCACCTGCTCGTGCAGCTCGTCGCGGAGGTCCACGCGGGCCTGGGGGCCGACCTCGGTATCCGGCTTGGCGGGGTCCCCCATGTTCGCACGACCCATCCGTTCGACGAAGCGGCGCTCGAACTCCTCCCGTCGCGCCTCCACGACGATGAAGCGCTTCGCTGCGATGCAACTCTGACCCGAATTGATGAGCCGGCTCGCGACGCAGGTCTCGACCGCTTGCTCGAGATCGGCGTCTTCCAGAATCACGTACGGGTCGCTGCCGCCCAGCTCGAGGACCGTTTTCTTGAGCCGCGCACCGGCCTCCTTGGCAACCGCTTTCCCCGCCGCGGTGCTCCCGGTGAGCGTGACCGCCCGGACACACCGGTGCCGGATGATCGCTTTCACCTGATCCGACCCCACGAGCAGCGTGCGAAAGACGTCGTCGGGGAAGTCCGCGCGCCGAAACACATCCTCGATCGCCAGCGCGCACCCCGGCACATTGGACGCGTGCTTCAGCACGCCGACGTTGCCGGCCATGAGCGTCGGGGCGGCGAAGCGGAAGACCTGCCACAACGGAAAGTTCCACGGCATGATCGCGAGCACGACGCCCAAGGGCTGGAATGTGACGAAGCTCTTCGTCGCGTCGGTCTCCACCGGCTCGCGTGCGAGGAAGCGCTCCGCGTGCTCGGCGTAGTACTCGCACACCCACGCGCACTTCTCGGCTTCCGCCCGGCCTTGCGTCACGGGCTTCCCCATCTCCTCCGCCATCAGCTCGGCGTACTCCCGGGCCCCGCTTCGCAAGATCTCCGCCGCCCGCCGCATCCGCGTGGCCCGCTCCGCGAAGCCGGTCCGCCGCCAGTCGCGAGAGGCCCGGTCGGCCGCCGTGAGGGCGTCGCGAACCTCCTTCGGGGTCATGAGATCGTATTCCTTGATGGTGGCACCCGTGGCGGGATTGATGGCGACGATTGACATGGTGACTCCTTCAATGGATCGAGTTCGTGTGTGGTTCAAGCTAGCCGGTTGCGGCGGTCGCACGCGGTTGGCGCCCCTGCCCTCGAGCGTTGCCGCCCGCGCCTTTCGCGGCTACGTTAGGCCGCTCGATCACAGGAGCGCGTGTCGGCGATGCAGAGACGCGATTTCGTTCACGTCGCGGGCCTGGGCGTGCTCGCGCTCGCGGCCCCGGCAGTCTCGACCGGGCGGGGACGCCACCAGGGCCGTCAGCTCCGGGTGACCGGCGCGCGCGTCAACCGGCACCTCGCCGAGCTGTCGCGCTTTGGGCGCAATCCGCAAGGAGGCGTGAGCCGCGTCGCGTTCTCTCAGGCGGATCTCGACGGCCGGGACTTCGCCATGGGCCTCATGCGCACCGCGGGCCTCGACGTCGCGGTGGACCCCGTGGGGAACATCCTCGGCCGCCGGGCCGGCACGGCGCGCGACGCGCCGCCACTCATCATCGGCTCGCACATCGACTCGGTGCCCGAGGGCGGCAATTACGACGGCGACGTGGGCTCGATGGCCGCGATCGAGGTGGCGTACACGCTCCAGGAGGCGCGGCAGACACTGCGGCACCCCCTGTGGGTCGCCATCTGGGCCGACGAAGAGGGCGGGCTCACGGGAAGCCGCGGGTTCGTGGGCGCCTTGACGCCGGAGGACGTCGCGCGGCCGGAACGCGACGGCGTGCCGCTCGGCGAGAAGCTCCGGCGGATCGGGGGCGACCCCGAACGGCTCGCCGACGCGGCGCACCGACCCGGGAGCGCCGCCGCGTACGTCGAGCTCCACATCGAGCAGGGGGCGGTGCTGGACGCCGCAGGCCTCGACATCGGGATCGTCGAGGGGATCGTGAGCATCCTCCAATACGATGTGACGGTCACCGGGTTCGCGAACCACGCGGGCACGACGCCGATGAACCGCCGCAAGAACGCGCTCCTCACCGCCGCGGAGATCGCCCAGGCGGTCGACCGCATCGTCAAGTCCGAGCCGGGCCGCCAGGTGGGAACGGTGGGACAGTTGGTGGTGCGGCCCAACGCGCCCAACGTCGTCCCCGGCGAGGTGCAGCTCACGGTAGAGCTACGCGATCTCGACCTGGCGAAGATCGACGGACTGTGGGAGCGGATCCGGCGGGTGATCGAGGGCCTCGCGAGCGGTTACGAGACCCCGGTCACGGTCGCGCCGCGGCTCCGGCTGGTCGGCGCCCAGTCCGAACGGGCGATTCGGGACGTCATCCGCCGGGCCGTCAGGGCGCTCGGGCTCTCCGGCATGGACATGCCCAGCGGCGCGGGCCACGACGCCCAGTACCTGGCGCAGATCTGTCCGATGGGCATGATCTTCGTGCCCTCGGCCGGCGGGATCAGCCACTCCCCCAAGGAATTCACTCGGCCGGATCACGTCGAGCACGGCGCGAACGTGCTGTTGCAGACGGTACTGGCGTTGGATCAACGATAGCGACGTGCCGTGCCGGGACCGGCGCTGCGACACCCGGCACCTGACACCTCACACCTTCGGTCATGCCCTGGATCACACAGATTCCCGTTGACGAAGCGACGGGACCGCTCAAGCAGGAACTCGACGAGGCCATACGGCGCGCGGGCCGGGTGTGGCACATCGTGCACATCATGAGCCTCAACCCGCGGACGTTGAAGGCCAGCATGGACCTGTACCTGGCCCTCATGTACGGCCGCTCGCCGCTGACCCGCGTCCAGCGCGAGCTCCTGGCCACCGTCGTGTCGGCGGAGCTGGAGTGCTTCTACTGAACGCAGGCACACGCCCAGGACCTCCGGGACGAGGTCGCGAAGACGACGGACGATGCCGCGGCCGACGCGATGATCCACGCGGTGGTGCGCGACTGGCGCACGGCGCCCATGGGCGACCGCGATCGCGCGCTGTGCGACTTCGCCGCGAAGCTCACGCAGGACCAGCACGCGATGGCTCCCGCGGACCTGGACCGGCTGCGGGCGCAGGGCTTTGACGACACGGCGATCCACGACGCGGTACAGGTGATCGCGTACTTCAACTACATCTCCCGCGTGGCGGACGCGCTGGGCGTCGAGCCGGAACACTTCATTCGGCGGTGGGGCGAGCCGGAGCACCCCCCCGATCGATGACGCGCGCCGGCGCCTCGCACGGACCGCTTGACAGCCGCCAGCACGCGAGGGCATCCTAGGAGCTTCAACCGTGACGACTCTCGCGCGTCCGCGGTCCGTCTGCCCCTCAGCCGCGCGCCGCGCTTCCTGCAGCATCACTTCGGCTCCGGCAGGAACGCTCTCCAAACCAGGGAGGTCCATATGCCTCGCTTTCTCGTGAGCGCCGGTCTCACGATCGCCGCGGCGGCCGCGCTTGTGGCGCTGTCCGCTCCTCCGGCGGTCGCCCAGACCGGGACCATCGAGGGCGCCGTCACCGATGCAGGCACCGGCCGCGCGCTCGACGGCGCGATGGTGTCGATCGGCGGACGGCCAGTGCCCGCCGGCGCCGACGGCCGCTACCGATTGACCGACATACCGGTCGGTTCGGTCACCGTCCGCGTGCAGCTTCTGGGCTACGCGGCCCGCGATCAGCGGGTCACGGTGCGCGACGGGCAAACCGTCGTCGCGGACTTCGCGCTGACCCGCGCGGCGATCCAACTCGACGAGCTCGTCGTGACCGGCCAGGGTCGGGCTGTGGAGCGCCGCAGCCTCGCCGTACCACTCGCCGTGATCCCCGCCGAGGACATCGAGCGCACGGCGGTCACCGACGTCGCCCAGCTGCTGCAGGGGAAGGTGTCCGGCGCGACGGTGAACGCCACCTCCGCACAGGCAGGGACGTCCGGCTTGATCAACTTCCGCGGCGTCTCCAGCGTCTTCGGCAGTCAGACCCCGGTGATCTACATCGACGGCGTCCGCGTGGATAACAGCGCGGTCACCTCCAGCGGCACCGGCGGGGAGGAATCGTCCGCACTGGCCGATCTCCTGACCTCGGACATCGAGCGTATCGAGATCACCAAGGGCGGCGCCGCCAGCACCTTATACGGGTCCGACGCCGCGTCAGGGGTGATCCAGATCTTCACGAAGAAAGGCACGCCCGGGCCCGCGCGGGTGAACGTGCGCATCGAACAGGGCGCCGATCTCCCGGAGCTCAAGTACATGTTCGACACGGGCGTCATCTACCCCGATGAGATCACGGCCGGCGCCGACCCCAACTTCCTGCGCAACAACTTCTTCAAGACTGGTCATTACCAGAACTACTACGTGGCGGCGAACGGCGGGTCGGAGAACACGACGTATTCGGTGAGCGGACGGATTCAACTCTCGAACGGCGTCCAGCCCAAGAACGAGAACGACATCTTCAGCCTGAACGGCGCGATCCGCACCGACCTCAGCGGCAAGGTGAGCGTCAACTTCACGGCCAACTACACGCGCAGCAAGTTCGGCCGGTTATTCAACGGCTCGGCGATCGCCGATCCGCTCACCAGCTTCGAAGTGGGGGACGTGTTCTTCTTTACGGGTGAAGACAACTTCGACGATGCCCTCACCCGTTTCATCCTCCCCTCCATCGACGAGACCGTCACCCGCTTCCGCTTCACTTCCGGCTTCAACTGGACGGCCTCGCCGCTGTTCAGCGCCCGTGGCACCCTCGGACTGGACTACCGCACGAACACGCAACGCGAGTTCTCCCCCATCGGCGCCGTGTTCATCAACGGCGGCGACGGCCAGGTACAGCGGTTTCAGCGAGACTTCAACACCGCGACCCTCGACGTGGCCGGCACCGTCAGCTATCCCCGGGACGGCACCGTGACGTCGAACTTCACGTTCGGCGTGCAGGGGTTCCGGGACGATGAGGCGATCACCAACGTGACGGGACAGACGTTCGCCCTGCCCGGCACGCCCAACTTCGATCAGGCCGCCACCGTCACCGCGACGGAAAACAACACCGAGATCTTCAACGGCGGGTTCTACTTCCAGGAAGAGGTCGGGGTCGCGAACCGGTTGTTTCTGAACGGCGGCCTGCGGCTCGACGCGAACTCGGCGTTCGGTGATGAGGTGAATGTCGAGGTCTATCCCAAAGCCGGGCTCGCCTACTTGATCTCCGAGGAAGCGTTCTTCCAGAACAGCGTCGGGCGGCTGCTGAACACCCTGAAGCTGCGGGTCGCCTACGGCCAGACCGGGAAGTTCCCCACCCCGTTCCTCCGCGACCGCTCATTCACGGCGACCCAGTTCCGGGGCGAGAGCGCGCCGCGGTTCGACAACCCCGGGAACCCCGACCTCGCTCCCGAGGTGACCAAGACGGTCGAGTTCGGCTTCGACGCCGCGCTGATCGGCAACCGGGTGGGCATCGGGTTCACCTACTTCGACGCCAAGACCGAGGATGCGTTGTTCTTCGTCCCCGAGCAGCCCGTCACGGGTCTCGGCACCCAGCTGCGCAACGTCGGCAAGATCAGCAATACCGGCATCGAACTGGACGCGAGCGCCCAGGTCATCAATAGCCGCGCCCTCCAGTGGAGCCTGAACGCGACCTATCACGCCGTGAAGAACCGGGTGACGGACATGGGCGGCGCCGCGCCGTTCAGCATTCCCGGCACGGGCGGCCAGCAGCGCGTGGAAGTAGGACATCCCGTGGGCGCCTGGTACGTGTTCACCCCCATCGACACGAACGGCGACGGGCTGCTGGATGGCTCGGAACAGCAGTTCACGGGCAGTCAGCCCACCCCCACGAAGAGCGGCAGCATCTCGACCACCGTGACGCTGCGCAACGCCCTGACGTTTTTCGCGAATGCCGACTGGGCCACGGGGCATCAGGTGTTCGATTGGGGCTCCATCTGGGCCACGTTTAACGGCATCTTCCGGCGCGAGCTGATCGAGGACGGCTACGTCTACCCGACGCGCTATGACGTGAGCGGGAACGAGCTCGGGAATTACAGTCAGAACGCCGCCCGGAGCGCGTTCGTGCTCGACGGGGATTTCCTGAAGGTGCGCGAGCTGGGAGTGCGTTGGACCGTGCCGTCGTCGGCCTACCGCCGCTTCGGCTTCGACCGGGCGACGCTGTACCTGAACGTGCGGAACGCGTTCATCTTCTCGCGCACCCCGATGATCGATCCGGAGCTGAATGGGCTCTCCGCCGGCGGCAGCCTCCAGCTGGGCGGCCAGTCGAGCGTGACCCTGTCCCCGCCGAAGCAGCTGCGCTTCGGCTTGGACCTGACGTTCTAGTCGCCGTGGGCCAACTCATGACTGCAAGGTGGAGAATCGCCATGACGTGGAAGAGATCGCTGCACCTGATCAGTCGGGGCCCGACGACGCTCGCGCTCACGGCGGCCGCTGCCGTGCTGCTGTTCGCGGGATGCGACCGGCTCGACCCGACCGAAGTGGACAACCCGAACACCACGGCCGAAGATCTGGCGAAGGCCGAACGGCCGACGCAGTCGCTCATCCCCGGTTTGCGGGCCCAGTTCGCCCGCGCGCTGGATCCGACCATCCCGGAAGTGGTGAGCGACAACTATTCGATCCACGGGACCGGCATCAACAAGACCAACGACTTCCCCCGGCTGATCACGCCCGAGCTGGGCCGCAGCTTCGGGGCCAGCTACGAGGACGCCCAGGAGCTCCGGGCGCTCGCCGATTTCGTGCTCGACGTGATCGCGCCTACCGACACGAAGGCGACCCCGGAGCTGATCCAGGAAGCCCATTACTACCGGGCGATGGCGTTCCTGCTCGTGGGTGAGCGGTTCGCGGCGGCGCCCGTCGTCCAGGACGGAGCGCCGGTGGCCTGGCCCACGCTCGTCCAGAACGCCGTCACCGACTTCGAGGCGGCCCGGGGCGGCCCGTTCGACGTTCGGGCGCAGGCGGCGTTGGCGCGCGCGCACCGACTCTTGGGCGCCGTGGGACCGGCGGAGACGTTCGCCGCCGCGGTCCTCGCCGCCGATGCCACTTTCCTCTTCTCCCAGTCGTACGACGCGGGGACGGTCTCCAACAATCCGTTCTTCTTCCTGGTGCTACGCTCGCTCCAGGAGATGCAGCCGCTCCCGCGGTTGGATTTCCTCGATCCCAAGTTCACGACGCGGGAATCGGCGATTCCGGTGAGTAAGGCGGAGGAGATGCACCTCATCCTCGCCGAGGCGGCGTTCTCGCGCGGCGACTGGGCGACGGGCCGAGAGCAGGTCGCCAGGGCGATCGAGGTCGCCCAGGCCCGAACGCGGTTGGCGTTCACCGACAACGACCCGCGGCTGAACGAAGACCTGACGCCCCGGCCGCACGATGGATCGATCACTGTGCGCGCCGACCCGAGCAGCCCCTACCGGGCCGGCCTCGTGCTCACACGGCCCGGATCGGTGAACACGCCGATCGTATCGGGCACGTCCCTCGTGGCGGACAGCATCCGCGCGATCGCCGTCGCCCAGACCGAGTCACTCTTGCACGCGCTGTTCCTCGCGCGGCAGGAAATCCTGTTCCTCGAGGGTCGCCGGATGACCGACTTGGGCATCCGACTGCCGGTCACGCTGGAGGAGATCGAAACCAACCCGAACATCTCGCAGGGCGGTCCGGGGACGAGCGTCACGGTGCCGAGCTACATCCCGCCCGAGGACCAGATGGACCTCTACGACCCCGCCTCGCCGTATGACGCTGGGGGGAACTTGACCACGACCCAGATCACCCAGCGGTTCGACCTGAACCGGATCCTGGCGCAGAACAAGGTGTCGCCGTTCGGGCTCCCGTAGCGCGTGGCGCGGACCCAAGGCGAAGACGGCCGGTGCGTTGCCTCACCGGCCGTTCTTCTTTGCCAAGCGCACCACCGCCTCATCCTCA
>JBFJHJ010000029.1:0-44947 GCA_041613315.1 Gemmatimonadales bacterium
CCCCCCCCCCCCCCCCACCCCTCGGAGGAGGATCGCCACCGCTCAGCTCAGCCGCACTCGCTGTACCCGCAGACGTGGCACTTGACGCACCCTTCCGCGAACTCAAGTTGGGAGCCGCAGTCGGGACACGCCCCCACGAAGTGTTCGTCCCTGGGCGACCGCAACTCGGCCAACTCGCCGCCTGGACCGGCCCCCCGCGGAGTCGTCGGCACCACGGCCGCATCGGCGGGCGCGCTCTCGAGGAGATCCTGCTGAATGCCGTGCTGCTCCTGTATCCACTTCTCGATGGCGATGCCGATGGCGTCCGGCACCGACAGGACCTTGTGGGGCCCGAGGCCGCTCACGCGATCCGACGAGATGCCGCGGAGTTGCCGGTAGATCTCTTCGATCGGGATGCCGGAGCGGAGCGCCAGCGAGATCAGCCGGCCGACGGCCTCGACGTCGGCCATCAGGGCCCCCCCGGCCTTGCCGAGGCTCATGAACATCTCGAACGGCTGGCCGCGGTCGTCCTCCGTGATGGTCACGTACAGCGTCCCGAGCGGCGTCTCAATGCGGCGGGTGCAGCCGCGGAGCAATTCGGGCCGCGAGCGCTTGGCCCGGCGCTGGAGATTCTCGGCCTCGACCTCGTGGAGCTGCCGCTTCGTGCGCGTCAGCTCGGCCTCGAGCTCGGCGATCGTCGCCTTGAGCTCCGCCATCGCGGCGTTGCGGTCCGCCGCCCCCGCCTCCACGACCTCGCCCCCGGCTGAGGCGCGCACCTTTCTGGCCGTCTTGCCGGTCGAGAGCACTTGCAGGTCGCGGCTCCCGTCGCGATAGACGGTCACACCCTTGCAGCCCAGGCGATACGCTAATTCGTAGATCTCGCGGACGTAGCCCTCGGTAGCCTCTTGGGGGAAGTTGCACGTCTTGCTGATCGCGCTGTCCGTGTACTCCTGAAAGGCGGCCTGCATGCGGATGTGCCACTCCGGCGTCACGTCGTGCGCGGTCACGAACACCCGCTGCCACGATGCCGGCACCTCGTCGAAGTGGATGTGCCCCTCCTCCGCGATCCGGGCCATCAGCTCGTCCGAGTACCAGCCCTCCCGTTGCGCGATCGCCACGAACACCTCGTTCACGTCGGGCATCAACACGCCGGCCTGGTTCCGCATGAACGCCACGGCGAAGAGCGGCTCGATGCCGGAGGAGCACCCGGCAATGATCGAAATGGTGCCTGTCGGCGCCACGGTCGTGAGATTGCAGTTCCGCAGGCGCCGCATGGGCCGGATGCGACGTCCCTCGCGGTCGCGAGCGCACGTGTCGTCCGGTCCCCAGATGCTGCGCTCCCACTCCGGGAAGACGCCCCGCTCCTCCGCCAGGCGCTCGCTCTCGACCTTGGCCTCGTCGTCCACGAACCGCATCAGCCGCCGGGCCCACTCGATGGCCTCGTCGGAGTCGTAGGGCACGCCCAGCTGGACGAGGAAGTCGGCCCACCCCATCAGGCCCAGCCCGATGCGCCGAATCCGCTGCGCGAGGTCCGTGATCTGCGGCAGCGGGTACTTGTTGGCGTCGATCACGTTGTCCAGGAAGTGCGTGCTCAGATGCACAGCGCGCCGGAGTCCGTCCCAGTCTACGGACCCGTTCTTGACGAACAGCCCGACGTTGATGGACCCGAGATTACACACGTCGTACGGCAGGAGCGGCTGCTCGCCACACGGATTCGTGGCCTCGTAGCCGCCCAGATGGGGCACGGGGTTGTAATGGTTCGCCCGATCGATGAAGAACACGCCGGGCTCGCCCGTCTTCCACGCCCCGTGGACGATCCGATCGAACACCTCCCGAGCGTTGAGCCGTCCGACCGCTTCACCTGTCCGCGGATGGATCAGGTCGTACTCGCCGTCCTCCTGCACGGCGCGCATGAACGCATCCGTCACCGCCACCGAGATGTTGAAGTTGGTGATCTTGGTGATGTCGTCCTTGCACGCGATGAAATCGAGGATGTCGGGGTGGTCGACCCGCAGGATGCCCATGTTGGCGCCGCGGCGCGTGCCGCCCTGCTTGACGACCTCCGTGGAGGCGTCGTACAGCGACATGAACGACACCGGGCCCGACGCCACGCCCATGGTCGAGCGGACCACGTCGTTCTTGGGCCGGAGCCGGGAGAAGCCGAACCCCGTGCCGCCCCCGGACTGGTGCACGAGGGCCATGTTGCGGAGGGTGTCGTAGATCCCGCTCTCGCCGTTGGAGAGGGCGTCGTCGACCGGGAGCACGAAGCAGGCCGAAAGCTGGCCCAGGGGCCGGCCGGCGTTCATCAGGGTCGGACTGTTGGGCATCCAGACGCGCGCGGCCATCAGCTCGTAGAACGTCTCGGCCAGCGCCTCGACCCCCCCGGGGCTCGCGCCGTAGCGGGCGTCCGCCGCCGCGACGCTCCGTCCGACACGCCAGAACAGGTCTTCGGGCTCCTCCACCGGCCGACCTTGATCGTCCTTGATCAGGTACCGGCGCCGAAGCACCGTCACCGCGTTCTCGCTGAGCTCCGCCTCCCGACGTCCGTTGGCATCCGCCACAAGACCCATGTCCGCTCCTGCCCCCTCAGGGGTGAGTCGCCGCTGCTGTCTTGAAAGTTAGTCGAAACTGAGGGAAACCGGTCGACCGCCGGTACGACGCGCGGGGGGACAAGGTAGAAGCGAAGGGGATACCACGCAAGCGGTCGACGAACGCGCGCCGTTGGGCCGCTCCGCGTTATTCACATCACAAAGCTGCTTCCCCGGAACTCGGATGTCTGGCGACCGTGCCCGCACGGTGTCGCCGCGCCTGCTCCACATAGTGGCGCCACGTGCCCTCGATCCGCCGACGGAGGTCCGCGTCCACCGGGCGCACCACCCGGCCGGGGACCCCCAGGACCAGGGACCCCGGCGGCACCGCCATCCCCTCCGGCAGCACCGCGCCGGCGCCGATCACCGAGCCGGTCCCCACCCGGACCCCGTTCAACAGGATCGCCCCCATCCCGATCAGGCACTCGTCCTCCACCGTGCAGCCGTGGAGGATCGCCCGGTGTCCCACCCCCACACGACGGCCGACGGTGCACGGCACGCCCTCGTCCACGTGGACCATCGACAGGTCCTGGATATTGGTCTGATCGCCGATCCGAATCGCGTCCATGTCCCCACGAAGCACCGTGTGATACCAGACGCTGGCGTCCCGACCGAGCATGACGTCCCCCAGGACGATCGCGCCGGGAGCGATGAAGGCGGTGGGATGGATCACCGCGCCGCCTCAGCGCGGCACCGCGTGGCAGGCGAGTCGCAGCCAGGCGTCGACCGCCCGACCGTCCTTGACCGCAGGCGTATACCGGGTGTTGCGCGCGAACCGGCCCGCGAGGCGGGTGAATGCGTCGACGCTCGACCCCCGCTGGAGCTGCATCCGGCCGGCCGAGCTGTCGGCCCGCACCTGCACCCAGATCACGACCGGCGTGGGGAGCTCCTCCACTCCTTCGGGAATCGGCAGCACGCACGCACGGACGGGCGACGGCCCGACGTCGTAGCAGCTGTTGTCGGCGTTGTAATCGGCGCCCGGCTCCGAGCAGACATCCACCAGCCGCGCGGGCGGGCGCGGCGTGGGCTGCACCGGCACCGGACCGCCGCCCTGGGCGGGTGCCAGCGACACCGGCAGCACCACCGTGTCGCCTCGCGCCAGGGCGATCGTCGTGTCGAACTTCTCGTGCCCCAGCATGGTGACCTCGATCCGGTGCGAGCCGGCCGCCAGGTTCAGCGTGGCGGTCGTGCGCACGTCGCCGTCCACGCGAACGGTCGCGAGCCCCGGGACGTTCCGCAGAATGAAGGTGCCGGTGTTGGGCAGGTCCGCGACCGACGGGCCACGCGACCCCGTGTCCGGCGCCCCCAGGTCGGGGGGCGCGACGCGAACCGAGTCGGCGCCGGCCGCGTCGAGCGGGTCGCCGCCGGCCCCGCGGATCGCCGGTGGAGGGACGCCGCCCGCCAGCAGGCGCTCGAAGTCCGGCGGCCACTGCGCACCCAACAGGAAATACCACACGCTGCCCGCCCCGCCGCCGCCGATCAACAACAGCAACAACATCCCCGCCAGCACCCCGCTCCGCTTTTTTACGGGCGGCCGCGGCTGCGCCTGCGGGATCGGCGTCGTGGGGGTGGTCGTCATCGTGCGGCTGCGGGGCCGCCGCCCGGGAACCTGACTCGCCGGCATGGCCGCAGTCGGCTGCCCTTCCGGGACCGTGGCGCGTGGGCGCCGGTCCACTGGCGAGCGGCCCTCGAGCGCGCCGATCAGCTCCTCGGCGCTCTGGAACCGGTCGTCCGGCGACTTCGCCATCATGCGCTCCACCACGGCGAACAGCGATCGCTGCTCCGCGTTGTGGAACGGCGGCGTCGGCACGTCCTCCATGATGTGCTTGTAGCCGATCGCGAAGGAGTCTTCGCCGTCGAACGGCACGTGCCCGGTGAGACACTGGAACGCGACGACGCCGAGCGAATAGACATCGCTCCGCCCATCGAGCGACTGGGCTCGGGCCTGTTCCGGGCTCATGTAATGGGGCGTGCCGATCGACATGCCGGTGCCCGTGAGCCGCGTGCCCGACGCCGCCTTGGCGATGCCGAAGTCGGTGACCACCACGTTGCCCAGCTCGTCGAACATGATGTTGTCGGGCTTGACGTCACGATGCACGATGTCATGCCGATGGGCGTATCCCAGCGCGCTCGCCGCCTGGACGAGGACACGGCGGATCTCGTTCGGCGGGAGCGGCCCTTGCACGTCCAGCACCTCGGCCAGCGACTGGCCCCGCAGGTACTTCATCACGAAAAAGATGACGCGCCCGGTCCTCCCGACCCGGTAGATCGGAATGACATTGGGGTGCTCCAGGCGCGCGCTGGTCCGGGCCTCCCGCTGGAATCGCTCCACGAACTCCTGGTCGAAGGCGAGCGAGAAGGGCAGCACCTTGATGGCGACGTCGCGCTCCAGCTGGCGCTCCCGGGCCTTGAAGACGATCGCCATACCGCCACGCCCGAGCTCCTCGAGGATCTCGTACTCCTGGCGCAGCGCCTCCTGCACGAGGTCCAGCTCCGACGCCTCGCTGGCGATGGCGGCACCGATGTCGATCGCGGCCAGCGGCGTCGTGCTCGCCAGGTCCAGCCCGCACGACGGGCAGAATTTCGCCTGGTTCTCGACTTCCGTGCCGCAGCGCGAGCAGAACATCCGTGCTCCCCTCGAGATTGGCGAACGTACGAGACGCCGAGGACGAGTGTCAAGCACACGTCCGCCCCCGTGTGACGCGGATCACGCGTCGCCACGCCGGCGCATCGCCGTCGAACATCCATGATTAATCGGAGGGCCCAGCGACAACCGTGACGGCGCTCATCCCTTCAGGAATGGCCCCCACCGGGCCCGAGCGCCCGTCAGAAGGAGGGGCCGAAGGCGACGTAGAACCGGGCGTCCCCGCGAGCGACGCCGAGCCCGGAGGTAAGCGGCACCGCGGCGCCCACCCGGACGCGGAGCGGCACGTCGTAAGAGACCCCGAGGTCGAATACCGCCTCAGCACCCACGTCCCGGAACGCCGTGGGCGCTGGCGTCTCACCCGCGTTCCACCCGCCACCCATTTCGACGAACGCGGCGAGGGAGACGCGGTCGAGCACGACCGGGAGCTTCCAGAGACCCGCGCTCACGAGCACGAGGGGCAGGCGCAGCTCGACCATCCCCACGACCACCCGAGTGAACGACCCGGCTCGCGGATAGCCCCTCAGCGGGAACGCCCGGCGTCCGGCCCCCACGGTGTAGCCCGGGACGATCTGAAACACGTCGCCCGACTCCCCACCGATGCCGAACCGCTCCGGAGCGGGGCCGCCGCTGCGCGCCGCGGAGAGGCGCGTCGCCAGCACCCAGTGGGCGAAGCCCGGAAGCGGAAGCGCCAGATACCCGGAGACCCCGCCCCGGAGACCGTACGACCACTCGGGCCCAGCCAGCGCCCAGCGTCGCCGCAGGCTGCCGTCCAGCACGATCCCGTCCTCCGGCGAGATCGCGAGCGCCGGCCGCGAGTTGTGGGCGAGTCGGAAGGCGAGCACGCCGCCGCCGAACAGCGGCAGCTCGGGGGGTGTCACCGCGAGCGTGTCGTCGTCGAACAGGGCCCGCGCGTTCAGCTCGGCGCCGATGCGCGTGGCGAACGCGGTGCGCCAACGGCGCCACGAGAGCGTGAGGCCGGTGTCGATCCGGCGCTCCCGCTCCCCCAATCGGACCAGCGTGCCGTCCGTCGTGATCCCCAGCGTGGGTTCCCAGTCCTGGCTGATACCGACGTCGAGCGACGCCACCTTCCAGCGACGGTGTTCGACGCGCAGGCCGCCTTCCCACCGGCCCCGCGTGGGCGCCACGAGCACCGTGGCGCCGTAGGCCGTTCGTCCGATCGGATCCGAGCCGCCCGACAGCGCCCCCACGAAGTACCCGGCGCTGCCCTCGGCGGCGCCAATGGGGATCCAGTATCGCGGGATCAGCGCCGGCCAGGGACGGTACGCCGTTTCCCGGGCCACGACGGCCGGGGCGGACACGAAGACCCCCGGAGGCCCGCGCGACAGGGTGGGCTCCGGCGCCGGGTCCGCCCCCGCCTGCCTGAGAACCGCGAAACCGTCGCCCAGCACAGAGGAATAGAAGAGCGTCCCATCAGGCCCCTCCTGCGGCTCCCGAGCCCCGGTGGGTTCATCGGTCCGGCGGCGCGACGCCCCCGTGGCGGGCCGGTAGTCGTAGATCTGCGGGAGCCCCGACCGTTCCGAGAAGAACAGCAGACGGCTGCCGTCCGGCGTCCACGCCGGGTCGCCCTCGAGCGCCCCGTCGTCGGTCACCGACACCACGGCTCCCGGGTCCTCGCGTGGCCACCACACGAGGTCCCAGCGTCCGTCGCGGAGTCGCACCCCCGCCACCCACCGCCCGTCCCGCGACACAGCAAAGCTCGCCCACTCGTCGGCGGCCGGCACGGGAAAAGGCCGGGGCGTCCACTCCGGGGCGCTCACCGTGGCCACCGAGCGGTCGCCGGTGAGTGTCGTTGAAACGCCCACGGCGCCCGCCCCCGCCGCAAAGGGCGTCGTGAGCCGCGCCCCGTGCGTGAGACGCGTCCAGCGACCGTCGGGCGTCCAGCGATACAGGTCCGACCACACCTCGACCGGCGTCGCGAAGTCGAGCTGTGTGACGTAGAGCGTTTCCGCCACCCAGGCCACCTCCGCACCACCGGTGAGCCGTCGCGAGGTCCGCACGCGGCCATCGGCGGCGTTCCGGACGACGAGGCGCGGCACGGCGCGGCCGTCGTTGTGCACGTACGCGATCGCCGACCCGTCGGGCGAGAGCGCGATCTGGGGCTCGACGAAGAGCCCGCGCGTGATGACGGCACCCGCGGGCGCGTGCGGACCGCCGTCGCCGGCCCGCGCGCGCAGCCGCTCCCATCCCGCGGCCAGAGGGTCCGCACCGGCGCGCCGGAGGGGGGCGGAGACGGCGAGCGGCCAGAGCTGTCGGGAGGCTCGGTCCACGAACCGCGGCACCACCGAGTCCCCGTGCTCCGCCGCTTCGAGCGCGAAGAAACGCGAGCCCCACGCGTAGGGCCGCGTCCCAGCCGGCCAGGCGGACACGGTGAGGGTAGCGTCGTCCGGGCCGGGCCACCGCCCGCCGGCCGCCGCCGCGCGCACGACCTGGGTGTGGAAGCCGCCGCGCACCCGGCCACCCAGCGTGAAGCGCGACTCGTAGTAGGTCGCCAGCCCCTCGCTCACCCACGAGGGGTGATATGTGTTGGGGAACAGGCCCGGCGCCCGCCCGAACACGTGCTGCAACACCCCCCAGATGCCATCCGCCCGATCGAGATGGAAGAGGTGCGCGAGTTCGTGCGTCAGGACGACGCGGAGCCATGCATCGTAGTATCCGAGCGAGACGTCCGGACCAGGCGGGACGAGGAAAATGAAGAGACGATTGGACGGAAAGATCGCCGCCGCGCCGTTTGAGACATCGGTGTTGTCGAACAGCGCGACGTCCACGATCCCGCGGGGTGGCCGCAGCTCGCCGGCCAGCAGCTCGTACGCCCGCTCCGCTTCACGCGAGGCCGCGAGCGCCGCGTTCCGGTGCTCCGCGGTGGCGTGGATACGGAAGTGCGCGGTGCGCCACGTTCGCCACGCGCCGCTCGGATCGACCTGGGCGACCGCGGGAAGGACGGCCCCGACGGCCAGGGCGGCCACGACCGCGACGATCGGCCATCGCGCGAGCGGGGCGGCTCCCGCTCCCGCCGCACCCGACCTAGCGCTGCACGGCAGCACGCTCACGAAGGAACGCGGCGATCCCGTCCACGAGCCCGCGCGCGTAGTGCCATTGCCCGGCCTCGCTCGCGAGCACGGCTTCTTGGTCCGGGAGCATCATGAAGAGCCCCTCCGCCAACACCGCCGGCATCCACGTCGGGCGCGCAAGCGCGAGGTCACCCCGCCCCATCCCCAGGTCGGGGAACCCCAGCTCGCGAACGAGCGCACGGTTGAGGTGGCGGGCGAGGGGCGCGCTCCGGGGATGGAAGTAATACACGCTCGTGCCGTTGTTCACGTAGGGATTGACGCCATCGGGCAGCGCGTTCGCGTGCACGGAGACCAGGACGTCCGCATCGGCCGACTCGGCCAGGCGGGGCCGCGCGACGAGCGCGACCGGCGCATCCGCGTCCCGCGTCAGGATGACGGTCGCCCCCCGCTCCTCCAAGAGGCGGCGCGCTTTGCGCACAACGCCCAGCACGACGTCGGGCTCCCGGATCCCGGTCGGACCGGTCGCCCCGCCAGGCGGATGGCCCGCATCGAGCGCGATGCGGCGTCCCCGCAGCGGCCGCCGAGGATCGATCCGCGGCGGTCGCCGGATCTCCAGCAGGAGATCGCTCCCCACCCAGCGCGTGCGGTAGCCCCAGACCGGCTCGGCCAGGGTGACGGTCACGGTCGTCTCGTCCTCGGCCGGCTGGCCGTAGGCGAGGAGCCGCACCAGCGGGTCCGTGCCGCCGTACTGGATCCAGTCCATGTCGGCCGCCACGCCGTACAGCGTGACGACGAGCTCGCGCTCCGCCTCGTCCACCCGGAATGGGAGACGCGCCGGCAGCGGCATGCGGAGCACGACCGACCGTTCGCCGGGAACCAGCCGCACCGACCGGGCGGGCCCGGCGGCGGGCGGGAGGCCCGGGCGAAACGGCTGCACATCAGCGGCGTCCACCCACGCGGCCGACGCCCGTGAGAGCTGGAGCCGCACCTGGTCGTTCCAGCGGCCGCTCACGCGGGCGATGGTCCCCGTCGGAAAGAACCAGTTGTACGTCCCGTACGGCGTCGGGCGACCGGCCAAGATGCTGTCCGTCGTCCCGGTCCCGGCGGTGTCGTCGTTGACGACGATCAGCTGCGGAACGTCGGGCGCCACGATGCCGAGGCGGAGCGGCCAGCCCGCCCGCGCCGTGTCCGCGCCCACGATCACCTCCAATTGCGCCCAGCTGGAATCGTCCGGTGGCGGCGGCGGCGGCGGGAACATGACGGGTCCCGGGTCGGGACCAAAGGATCGCGCCCACCACGTGACATAGCGCCCGCTGATCGGCGGGCGCACGGGCGGGGATGTCGTCCCGAACGCGATCTGTCCCCATGGGAGGTCGGCGGGCGCCTGATCCTCGATGAACGGGATTGTATCGCCCGACGGCGCGATGGTGCGCACGGTCGCCCCGGGCGCCGCGCGTACCGACAGCCGGAGCCCCTCCCCCGGCTGGATCCAGCGGTCCCCCGACGGGCGGAAGGACGTCGTATCGATCCACGCGGCGGCGATGGCCGGTGTGAACCCGCGATTGACGCGGGCCACGTAGGTCAGACGCGCCGTGTCCGCTCCCGCCGCGGCCACCAGGTCGAACGTCGCGACGCTATCATCGGGTAGTGCCACCCACGCAATCCAGCCGCCGGTCGGATAGACCGGGATGCGACGGCCGTTGAGCGTGAGGACGGCATCGGTTCGACCGACGGAGCCGAAGATGAACGTCGAGTCCCGAGCTTGGATGCGAAACGTGGAATCGGCGACCAAGGCCCACCACTCACCCGCGCCAACGCTCGCGCGCCCCTGGGGCGGTGGGTACACGACGCGGAGGGCGAGCGGACCGCGAGCGGGACTGGGCGCCACGCGGGCGATCGCCGGACCGCCCGACCCCGCACAGGCGACCGCTCCCAGGAGGAGCACGCAGATGCACGCGGCCGGGCGCGGAGGCGTCATGGTCGCGGAACCTACTCATTTACAACGAGCTACGTCAATTTGCGATGGTTGACCCCCTCCTCGGCGGAGCGTAGATTGGCCTCCGCTTCGCGTCTTTCATCGGAACCGGTCTGGCGCGTCCGCCGGTCTCGGCCGCTGGGCCGGTGAACACGGTATGCGTGACCGGTTCGTCACCTCACCGGCCGCCCGCGTCCGCCCCCGCATCAAGGCGTGGTCGTCGTGACCGACTCCTCTTCGCCGTCCGGCATCGGCGCGACCGGCCCCCGCGCCTCCGGGTGTCCCGTGTGCGCGCGCCGCCTGACGCCCGATGAGCGGTTCTGCCCGGCGTGCGGGACGGCCCTCAGCTCGGCCGCATCGGGGCGCCGGTGCGGTTCGTGTGGGGCGCCCGTGGCGGCCGCAGTGAGGTTCTGCGGCGCCTGCGGCGTTGAACTGGACGGCACGCTTGGGGGGATGCCTGACACGCGGGAATACGCCGTCGCGGACGCGCGCGGCGGGTGCAGCGTGGCGCGGCTCGACGATGACGGGAAGGCCGTGAGCCGCTTTCCCCTTCGAGTCGGGGAGACGACCGTCGGCCGCGAGGGCGCCGACCTCGAGTTTGCGGGCGACGCGTTCCAGTCGCCGCTCCACGCCGTACTCATCGTGCGCAACGGTGCGGTGAGCGTGCGGGATCTGGGGAGCCGCAACGGCACCTGGGTCTTCATTACCGAGCCGCACCGGCTCATCGATGGTGACCGGGTGCTCATCGGTTCCCAACTCTTGCTGTACCGCCGCCTGGGGTATCCCGGTCCGCGTCCGCCAGAGCAGGACGCCACGCGCCGTATGGGGAGCCTGCTCCCGAGCGCGGATATCGCGTGCTTGATCCAGCTTCGCGCGGACGGGTCCGAGCGAGACGTGCTCCACCTCTCGCCGGGCCGCACCGTCATGCTCGGGCGCGAGGGGGGAGCGTGGAATTTTCCGTATGACCCGTCCATGAGCAGCACGCACGCGGAGGTCCGATCCGAAGACGCGGACTTCGTGATCGCCGACCTCGGGAGTCGCAACGGCGTCGCGCTGGAGGTGCGCGGCGAAGTGCCGCTCCCGCGCGACGCGACGCTCATGATCGGCGACACCCTGCTGCGGGTGGAGCAGCCGTGAAGACCTGCCCCGTCTGCGGAGGCCGTCATCCCGACGACGTGCTGTTTTGCCCGCAGGACGGGAGCGCGCTTCGCAGCGACGGCGCCGAGCTGCTCGGGGGCGTGATCGCCGAACGCTACAAGATCGTCGAGAAGATCGGGGAGGGGGGGATGGGAACCGTGTATCTCGGCGTGCACGTGAAGATGGGCCGCAAGAGCGCGATCAAGATCATGTCCCGCGCCATGGCGCGCGATCCCGACGCCGTCGCCCGATTCAATCGAGAGGCCGCCAACGCCGCCCGGATCAGCCATCCCAACGTGTGCGCGATCTACGACTTCGGCGACACCCGGGACGGCATCATCTATCTGGCGATGGAGTTCGTCGAGGGCCAGCCGCTCTCCGCGCTGCTCCGGCCCAACCGCGGGCTCCCGCCCAACCGCGCCACCGCCATCCTCGAGCAAACGGCCGCGGCGCTCGAGGCCGCGCACGAACTCGGGATCGTCCACCGGGACCTCAAGCCCGACAACATCATGCTGGCCCGAACGCGGGACGGCGACGAGGTGGTGAAGGTCGTGGACTTCGGCATCGCCAAAGCCGCCGGGGGCGAGGAAGGACAGGACGTGACCCGCACCGGCTTCGTGGTGGGAACGCCGGAGTACATGAGTCCCGAGCAGCTCACGGGTGGCGCTCTGGACGGCCGGAGCGACATTTACGCCCTGGGAATCGTGCTGTTCCGGATGCTCACGGGGACCCTTCCCTTCCAGGCGGCGAGTCCGCGGGAGGCCATGGTCAAGCGACTCATCGACCCGCCGCTCTCGCTCGGCGAGGCCGCGCCCGGACGCCCGTTCCCGCCCGGGCTGCAGCGCGCGCTGGACCGCGCCCTCTCGCACGCGCCCGACGACCGGTACGCGAGCGCCGGGGCGTTCGCTCGGGACGTCCGCGAGGCGCTGGGTGCCGGCGCGGGCCGTGCGGCGGACGGCGACGCCGCCACGCTGATGATGGCCCCGGACCACAAGACCGTGGCGACGACCCGAGTGCGGCCGACGCCGGCGGCCCCGGAACCGGCGCCGGCGGCGCACGCCCGCGCCGACCCGCGATCCATGCGGGCGCGCCGCGCGGTGGCGTACACCGGGGCGGTGGTCTTGCTGGCGGCGGGTGCCACCGCGGTCGTGATCGCGGGGGGCGCGGGTGGCGGCGGTGCGAGCGGCCCAACGGCGGCCGAGTCGCTGGGGGTGGCGCCCGGGAGCGATAGGGCGGCCGGGGAAATCGAGCGCGCACCTGCGGGCGCGCGTGCCGACGCGGAAACGGCCGACGGCGCCGGCGCCCGTCCGCCCGGGGTGGACACCGCCGCCGTCGCTGCACAGATCGTGGTCGTGGGACGGCGCATCGCGGAGTCGGCCACGCGCGGGGCGGCCAGGGACCAACTGCGCCAGTGGCACGACAATGCCCGCCTGCCGGCGTTCCTGCGGGCGCGGGCGGCCTCCTACGTGGCCGAGTCGTACGACGCCGAGCACGATCGCCGGCCGGCAGAGGCCTGCCGCTGGATCGACCGCGCGATCGCCCTCGATCCGACGAACGACATCTATCGCCAGACGCGAACCATCATCCTGGGCTGCGCGCCGTGAAATTGTTCGGATCGAAGGACACCCCCGTCACGATCGAGGTCTTCGCGAAGACCGACGTCGGTCGCACGCGCGATCACAACGAGGATTGCTTCCTGGTGGCCGATCTCACCACCGAGCGGGCGTCGCTCCAGCCCGAGGTGCGGCGCCACACGCTGGGCGCCAAGGGCACGCTGTTGGTGGTGGCGGACGGCATGGGCGGCGCCGCGGCCGGCGAGGTCGCCAGCGCGATGGCCGCCAGGACGATCTACGAGCATCTCGTGGCGTACTGGCTGCCCGACCGGGAGAGCACGCCGCAGCAGTTCGCGTTTCGGCTCAAGGAGGCCGTGGAACTGGCCAACGAGCGGATCCACGCCTATGCGAAAGAGCACCCCAACTTGCGCGGGATGGGCACGACGACCACCGCGGCCGGCGTGCTGGAAGACCACCTGTACCTGACGCAGGTGGGCGACTCCCGCGCCTATCTCATCCGCGGCGGCGAGGGAATCCAGCTGACCAAGGACCAGTCGCTCATGCAGCGGCTCGTTGACGCGGGAGAGATCACCGAGGAAGAGGCGGAACGGAGCGAGCGTCGGAACATCATTCTCCAAGCCTTGGGGCCGGACGCCCACGTGCGGGTGGACCTCACCACGCAACAGCTCCGTCGGGGCGACGCACTCGTGCTCTGCTCCGACGGCCTTTCGGGACAGGTGCCGCGAGAGGAGATCACGAGCGTCGTCTCGCAGCAGAAAGATCTGGTGGCGATCTGCAGCGAACTGATCGATCTCGCGAACGCGCGCGGTGGGCCAGACAACATCACGGTCGTGGTGGCGCGCTTCGAGGGCGAAAGCCTAGGGGAGCCCAGCGGCGCAGAGGAGGTGGGCCACAAGGTCTATCCGCTGCTGGACCCCGAGTCCACGACCGAGCCCGTGCCGATCTACCGCGGGAGCCCGCCGCCCCTCCCGAAGGACACGCGAAAGCTCGTGCTGGCGAGTGGGCTCGCGGCCGCCATCGTCTTGGCCGCGCTGTTCCTCGCCATCGGCGGGCTGTCGTGACCCCGCGGTGAAGGCGCAGCTCTGGATCCTCACCGGCGTCCACGCCGGGCACATCGAAGTCTTCTCCAACGCCTACATCGCGGCGGGGCGACACCCCGCCTCGGACCTGCGGTTCGATCCCGATCGCGAGCTCGACGTGTCGGCGCGCCACGCGGCGATCGTGCGGCGCGACGACCAGTGGTTCGTGCAGGACGTCGGGAGCCGCAACGGAACGTTCGTGAACGGCCGCCGCATCACCGGCGAGACGCGACTCAGCGACACCGACCAGATTCGATTGGGGGAGCACGGACCACTGATCGAATTCCGGCTCGCCCCCGACGCCACGCCCGACGGCGTGTCGAGGCCGCTCGCGACGCACGGGACGCGTCCCACGCTGCCGACGGCGGCGGCCGATCTTCGCCCCACGGGGGACCCCCGTGGAGCCCGCGTGAGCACAACGACGCGGATCCGCCTCGAAGTGGGTCGTCAGACCCGCGTTCTGCGCCGCTTCGCCGCGATCCTCGCCGTCCTGCTCGTCGCGGCCGGTGTGGGCGTCATCCTGTCGGCGCGCCGACAGGACACGGCCCGCGCGCGTGACGTGGCGGCGATCCAGGCCAGGACCGACAGCCTGCTGCGCACCGCCGACAACGTGCTGCGCGCGCTCCAGGGCCAAGTCGAAGGGCTTTCCGTCGCGCTGCGCCAGTCCCAGGCGCTGGTGGAGCGCCTCCAGCGAGAGCTCGCGGGTGCGCAGCGCAGCGGATCTCCCGCGGAGGTGGAGACCCTCACGCGGCAGCTACAGGAGGCGACCGAGGCGTTGCACTATCGCCAGCTCGCCGCGCTGGTCGATTACCGGGAGATCGCCAACCGCAACCAGGCGGCGGTGGCGCTGCTCTGGGCGGAATTCACGCCAGGCGAGGTAGTGACCGGGACGGCGTTTGCAGTGCGGGCCGATGGCGTGCTGCTCACCAATCGCCACGTCGTGGCCGGCCCCGAGGGCACGCGGCGACCCACCCGCCTCGCGGTGAAGTTCGCCGACTCGCGGCAAGTCTGGCCGGCGCGCCTCCTCAGTGTGGGTCGAGACGCCGACGTAGCGACGGTGCAGGTCGACGTCCGCGGTGGGGTCCCCACGGTGCGCGGCCTCAACCGGCGACCCGACACGCTGCGGCAAGGCGACCCCGTGGCCGTGATCGGTTTCCCCCTGGGCCCCGACCTCCCGATGTCAGGCAGCGGTGCCACGGCCATCGCCCGGACCACGTTCACCGCTGGGTCGGTGAGCAAGGTGCTGGACGACCTGATCCAGATAGACGGCTACGGCACCCACGGCGCGAGCGGGAGTCCGATCCTCGACCGGAACGGCGAGGTGGTGGCAATCCTGTTCGCCGGCCAGCCGGGCACCAGCGGGCGGATCGTCTTCGGCGTCCCGGCGACGTTTGCGCTGAGTCTGGTGGATTCGGCGAAAGAGTGAGCTGGTCTCGAAAACGGTTACGCCGGCGTCACACACCCCAGCACCCGCGGCCCGCTCGCCCCGGTCGCTCCCGGCACGTTCCCCGGCAGCCCTTCCAGCGTACGCCACCCGAGGTAGGCGAACGTCACCGCTTCCTTGGCGTCGCCGTCGAAGAACACGTCGTCGAAGCGAAGGATCTCCCACGTCGGCAGCGCCTCGCTGAGCCGACGCATGACGACGGGATTCCGTACCCCACCTCCGGAGACCACGAGATCCCGTTCCGCCGCGCGCGGGAGCCACCGCTCCAGGTGCGACGCGATCGTGCGCACGGTGAGTTCCAACGCCGTGGCCACCGCGTCGTCGTCCCCACCGCCCCCCGCGCGCACGCCGTCCAGGAGCTCCGCGGCGAAGACGTCCCCGAAAACTTCTCGACCGGTGCTCTTGGGTGGTGGCGCGGCGAAGTACGGATGCGCCAAGAGCGGCTCGAGGACACCGGCCGCGGGGCGCCCGCGGGCCGCTCGGGCGCCGCCCGTATCGAAGCGCGCCGCGGGATCTACCAGTCGCGTGACGCCGTCGATGACCGCGTTGCCGGGTCCCGTGTCGAACGCCACGACACCGTCCATGTCGCCCCGGCGCGGCACCCAGGTCGCGTTGGCCATGCCCCCGATGTTGAGGAGCGCGCGGCCCCGCACGGCGTGACCGAAGAGCATCACGTCACCGATCGACACGAGGGGTGCCCCTTGCCCGCCGGCGGCGACGTCGCGGGTGCGAAATCCGCTGACCACGCGGACCCCGACCCGCTCCGCGATCACCGCCGGGCAGCCGAGCTGGAGCGTCGCCCGGCCCGGTTCGTGCCAGACGGTCTGGCCGTGCGACGCGACGAACGCGAGGTCGGCGGGGCGGTGTCCCGCATCTGCCACGACCGCAAGCGCTGCGTCGGCGAGGCGCTCGCCCAGAGAGACGTCCAACAGCGCCATCCCGCGAGCCGACCCTCGTGCGATGGCCTCCAGCACGGCGGATCGGTCGGCGGGTGCAAAGGGAATCGTGCGGAACGCGCGCAGGCGGACGTCGTGCGGCCCTGCGACGTCGACGAGCGCCGCGTCCACGCCGTCCAGCGACGTGCCGGACATGAGCCCGACGGCCAGCGGGCTCATTCCTCGACGGGGGGGGGAGCCCCCGCCGCCGTGCGCACGACACCGCTGGCCGCGGCCAGCAGCCGGGCGGCCTCCGCGGCGTCCACACCGCGGCGCACCATCACGATCGCCGTCTTGACGCTGCCCTCCGCAGCACGGATCGCGCGCCGCGCATCCTCGCGGGACACGCGGCATGCTTCCATGACAATCCGCTCTCCACGGTCGTGGAGCTTCTCACTCCAGGCCCGCAGGTCCACCATCAGATTGCCGTACGCCTTTCCCAGTCGCACCATCGCGCCCGTCGTGATCGTGTTGAGGATGAGCTTCGTCGCGGTGCCAGCCTTGAGGCGCGTGGAGCCGGTGAGCGCCTCGGGCCCGACCCGCGCCACGAGCATCGCGTCGCACATAGCGTCCATGCCGGCCGGCGGGTCGGTGCAGGTGAGGAAGACGGTGCGGGCGCCACGCGCGCGGGCCCGCTCCAGCGCCGCCCGCACGTAGGGGGTCGTCCCGCTGGCGGCGATGCCGAGCACGACGTCGGCCGGACCGACCACGTGGGCGTCCATCGCGGCGGCGCCCGCAGCGGCGTCGTCTTCCGCGCCCTCCTGGCTGCGCACCAGCGCGTCGCGGCCCCCGGCGATGACGCCCACGATCATCTCCGGCGGCGTGCCGAAGGTGGGCGGGCATTCGGCGGCGTCGAGCACGCCGAGCCGCCCGCTGGTGCCGGCGCCGACGTACGCGAGCCGCCCGCCGGCGCGGAACGCCTCCGTCACCAGATCGATCACGCGGGCGATGTCCCGGCGGATCTCATGGACGACCGCCGCCACCGTGCGGTCCTCCGCGTTCAGCAAGTCCACGATCTCCAGCGACGTGGCGCCGTCGATCTCCGTCGTCCGGGGATTGCGGCGTTCGGTGAGTCGGTGATCGAGGAAGTCGGGTCTGGACATCGTCCGCCGGAGGTGCGTGTTACATTCCTGCGGAATCTCCACCCTCTCCCTGGTCCGGTCAACGAGGAGCCATCGCATGGCCGCGCTTCGCCGCTTCGGGATCGCTGTGTTGGGGTCGACGCTCGGCCTGGCCTGTGCCGTCCCCGGTCCCCCGCCGGTCCCACCCCCCGTGGCGCCGGCCAACGCTTATATCCGGCCGGACTGGCCGCTGTTCGCGCAGACCGCGCGCGTCCTCACGCCGCACGCGATGGTGTCGTCGGTGCATCCGTTGGCCAGCGAGGTGGGCGTCGCGATCCTGAAGGCGGGCGGCAACGCCGTGGACGCCGCGGTCGCCGTCGGGTTCGCCCTCGCGGTGGTACATCCGTCCGCCGGCAACCTGGGCGGCGGTGGCTTCATGGTGATCCGGCTCGCCGACGGTACGGTCACAACCCTCGACTACCGCGAGGTGGCGCCCGCGCGCGCCACGCGAGACATGTATCTCGACGCCGAGGGCCGGCTCACCGACTTGAGCGTGACTGGACACCTCGCGGCGGGCGTGCCCGGCAGCGTCGCCGGCTTGGCCGCGGCTCAGGCCCGCTCGGGCCGGCTGCCCCTCGCGCGGGTCATGGCACCGGCTGTGCGCCTCGCACGAGACGGCTTCCTGCTGGACGAGTATCGCAGCGAGTCCCTCGCGCGAGGGGCGCCGCGCCTCGCCAAGTTCGAGGCCTCACGCCGGCAGTTCCTGCTGCCCAACGGTGACGCGCCGCCGCCGGGCACACGCTTCGTCCAGTCGGATCTCGCCCGCACGCTGCAGGCGATCGCCGACAGCGGACCGGCGGTCTTCTACCGCGGCCACCTCGCCAAGCTGCTCGTCGCCGAAATGCAGCGGGGCGGAGGGATCATGACCATGGACGACCTCGCCGCCTACGAGCCCATCTGGCGCGACCCGATCACGATCGCCTACCGTGGCTACACGGTGTACTCCATGCCCCCCGCGTCGTCCGGCGGGGTGACGATGGGCGAGATCCTCAATGTGCTCGAAGGCTTTCAGCCACTGCCGCCGTTCGGAACCGCCGAGCACGCGCATCTGTTGGCTGAAGCCATGCGCCGCGCGTTCACCGACCGCAACCACTACCTCGGCGATCCCGCGTACGTGGACATGCCGCTCAATCAGCTCCTGTCGAAGGCGTATGCCGCCGAGCTACGTCGCGGGATCGATCTTCGCCGGGCTACACCCAGCGCCGACGTACGTCCGGGCGCGTCGGACGGTGACGCGACCACGCACTACTCGGTCGTGGACGCACTCGGCAACGCCGTGAGTGTCACGACGACGATCAACTCGGGTTATGGGAGTGCGGTCACGGTCGCCGGCGCGGGGTATCTCCTCAACAACGAGATGGACGACTTCACGTCGGCTCCCGGTCAGCCAAACCAGTATGGGCTGGTTCAGGGGGAGGCGAACGCGATCGCACCGGGCAAGCGGATGCTGTCGGCGATGACGCCCTCGATCGTGCTGGATCCCACCGGCAACCTCTTCATGGTCGTGGGGACCCCTGGCGGGCCGACCATCATCACGACGGTGACACAGGTGATCTCCAACATCGTCGATCACGGAATGGATCTCGCTCAGGCGGTGGCGGCGCCGCGGGTCCACCACCAGGCCCTGCCGGATCAGCTCTTCTACGAGCTGGGCGGGCTGTTGCCGGAGGTCGTGGAACGACTGCAGGCGATGGGCCACACCCTCCACGAGCGCTCGGGCATGAGCGGGGAGGTCGCCGGGATCATTCGGTGGGCCGGCGCGTGGATCGGCGTGGCGGACCCGCGGTCGGGAGGGGGGTCGGCGGGGTACTGAAGCGCTCAGCGGTCAGCCGTCAGCAGTCTGCACACCGATGGCGCAGGTGGCCCGGAGTGCAGACTGCTGATGGCGATTGCCGCCGTCTTACGCGACCGGCCGCAGCACCAGCTCCTGGCTCAGCCGCAACCGGATGAGGCCGCCGGCCGGGAGCACAATGTCCTGATCCTTCGTGGCCGCCGCGACGCCGGCACCGGCCGCGGCTCCGACCACGCCGCCGATGACGGCACCCTTGGTGTTCTTCCCGATGATCCGACCGGCAACGGCCCCCGCCGCGGCCCCGACGCCGACTTTCGCCGCGTCGCCGCCGGTGACCCCTCGGCCTTGCGTCTCGGTACCGAGCGAATCAGACTCGGCCGCCGCGGCATAGGTGTTGCCGCCGAAGCTCACACGATTGAACGCCAGGCGTAGCGTCCCTTGCCCGCCGGGGCTGCCCGCCGGCTTGATCTCCACGATCTCACCGGTGAAGACGGCGCCCGCGGGGACGACGACCCGGCCGCGGCTGTCCCGAATGGCCTCGGCGCTGGTCGCGTACACCACGTCACCGGCCTTGTTGCGACGCGAGGTGATGGTGTCCGTTGCGGTCAACTCTAGCTCGGTGCCCGCCGCCAGTGCCAAGGGCGCCGGTGGAGTGCGGGTCGTGGGCCGGGACGGCGCCGCCGCCTGCGGCCGACTCGGCGTCGTCGAACGCTGGGACTGCGTCGTCGCCGCCTGCGGCCGGTCGTTGAGCGCCGCGACGGATTCCGCCGGAGCGAGGCTGAGGTCGCGCATCGTGGAATCGGCCGACGCCGTGTCGCCCTCACCGCCGCCGCAGCCCCACAGGGCCACCGCGCCGAAAAGTACGACCATCGGTGAACGAAGCATACTCTCCCTCCAAAGATGAATAACGGTCGCTGCTCATCGCGAGCTCGAAACAGATACCCGCGCGAGCACCGGCGCGCGGGCAATGCTCAATATAGCCGAACGTCCCCCCTCGCACGGGGCCAGCTAATCAGGCTAGCGCAGCCGCGGCCGGCCGAATATCCTTTTGGTGCACTCTATGTTGTTCTACGGTCGCAGGTTACGACCCATTCACGATTGGACGCCGTTCCCGACCCATCCCAACGCCTCACGAGGACCGATTCCGATGAAACGACAGGACCTAGACTCGACGGCGCGAGCACTTGTCGCGACCGGCAAGGGGATTCTCGCCGCCGATGAGAGCCAGCCCACCATTGCGAAGCGCTTCAAGACGATCGACTTCGAGTCCACGGAGGAGAACCGCCGCGCCTATCGCGAGATGCTATTCACCACGAAGGGCCTGGGCGAGTTCGTGAGCGGCGTCATCCTCTTCGACGAGACCATCCGCCAAGGTACGACCGCCGGCACGCCGTTCACCGAGGTGCTCGAACGGGAAGCGATCATCCCCGGTATCAAGGTCGATCTGGGCGCGAAACCGCTGGCGGCCTTTCCCGGCGAAAAGCTCACCGAGGGACTCGACGGTCTGCGCGATCGGCTGATCGAGTATCGGGAACTGGGAGCCCGGTTCGCCAAGTGGCGGGCGGTGATCGCCATCGGCGACGGGCTGCCGACGCGGTTCTGCATCGACGCCAACGCGCACGCGCTTGCTCGCTATGCGGCGTTGGCGCACGAGGCCGGGCTGGTCCCGATCGTCGAGCCCGAAGTCCTAATGGATGGAAACCACCCGATCGAGCGCTGCGCGGAGGTAACCGAAGCGACGCTGGTGAGCGTCTACGTCAACCTCCACGCGCATCGCGTGCGGCTCGAGGGCACCCTGCTCAAACCGAACATGGTCCTATCAGGCAAAGACTGCCCGCAGCAGGCGGGCGTCGAACAGGTCGCGGCCTCGACGGTGCGGGTGCTCCGCCGCTCGGTCCCGTCCGCCGTCCCAGGGATCGTCTTCCTCTCGGGCGGCCAGAGCGCCGAGACCGCCACCGCGCACCTGAATGCGATGAACGCGATGGGCAGTCACCCGTGGGAACTGAGCTTCTCCTACGGCCGAGCCTTCCAGGGCCCCGCGCTCGAGGCGTGGCGGGGCCAGTTCTCGAACGTCGCCGCGGCGCAGAAGATCTTCTACCACCGCGCCAAGTGCAACGGCGCCGCGCGGTTGGGCAAGTATTCGAAGAAGATGGAAATGGTAGCGGCCTAGCGCCGTCGGCGCCGGGCGCCACGACGGACGGGCCGGGCCGTCGTGGCGCTCCGGTTACAGCCGCTGGCGCAGGAACTCGGGCGTGAGGGTCTGGAGCCACCCCGCCAGCAGCGTGAAGTAGCCGGTCGCGAGCAACACCCCCACCACGACGAGGATCCCGCCTGACGCTTTCGTCACCAGCGGGACGTAGCGTCGAAACCGCTGAAACCACTCGAGGAAATGCTCGACCGCCACCGCCGCGATGACGAACGGCAGGGCGAGGCCCATGGAGTAAGCGAAGAGCAGGCCCAATCCCTGCGCGAGACTCGCCTGCGCGCTGCTGAACATCAGGATCGATCCGAGAATCGGACCGATGCACGGCGTCCACCCTGCGCCGAAAGCGAGTCCCACGAGAGTGCTCCCGAGATACCCCACCGGCTTGTCCTGGAGGTGGAGGCGGCGCTCCTGCGCCAAGGCGCCCCAGCGGAAGACCCCGAGCAGATACAGGCCGAAGAGCACGATCAGCGCCCCGCCCACCCGCTCCAGCCAGACGCGCTGTTGGTTCAGGAACAGCCCGAGCTGGGTCGCCGTGGCGCCCAGCGCCAGAAAGATCAGCGTGAAGCCCGCGATGAAGAACAGCGCGTGCGTGAGCGCCACGCGCCGCCTTGCGCCCAACTCGTCGAGCGACAGCCCCGTGATGAACGAGACATAGCTCGGCACGAGTGGGAGCACGCACGGGGAGAGGAAGCTCAACACGCCCCCCGCAAACGCCACAGCAATACCGACCGATTCGGCGCCCATCGTCCGTTAGGGGAACGGTGCGATTCAGTCTCGCGGTTCCCGCCGCTGGTAGCGCGCGTAGAACGCCACGAGCTTGTACACGAGTTTGGCGGCGAGGACATCGGGGGCCACGAGCCCCGGGATCGGGGCGAGCTCCACGACATCGCAGCCGACGACACGCCGCTCGCGAAACACACGCTCCAACAGGCGCAGCGTGGGAAACCACTGGCCGCCGCCGGGCTCGGGGGTGCCGGTGGACGGCATCAAGGCGGGGTCGAAGTAGTCGACGTCGATCGTGATGTATACCGGGTCTCTCAGCGCCGCCACGGCCCGGTCGATCCAGTCTGTGCCGTCGAGCTCGTGGGCGAAGATAGGCGGGATCGCCTTGGCCCGCATCAGCGCCCGCTCCTCCGCCGTGAGGGACCGGATGCCGACCGGCACGAGTCGCACCCGCTCGTGCACGCGGTGCATCACACTCGCGTGCGACAGGGGCGTTCCTTCGTAGCTGGTCCGCAGGTCGGCGTGGGCGTCGAGCTGGAGCACCGAGAGCGTTCCGTCGAGCCGGTCGGCATGCGCCAGGATCGGCGGGCCCGTGATGCTGTGCTCGCCGCCAAGCATGATCACGAACTTGCCGGCGTCGAGCAGCCCGTCCACCACGGCACGCAACTCGCCCAGCGCAGCTTCCGGGCCGCTCCCCGACAGCAGCAGCTCCGGGAGCGTGTGGATCCCAACGGTGTACGGCTCGAAGTCCAGTTCATGGTCGTAGAGCTCGACAAAGCGCGAGGCGTGCAACAGGCCGCGGGGTCCGAAGCGCGTCCCGCCCATATACGACACCGTAGCTTCGTACGGGACGGGAAGCACGGCCACCGGCGACGCGTCGAACGGCGTCTCGCCGGCCGGTAGCCCCAGGAACGACTCGGGGGGTGCCCAGGGATGGCCAGCCAGTCCCGGCGGGAGGCGGGGCTCGCCGCGGTCGCGGAACTCGTTCACCCGCAGAACACCACGGCGCCCACCACGGTCACCCACCGCCCATCGTCCTGGGCTTCGGCGGTACAACTGATATTCATCGTTTTCACGATCTCGCCGGAGAGCAGCCACTGCTCCTTCCGCTGGTCCCAGGCCTGATCGGGATCGAACGGCACGCCCAGTACCGTGGCGAGCATGCTCGCGGCGAGATCCTCCGCGTACTCACCCGCGGGCTGCTGGCGCACGCCGAAGGCGTGATGCTCGGAGATATAGCCGTGATGCGCGGCATCGGCGGGGATCGCGAGGCCGATAGCGGCCGCCGCGAGCCGGGAGGGCTCGTTCGTGGACGCCTCGGCCACCACCGCGAAGACCACCTGCCCGGGCTGCAGGCTACGCACCCCGTGCTCCCACGAAACGAGCTCGCAATGCGGTGGCCAGATGGAACTCACCCGGACGAGGTTGAACTGCGCGATGCGGGCGTCCCGCAGGGCCAGCTCAAAGCTGGTCAGCTTTTCCTTGTGCCGCCCGACGCCCTTGGTGAGGAACGCCTTGGTCGGCATGAAGGTCTGTGGATCGATCACCGTTCCGCAGCCTCGCGTCCGGAGGTTCCCGACTCCAGCGTGACGACGTCACGCCGCTGACACGCCTGGCAATACCCGTAGATCTCCAGGCGGTGGTGGTGCGCTCGGAACCCGTACTCCTCGGCGATCAGCGCCTTCATGCGCTCGAGCCGCTCGCTCGAGAACTCCACCACCTTCCCGCACGACATGCATATCAGATGCTCGTGATGGCTCTCCGCCGCCAGCGGCTCGTAGCGCTTGAACCCTTCGCCGAACTCGTGCTCCCGCACGAGCCCCGCCTCCCGCAGGAGTTCCAAGGTCCGATACACGGTCGCCTTGCCCACCCGCACCCCGCGCGCCCGCAACCCGCGCTCGATGTCGCTCACCGAAAGATGGGACCCCGCGCAGAAGAGGATCTCCGCCACCGCCTCCCGCTGCGATGTGACCGGCAGGTTATGGTCGCGCAGATGCCGCCGGAACACCTCCAGCAGCGCATGGCCGTCAACCTTCGGCGGCGGACTCGTCACGGGCCTCTCCGTACCAGAGCTCGGGCGCGATCTCCACCGGCGGCTCGGCCTCGCCGGCGCGCTCCTGCACGCCGGCGATCACGTCATGGATGACCGCCGCCGGACTCTCTCCCACTTCCTCTACGACAACCTTGCCCTCTCCCCGCTCGCGCCCCCGTATCACGACCAGATAGCTCGCGGTGTAGATGCGGCGACGGTCGTCCGCCGCCCGCCGGGACACCACGGCCGTGCCCCACTCCCGCTCCTCGCGGCGCACGGGCGCGAACAGCCAAATCCCGTCGATCGCCGACGGCGGCATCTCCTTGGCGATCCGCTGCGCGACGCGCGTCCACCCGAGCCCCAGCCCGGGGGCCCGCGTTACACCGATCCGTGCTTCTGTTCCCATCGCTCCACGTAGAGCCGGAGCACCTGCATGAAGTCCTGCGCATTGGTCACGACGCCGTACGCCTGGTGCGTGCCCCGATCCCGCAGCTTGTTCACCACGAACTCCGTCTGGTCCACGCAGATCGTCGGGAGGGGCCGGATCGCCTCACCTTCGTCCACGAACGCCGGCAGCATGTTGCCGACGGCAATGGCGTGGAGCGCCGTCGCGACGAACACAGCGAAGGTCGCCCGTCGGGTAAACTCGCGCATCGCGTCTTGCGCCACCAGGGTATCGGGCAGCACCCCGGGCAGCGGGCCGTCGTCCCGGATCGACCCGGCCAGGACGTAGGGGATCCCGCGGCGCACGAGCGCATGCATGATCCCGTTCGTGACCATGCCGGCCTCCACCGCCCGCTCGATGGAGCCGGCGCGATGGATCTGGTTGATCGTGCGCATGTGGAGGCTGTGCCCATGGTCGGCCGCCTCCCCGCTCGCGGTCATTCCAAGCGTCGTGCCATAGATCGCCGCCTCGAGGTCGTGCACCGCGATGGCGTTCCCCCCGAGGAAGGCCTGCACGTAACCACGCTCGATGAACCAGATGAGGTTCTCGCGCGCCCGTGAGTGTACCAGCGCCGGTCCCGCCACCCAGAGGATCCGCCCGCCCCGATCGCGCTCGTCACCGAGGAGCCGGGCTAGCACCTCGTAGTCCACCGGCCGCTCGCGACTCACCTCCGTACCCATGAACCGGAATTCGTTCGCGCTGTGGGCGCCGGCGAGAAACCCCACCGTGTGCACGTAGATGCCGCCGCTCCCGTCCTCCGCTTCCCCCATCGCGACGGAATCGCCGGCCTGCACGCGACGCGGCTCTTTCACGCTCAGCGCACCCGACCCCTGGAGCACGATCACGCCGTCCATTCGCGGCGCCTCCGGGCGCCGCCACCGACCCTGCACGCGGACATACGTCGGCAGGTTCGTCGTCGCGAAAAAATTCTCGGGAAGCACACCGTCGGCCGGCGCCGGCTCAAAGACCGCATCCGGTGCGTCGCGCAGCGGCGGCCCGTCGAAATCCGGCGGCCGGTAGGAGGGAGGTCGCATGGCGTGGCGGAAGATACCGGAGGCCGGGGATCGCGGCAATTCGGTTCGCCGCACGGCCGCGACGCGTCCACCGGTTCGCCGTCGCCACCACCCCACCGCGCGGGACGTCAACCTGACACCCGCCCGCTCGCACCCGGGAGGCGGCCGCCGCACACGGCTACAGCAGGGACGCCGGGTCCCGGTCGAAGATCACCCGCACGGATCCTCGGCCCGCGTGCGGCGCTCGGCGCGTGGCGTAGCGGACGAGCCGGCCAAGGGCGCGCCGGTCCGCGGACCGCAGCAGGGCGTGCCACCGCCACCGCCGGTGAAGGCGGGCGAGGGGAGCGGGCGCCGGGCCCAACACCTCCACGACCTGCGCCAGCCGCGCGGCGACGAGTCCCCGCAGCCATTCGGTGACCTCCGCTGCCGCTGCGCCGACGACCTGCTCGGCGGTGCCGCTCACCACCACGTTCACGAGCCCCACGTGAGGCGGATAGGGCGGCGAGCGCCGTTCCTCGAACTCCCGCGCGGCGAACGCCTCAACATCGTGCGCCGCCGCCGCCTGCAGCGCGTAATGGCCGGGCGTACGCGTCTGCACCAGCACGCGCCCGCCGGCGGGCCCGCGGCCCGCCCGCCCCGCTACCTGGGCGATCAGCTGGAATGTGCGTTCCGCGGCCCGAAAGTCCGGGAGATGGAGCCCCGTGTCGGCGTCCACGACCCCGACGAGGGTCACGCCAGGAAAGTCCAGTCCTTTCGCGATCATCTGCGTTCCGAACAGCACGTCGACGTCGCGCCGGGCGACGGCCTCGAGGATACGCCCGTGCGACCATTTGCCGGACGTGGTGTCGGCATCCATGCGGGCCAGCCGCGCCGCGGGCCAACGCTCCGCGAGCCACCGCTCGAGCTGCTGCGTGCCGATCCCACGCATCCGACGCGCCTCACCGCCACACATCGGGCACCGGACGGGGACGGGGGCATCGTGTCCGCAATAGTGGCACCGCAACCGGGCGGGGGTCCGGTGGACCGTGAGCGAGATCGAGCACGAGGGACAGTCCCAAACGTGACCGCATCCGCCGCACTGGAGAAAGTGGGCAAACCCGCGACGGTTGAGGAGGAGCAGCACCTGAGCGCCGGCGCCCAGCGCCGCGTCCACGGCACTGTCCAGGGCGCAGGACCAGGGCACCGCACCGCTCGCCGCCTCGCGCGGCTCCGACCGCATATCGAGCAGCGTCACTTCCGGAAGCGGCCGCGCCCCGATGCGCGCCGGGAGCGCGACTAGCGGGATCCGGTCCCGCGCCGCCCACGTTTCGAGCGAGGGGGTCGCGCTTCCCAGGATCACCCGCGCACCCTCCATCCGCGCCCGTCGTAACGCCACATCGCGTCCGTGATAGCGGGGCGCTTCGCTCTGCTTGTAGCTCGCATCATGCTCCTCGTCGACAACCACGACCCCCAGGGGCGCCACCGGGGCGAAGACCGCCGAGCGGGCGCCCACGGCGACACGCCGCGCACCCGCTGCGAGCGCGCGCCACGCGTCGGCGCGTTCCCCGTCCGAGAGCCCGCTGTGCAGGACGGCCACCGTGTCGCCGAACACCCCACGGACCCGCGCCACGGTCTGTGGCGTCAGCGCGATCTCGGGTACGAGCACGATGGCGCCCCGTCCTGCCTCGACCTCGGGCCGCACAGCCTCCAGATACACCAGCGTCTTCCCGCTCCCGGTGACGCCGAAGAGTGTCGCCGCGTCGCCGGCGGGCAGGGATCGCACCGTTGCGATCGCCTCGCGCTGGGCGGCAGTGGGCTCCGGCGGCGGCACCGCCGCGATGTCAGCAAAGGGATCGCGCAGGCGCTCGCGCTCTTCGAAGCGCGCGACGCCCCGCGCGACCAGCGCTCGCAACACGGCGGTCGAGACCCCGAAGCGCTCCGTCAGGTACCGCGCCGACGCCGCGCCGCCCATGGCGTCCAGCGCTTCGTACGCCACCCGCTGCTTGGCCGCGCGCCCGAACGCGCGCGTCCGCTCGAGGATGGTGGGAAGGACCGTGGTGAGCCGAATGACGCGCTCCGTCCCGGCAGCCGGCCCGAGGTCCGGCGGTTCGGTCTCGAGCGTGACGGCGCCCGCGCGCTCGAGCCGCTGCAGGGCGTCCCATACCGGCCGGTGCAGGCGGCGGCCCAGCGTGCTCGCGGGGACGCGCCCACCGCCGCGCACGAGCGCCTCCAGCACGTCGCGACTCGCACCACCGGGGGCCGCCTCCGCGTCACGCACCGCGGCGACCAGTCGCGAGGCACCCCACAGCGCCGCGGGCAGCATCCCGCGAAGCGCCAGGCCCAGGGGGGTCGCGTAGTACGCCGCGATCCACCGGGCGAGGGCGAGGAGGGGCGCCGGCACCAGTGGCGCCGGGTCGGGGGCCAGGAGCACCGGCCGGAGCTCAGGGGTCGGCCGACGGTCTTCCGCCTTCGCGCCGACCTCGACCACGATGCCGACGAGCTCGCGCGTGCGTACCGGAACGACGACGCGCGCCCCGGCCACGACCCGGTCCGCGAGGGTCGGGGGGACGGCGTAGCGATACGGCGACGGGCTGGGGAGAGGGAGCGCAACCGAACAGGTCGTGGGAATCATGCCATCGGCGGCGGACCCGTTGGGCTCACTCTTGCCACCGCGTGCCCTTGATGAGCGAGAGTCCGAGGTCGCGGCGCAGGGCGAGCCGCCGCAATGCGCGCAGCTCCCGGCTGAACACGGCGCGCACGCCGGTCCAGCGAGCGGCGCGCCACCCACGGACGACCAGGCCGAGCCAGCCATGGGCGATCCACCCGCCGTCGAGCGCTGCGTCCTCTACCGTCAGCTCCACGATACGGGCGGCGCGGAAAAAGCTCTTCCATTCGACGAGGAGGTGGGGATGCAACCGGAGCCCGGCGAGTAGCGCCGCATCCGCAGGATCGGGCGTGCTGAGCCAGGAGGGGACCACCGCCATCACGGTGCTCAACGGACGCGCGACGCGGGCCGCCTCGCTCAGAATCTCCGCGCCGTCCCTCCCCACCAGGTGCAACAAGTCCACCACCGTCACGTCGAAGACGCTGGCCTCGTGCGGCAAGTTGGTCGGCATCGCGGTTTGGAACGTCGCCAGCTTGCTCAGTCCCGCCGCGCGTGCCGCGCGTTCGGCGGTCTCGATCGCCGCGTGATCGGGATCCACTCCCTCGACGTGCGTCCGAAACCGTCCACCCCACCAAAGCACCGGGCGCCCCGCACCGCATCCGACCCACAGGACCTCCTGCCCCGCGCCCGCCTCGGCGAGCTGCGCCAGGCGACGGTGGATCGGTTCGGCGACATCGGACCAGGGTTGGAGGATGGCGACGAGCGCCGTGGGAGACAGCCTTGGCGGCATAAGGCCGAACGCTCTCCCCGGAACCAGGCTTCGTCAAGGGCGCGATGGGTCGCGCGTCGCCGCTCGCTACGCGAGCGCGCGCAGATGGGCGGCCACGGCGGCCGCGAGCCGGTGCGGCACGTACCCGCCTTCCAGCACGCTCGCGATCGGCGCGCCTACGTCGCGCCAGTCCGCGATCCACGTGGCGTAGTCCTCCGGCTCCAACGTGAACCCCGCCAACGGATCGCCCGCCATCGCGTCGAACCCTGCGGAGATCAGCATCAGCTGCGGCGTCCATCCGTCGGTCGCCCGCGCGACCGCGGCGGCGAGGGCCGTCACGTACTCCGCCCGCGGTCGGCCGGGAGGCCGCGGCACGTTGAAGACGTTGCCGACCCCGCGCTCCTCCGCCCGACCCGTCCCCGGGTAGAGCGGCCACTGGTGGAGCGAGACGTAGCGGATGCGCGCGTCCTGCTCGACGAGCGCCTGCGTACCGTTCCCGTGGTGGACATCCCAGTCCACGATGAGGACGCGATCGAGGCCGACATCCGTCAGCGCCGCGCGCGCGGCGACCACGACGTTGTTGAGGAGGCAGAACCCCATGGCGCGATCCGCCGTGGCGTGGTGACCCGGCGGCCGTATGGCGGCGAAGGCCGGGGCACCGTCAATCGCCAGGCGAGCGGCCAGCACCGCGGCGCCGGCGGCGTGCCCCGCCGCCTCGTAGCTCCGCGTGCTCATCGTGGTATCGGCGTCGATCCGCCCACCCCCCTGCCGGTCGAGCGCCGCGAGCCGGTCGAGATGCCGTCGGGGATGCACGCGCAGGAGCTCGGCGTCCGTGGCAGGCGCGGCGTCGTGCCAGCAGAGCTGCTCCCGTGGGACCCACGACCGCAGCTCGGCGAGGATCGCCTCGAGCCGCGCCGGCGATTCAGGATGTCCCTCCCCGGGTCGGTGCTCAAGCACGGACGGGTGCGAAATGACGTGCACGGGCCTCATCGCTCCTCGCTCCCACGTCCCCCGCCTCGCCGCCCGATGCAGCAGGTCACCGCGCGGGTCGTCGTCGCGCCGGGAGCACGATGAACGGCGCCAAGTCCGGCACCCCCAGCGCTCCCAGGGTCGTCGCTTCGTCGAGCACCAAGGCGCCGCGGAACTTGACCTGGTAGCGCGACGCATCCACATCGCGCCCCGTCGCGATCGCCAGCGCGTCGACCTTGAGTCGGGCGACGGTCCACTCGGGGGTCGCCGAGAGCGCCACGACGTCCCACACGTCCGTCACCCACACGCGAACCGTCAGCGCGCTGGCCACCGTCATGCCGCTCCCACTTCCACCGGGGGCAGCGTGGAAAAGAACCGCCCGATCGCCTGGTCGTAGAACAGCGACGACGCGCGGATTCGCGTGCCCCGTTCAGTCGGAAACGCGGCGATGGTCAGCTCCTCGCCCCCCTGCCCTCGGAACGTCGCAAACGTCGGCCCCTCCGTCTCCACAAAGGCCCCGTGGTGCGGCACCCGCTCAGCGAAGAAGGCCTTCGCCAATGTCAGCACCGCGTCCGGCGGCAACGTGGTCATCATCTCGTGCGTCATCGGTACCCATCTCCTCGGGGCGTGAAACATAATACGGCAAGCGGCCCCGACCCGGAGGCTCCGCTCAGTTCAACGCCTCGACCTCGGCCCGGCGCTCCGTCGGGCGCCGCGCGCCGCGGAACAGGTCGACGAGGCGAGGCTTCCGCCGGAACACGAGCACCACATCACCGGGCGGTGGGTGGCGGAGGCCCTCTACGGTGAGGTACAAGGGAAGCGGCTCGGGCGGCACGGCGACCCGGTACTGCCGCCCATGCCATCCGAAGTCGGCCGTCGCGGGGGGTGCCCGCACCACACGCTCGAGAAAGACGTCGTCGTCCACCCGATAGACACCGTCCCCCACCTGCTCACCGGCGCGGAAGAACAGCGGATCGAACGGCTCGCCCTCCGCACGGGCGAAGCTCTGCTCGGCGGCCCAATCATAGGCCTCGAGCTCATCGGTGCGCGCGCGCCATTCCAAGTGATGTCGGAGCTCGTGGAGGAGCGTCTCCCACGCCTCCTCTCGCCAGTCGAAGTCGGGCCGGTCGTGAGCGAGCGCCTGAAACGAGCCGTGGTGCAGCACGACGCGCGACATCACGTCGTCCGTGCCGGTGTGGAACGGAATGCACTCGCCAAGGGTGTAGACGTGGTCTCGGAGCGGGTGAGGCACCGCCTTCTCGCTCACCTCGATGGCCGCGATCCCGTCCAGATACTCCCGCGGGATCTCCGTGGCCATTCGCTCCACCATCGCCTTGAAGTGCTGGAGGCGCATGCTGCGGGCGGCGCCGTTAGCCGTCGTCGGTCATCGGTTGTCCGTGGCGCGCTCGACGCACTCCGCGCCGTCGATATCGACGCTTGGTCCGGTCGCGAACGAGAGACCGCCGCGTCACGGCGGACGGGCAACGGACGACGGACACCATTCACGATTCCGGGCCGACCGCCCGGTCCGCCGCTGCGCTGGTCCGTCCCCCGAGCCAGCGATTGGCCATTAGGAGCGCCGCGAACACAAAGGCCCACTGGACGAGCACCGTGCCGACGTTCTCCTCGCCGAACGGCGAGAGCCAGCCCGTCGGGTCCCAGTCGCGCGCCTGGTACAGCCACCAGACCATCAGCACGACGGCCTGGAGCGGGACCAAGACGGTAATCACCACCTCCCACCAGGCGCCCACGCGGATGTCCGAATGCTCATGGTTGAGCTGCTCGCTGCGAAACCGCCGGACGCCCGAGACGATGACGGCGATCGCGAAGAACATCCCCGAGATCATCAGGGCCACGGCCCAGACCCAGTCCTGGTTGTGAAACACCCGGATCGAGATTGCCGACGGCAACCCGAGGAGGAACCCCACCACACCGACGAGGCGGACGGCGCGCCGCCGCGCCATGCCGGCATCGACCAGCACGCGCGTCGCCAACTCAACCATTGCAATCAGGCTCGTGAATGCGGCAAACGCGAGTGCCGTGAAGAACAACACCATGAAAAACCGGCCGAGCGGGATGCGCGCGAAGAGCTGTGGCATCCAAATGAACGTCAGGCCCTCGCTGCGCGTACGGAAGATCTGCTCCTGCACGAGGTCCGGCGTGACCGCAGCGCCGGCCCGGATCGCCTCGCCCAAGCCCGGATACGCGGCGAGGACCGAGGGATCGTCGGCGAACTGTTGGACGAGCGTCGGGACCACCGAGAACACCGTACAGAGCACCATCACTCCTGCCAGCAACGAGATCATGTTGTTCGCCGTCGGCAGCAGGAACGCGTTCAGCGCCGTGTCCTCCCGCGTTCGAAGATACGCGGCGTAAACCAGCACGAGCCCCCACCCGGCGCCGGTGTCCCACGCGTTCTGCGTCAATGCCTCCAGCCAGATTTGGGCGTTTCCCAGCCGGCCCCAGTCGACGCCGAACAGATACCCGAGGCCGTCGGCAGCGCCGGGGAGGCTCACGGCGCGCACGGCGAGCACGACGACGAGGGCCACGAGCGTGGGCATCAGGAACTTCGCCACCCGCTCGATGGCCCTCACACCGCGGGCGACCACGAAGATCGCGAGCGCCATGGCAAACCCGTGCGTCACGATGGGCCACATCGATCCCGTGTACGCGTCCCAGAACGTCCCGGGTCGCAGATCGGGGAGCTCGCCCGTCAGCGAGCCCAGGGCGTAGCGCACGGTCCACCCCGCGACCACGGAGTAGTAAAACATGATCGCCGTGGCGACGAACGCGACAAACGCCCCCATCCACGCCCACCGCGGGCCCATCATCTGCACGAACGCCCGCACGGGGCCGGCGCGGGTCTTACGCCCCATCCCGAACTCGACGAGGATCAGCGGGATCGACCAGAGGAAGAGGAAGGCAATCCACGCGACGAGGAACTCCCCGCCCCCGTTCTGCGCCGCAATCCGGGGAAACCGCCAGATGTTCCCGGTGCCGACGGCCATGCCGAGCATGGCGAGCATCATCAGCCACCGCGACGAGAAAGCTTCGGACTTGCCGTTCACGGTTTCCTCGCTGGGAAGGAGCTCACCCGGGTGCCGCGACGCGTCCGGCGCCGGTCCGCGGCGGGCGCGCTCAGGCCTCGACCAACGCCGCCACGCGCCGCACGACCGGATCGAAACTGAGCGGCTTCTCCGCGGCGGCGCTCGCCAGCCGGTCCGCCGGGTCCGCCTGGCCCCGGCTCATCAGGTCCTGCACGAACATCCCGGCCCGGGGGTTGCGGTACCAGTCTTCGTCGAAGCGCTCCGTCAGCGTCTCGGCGAGCAGTGCCTCCAGTTGCCACGCCCGGAGATACCGCGCGGCGTAGAACCCCGGATCCACATCGAGGAGGTAGTCGGCGTCGGGGTAGCGGAACAGCGTCGCGGCGGTCAGGCGTTCGGCGTAGCGCGGCCCCATGGCCTCCAGATCGCCCTCGTGCAGCTCGAGCTCGTAGATGAGCTTCGCCGCGTAGCGCCGGGTCAAGAAGAGCTCGTTCACGCCAGCCTCGACGCTTAGCGCGGCGGCCTCCGCGCGGGGCAGCCCGACGTACCGCCGCAACCAGCCACCCGCGAGCGTGAGGTGGTCCCACAACATCGCAAAGCCCTCGGTGACGGAATTGTCGCCCAGCCATCGCGCGGCGAACGGCAGGTCCGGCGACGCCGACGCGAAGTGCATCGCGTGCCCAAGCTCGTGCCAGAACGTCCGGTAATCGTGGTGGCCTCCCCGCGGGCGCAGGACCACGTACACTTCCTCCGGCACGCGCACCTGCACGCAGAAGGCACGCGGCTGCTTACCCGGCAGCTCCTCGGTGTCGAACCGGACGCGGCCACCCACCGTCGCATCGAGCCCCATCTCGCCCATCTGGCGGCACGCCGTCGCCACGAGCTCCGTCGGCGGGAACGCCGCGTCGAAGCGGTCGCCCCGAAACAGCCACGATCCATCGGCGCGCACCAGATCCCCGATCCCGCACCCGAGCCGTCGCCGCGCGAGTCGGCCAAGGTGCTCCGCGTAGAGATCGGCCGTCTCGTGCAGATAGCGCTCCGCCAACGTCGCGAGAGCACGGAGGTCGATGCCGCTCAGCGCCGTGGTCGTGTCCACATAGCCGCCCAGCCCCAGCACGGCCACCGCCTCGTGCTCGAGACCGAAGCGCTCGCGCCGGATTCCGTTGAGCGCGGCAGTGCCGGCGGCCACCCGGGCCGATTCGAGAGCGATGCGAAACGCCCGATCCGGGGCGTTGGCGAGCTCGATGGGCGCGCGCAGATACGGGACGCGGTGCCCGTTGACCTCCAACATGGCCCGCTGCTCCCAAACCAGTTGGCGCTCTTCCAAGGGCGCCACGAGCCGGCCGACCCGGACGTCCATGACCCATTCCAGGAGCTCGCGCACGCCGCTGGCCCGCGCGGCCGCCAGCGCGTCGTCGCTCGCGAGTTCGCTATGGTCGTCGTAAATTCGCTGGAACGCGGGGTCATCCTTGCGCCCGGCACCCGTCAGATAATACTCCCGCCCCAGCGCCTGATGCAGCGACTCCCCCCGGGCGACGAGGTCGTCCAACCTCACGCGCGGATCCGCTGCTCGAGGTACCCCGCCACCTGATCGACGGCGACGCGCTCCTGCGCCAAGGTGTCGCGGTCGCGGACCGTGACCGTGTGGTCGGTGAGACTCTGCCCGTCCACCGTGATGCCGAAGGGCGTTCCCGCCTCGTCCTGCCGACGATAGCGCCGCCCGATCGAGCCGCCGTCATCGTAGAACACCGGCACGCGGCGCCGCAGCCCATCGAACAGGCGACGCGCCAGCTCCGGCATCCCGTCCTTCTTGACCAGCGGAAAGACCCCGGCCTTGATCGGCGCCAGCGCCGGGTTCAGGCCGAGCACGATCCGCTGCTCGCCCTCGACCTCCTCCTCCCGATACGCGTCCACCAGCACGACCAGCGCCAGCCGGTCGGCGCCGAGCGACGTCTCGACCACGTACGGCACGAAGGTCTCCTTGGACGCGGGATCGAGGTAGGCGAGCTTCTTGCCGGAGAACTCCTGATGCCGGCGCAAGTCGAAGTCCGTCCGATTGTGGATGCCTTCGAACTCCTGCCACCCGAAGGGAAACTCGTACTGGATGTCGTCCGCCTTCTTCGCGTAGTGGGCGAGCTCGTCGGGCCCATGCTCGTGAAAGCGCAACTTCTCCGCTCGGATCCCCAGCTCTCGATGCCACGCCATCCGACGGGCCCGCCATTCCTGGAACCAACGCTCGTCGTCACCGGGTTTCACGAAGAACTGCATCTCCATCTGCTCGAACTCCCGCGTCCGAAAGATGAAGTTGCCAGGGGTAATCTCGTTGCGGAACGCCTTGCCGATCTGGGCAATGCCGAAGGGGATCTTCTGTCGCGACGACTGCAGGACGTTGAGGTAGTTCACGTAGATCCCCTGCGCCGTCTCGGGACGCAGATACACCACTGCGGCCTCGTCCTCCACGGGGCCCATGAACGTCTTGAACATGAGGTTGAACTGGCGCGGCGCCGTGAGCGAACCGCGGTTGCCGCAGGCGGGGCACTGGGCATCGGGCTGACCGGGCTCGCCCTTGATGCGCTCGTCGTCGGCGCGGAAGCGCTTCTTGCACACTTTGCAGTCCACCAGGGGATCGGTGAACCCGGCCACGTGCCCCGACGCCTCCCACACCTTCGGGTGCATCAGGATCGCCGCGTCCACCCCCTCGATATCGTCCCGCTCGTGGACCATGGAGCGCCACCAGCGGTCCTTCAGGTTGTTCTTGAGCTCGACGCCAAGCGGCCCGTAGTCCCACACCGACCCCAGGCCGCCGTAGATCTCCGACGACTGGAAGATGAACCCGCGGCGTTTCGCGAGCGAAACCAGTTTGTCCATCCGTGTGGTGTCAGCCATTGGACAGTGCGCGTCGCGTCCGGGGTTGGCGATGAGGGGAAGGCCCGAAGTATAGGCGTCCCGCTATCGTCCCAGCAAGCGAAGTACGCGCGCCACGCCGACGGCGGCGCGCGATTCGAGATCGGTGGCCGTCCACCGACCGCCACCCGACTCCAGGTACACGCCGGGGGGCACGTCGGTCGCCTGCGGCGCCAGCAGCAGCACGGGAACGCCTGCCGCCTGCGCGCGTTGCATCACTTCGCCGGTGAGCTTGCCGCCCACCGACGAGCGATCGAACGCCCCCTCCCCGGTCACGACGAGCCGTGCGCCGTCCAGCGCCCCCGCAAACCCGGTCGCCTCGAGCACGAACGCCGCGCCGGCCACGAGCTCAGCGCCACCGAAGACGATCAGGCCGAACCCGAGGCCCCCGGCGGCACCGGCGCCGGGCCGCTGAGCGGCATCCCGCGCTCCCGACGCCGCCACCGTGGCCAACCGCTCGAGGCCCTGCGCGAGCCGTGCCTCCGCGGCCGCCGAGGCCCCTTTCTGCGCGGCGAACAGGCGGGCCCCCGTCACGCCCAAGAGCGGATTCGCCACGTCGCACAGACCCACCAATCGGACGGGCGGGCGGCGGCCGGGCTCGAGGCGCGCGAGATCCGACAGCGCCCCACCTCCCTCCGCGAGCACCGCACCCCGCGCGTCGCGCGGCGCCCACCCCCACGCCCTCGCCATCCCCAGTCCACCATCCATCGTCGCGCTGCCACCCAAGCCCACATAGACGACGCGGGCACCATCAGCCGCGACCCGCTGGATAACGACACCGACCCCCTTGGTCGACGTCCGGAGCGGGTCGCGCTCGTCCGGGGCCAGGAGGCTCAGGCCGCACACCAGGCGCGACTCCAACACGACCGCGTGATCGTCCAACCACCCCACCGGCGCCTGGATGGGCCGCATCATGGGATCCGGCGCGTCATAGCTCGTAACGCGCGCGCAGTGCGGGGCCAAGGCCTCCAGCAGCCCGTCCCCACCGTCGCTCCCCAGCATCACCCGGGGCTCAGCGCCGGCCCGCCGAACCCCTCGTCCCAGCGCTGCGGCCACCTCGGCCGCCGACAGGGTTTCCTTGAACGCCTGCGCGATGACCAGGACGGCGCTCCGGTGTGCCGGGCGGATCTCACTTTTCTGCGACATGTAATGCCCTAACATGAAGTGCCGCTAGAACTTGCGCAATCACACGCCCCCACTTACTTTGCGGGCTCGGGGTATCCGCGTCTGGCGCTCCCATGCGTCGGCCCGCTGACCCAAGAGTGCCACCCACGCCGCGTGATTGAGCTGTAATCCATTGTCAAAAGTTGACTTACGGCTCTACTCCACGCTCCGGGCTGCCATGTCTCGTCCCCGCCGCCGCGAGGACGGTCCGGAACGCGTTCGACGGCCGCCCGGACCGGTCGCCCTCTCTCGCCCCGGAGCCGGTCGGTGATGGGTCTCCGTACGTCACAGTAGTTGCGGCGCACGGCCGATATCATGGGGGGTTACCGGGAGTTACGGGCCCGCCTCACGACGTCGGTGATGCTCGTCACACAGCAGAGCAGGCACCATGGAACCACGTAGTCCAGGGAACGACGCACGGCCACGTCACCGCGAGATCCATGTCAAGGACCTCTGGGCCGTCGTCGTACGCCATTGGAAGCTGGTCGCCCTTCTGACGGTGTTGGTGGCCGGCGGCGCGTACTTCTCCGGGCGCCGCGCCGTGCCGCGCTACCAGTCCAACCTCACGGTGCAGGTCAGCTCGGCGAAGCAGGTGTTCGCCCGTTCGGACGACATCGACGTGGATGAGCTCGCGCTCCGCACGGACCCTGTGCTCTCGGAAGCGCTGGTGCTCACGACGCAGGGCTTGGCGCTCAAGGTGGTCGCGGCGCTGGAGCTCGAGCTAGAGCTGGAGGACGCCGGCATTCGGCGTGGCGCGGTCTTCGGGCGGATTGAGGTCGATTCTGCCGCCCGGCGTGGCGCGTTCGAGCTCACGCGGTTCGGCGCGGATGGGGGCTGGTCCCTGCGGGACGCCCGCGGCGCCTTGGTCGACAGCGGTGGGTACGCGCGTCCGGTGCAGGGTCCCGGGTTCCGCGCGCAGGTCGTGCCGGCGACGGACCGTGACCGGGTGCGCTTCCACATCGTGCGGCCCGAAGAGGCGGCAGCGTGGGTGAGCGCCGGGCTCGGCTACCGCGTGCGGCAGAGCACCAATGCCGTGGACGTGACGTTTACCGGCACGGATCCCTCCCTCGTTCCGCTGGTGCTGAACCAGGCCGCGGTCGAGCTGCGTCGCGACGGCGCCGAGCGCGCCCGACAGACGGCGGCCCGCCGCAGCACATACGTCGCCGAGCAGCTGGAACGCGCCGAGATCGCCTCGCAGGAAAAACTGGCCGAGCTCCAGCGATACAAGGAACAGCAGCAGATCACCGACCTCTCGACCGAGGAGCAGGCGATCTTCCTCTCCATTCGGGACTTCGAACACGAGCGCCAGCGGATCCGCGTGCAGATCGCGACCCTGCGCGACGTGCTCACCAGCGCCGACTCGTTCGGGATCGAGACGCTCAACCGGTTGGCCGCCGTGGACGGCACCGGCGGGAACGCGGCCCTGGCCTTTCAGCTCAACACGTTGCTCGAGCTCTATGACCAGCGGCGCAGCCTCACGGCCGGCGCGTTGGGGCTGCGCGAGAACAACCCGCAGGTCGAAGCAATCGACCAGCGGATCCGCCAGGGACATGTGGCGCTGCGCGGCGCGGTGGCCGCCACCCTCGAGAACCTCGAGGGTCGGGACGCGGCGACCCGGAGCAAGATCGCCGAGCTGCGGCAGCAGCTGATGGCGTTCCCCGGCAAGGAGACGCGCATCGCCCAGCTGCAGTTGGAGAGCAGCATCCTGAGCGACACCTACCGCTACCTGCTCGGCCAATTCCAGCAGGCCAGGATGCAGGAAGCCACAATCTCTCCGTATGTGGCGATCCTCGACGGCGCTTCGCCGTCGGCGAGAATCGGCACGAGTCTGCGACAGAAAATCATCCTCGGGATCCTGGTGGGGCTGCTGCTAGGGCTGGGCGGCGCCTTCTTCCTCGAGTACCTCGACCAGACGATCAAGACCTCGGCGGACATCGAGCGCGTGGTGGGCACACCGGTGCTGGGACTGATTCCCGACGAGCAGGCCCTGGCGTCGGCGGCCAACGGCCGCGGCGGGTCCCTCGTCGTGGTCTCAAACCTGGAATCGGACGATCCCGCCGTGGAGGCCTACCGCGCGTTGCGGACCAACGTCACGTTCGTCGGCGCGGAGAAACCGCTCCAGCTGATCGCCGTGACGAGCCCCGGCCCGGGTGAGGGGAAGTCCACCACCGCCGCCAACCTGGCCTTCACGATGGCGGGCAGCGGCAGCCGCGTGCTCCTGATGGACGGGGATCTCCGGCGGCCGCAGCAGCATCGGGTCTTCGGCATCGCGCAGGAGCCGGGCCTCACCGACATCCTCGTGGGACGCGCCTCAGCGCGCGAAGCGGTCCGTCCCGAGGTGAGCGGGCGGCTGGACGTCCTGCCAAGCGGCGCCTCGCCACCCAACCCGTCGGAGCTCCTGGGGTCCGACGCCATGCAGCGCCTCGTGGGAGAGCTGCGTCGCGACTACGAGTACATCGTGGTGGACACGCCGCCCATGCTCCCGGTCACCGATGCGACGGTCGTCGCCACCGTGGCCGATGCGACGATCATGGTGATCCGCAGCGGTGAAACCGAAGAGAGCGCGGCGCAGCGGGCGGTGGACCAATTGCGACGGGTGCGGGCCCGCATTGCCGGCGCCGTGCTGAACGGCGTGAGCCGCCGGCACGATCAGTACTACACCTACTATGCGCATGGACGGGAAATCGGTGGCCGCCGCAGAGCCCGGGGCCTCCGGGCACGTATCGCGGGAATGCTCTAAGTGTTTGTTGCACAACGCATTACAACCTCGCCGCGCGCTTCGTGGCGCGACGATATTGACACCCCGTCACGGCTGCCTTAGGTTCCGCATCTGAAAGGCCCTGCCCACACTAGGTTCTAGGGCGCATAGTGTGCGGCGGGCACTCCCCCTAGGGCTTCGGCCCTAGGGGGTTTTCTTTTCACGCGGCTTCCACGATCTGGTCCCGCCGAGTCCCGACGCTCACATACGTGATCGGGGTCTCGAGCAGCGCCTCAAGCCGGTCGAGGTACGCGCGGGCACCCGGCGGCAGGTCGCTCAGGCGCCGCGCACCGCCGGTGGGCGTGCACCACCCGTCCAGCGTCTCGTACACCGGCTCCACCGTGCCGAGCAATCGAGCGTCCGCGGGAATCTCATCGAGCTGTTCGCCGTCCGCACGGTACCCGATGCAGATGGGGATCTGCGCAATCGTGTCCAACACGTCGAGCTTGGTGACGGCGAGATTGGTCAAGCCGTTGACGCGCACCGCGTAGCGCGCGACGACGGCATCGAACCAGCCACACCGGCGCGGCCGTCCGGTCGTCGCGCCGAACTCGCCTCCGAGCGTGCGCAGACGTTCGGCCTGCGGGTCGTCCGCTTCCGTCGGGAGTGGGCCGTTCCCGACGCGGGTGGTGTACGCCTTCACGACGCCAAGCACCGCATCTACGGCCGTCGGGCCGATGCCGGCGCCCACGGCGGCAGCTCCTGCCGTCGTGTTCGACGACGTCACGTACGGATACGTGCCGTGGTCCACGTCGAGCATCGCACCCTGCGCGCCCTCGAGGAGAACGCGCTGCCCGGCCCGCAGCGCCGCCTGGGCCACCCGGCCGGCATCGGCGGCCAACGGAAGGAGCGCCGGCGCGAGCCGCTCCAGCAGCCGCACGTGCTCGTCGGCGTCCGCCAGGTCCTCGGCCCCCATGAGCCGCAACAGCCCATTGGCCCGCGCCACCCGCTCACGGACCAGGGTCGCGGCGCGATCGAGGGTTCGGAGGTCCACCACGCGCAGCCCGCGTCGCCCGAACTTGTCCTCGTAGGCGGGCCCGATCCCGCGCCCCGTGGTCCCGATGCGCTGGCTACGCTCCGCCGCGCGGTCCATGAGCTTGTGGTAGGGCAGCACCAGATGCGCCCGGTCGGACACGACCAGTCGGGTCCGGACTTCCACCCCGCGCGCCTCCAACTCGTGAACCTCCTTCAGCAGCGTCTCCGGATCGAGCACCACGCCGTTCCCGATGACGCAACGCGTCCCCGTGTGCAGGATGCCGGATGGGATCTGGTGGAGGATGAACCGAGCGTCGCCCTTCACGACGGTGTGGCCCGCGTTGGCCCCGCCTTGGTAGCGGATCACGACGTCGGCGCGCTCGGCGAGCACGTCTACGATCTTGCCTTTGCCCTCATCGCCCCACTGCGCGCCGACCACGACCACGCAGTGACGATCCGGACCGAACATGCGCTGCCTCCCAGGCAGGGGCACGAAAAACGCCCCGGGGGCTGCCTCCGGGGCGTCCTCTGTGGCAAGCTATGGCGGCGCGAAAACCCCGTCAACCGAGGAGCGTTCCGAGCGCCGCGGCGGCGGCATCCCCCGCCATCAGCGCCGCACGCACGTCCACCCGATCCGGCCCGTCCTGCGCCGTGTGGACGATCGCCAGTGTCTGCCAGTCGCCCCGGCTCAGCGTAACCCCCTGCAGTCCGGCTCCCGCAAGAACGGCGCCATCCACCAGGACCCCCGGCGGGAGCCGACCGACGCGGACCGGAGCACCCCGGGCGCGGAGCGCCGCGGTCACGGCGTCCGCCACCCGGCGAGCACCGGACCCGCGGTGGCGCATGACGTGAAACCGGCCCCGGCTGTCCACGCCATCGATATTGATGAACAGGGCATGGGGCGGCCGCGTCCGCACCCAGGCGCGGGCACCTTCCATGCCGAACTCTTCCGCGTCGGTGATCAGGACCCCGACATCCCGCCGCCCGACCAGCGCGCCGGCGGCGACCAGGACCGCCACGATGCCGGTCGCGTTGTCCACGGCGCCGGGCGAGCCGGGCGCGGGCGCACTCCACGAGAGGGCGCCAGCGCCGGCGAGGGCCACGAGAGCGATTGGCGTCACGGCCCACCACGCGACCGGGCCCGCGAGCCGCAGCACGAGGAGCGCGGCCATCCCGACCGCGCCTGCCCCCGCCACCGCCAGCGCGAGCACGCGCCCACGCAAGGAAAAGCGCTGCGCTTTGCTGTCCAGATGGGCCACCAACCACGCCCGCGGGTCGCCCCGAACCGCCACCAGATTGACGGCAGGCATGCGCGGCGCCGCGGACGGTAAATGCCCCTCGGCGATCCCGACTGCGATGAGCGGAACGAGCAGCAGCGCGGCCGCGGCCGTAAGCACGACGGCCCACGCAGGGACGGCGAGCGCGAACAGGGGCACCAGCGCCAACGCGATCCATCCCAGGCCCGCGCCGGCGGCGGAGGCCGCGGCCAGGCGCGCCGCACTGGTCTCGAACTGCTGGCGCTCGACCCGGTAGCCGAGCCGGGTCAACTCCTCGCCGACCGCGGTCTCCACCCGCCGCACCGCGGCGGAGCCGGGCAACCGGTCCACCGCGATCCGGCGGAGGAACGCCGCCCAGCGCTCAGGCGGCGGCGAGTCCGGCGCCGACGAGGAGCTGCCCGATGTGCTCGACATCGCGAGGCGCGAGATCGGTGAGCGGTGGGCGGACCGGCCCGCCCGCGAGGCCGACGCCGTCTATGGCCGCCTTCACCCCGGCGACGCCGAGCTTGGCCACGATTTCCGTGTGGAGCGGCGCCACGCGTTCCTGGGCGGCGCCCGCGGCCGCCTTGTCGCCGTCCGCGAAGGCGCGTCCGATCGCGACCGCTGGCGCGGCCGCAAAGCAGCCGACGGCGGCGATCGCCCCGGCGCCGCCCAGCTCCAGGGCGGCATAGCACAGCGCCCCGGACCCCACCAGCAGCGTCCACGCCGGCGCTGCGTCGCGGTACACGGCGAAGTTCTTGAGATCTCCCGAGGAGTCCTTCGCGCCCCACACGTTCTCATGACCGGTGAGCGCCGTGATCACCGCTTCGCTGAGCGGGAGGTGCGTGTACTTCGGGATGTTGTAGAGAAGAATCGGGATGGGCGAGTCGTCGGCGACGCGCCGAAAGTGCTCGATCAGGGCCGGCGGCGTCAGCGCGGGCGCGTAGTACGCGGGTGGGCGGATGAGCGCCGCGTCCGCCCCTTCGTCGGCCGCCGCCCGACAGGCCGCGAGGGTGGCGCGCGTCGATTCGCGGCCCGCCCCCGCGATGAGCCAGAACTCCTCCGACACCACGTCGCGGAGCCAGCCCACGATCTGTCGGTATTCCTCTTCGGTCAGGAGCGGCGCTTCCCCCGTGGAGCCGGCGGCGACGAGCCCCGTGACCCCCGCTGCCAGCAGTGCCCGAGCGTTCTCGCGGAGCGCCACGGGGGCCACGTCGCCGGTCGAGGGATCGAACGGCGTCGTGACCGGCACCATCAGCCCGCCGGGTCGGTCCGTCACTCGCGGCGCATCACGCCGACTCTTTCGCCTCCTCGTCGGCGCCGGCCCGTGTGCGCCGGGCCCGCCGGCGCGCGCTCTTGAGCTTGAGCTCGAGGTCGCTCGGGTGCGGGGCCGCGGCCCGCGCCACCTCCTCCGAGACGATCTCCGCCTCGACCAGATCGACCAGGTGCTGCTCGAACGTCTGCGACCCCACCTCGTCACGCTCCTTCTCCATGAGCGCGCGAAGCTCCTCCAGGCGTCCGGCATCACGGATCAGGTCCCGTGCAGCCTCCGTGCCGACCAGCATCTCGACCGCCGGGTACCGGCCCCTGCCGTCTGCCCGCAGAAGAAGGCGCTGCGCCACGATGCCCACCAGGGTGTCGGCCAGTCGGAGCCGCACGATCTCCTGTTCCTCCGCCGGAAACGTCGCGGCCACGCGAGCAAGCGTCGTCGTCACATCCGGCGTCGGCATCGCCGAGATGACCAGGTGCCCCATCTCGGCGGCCCTCATCGACAGGTCGGTCACGTCGGCGTCCCGCATCTCACCGATCAGGATCACGTCCGGATCCTGCCGGAGCGCCGCCCGTACCCCGGTGCGGACGCTCGGTGTGTCGGGTCCGATCTCCCGCTGCGTGACGGAGCTGTTCAGGTCGCGGTGCAGATATTCGATTGGGTTCTCCAGCGTGACGATGTGCTTGCTGGCATGCTGGTTGATGTGGTTGATGATGGCCGCCATCGTCGAGCTCTTCCCGCTCCCCCCACCGCCGGTGACCAGGACGAGCCCGCGATCCCGCATCGCCATGCTCTCCAGGCCTCGCGGCAGGTTCAGGCGCTCGAAGGTGGGCACCTCGAACGGGATCACCCGCATCACGATCATGAAGGACGACCGCTGGCGCAGGATGTTGACCCGGAAGCGTCCGATGCCAGCCGCACCCCAGGAACAGTCGTAGTCCTTGAGGGCGTCGATGCGCTTGCGGTCCTCCTCCACCGGGATCAGCCGGAGGGCGATCGCCTTAGTCTGCTCCGGCGTGAGGCGCTGTTTCGTGAGGGGCACGAGCTCGCCGTCGATCCGCGCCCGAAAGACGTCCCCCGCCTTCACGTGCACGTCGGACGCCCCGCGTTCTACGGCCGCCTTGATGATGTTCTCCATACGGCTCAGTACCCGGCCTCGGGATTGACCACGTTCTTGAGACGCCGCGCGGCTCTATAGCGGCGGATATTGTCGACGATCAGCGCGGTCTCACGCTCCCAAAATTGCGCCGTCACGCCGCTCACGTGCGGCGTCACGAGCACCCGCGGATGCGCCCAGAACGGGTGCGTCGGCGGCAGCGGCTCACTCGCGAAGACGTCCAGCACGCACGCCGCGAGGTGCCCCGCGTCGAGCGCGCGGCGCAGGGCCTCCTCGTCCACCAGGGCGCCCCGGGCGAGATTCACCAGGTAGGCCCCCGCGGGAAGCGCGGCGAGGACCGACGCCCCGACCAGCCCCACGGTCTCGGGCGTCTCCGGCGCCGCGACCACCAGCACGTCGGAACGGGCGGCGAGTCGCG
>JBFJHJ010000030.1:0-39975 GCA_041613315.1 Gemmatimonadales bacterium
CACATCCCCGGTATTGTCGAGCCCATTGGCCTTGCCCTCGTACGCGGTATCCGCCTTCGACACGGAGCGCCAGTCCAGCACCACGCCGTTCACGATCAAGCTGTCGTTGGATATCTCCCGATAGTAGGAGTGGATCGAGTAGGGCGGCGCGGCTTGGGTACCGTACAGCCGGCGCGCGATCGAGTCGCGCGGCAGGTTCGCGGTGTCGAGCGGAGGGGTGTTCGCGTACATCACGAGGAACACGGGCACGGTCAGCGTACCGCGGAGTACCCCGCCCGCACTGACGTTCGCGCGCTGTGGCGCGGCGGCCGCGCGGCCCGCGCCCGCGGCCCGCTGGCGTACCCGCGAGGCCGACACGGCCTGGCCGCGCTGCACCCAGCCGTTCTCGGTGGAGAACTGAAACGCGTTCGGCTTCTGGCGGAGCGTTCGGTAGTAGCCGGCGGGCGGCGTCGCACCGCCGCGCAGGCGGCCCAGCGCTTCGACGTCGGTCTGGGCCGACAACGCGGGCGGGGACAGCACGGCAGCCCAGGCCGCGAGGACGGCGACCCGGCGTGCGCGGAGCGCAAGGACTTGGCGCGGCTGCAGATCACGTCTCATGACTGATCCGAACCTAAGCGGGACGCCCGTCGGCGGCGGTGTGCTGTGTCACGGGGCACGGTGCGCAGGCGTCCGCCGGCTCAGAATCGGATCTCGTGGACGATGAGGGCGCTCGCGGTGCCAAGCGCGGCACCCGCGACCACGTCGGAGGGGAAGTGCTTGGCGGCCGCGACGCGCAGCATGGCCACGCCGGCGGCGGACGACAGCGCGGCAATGCGGAGCGGCAGGCTCCGGTCCCGGCCGTCGAGCCAGTAGCTGACACCGATGGCGAATGCAGCCGCGGCGTGGCCCGAGGGGAACGACCGGCGGCTCTCGAGATGGCCGACCGCACCAAGGGCATCGTCGGTATAGAGGACGGGACGGTTGCGGGCCGTGAGCGCTTTGGTCAGTTCGGCCGCGGCGATCGCCCACGACGCGGCCTCGATCGTCGCGGCGGTGCGCCGGACGCCGGCGCGCTCCAGCCCCCGGGACCACACGGTGGCGCCGGCGAGCGCCGCGAGCGTTACGGTGCTCACGATCGATAGGTCGTTGTGCACGGGTCGGATCGCCCAGCGGTCGAACGCTGGGACGCCGCCCGGATCGCAGGGGGCACAGGAAGGGGGACCGTCGTGGATGTGGAGGATGCGAGGTGCGGCATACGCGAGCCCGCTGCCGGCGACCGATGCCACCGTGCCATAGCCGACGGGGGTCGAGTCGGCGCGTTCCTGGGCAGCGGCGGGAGCGACTAAGCCGCACCAGAACAGCAAGATAGCCCAAGCTGGCCCGGCCTTGTGTCGGGGCCTGGTCAGCGGTACTATCGTAGACTCCAAAGCGCCGGGGGCGCCGGCGCCGGGACGTTCACTTCTTGCCCGCTGAGGACTCGTGGACACGCAGACTCTCCAGCAAGTCGCCCTGTTTGCCAAGTGTAAGAACTATACCAAAGCCCGCGAAGTCCAGGCGGCCGGTTTGTATCCGTACTTCAAGCCGATCTCGAAGTCCGAAGACACGGTCGTCGTCATCGAGGGCAGAGAGCGGATCATGATGGGGTCCAACAACTACTTGGGCCTCACCCATCATCCCAAGGTACTCGAGGCGGCGAAGAACGCGTTGGAGCGCTACGGGTCTGGCTGCACGGGGAGCCGGTTTCTGAACGGCACGCTCGACCTTCACGAACTGCTCGAGGCGCGCCTCGCCGAGTTCTTCGGCAAGGAGTCCGCGCTCGTGTTCTCCACGGGTTACCAGGCCAACCTCGGCCTCATTTCCTGCCTCGTGGGTCGCGGCGACATCGTACTCATCGACAAGCTCGACCACGCGTCCATCGTTGACGGGGCGAAGATGGCGTTCGGGGAGACGGTGCGCTTCGGGCACGGCAACCTGGAGCAGTTAGAACGCCTGCTGCACAAGCACCAGCAGCGCGGGCAACTGATCGTCGTGGACGGCGTGTACTCCATGGAGGGCGACATCGCCGATGTCCCCCGCATCCTCAAGCTCGCTCAGCGCTATGGGGCGGCCTTCGCCGTCGACGACGCGCACTCGGTCGGCGTCCTCGGCCCTCGCGGCGACGGCACCGCCGCGCACTTTGGCCTGGTGGACGAGGTGGACATCATCGTGGGCACGTTCTCCAAGTCGCTGGCGTCCATCGGCGGGTTTGTCGCAGCCTCCGAGGGGGTGATTCACTTCCTCAAGCACAACAGTCGGCCCCTGATGTTCACGGCCGCGCTCCCGCCCGCCAACACCGCCGGCGTGATCGCGGCCCTCGACGTGTTGCAGCAGGAGCCCGAGCGCCGCGCGCGCCTGTGGGCGAACACGCGCCGCTTCCAGGAAGGCTGCCGGAGCCTCGGGTTCGACATCGGACCGACCGAAACGCCGATCATTCCGGTCCTGATCGGCACCCTGGAAAAGACCTTCATGTTCTGGCGTCGGCTGTTCGAAGGCGGCGTGTTCACGAATCCGGTCGTGCCCCCAGCCGTGCCGCCCGACCAATGCCGGCTGCGGACGTCGCTCATCGCCACCCACACCCCCGACCAGATCGATCACGCCCTGGAGACGCTGGGCCGGCTCGGCAAGGAGATGGGGGTCATTTGACGCCGGAGGTGGTCGTGCGGCCGGTCACGACGGCCGCCGACCTCGAACGGTTCATCGCCTTTCCGTACGCACTCCACCGGGGGGACCCGCTCTGGGTCCCCCAGTTGCGTATGAACGTCCGCACGCTCCTGTCACGCGACAAGAACCCGTTCTTCACGCACGCCGACGCGGCGTACTTCCTGGCGCTCAGGCGGACCGGCGGACCGGCGCATCGTGGCGCCGTGTCCGAACGCCCGACCACCTTACCTACCTCTCGCCGGGGTGGGGAGGTGTGGGAGACGGTGGGGCGGATCGCCGCGATCCACAACCGCGCCCACAACGCGTTCCACGAGGACACGGTCGGCTTCTTCGGCTGCTTCGAGTGCGTGGACGACCGGTCGGTAGCGGAGGCGCTGTTCGCCGCCGCGGCACAGTGGCTGAAGGAGCGCGGCCTCACGGTGATGCGGGGGCCGGCCTCGCTCTCCACCAATGACGAGTGCGGCCTCCTGGTGGAGGGCTTCGACACGCCACCGACCGTCCTCAATCCGCACAACCCCCGATACTACGTCTCCCTCGCGGAGCGCACCGGCTTCACGAAGGCGATGGACCTCTATCAGTACCAGACGGTGAGCCCGCAGATTCCCGAGCGACTCCTCAAGGGCGCCCGTCGCATCGCGGAGCGCAAGAAGCTGACGCTCCGGCGCATCGACATGAAGCACTTCGCCGACGAGGTGGACCGGATCAAGTACATCTACAACGCGGCGTGGGAGCGCAACTGGGGCTTCGTGCCCATGTCCGACGCCGAGATCGACCACCTGGCCAAGCAGTTGAAGCCGGTGGTCGTGCCGGACCTCATCGTCTTTGTCGAACGGGAAGGCGAGCCGATCGGGTTCGCGGCGGCGCTGCCCGATCTCAACGTCGCGCTCAAGCGCAATCCGTCCGGCCGGCTGTTTCCGGGCATCCTCAAGATCCTGTGGGCGGCCAGGAGCGTCACGCGCATCCGCATCTTGCTCTTGGGGCTCCTCAAGGACTACCGGCGCACCGGGGCCGACGCGCTCATGTACCAGTGGATCTGGGAGAAGGGCTACGCCCTGGGGTACCGGTGGGCCGAGGCGGGCTGGATCCTCGAGAACAACATCGCGATGAAGAACGGCATCGAGGGTATCGGGTTCCAGCACTACAAGACACTGAGGATGTACGACCGCGCCCTGTGAGGGTCTTCATCACCGGCGGCACCGGCTTCGTCGGCTCCCATCTCGTTGAGACATTGCGCGCCCGGGGCGACGAGGTCGTCTGTCTCGTCCGCGACCCCGCCAAATGCGCCCGCGTGTTCCCCGATCGTCCTCCGTTGAGCGTCGTCGGCACCCTGGCCGACGACGCCGCGCTGCGGGAGGGCCTCCGGGGCGCCGACATCGTGTTTCATCTCGCCGGTATCATCGCCGCGCGCAGCCGGGCCGAGTACTTCACCGTCAACGCCGACGCGACGCGACACCTGGCCGCGCTCGCGGCCCGGGAGGCGCCCGCCACGCGATTCGTCTATGTGAGCAGCCTGGCGGCGGCGGGGCCGGTGACCCGCGGTCGCGTCCGCACGGAAGCCGAGCCACATGCTCCGGTGAGCGACTACGGGCGCAGCAAGCTCGCCGGTGAAGATGCCGTCCGGGAGAGCGGCGTTCCATGGACGATCGTGCGGCCGCCCACCGTCTACGGACCGCGTGACACCGAACTGGCGCGCGTGTTCAGCCTCGCCCGGTGGGGCGTGCTTCCGGTGTTCGGCGCTCCCCATCAGGAGCTGTCCGTGATCCACGCGCGGGATCTCGCCGCCGCTCTGGTGGCCGCCGCGGGCCCGCGCACCAGGGACCGCGTCTACTTCGCCACGCATCCCTCGATACTCACGGCACGTGAGCTGGTCGAGGCGATTTACCGCGCCGTCGCGCGCGCGCGTGGACGGGACGCCTCGAAGCGACCGGCGGTCGTGCCACTGCCCGCGTGGTTCACGCGGGCGGCGCTTGCCGTCACGGGGGCGGCCGCCCGACTGGCCGGGCGCTCGACGGTGCTCTCCTCCGACAAGGGAAACGAATTCCTGGCCGAGGCCTGGACGTGCTCGCCGGAGGCGCTCGGCCGGGACACGGGATGGACGGCCGGCATCGACCACCAGTCGGGACTCGACGAAACGGCCCGCTGGTACCGCGAGCACGGCATTCTGTGAGAGCGGTGGACAAGCTGATCGCCGGATACGTCGTATTCGTCACGGCGGTGATCGTCCTGCGCGGCGGGCTCGCCACGCCGGCGAACTGGTGGCTGCTGGGGATGCACGGCCTGATCGGGCTGCTCCTCTATCTGTTCACGCGGCTCGGGCCGGACGCCCGTGCGGGCCGGTTCCTTCACGACGTATACCCGCTGATCCTCCTCGTGCCGCTCTACGGCGAGATCGGGGTGCTCAGCGTTCAGCTCGGCGTCGACAGCACGTTCGCCCGAGACGCCATCGTGCAGCGCTGGGAGGCCACGCTCTTCGGCGGCCAGGTCTCCCACGACTGGATCCGCCGGGCGCCATCGGTATTCTGGTCCGGATTGTTGCATCTGGCGTACTTCGCCTACTACCCGATCGTGACGCTGGGCCCAATCCTTCTCATCGTGCGGGGTCGGCGCAGCGCGGCGCGTCGAGTGCTGCTGGCGACGATGCTGGCGTTCGTGATGTGCTACGTGATCTTCGTGCTCTTTCCAGTCGCGGGCCCGAACTACGCCTTCCCGCACCCCACCGGCGCCGTGCGCGACGTGTGGAGCGCCCGCCTGGTGTACGCGGTCCTGGCAGGAGGCTCGTCGTTCGGGGCCGCCTTTCCGTCGTCGCACGTGGCGGCGACGCTCGCCTCCGTGGGAGCGCTGGCCCGTGAGTGGCGCGGCCTCGCGGCGGGCTTCGCACTCCCGGCGCTCCTCCTCACGCTGGGCACCGTGTACTGCCAGATGCATTACGCCGTGGACGCGCTGAGCGGTGTCGCGGTGGGCGCGCTCTCGGTGTGGGCGGGTACGAAGCTGGCGGCGTCGGAACATCCCGCGGAGGAGCGGCGGCACGATCCGTCGCCGCCCCACGCCGCGTGAGGTCACTCGTGATGATGTTCCGCCGTAGCCGCGGGCGCGCCGCCCGACGCAATCTCGGCGTACGTGCCTCGCACCTGTTGCAGGTAGTGCTGGCGGTCAAGCGCGTAGAGGGGGTCCGCCGCGTTCGCCCAGGGCCACATCCGAGCCGTGGACGGCATGAAGACACCACCCACGACGCCCATCCCCCCTGCCACCAAGGTGTCGCCCGTCGGGTTCTCGTACGTCACGCTCACCCGGTACGTGTGCTCGGGAACGATCTTGACGCCGAGCGTCCGGTACAGCCGGCCCAACGTCACGCCGACGAGTCGACCCTCCGCGTCCTCGATCGGGTAGCCGGTCCACAGCACCTCGCCCGTCGTGACATTCTCGAACGTGATGTTCTCGGCGTACTCATGTAGGTGCCCACCGATGGCCATGACCCGCCCGGGCATCGACGGGCTGGCCTCGTAGGAGCGAGTGGAGCGCCCGGGCGGCAGATCGAAGGACTTGTCGCCCGCCGGGAAGGCCACGTCGAGTTGGAACGGGAACACCGAGAGGAGCGGCCAGGGCCGCCCAGCCTCCACATAGTGGAGATCGACGTGCACCGTGACACCCGTGTATGAGCTGGACGTCGGATTGTGCAGCATCGCGGACACCACCATCCGCGTCCCCGCCGGGACCGGATACCCGAGCAGGAGCCAGGGCATGGACTGCGATCCGGTCTCCTTGCCTACCGCGAGCATCCGCTGAGAAATCGGGAGGAAGAGCTCTCGCCGGTCGGGATTGATCAGGTTCAAGTGGTGGATCAGTGCGCGGGGCAGCTGGCGCCCCTCGCTGTCCACCACCTCGTAGCTGAAGCCCGTCAGGTACCCGCTCGCCGGCACCGTGACCGTCGTGATGGGCGGGAAGATCGCCCCGCCGTGCACGGCGTGCGGGTCGTGGGAGTGGGAGGCCGCCGCTTCCCCCGGGCCGGCCAAGATGTCCATCGGTCCAATTACCACGCGATGCACGCCGCGGGCCGGGTCGTTCTCGAGGCGTACCGTCGGCGTCTGACTCGCCGCCGCCGTCGTGAGCGCGGCGATCATGACTCCGAGCGCGACCGTGGCGCGGGCGATTGCACGCATCGTCATTCCGTTTGTAGTGGTACTCACGTTGTCATCCCTCCAGAGATTCCGCCGGGCGCGAGCGTCGCTAGGCGCGCCGGCCGCCGCTGCCGCCACGCCCTCACACGCCAGATCACCAAGGCGATGGCTACCGATGCCGCCGCGATGCTTGCGAGCACGCCGGTGGAGACTTTCCACCAGACGCCGAGCGCCGCGAAGAACCACAAGCGGGGGAAGCGACCCAGCAGCGTGGCCAACAGGTGCCGCCGCACGTCGTACCCGGCGAGCGGCGATATGAACCGGACGGCCCAATACGGCAAGATGGACCAGCTACAGAGCCAGACCGTGAAGAAAGGCGCGCGATTGAACCACGACAGCACCCGCTTGACCACGCCGCCCTGCCGAACGTGCTGGAGCGCATCGAATCCCAGCACGCGGCGATAGAGGTGGTAGTTCAAGTACTCGACGTACAGAGTGCCCGCGGTGCCCACCACGGCCACGAGCAGCGGCGCGTAGGCCCGGCCGAACAGCATGAGAATGGGTTCGTAGGTCGACGGGAGAAGGGGGGCGATCGGGCCGTTGACCCACATCGTCACCAGGGCGAACCCGACCATCCCGCCGGCGCTCGGCACAAGCACGGTGAGCGGGATCGCGAGCAGCGCCAGTACGCCCGACCCCCGCAGGACGCCATCCCAGGTCTCGTTGCCGTAGCGCCGCCGGAACCACACGTCGACGAGGCGGCGAGCCATCCCCTCAACCGTCATGTCGGTCCAACCAACAACGGGGAGTCGCACCCGTCAACCCGGCGCGACTCCCCGAGCGTTCCCGCCCCGAAACACACGCTACGGCTGAATAGTCAGCGTTGCCTTCATGCCCAACGCCAGATGAGGCGTGCAGTAATACTTGTATGTCCCCGCCGGCGCTCCGTCGAACATCATTTCGTACATCTGCTGAGGCTGCGTCAGGAGCCGCCCACTGAGAGCGGCCAGCTTCTGGGCATCGCCCGCGAACTTGCCCTGCAGATAACTCCGGGCGGCCTGTGGCACGCTGTCGGGCCAGAACGCCACGTTGTGTGGGAAGCCGCTCACGTTGAGCCACCGGACCGTGTCGCCCGGCTTGATCGTGAGCGCGGCCGGCCGATAGACGTACGCACCGGCGTCGGTGAGAAGCATCTCGACCGAGTGCACCGTGCCGGTGCCCGCCGCCGCCGGCTGTGCCGCGGCCGCCGCCGCCGGCTGCTGTGCGTCACTGGCCGGACTCCGCTCCGCCGCCTGCTCCCCACCACCGCACGCGATCGCGAACACCGCCAGCGCCGCCATGGACTTACGCATGAACATCATCCTCCTCGCTTGATTTCCGCGTCGGCGCCGTACGCCGGCCCGACGACAATTCTGCCGGTCACGCCGGCCGGACAATTGGCTTGTGAAACTGTTCACAAATGTAAACGGCTGCCACGGTGATGGAAGGGGGCCGCCGACGAGCGCCTTGCTTTTTCGCGAGAATCAAAGAACTTCAGGGCGCTTATGCCGACCCCTCCCGCCTGTCGTAGCCTCGGGCGGCAGTGTCGCGAACTCGCGCTGACGCTCCGCATCGCCGACCTCGCCGACGACGGCCCGACTCTCCAAGATGCCGCGACGACGTGGCTGCTCGGACACACCCGGCGGATCACATTCGGTCGACCGTACCGCAAGGACGCCGAGCTCCTCGTCGACGCGACCGTGCACGTGCCCTGCAAGTATCTGGCGGTGGACCACGCGGGCAATGGGCGCCCCGGTGCCAGCTGTGTCGCCCACGGCTTCTCGGGCTCCCTTCCCACGGACACTCAGCCGGAGACTCCCGAGCCGGTTCGGCGGGGGAACGGAACCTACCGCGTCGCCTTCAAGGGGAAGGGCCGGTGGTTGGACCTGCCGCTCACCCGCGCGGCCCGGCGTGCGCTCCCGGTCTTGGCCGGCGACAACCCCTGCGCCGGAGCCCCCTGCCGGACCGCCGACAATTCGGGTGGCGCGGCGTGCTGCCGAGATCTCACGCTCGAGGCCGTCGTGCCTGCGTCCGACGGAGCGCTCGAAACGCTCCTCCGCGCGCGGAAGTCGCCATATCTCTGCAAAGTCACGCGTACCGATGAGACCACGGTGGAGTGTGAGGTGATCTCCGCCTGCGCCTACTTGGAGACCGATGGGGTCAGCTGCGGGCTGCACGACCGTTTGCTCCCCAACAATCAGCTCGCTAAACCTTCGATCTGCCGAGAGTGGCCTGACCTGGACGACGACGAGCTCGCGCACCCGGGGTGCGTCTTTGCGTGAAACATTATCCGTGCTCCGTCGTCCGCAGGCGGCTGCACTCGCAGACGGTCAGCCAAGCCCGGAAGGGCGGATTCCGGCGCCGGTGCCGTCCCACGGATAGCGGACAACGGAAAACGGAGAACGTTCGTTCAGGAGCGCCCATGCCCCGCCCTCCCCACGCCCCCGAGATCGCCCCCGACGAACTCGTCCGTGCCGTCGAGCGCGGCGACGCGCTCCAAGTGCTGGACGTGCGTGCGCCGGCCCGCGTGGCCGCCGGCCGGATCGATCTCGTACCGCCCGCGCGGTTCCACAACATCGTCGGCTCGCGCCTCCTCACGCTGCGCTCGCCCGACGGCATCGAGCTCGACCGGTCGGTCCCGGTGGCGGTCGTCTGTGGTCACGGCAACAGCAGCCGCCAGGCCACTCTCCACCTCAACCAACTCGGCTATACCGCACGCTCGCTCCGAGGCGGGATGGCGGCGTGGATGCTGCTCACCACCCCCCGGGAGTTGCCACCGGGGCCGGCCCTCGACCGGCTTGTGCAGCTGGACCGTGTGGGCACGGGGGCACTGGGGTATGTGCTGGTGAGCGACGGCGAGGCGTTCATCATCGATCCGCCCCGGCGGCCGGACACCTTCGTCGAGGCCGCGCAGGCGGCGGGTGCGCGGGTGGTCGGCGTAGCCGACACCCACTGCCATGCCGACTACATCAGCGGTGGTCCGGCGCTCGCACAGCGACTGGCCGTGCCCTACTACCTGCACCCGGCCGACGCGGTCTATCCGTACGACGGCACCCCGGGCACCGTCCAGTTCCAGCCCGTCGAGCACGGCGAGGCGCTCCGCGTGGGACGCGCGGAGCTGCAGGTCGTCCACACCCCTGGACACACGGCGGGGAGTGTCACCTTCGTGCTGGACGCTCAGGCAGCCTTCACCGGGGACTTCGTGTTCGTGCAGTCGGTGGGCCGACCCGATCTGGCGGGCAAGACGGAAGAGTGGCTCGAGGACCTGTGGCGGAGCCTCGAGACGGCCCGGCGAGCGTGGTCGGCGGATCTCATGGTCTGGCCGGCCCACTACGGCTCGGAGGGCGAGCGTCGCCCGGACCGTTCGGTGGGTGGGCGGTTCGGCGATCTGCCCGCCGGGAACGAGCCGCTCGCGATCGGCGACTTCCCCCGCTTTCGTGCCTGGGTGCTGGCCCGGGCCGGCAGCTTTCCGGATGCCTACCGCACGATCAAAGCCATCAACATCGGCCTCGAAGCCGCCGACGATCTCCGGGCCGAGGAGCTGGAGGTGGGTCGCAACGAGTGTGCCCTGGGCGGCGCCTGAGCGCCGCCGTCACCGGCCGCGACGGATCTCCTCGCGGATCCGCTCGAAGACGTCGGCGTCCAGGGCGTACACGCGCTCGAAGGCGCTCACCGTGAAGCTCTCGGTCGCCCCCACGGCGCTCAGGAACGCCCGCCGGTACTTCGCCGCGAGCGTCGGCGCGTAGAAATCGAGCAACAGGGCGCCGCACCGCACGGCCGCCCGCCGACGCATGTCGTCGAAGGCCCACCGCCCTCCGAATCGGGCCGTGTCGGCCGCCAGCCCTCGCACCGCCTCATCCACGATCGGGAAGCACAGTTCCTTGAGGAGCGCAAACGCGCTGGGTTCCGGCGCCTCGGTGAACACCGGCATCATCACGGCGGCCCGGTTCTGGGCCGTCCCGACCGCCAGGGGGTCGTCGGCGACGATCCGGCCCTCCGGCCCGAGTCCCGGCGACGGCATCACGGTCCCCGCGATGAGCCGCCGCGCCGTGAGGTACCGTGTGAGGGGCGGCACGATCACGGAATCCCAGACCGCCTGGATGGCCTCGTATCGCGGGGCCTCACGGGCGTGCAGACTGTCCCAGTAGACCCGATAAAACAATTCCCATTCGCGCCGCGTGGCCTCGACCAGCGCCTTGAGGGTGCGCCGGCTGCCGCCTTTCTGCACGTCGAAGGCGATCCGCCGCACGCCCTGCGCCACACCGGGACCGACGAGCTTCCGGTCGTCGTACTTGCGCTCCGCCACCGCCAGCAGCGCATTGAGCATGCCTTCGGGCTCGGCGCGGGGCATGAAGAGCGGTGCGAAGTGCAGCACGCCTAGGGCCTCGTCGTCGAGGAACGCCTGCCGGAGCTCAGGCGCCAGGGAGTCCAGCGCGGTGGGATAGATCCCCAGCTCGCGCTTGACCTCACGAATCCGCTGAGCGTAGTCGGCGCTGTAGAGGCCGAGCGGCCCCGGTTGGTCCGCCCCGATCACCGCGAGCGCGTGAAACCAGAGATCGGCGTGGGCGGCGGGACGGAAGCGCCAGGCCAGCTCGCCGGTTCGCGGGGCGGGCTGGCCCTGGGCCGCCAGCGCCTTCGTGGCGCCCGTCGAGACGGCACAGAGGAAGACCAGGCCCACGCCCCACCGGACACCCGGCCTGGCACTCGAGGGGCTCACGACGCGCATGGGGAACCACCTTTCGCTGCGTTCCCGCAAGGTAGCCACCGGTGCCGGCCCCGCAACAACTCCCCGCGCTGTCCGGTCGGCGCTCACGCCATGTGTGCACATTCCGCCCGCTCCGTCGTCATAGGGGGTGACTAACAGCGTCGGAGGGACCCATGCGAGGCATGATCGTCGTGACCGCGGCCACCTTGTGGGCCGCCCCGCTGGCCGCCCAGGGGTGGGTTGAGCCCCCGGACGGGCGGCACCCGGGGTTCGGCGTCGTCAAAGAACGCACCGCCGTGACCGTCCGAGTGGTCGGACGCGTCGCGCAGGTCGAGGTCGAGGAGTGGTTCCGGAACCGTGGCCGCGGGCTCGGCGAGGGGGACTATCTCTACCCGCTGCCGGGGGAAGCCGTCTTCAGCAACTTCTCCCTCTTCCAGGGAGATCAGGAGCTCACCGGCGAGACGATGGATGCCGCGCGGGCGCGGGCGATCTACGAAGAGATCGTCCGTCGGAAACGCGACCCCGCCCTGATCGAACTGGCCGGGCACGGTCTCGTCCGCGCCCGCATCTTTCCGATCAACCCGGGCGAGACTCGGAAGATCACCCTGCGGTACACGCAGGTGCTCGAGCGCGCGGGCGACGCGCTCCAGTTCCGCTACGCGGCCGGTGCGCGCCACCACGCCGCCGCACCACGGGGCGAGGGTGCTCGCGGCCCCGGATCGGTCGCCGAGCCAGCGCCGCTCACGTTCGTGCTCACGGCGGACGCGGATATCGTGGGCCAGCCGTTCTCGCCCACCCACCCTGTCCGCGTCACACGTGAGCGCGGCCGCGTCATGGTGCGACCCGAGGCGGACGGGCCCGGCCTCCGCGGGGACTTCACCCTGTTCCTGCCGCTCACGCGCGGGCTGGTGGGGCTCACCGTCGCGACGCACAAGCCGTCGGCTGAGGACGGCTACTTCATGCTCACGTTGAGTCCGCGCGCCCTGGAAGGCGCGACTCTGCCCCGCGACGTGACGGTCGTGCTCGACGTCTCAGGCTCGATGTCCGGGACCAAGCTCGCGCAGGCCAAAGCGGCGCTCGAGCAGCTGCTCGGCTCGTTCGGTCGGACGGATCGCTTCCGCCTCGTGGCGTTCAGCAACGACGTCCGGGCCGCGCGGGACGACTGGACCCCGGCGTCGCCGGCCGCCATCCGGGAGGCGCAGCGCTGGGTGCAGCGCCTCACCGCGGGCGGCGGCACCAACATCGCCGGCGCCTTGGACGAAGCGTTCCGACTGACCTCGCCGGAGGGCCGGCTCCCGATCGTGGTCTTCGTGACCGATGGCCTGCCGTCCGTCGGCGAGCGCGACCCCGAGCGGATCGCCGCGCAGGCCGAGGGGTCCCGCGGACGAGCCCGGGTGTTCGCGTTTGGCGTGGGCCACGACGTGAACACGTACCTGCTCGACCGCCTGTCGGTGGCCGGACGCGGGAGCACGGCATACGTGCAGCCGGGGGACGACGTGGAGCGGGCGCTGGGGACCCTCGCCGCCAAGATCCAACACCCCGTGTTGAGCGATCTGGCGATCGGCGGGGCGCCGGCGGCGCTGACGGAGATCTATCCGTCGACCCTGCCCGATCTGTTCGCCGGCGAGGAACTGATCGTGTTCGGCCGCTACCGCACGCGCCGCGATCGCACGGGCGAGGTGACGGTGACCGGTCTCCGCAACGGCCGCACCGAGCGGTTTGCGGCCACCGCCCGCTTCCCCACCCATACACTCGCCAATGACTTCATTCCCCGGCTCTGGGCCGCACGGAAGATCGGGGAGCTCTCGCGCACGGCACGGCTCGAGGGGGCGAGCCCCGAGTTGGTTCGGGAAATTCGCGAGACGGCGTTCCGTTACGGGATCCTGACCGAATACACGTCATATCTCGTGCAGGAAGCGCCGGGCCTCGCCGGTCGCTCGGGCGGGGTGCGACTCGATGAGGCCATCGTAGCGGGCACGCCGGCGCCCGCGTCGGCGGTGGGCCGTGAGGCGGTGGCCGCCGCGGAGCGGGCCCGCATGCAGCGGGAAGCGAAGACATCGGCGGATCTCCAGATCCTGGAGGACGATTTCCGGAAGCAGGGCTACGCTCCCCAGACGCGCCAGGTCGCCGGCCGACTCTTTTCGGAGCAGGCGGGCGTCTGGACCGATCTCGCCCACGCGGACTCGCTCCGTGTCGTGGATATCGCGCCGTACAGCGACGCGTACTTCGCCCTGCTCGCCGCAGCTCCGGAGCTCGCGCCATACGTCCAGGCGTTCGAGCAGGTGATGGTGGCGGGACGTCGGGCGAGTGTCCGGTTCGTGGACGGCGGCCTGACATCACTGTCCCCCGAGCGGCTGACGCGGCTGGTCGCCGAGTTCCGACGGGGCTAAACTCGATGCCGTGAGCGTCGACTGGGCAGCGGTGTACCGAGCTACGTTCGAGGACCTGGTCCGCTTCCTCCACCGGAAGGTGTGGGATGCGGACCGGGCCCACGACCTCGCACAGGAGGCGTTCGTGCGGGCGCTGGATCACAACCCCGAGAACCCGCGCGCGTTTCTCTATACGGTGGCGGGAAACCTGGCCCGTGACGAGGCGCGGGCGGCGGTGCGCCGCCGGCGTCACCTCGAGCTGATCAAGAGTGAGGCGGCGGGGCGGACGGCCCCGGACCCGGCGGAGCAGCTGGAGGAGCAGCACCGCCGAGAGATGGTGAAGGCCGCGCTCGCGCAGCTGACCGAGCGGGATCGAGACGTCCTACTCCTGTGGGATGCGGGACTGCGCTACGAAGAGATCGCGAGCCAGACGGGCCTCGCGCCGAAGGCGATCGGGACGACCCTGGCGCGCGCCCGGCGGCGTCTCGTCGAGGCGTATGACGCGCTGGAGGAGCGACATGTCGCACGTGGATGAAGGCACGCTGCATGCCTACCTGGATGCCGGGGCTCCCGACGCGGGCGCGGACGGGGCGTGGCAGGACGTAGCGGCGCATCTCGCCGAGTGCGTCGAGTGCCGCGCGCGTCTGGAAGAGGCCGGGGCCGTGCGAGCGCGCGCGGCGGCCATTCTGGACACCGCGGGGCCGGCGGAGATTCGGATGCCGCCGTTCGACGAGATTCGGGACCGGGCCAGGGGCGGCCCGTCACGGCGCGGCGGGCCGGCGCGCTATCGGGCCCTCGCGTGGGCGGCCACGGTGGTGCTCGCGGCCGGTGTGGGGTGGTACGCCGGCTTCATGGCCCGGGCGGAGGCGCCTGGCGCCGAGTCGGCGATCGCGGCACGCCGGGACGTGGCGGCGGCGCCCTCGCCGGCGGCAGACCTCCCCGCTCCTCGGCCCGCCGGGGAGGAGGCGCGCACCGGATTCGCGCGGGCCCAGCGGCGGGACGAACCGGGCCGCGCCGGTCAGCGGGAAGCCGACGCCGCCACCGGTGCGCGCCCGCCGGCCGACCAAGCGCCGGCGACACCGGCGCCCGCGGCGCGCCCGAGCCTGGCGCAGGCGGCAGAGCGCAAGGCCGCCGCCGAACACCCCGACACCGTTCAGCGGGACTCCGTCCGGCGGTTCCCGGCGGAGGGCGCGATCCACCTCGAGGAGGTCGTCGTGTCGGGACTCGCGGCCGATGCCGACTCCATCACTGGGGCCGATGCCGGAGGACGCCCGGCATGGCGTCCCGTGAACGCCGATGCGGCGCAGCGATTCCTGGGCGCTCCGGTCCGGACGGTCGCCGATCTGCCCGCACTCAGCTACGAGGTGGCCGTCGTCGAGGGGGCACCCGCCGTACGCGTCGTACAGCAGATCGGACCGGGCACGCTCCTCGAGTTGATCCACCGCCGTGAGGTCGCGATGGCGGACGAAGCACGCGCCGCCGCGGTGCCTCAGCCCCCAGCGGCGCGGGGGCGAGCGCTTGCCGGCGACGCAGCCGTGGCGCCCGACACGGTCCCCATCGCGTGGATCGTGGTCGACGGCGTCCGTATCCGCGCCCGCGCCACCGTGGCACCTGATTCTCTGCGGGCGCTGCTGGCGAAGGTGCGGGAGTAGAGGCAGGCGCTCGCGAGCGCCTCAGGCGCTCCGGCGGTGGCGGATGAGCTGCGCGACGACGGCGACCGCGATCTCGGCGGGCGTGTCCGCCCCAATCGCCTCACCGATCGGCGCGCGCACCCGTTCCAAGGCTTCGACGGGCACCCCGTCTCGCTCCAGCGCTTTCCAGATCACCAGGCGCTTCCGCGCGCTGCCGAGCATTCCCACATAGCCCGCGCGCGAGGGCGCGACCCGGCCCACGATCGCCGCGTCGTAGCTGTGCCCGCGGGTGGTCGCCAGGACGTAATCGTCTTCGTCCAGCTGGAGCCGATCCAGCACGGTGCGGAAATCCTCGACCAGGATCTCGTCGGCGCCGGGGCAGCGCTCGGGATTCGCGAACTCGGGCCGGTCGTCCACTACCACGACGGAAAAGCCCGCATGTGCGGCGAGGTGCGCGATCTCCGCGCCGACATGGCCGGCCCCGAAGATGATGAGCCGCGGGACCCGGGTAATGGGCTCGACCAGCGCGCCGCACTCCTCGTCCACGAACGGCACGCCTCGCGACGGGTGCCCGCCCACGGCCCCCCGGGTGAGCTCCGGGCCGACCGCGAGGGCCACGCCGCTCACCGACACGGTTTTCCGCGGTCCGCCACGCCAATCGGCGGCTGTGATCACCGTCGCCGCCTGGCGGCGCTCGATGGCCGTCGCCACCGCACCGTAGAGGCGCACCATTTCCGGAGCGGACACGAGCGGCTCGACGAACAGGTCCACCGTACCGCCGCACGACAGGCCGATGTCGCCTGCCACGTCGGCATTCAGCGAGTGGCGCACGAGGGTCGGCCGCCCGGCCCGTGCCGCGTGCAGCCCCTGCTCGGTCACCTCCGCTTCGACACATCCGCCGCCGACCGTGCCCCAACGCCGGCCGTCGGCCGTCACCAACATCTTGGCGTCCCGGGCCATGGGAAGGGAGCCCCGGTGACGCGAGACCGTCGCCAACGCGGCGACCGCTCCCGCCGCAGCCACCTCCGCGGCGGCGCGCCAGAGACCGGCTCGCTCCTTCACGACGCCGCCAGCTCCTCGAGCCGCGACGCGGCGCGGCGCAGATGGGGAATCACGATCGAGCCACCTACCACCAGGGCGACCGCGAACGTCTCGTACAGCTCCGACGTGGTCGCCCCCTCCTCACGGCACCGGACCAGGTGGTAGGTGATGCAGTCGTCGCACCGGAGCACCATCGAGGCGACCAGCCCCAGGAGCTCCTTCGTCTTGGCGTCCAGGGCGCCGGCCTCGTACGTCCGGGCGTCCAACGCGAAGAACCGGTTGATCGTGAGGTTGCCCGCGGCGTGGATTGCCTGGTTCATCTTCTCGCGGAAGTGGGCGAATTCCTCGAGGGCGTGGGGTGCGTCCGACATGTGGACTCCGGTCCGTCATTGGAGGAAATCTACCACGGGATGACGGCACAACGGCATGACGGCATGGCGGTGCCCCACCGTGCCGTCATGCCGTCCATCGCTCACGCCGCGCTGTCCGGATACCGCGAACGCCTGGGGGGGCAGTCGCGGGCTCGCCCGGCGCTCAGTGGTGTCCGGCTGCCGCCTCCCACTTCGCCACGAGCCGCGGACTCACCATCGGGAAGGCGCGCGCGAAGAGGCCATAGGTCAGCAGGAACAGCCCCACGAAGCCCGCCGTGATCCCCCACTCCGGGAGGCCGAACGCGGGCCCGTGTTCCGTGAGTGAGGGCTGCACCAACAGGTAGCGTTCGAGCCAGACGCCGGCGACGCTGATGCTCACGAACAGCACAAACGTCGCTGGCGTGACCTTCGCCTTGACCCAGATCAGGCCCCAGAAGGGAATGAGGAAGACCATGAGGCCCACGAGGATCGCGATGGGTCGCCACTCGCCCCAGAGCCGCAGGAAGACGAACGACGTCTCTTCCCGCAAGTTCCCGTACCAGATCACGAGGAGCTGGCTGTACATCAAGTATGCCCAGAAGATCGAGAAGCCGAACACGAGCTTGCCCAGGTCGTGGAACTGCTGCCGCCCGATGAGCTGTTTCATGCCCAGCCGGCCGCGCCAGTAGACCATCATCAGCCCCAGCATCGTGAGACCCGTCAGGAACGCCCCCATGAAGAAGAACGCCCCGAACAGGTTGCTGAGCCAATACGGGGCGAGCGACATGATGAGGTCGAACGCGAGGATCGAGAACAGGTACGCGTAGGCCAGGATCAGGACCGGGGCGAGGCGGCTCAAGCGCCGCTCCAGCCGCTCGACTTGCTCCGGTGCTCCGGTGTAGTCACCCGCGATCCGCTCGTACAGGCGGCGACGCCATCCGGTGACGTGATCCTTGAGTTCCGCCACGTCGGGCTTCAGATCGTGATACACGAACGCGAGGGAGAGGCCGAACAGGACGAGGAGCGCCGCCAAGTCGCGCCAAAACACCCACGAGACGGTCAGCCAGTTGCCTCGCGCGGGCGTGGGGTGCTCGATCCACGGGAAGAGGTGATGCTTACCGAGGAAGAGTACGAGGAAGCACACCAATGCCACCGGCAGGAAGCCGGCCGCGGCTTCCGCGAAGCGGATGATCGAGCCGGCCCAGACGCCTTTGGTGACTTTCTGGATCGCCGCGAAGATGATGGCACCCTGCGCGGCGCCCGTGAAGAACAGGAAGTTGATGTGGAACATCCGCCACGCGCGACCGGGGTCGTCGCCCAGCGCCAACGTGGCGAACAGGCCGAGCCCCGCGATGGCGAGCACGGCGCCGGCCAACAGGAAACCCGACGCCGGCGCGGCGGTGCCGCGAACGAAGATGTCCCGGTGCAGGGAGGTAGCGCTCATTGGGCCGCTCCCTGGAGCACGCGGACGTAGTTGACGATGTGCCAGCGGTCCTCAGGGCTCAGCTTGCTGCCGTACTCCGGCATGAGGCCGAAGCCGCGCGTCGCGACGGCGTACAGCCAGCCGTCGGTGGCGCTGCGGACCGTGGGGATGGTGAGATCGCGGATCCCGATCACCTTGTCGGCGACCGGCCCGTCCCCCTGCCCGCCGTCGCCGTGGCACACGCGGCAATGGATCTCGTAGCGGTCCTGGCCGCGCTCCAGCGAGGCGGCGGTCCGCGACATCGGGTTGCGGAGCCGCCCCAGCTCGGCCCGGCTCTGCGGGGTCGGGTTGGGGAACAGCTCGACGCCCGTGATCGGCACGGTTCCCTCGACGGGCATGCGCGGCATCTTGTACGGCTGGATGGCGAGCCCGCGGTGCATCACTGAGAACCACGGCACGGCCGCGATCAGGTCGTCGGGGCTGGGGAAGCGGTGCCATTGGTCGCGCGTGCAGCCGACCACCACACCGACCAGCGCCACGAACGCCAGACTACGTCTCAACGCGCACCTCCTCGGCCCCTGCGGACCGGAGGATCTCCTGCACCGCCGGTCGCCGCTCCACCGGGCAGGGGACGAAGATGCCGATCATGTCATCGGTGAACCGGGGGTCGTAGCCGGCCGGTCGGGCGTTTCGCCAGGCGTGGAACAGGAGGCCCGCGATCGTCGCGGCGGCACCGAACAGCACGGTCAGCTCGAAGGCGATGACGACGTAGGGGATGACGGACCCGAGGGGCTTTCCCCCCACCACGATCGGCCAGTCATAGGACATCCACAGCGTCATGGCGAATCCGGTCACGCAGCCCGTGAGGCCGCCCACCAGCGTCCACAGTCGCACGGGGCTCACCCGGTGGCCCACCGCCGCGTTCACCTCGTGGTTGGGCGCCGGGGTGTACACGGTGAAGTCTTTGTAGCCCAGGTCCTTGAGGCCACGAATGGCCCGCGTCGCCGCGTCCACGTGCCGGTACGCCGCGAGAAGTCCCCCGGGGGGCTTGCTCATGTGTGGGCCCTCCCCTTGCGCGGCATCGGGATGATCTCCTTCACCTCGCTGATGGACACGGTCGGGAAGTTCTTGGCGAACAGCAAGAACCACGTGAAGAACCACGCGAAACTCCCGCACAGGATCGCCCACTCGACCCAGCTCGGGGTGTAGTGCCCGAAGGCGTACGGTTCGTACTCGTGGGACAGCGAGACGACGATGATCACGAACCGTTCGAACCACATGCCGAGGTTGACGAACAAGGAGAGGACGAACATCGCGGGGATGCTCCGCCGCACCTTCCGGAAGATGAGGAACAGCGGGAGGAACGCGTTACAGATGATCATCGTCCAGGTGGCCCACCAGTAATCGCCGAACGCCCGGTTCCAGAACGCGGCGCGCTCGAACTGGTTGCCGCTGTACCAGGCGAGGAAGTACTCCGTGGCGTAGGCGTACCCGACGATGAACCCCGTGAGCATCAGGAGCTTCGCCAGGTTGTCGAAGTGATCGCCGGTGATGTACCGCTCCATGCGGAACACTTTCCGGAGCGGCACCAGCAGCGTCACCACCAAGGCCACGCCGGAGTAGATGGCGCCCGCGACGAAATACGGTGCGAAGATGGTCGCGTGCCACCCCGGGACGATGGACACGGCGAAGTCCCAGGACACAACGCTGTGCACCGACAGGACGAGCGGCGTGGCGAGTGCGGCGAGGTAGAGGTACGCCTTCAGGTAGTGCCGCCACTGCTGGTCGGTCCCTCGCCACCCGAGCGCGGTGATCCGGTAGAGCTTCTTGCGCCAGCCGGTGGCCACGTCCCGCACCGCGGCGATGTCGGGAATGAGCCCCACGATCAGGAACAGGGTGCTCACCGTGAGGTACGTGGACACCGCGAAGACGTCGAAGACCAGCGGCGATTTGAAGTTGATCCACAGCTGCCGCTGGTTCGGATACGGAAACAACCAGTAGGCGTACCAGATCCGGCCGATGTGAATGAGGGGGAAGAGCCCCGCGGTCAATACCGCGAACACCGTCATCGCCTCGGCGGTCCGATAGACCGCGGTGCGCCACGCCGACCGGAAGAGGTAGAGGATCGCCGAGATCAGCGTACCGGAGTGGGCGATACCGACCCAGAACACGAAGTTCGTGATGTACACGCCCCACATGACCGGCGGCGTATAGCCGGCCACGCCCAACCCGAAGCGGATCTGGTACAGCAGCGCCCCCACGCCGATGGCCAGGACGGTGAGGACGAACCCGAGCAGGATGTAGTAGCCGCGGGACGGATTGCCGAGGGTCGCGGCGACGTCGCGGGTGATCTCCGCGTACGTCGGTGGGGTCACGGGCGTCCGGGGCTGCGCGAGCGTCGCCATCGGCCGGGCTATGCCTCCCTCGTGTTGCGCACCTTCTGCAAGTACGTGATCGCGGGGCGCGTGTTGAGTTCCTCCAGCACGCGGTAGCCCCGGCGGTCGGCCGCCAAGTCATGGACGCGCGAGGTCGGATCGTTGAGATCGCCGAACACGATCGCGTCCGACGGACACGTCTGCTGGCAGGCCGTCACGACGTCTCCGTCGCGGAGGGGCCGGTCGGCGAGCCGAGCCTCGTGCTGGACGCCCCGGATCCGCTGCACGCAGAACGTGCATTTCTCCATGACGCCCTTGGCACGCACCGTCACGTCCGGGTTGAGCAACCAATGGAGCGGCTCGGGCCAGGCGAAGGTCGGATCCTGCGGCGCCTGGTAGTCGAACCAGTTGAAGTACCGCACCTTGTACGGGCAGTTGTTGGAGCAGTAGCGTGTGCCGACGCAGCGGTTGTAGACCTGGGCGTTGAGCCCGTCGGGCGTGTGGTACGCCGCAAACACCGGACAGACGGGTTCGCACGGTGCGTTGCCGCAGTGCTGACACAGCATCGGGATCACGCGTGTCTCGAGGGGCTCGCCGTGCTCGCCACCCTCGAAGTAGCGCTCGATCCGCAGCCACGACATCTCGCGCCCGTGCCGCACCAGCGCAGGGCCCACGGTGGGGATGTTGTTCTCGGCGTAGCAGGCCGTGACGCACGCGCTGCAACCCGTGCACCGGGAGAGATCGATCGCCATCGCCCAGCGCGGATGCTCTCCGGCGTAGTTCCCGCGCCGCGCTTCCGCGTATTGCGCCTCCTGCCACTCGTCGAGGATGTGCTCGATGCGCTCGGGCACGGGCGCCGCGTGCGCGGCGTGTTCCTCGTGCGCGGCCTCCGGCGTCTCGGATCCCACCAGCGCGCCGAGCGTCGTGGCACGCGCGATCCCGCGTCCCATCTGGCGGTTCCGCCCCTCCGTCTTGGCCAACCGCTCGTGACGGCCCGTGTTCCGGATCGTGACCGCGGCGTAGTGGGCCACGCCGCCAAAGGCCATTGGCTCCGCCGATAGGAGGTGGTACACGTTCGCCCCGCGCCCCTGCGCGTACCGGCCAAACGCCGTATGGCCCTGCCCCGTCGGCATCGCGACCACGTCTTCGCGGAGACCGGGATAGAGATACGCGGGCGCCGTGACGGTCCCCGCTGCGGACGTCACTTCCACGAAGTCGCCTTCGGCGATCCCGAGGCGGCGCGCGGTCGCCGGATGGATCTCGACCCAGGTGCTCCAGGTGACTTTGGTCACCGGGTCGGGCAGCTCCTGGAGCCACGGGCGGTTGGCCCCGCGCCCATCGTGCAGCACCGGTGACGGGTAGGCGATCAGCGTGAACGGTTCGTCCGGGGCGGCCCAGATCGTCGCCTCTCCGATCGCGCCCGCCGCGCCGATGCCCAAGCGGACGGGACGCGGCGGGGACTCGGTCACGATCCCGCCGCGCTGCAGCGCCTCCGCCCAGAACACGTCGAACGGTTGCGAATTGCGCAGGCGGCGCTGGAGGGCCTGCCACGACTGCTGCAGGTACTCCTTGTAGCTGCCGGCGGTGAACCGCGCGCCCACGCGGCCACCCATCCGCCGGGCCATGGCGAGCAGGATGTCGCCGGTCTGCCGCGTGTCGAACACCGGCTGCATCACGGGCTGCTGGAGGGCCGTCACGTTCGCCCGTGGCTCCGCGTCGTTCCACTGCTCCAGGGGATCGTGATCCGGCAGGATGAGATGGGCCGCCATCGCCGTCTCATCCAGGAACCGCGCGAAGCTGACCGTGAAGCCGACCCGGCCCATCGCGTCCGTGAACCCGAGTCCGGCGGGCGAGGCGTAGGCCGGGTTGGCCCCATGCACCAGGAGCACGCCCACCCGCCCCTCGCGCATCGCGCGCGTCAGGTCCGCGAGATCGCCGTAGCCGCCGCCGAACGCCACGGTCGGCTCGGGACCGAAGCGCACCGTGCGACCGACGTTGCCCGCCACGTAGTTGAGCACGTTCACCGCGGCGGCGGTGACGTGCGCCTGCGGGTGCTGGGCGCCGATGCCGCCGGCGACCGCGAGGCTCGGTCCGGCCGCGAACTCGCGCGCCAATCGCTCGATCGTCTCGACCGCAACGCCGGTGCGTGCCGCCGCCCCCTGGGGCGTGTGGGCGGCCAGGAGGGCGCGGAGGCGAAGCGCATCAGGCGGCACCGCCGCGCCGCGGTCGCGCATGATGATGTGAGCGAGGGCCAGCGCCAGGAGCGCCTCGCTCCCGGGGACGGGTGCGATCCACTCGTCCGCACTCATCGCCGTCATGCTCATCCGGGGCTCGATGTGGACGTAGCGTCCCATCCGGCCCTCGGCGAAGCCGTGGCCCGCACTGAAGCCGCGGGCGTGCTCCACCGGGCTCACCCAGGTCTCGAGGAAATCGGTTCCAAAGGAGAGGACGTACGTCGCGGCGGCGAAATCGTAAGTCGGGAGGGCGCTGACGTTGAACACGTCCCGGTTCGCGCGGCGCAGCGCTTCGTACGCGAAGGGCTCGTGCACGACGCGCCGATTGGAGCGGAGCCCGTTCAGCCACTCGTCCACCAGTCGGTCGAACGTGCCCGTCTCGTGGCCGGTGACGAACCAGATCTGGTCGCCCGACGCGGCGGCGAGCCGCTCGGCGAGCCGGGCGATCGCCTCATCCCACGTGATCGGCTCGAACCGGCCGTCCGCCGTCCGGGCCATCGGCCCGCGCACGCGGTCGGGATTGTACAGGCCCTGGAGCGACGCCTGCCCACGCGCGCACAGCCGGCCCCGATTCACGGGGCTTTCGGGATTGCCCTCCACCTTGACGGCACGGCCTTCCCGCACGCGGACGTGCAGCCCGCAGCCGGCTGGGCACTCCCGGCACGTCGTCGCATAGTAGGTCGCCACCCCGGGCACCTGATGCTCGGGAGGGACGAGGTACGGAATCAGTTTCTCGACTTGGTCGGTGGAGCAGCCAGCGAGCGCCGCTGTGCCGCCCCCGGTCACCCCAAGCACCTCGAGAAATCGCCTGCGGTCCATTCCACGACTCATGTCGGCCGTCCGCACTTCGTGCGCCCGAGCGTATGCCAGCGAGCGTGCATCGGCGGGGCTAGTAGTGACACACCGTGCATTCGGTAGTGACGTCTTCCTCGTGATGGCAGTCCAGGCACCATCCCATCTTGAGCGATGCGTACTGATACACCTGCGGCATCCGCTCAATCGGGCCGTGGCAATCCTGGCATGTCAGGTCCGCCGCCACGTGCAGGTTGTGCGGGAATTGGACGAACGGCGGGAGCCGGTGGATCTCGATCCACTCGATGGGGCGACCTTCGTTGTACGCCGCCCGCACCTTCTCCACCTCGGGATTGCCGGCGCCCGCCACCAGATGACAGCCCATGCAGGTGGACAACGTGGGCATCCCCGGGCTGCGGCTGACCTCGGCGGCGAAGTGACAGTACCGGCAGTCCATCTCGTACTGACCCGCGTGGATGTCGTGGCGGTAGAAGACCGGCTGCTTCGGACCCGGAAGCCGTGCCGTATCTACATCCACTGGCGCGACGTAGGCCGAGCGCGCGGCCGTGGTGTCCTGTTGGGCGCGCAGTCCGGCACTCGGTGCGCCGTAGCGCAGGGCCACGAGCGCGGCGCCCACCCCGAGCACGCCGGCGGCCAGCAGCACGCGCTTCGTCATGTCACACCCGTCCCAAGCATGTAGCGGCTCCGTTCGGCGGACCCCCGTCGTCGACTGCGAGGCGCTGCACTGCGATTGTGAGAGCTTACGGCTCGTGAATCGGTCGCCGAAGAGATGCCGGCGGCTAGCCGGCGCGCAACCGCACGTAAAATACTCGCTGACGCGTGGCGCACAACCACCGATCCTAGCGCTCCGCCTGCCAACACAGCGTCGCCCGATCCGCTACCACCAGAGCCGGACGCGCGGTGGGGACCGCCATGGTCCCGTCCGAGGCCATGGTCAACGCGACGAGATCCGTGCCGGGTGCAAACCAGCGATCGCTGGGCTCGAGATCGGACGGATAGACGAACCCGCCGTGCCCCGCGAGGGCCAACATCGCCTGCGCTCCGAGCCCCGTTTCGGGCATCGTGCCGGCCCACAGCTCCGCCCCGACGCCTGCCGCCCGTGCGTAGATCCGGCACGCTTCCTCGAGGCCACCGACACGCTGGATCTTGAGGTTCCATAGGCGAGGGCCCGCCAGGGCGAGCACCTGACGCGCGACGTCATCGGACGTGAGGCTCTCATCGAGGCACACCGGCGTGCCGAGCCGGCGCCCCAGCACCGCGAGGTCGGCCAGCGCGTCCTCGGGGAACGGCTGCTCGAGGTAGAGCAACCCCAGGCCGTCCAGCCGCTCGAGGTCGCCCGCGTGCCGCTCGGGGTGGTACGCGCCGTTCGCATCGGCGGTCAGCGGGACGGACCAGCCACCGGCGGCGATCGCCTCCCGAGCCGCCCGGATCGGCTCCACGTCCCACCCCGGCCGCACCTTGAGCTTGACGCGATGGTAGCCGCGCGCACACGCCGTCCGGACCTGCGCGACCAGTCGATCCAGGTCCCCGCCTTCCGGGATGCCCAGTGCGACACCGCAGGCGATGCGGGCCCGCCGCTCGCCCCACGGCCCGGAAACGCCCAACTCGGCGAGCCGGCGGGTCACCAGCTCCGCCAGCGCTACGCCTTCGCGCGCCGCCCACAGATCCCACCACGCCGTTTCCACACCGGCCCGCGCCATGCGATTGCCACGGATACCGTCGCTCAGCACCTCGGTGAGTTCGGCCGGGCCGGCGATCGGGCGCCCCAGCACCCGCGGCAACAGCCAATCGATGAGGCAGGCGCGCGCCGATGCGCGCGTTTCCGCGGAGTAAAACGGCGCCTCGAACGGCGCCGATTCGCCATAGCCGATGTGGCCAGCGCTGTCGCTCAGCTCGACGATGAGTGAGCGCCGCTCCCGCATGGTGCCACCGCTCAATGCAAACGGCTCCACCAGCGGAAGACACACGTCGAAGAGCCGGGCCCGACTCACGACGACCGGCATCACGCTCTCAGAACGTCGAGAAAGCACACCCGCCCGTCCCGACGGTCGAGCCGACCGGCCTCGTGCAGATGCTGAAGCCACACTGCGAGCCCCTTGGTGGGGTGCAGCAGAAGGGTGTGGAGTGCCCGGGCCGACCGCGTGCCGCCGCTCGCCGTGTACTCTCGGAGCGGCAGCTGAAAGAACGTGTGCACTTGACCGCTCGTGCAGCCTCGCAGGGCGTACTCCAGCATCATGCGGCCGGAGCCGATGTTGCCGGTGCCGCAGAGCGGCGGCCGTGCGCCGCCCACGGCCGCGGGCAGCCGGTCCAGCACGCGGAGGTTACGGTCGCTCAGCTCCCACCCGCCGAAGGCGATGCCCGCCGTCGCATCGAACAGGCGGTTGAACGCGACCAGAAAGGCCGGAGGTGGGCTCGCCCCCGCGAGGGTACGAACCATGTCCACCTGGAAGTCGTCGTCGAACAGCGCGTTCATCACCTTGACTCCCAGGCGCGTGCGTCCCGGTGCCGCCGCTTCCACCAGTCGCGGGACACCCTGCAGCCACGCCCGAATCGCGCCGCGGTCGGCCGCCCGCGGATCGGCGGCGAGCGTGGGACTCAGGTCCTTCTCGAGCACCATGGGGCCGCCGCAGCCGACCCGGTCCCACACCTCGAGCAACGCGCGGGTCGTGTGCTCGTATTCCTCGACGCGCACCGGCTCGTCCGGGTTCGCCGGCAGGTGGTACTTGACCGACGGCACGACCGGCATGTCGGTCGCCCGCGCCGCCGCCACGGCCTCACCGAAGAACGTCAGGTAGTCGGAGAGCGAGCCTGACCAGCCCCGCCCTTTCCACGTGACGGTCCAGCCACTCCGACCGTCCGGCGCGATGCGCTGCTCGACGCGCATGCGCCGCTCGGGCACCGTCCACGCGTTCATCGCGCGCTCGCCCGACGGCGCCTCCGCGATCACGGTCTTGAGGACGACGAACGCGACACCCGCCGCGGCGTCGGCTTCGATCTGCCGCACGTTGAGGGAGAGTTGGCCGGAGCCTTTGCCGAACGGATGCGGGAGATCGATGCCGGCGTACCGCGCCGAGAGGTCGATCCCCAGCTCCTCGCGGACGAGGGCGGCGAGGCCGGACGGCGGGGCGCGCCGGGTGCGCTCGCGCAGCGCGTCCAGCCGCCGCCGCCACGCCGCGGCAACCTCGGGACGGGGGGGAAGCTGGATCACCCCGCGCGGAGCACGCGGACGGCGTGGATTACCCGTTCCCGCTCGCCGTTCGGCAACGCCGGTGCAAAGCGATCGGTCGCGCCGCCCGCGAGGACCCCGTCGGCCTCGACCGCCCACCACATCCGCTGGACGTAGCCCTCCATCGGCTCAACGAACGTCGCGGCGGCGAAGGCGTCGAGCGCGCGGGCGTGTCGGACGAACTGGGTGGCGTCGCCGTCGAACCAGGCCGCCAGGAGCGCGGCGCAACGATCTGTGCACGCCGCCGCGATGCCGACGAGCGCCGCGCGGGCGCCCAACATGAGGGAGTAGCCGAGGAAACGGTCTTCGCCGGTCACGAGGAGCGCACCGCCGCGCTGCACGACCGGGACGACGTCCTGGAACCGCATCACGCTGTCGAGCGTGGCGATCTTGACCCCGACCACACCCTCGAGCGCGAGCAGTCGTTCGAGCACAGCCGGAGGATACGGCAAACCGCCCGCGGCCGCATACAAATCGAAGGCCAGCACCGGGAGGCCGACGCCGGCGACTGCGGTGTGGACCGCGACGACCCGATCCGCAACACCGGGGAGGTCGGCCAGCGCTGACGGCGGATGAAGCAAGACCGCGCTCGCCCCACCACGCCGGGCCGCCTCGGCCAGCGCTACGGCCGCGGCGATGACTCGGTCCGTGCGCGCTCGCGGCTCGGCCGACAACGGGACGCCCCGCGGGACGCCGACGCCGCACACGACGGGCAGCGCGGCGGCTCCCGACCGCCACGCCGCCAGCACCTGGTCCCGCTCCTCGTCGCTCAGGAGGAGGCCCCGGCCGGTATGGGCCCACACCGCCACGGCGCCCACGGGTTGGCGGGCCATCCACGCCACGTATGCGGCCTGGGCGGCCGCGTCGATCACGCCGCCGGGGGTAAACGGGACGGGCACCGCGGGAACGACCCGGTGGGTGATGGCCCGAAGGAATGCCGCTGATCTCGACGGGGCGTCCGCCGTCATCTGTTCTTGTCCGTTATCCGTTGCCCGACGGTGGGTCGGGCGTGAGCGTCTGGGGTCACCCGCCCCACTCTGGACCGGACGCACAACGGATGACGGAGCACGCACAACCGGTCACGCATGGCGCCACTGTTCGAGGTTCCCGCCCAGAATGGCGTCGCGCACCGCATCGACGTCGTTGAGCAGGTCCAGCTTCGCAAAGGCCGCGTCCGGAATCCGCAGGGGCATTCCGGTCCCGAGTGTGAACCGCTCCACCCCGACGGAGTCCAGCAGCAGCGCCAGCTGGTCCTCGGGCGGTCCCCACAGCCACGAGATGTCCCACAGGATGCGGGCGGCCTCATCGGGCGTGAGCCCGAAGTGGACCTCCTCGATGAACGCGCGATCGGCGTGGACCACGAGGAGGCGCACGTCGGGATCGCTCCGGACCAGCGCGCGGACCGCCGCCGCGGGGAACTCACCAGCGGTATCCGGCGGATGGCGCTGCCGGACGTCCTCGAAGCGTACGGTCAGCACGACAGCGAGCCGGAGGGCGGCGGCGGCGGCCACGGCGACGCGCATCTCGCCGCCCGCGGGCGCGAGACCGTGGAACTGCGGGTAGAGCCGGATGGCGGGTGCCTCGACGGCCACGGCCCGGTTCACGTCGTCTTCCCAGCGGGGGAGGCCCGAATGGATGGTCGGAACGGGCACGAGGCGGTCGGCGTAAGGCGCCAGCAGGCGCGCCAACTCCGCGTTGCCGGGGGCGGGATCTCGATAGGCGAAGGACGGTAAATGGCCGACCCACGCGCGCGCGATCTCCAGCCGGTCCATCTGGGTCACGAGCCATGCGGGATCGTGCCGCTCGAGGTGGCGGTAGGGATACGCGCCGACGAACGCCGCGACGTCAGTGGTCGACATGGAACGCGTGCGGCGGGAAGATGGCGCGCGCGTTGCCGTAGCGCACCTTCTCCACCTCGGCTTCGGGCAGCCCGCTGGCCTCGAGGTAGCGCAGCTTGGCCCAACCGGTGTCGAGCGTGAGGTCGGCGCCCCACAGCAACCGACCCGCCCCCAGCTGGCGGAGCGCTTCATCCATCATGTCCGGATCGACACCGCTCCCGGAGAGATCCACCCAGATGTTCGATACGTCGCGCACCGCGCGCAACGTGTGCGCCCAATCGCCACCGCCCCCCAAGTGCGCGAGGATGAACCGCGTCTGGGGATGTCGTTCGGCGAGCGTGGCGAGCTCCGCACCATCCGACGCTTCCTGGCCGGGCCAATCCCGCCCCCGGCGCTGCCAGACATGGTGGAGGATCGGCACACCGCGCTCCGCGGCGAAAGCGGCGATGGGATCCAAGAGCGGGTGGTTCGCGCGGCGGCTCGCGGCCAGCTTGATGCCGACCATGCCGTCGTCGAGACGCCGGGTGAGCTCGGCGAGGGCGTGCTCGGGATAGTTGGGGTTTACCAGGCAATAGCCGACGATGCGGCCGTGTTCCGCCCGCTGCAGCTCCAGCATGGCCCCGTTCGCATGCTCGACGTCTTCACGCGACGGGAAGTAGATCGGGGACCGCGCGCCCCACGTCCCCAGGATCGAGGCCACATGCACCGCAATCCCCATTTGCGCCCCGGCCGCGAGCCGCCGCGCGTTGAGGTCGCGCCAGTTCGACCAGGGCGAGCGCTCCGTGTAGAAATGCGCGTGGATGTCGATCAGCATCGGCCGGCGACCTCCGAGAGGGCGTCGTCGAGGCGCGCGAGGGCGAGACGGATCTCCGCATCCCCGTGCGCCAGGGAGACAAAGTTGTACGCGGTGCGTTTGAACAGGAGCCCCCGCGCCGCCGCCGCCTGGGCCACCCGCGCCGACGCGTCGTCGCTCGCGAAGGCGAGGTAGCACATCTGCGGCAGGCCGCGCACGCCTCGGACGAGCGCCGGATAGCGCCGCGCCAGCCGCTCGAGCCCCCCGGCCAGCGCCGTACCCGTCCGCTCGAGGTGCGCCACGACGTCGTCGTGGTCAAACACCTCCAGCACGGCATGCGCGGCCGCCAGGCTCACGAACTCCGTGGCGAGGGTCGAGGAGATCCAGGTTCGGGTGCAGGCGTCCATCACGTCGCGCGCCCCTCCGAGCGCGGCGATCGGGAAGCCGTTCCCCAGCGCCTTGCCCACCACGATGAGATCCGGCACGATGCCCGTGCGCTCCGCGATTCCCCCGCGGGCCACCCGGAACGCGGTCTTGATCTCGTCGAAGACGAGCACCGCCCCGACCGCGCTGGCCGCCTCCCGTGCGCGCCGGAGCCAGGACTCGCTGGGCGCCTCGTCCACGACAGGCTCGATCACGATCGCCGCGGGGGATTCGCTCGCGACCGCGGCAGTGAGCGCCGCCGGGTCGTTGAAGGGCACCACCGTGCGAAGGGCGCGCACGGCCGCCGGCACGCCGGGACCATCCTGGCACCAGTCGAGCCACCCCTGGTAGCCGCACGTCACCACGCGGTCGCGTCCGGTGTACACGCGCGCCGCGCGCACGGCGGCCGCCACGCCTTCCGCGCCGGTCTTGAAGAAGCGTACCGACTCGACGCCGGGGAGCACGGCGCCGAGCCGCTCCGCCACGCGCGCCTCGAGGACAGGCGGCAGCGTCCCCACCCCACCATCACGCACGGCGCCCAGCGCCGCGGCCACGACAGCCGGGTGAGCGTAGCCGAGGGCGACCGCCCCCAAGGCCATGCCGAGGTCGAGGTACTCCCGGCCCTCGTCGTCCCACAAGCAGTAACCGTGCGCGCGGACCATGCGCGCGGGCCCAACCCCCGCGGTTCCGAACAGGGCCTCGGGGCGCTTGCTACCGGTCGAGGTGAACCCCGGAACGGTCACCGAGCGCCTTTGCGGTCGAGGTAATGGAGGACTTCGAGGCTCATCGCTCGAAACAGTTTCGCCTCGCGTGCGTCCAGCGACGTGCGATGCGCCGCATCGCGGACGGTCCGCATGATGCGGGCCGGGTTGCGCGTCTTGAAGAATTCGATCGCGTCGAGCGCCGTCTCGGCATCGCGAAACAGCAACTCGAGTTGTTCGTGGGTCGCCGCTTCCGCCCGGTGGCGCGGGGACTTGAACGGCCGCTCACCGCGTGCCACGAAGAGCTCGTACGCGAGGACCGTGAAGGCCTGGGCGAGATTCAGCGCCGCGTACTCGGGGCTGGTTGGGATCGTCACGACCTCGTGGCACCGGTCCAGCTCCTCGTTCGTGAGCCCACGATCCTCCTGCCCCAGCACGACCGCCGCGCGCCCGGCCTCCGCCCCACGGAGGACTGCCGCCACGGCGTCACGCGGGCGCAGCATGCTGCGTTTGGCGGCGCGCTGACGCGCGGTCATACCCGCGACGTACGTCCGGTCGGCAAGGGCCTCGTCGAGCGTCTCGAACAGCTTCACCCGCTTCAAGAGATCGCCTGACTGGTGCGCGATCCCTTCGATCCGACGGGGATCGTACTCCGCCGGCTGAACCAGGTACAGATCGCGAAGCGCGAAATTCTTCATCGCCCGAACCACGCCGGCAATGTTGACGAGGTCCTGCGGCCGGTGCAGCACGACCACCAGGTTCACGCAACCTCCACGTGGACGCCGTCCCTTGGGGACTCGCGGTCGCCGCGCAGATAGACCCACCCCGGCCGACCGCCCAAGACGAGCTGGCCCGCCCGTCGCTGACGGTCGGGATACATCTCGTTGATCACCAGGGCCACGGGCACACGGTCCCCACGTTGCCACGCGCGGCCCGTTTCCACGCACACGACGACGGCGTACCCGCGTTCGGTGCGGCGCCAGGTGCCGGTCACCCGCGACGGATCCGCCGCCGTCCCCCGCACGCCGCGCACCCGCACGCCCTCACCGCCCGGATCCGGCACGACGACATAACCGCCCCAGACGTCGCTCCCTTCGTAGACCTGGAGCCCATCGGCGTGGATGTCGTCCGCCTCGTTGTCGAGGACCGGGCCCGGCAGGCGCGGCCCACACGGGTCCGACTTCTCCACATCGGCGAGAAAGCACAGTCGGGTGCCGATCACAGCCACCGCGACCCGGGCACGAAACGGGCCTGCCGCTCCATAGCGCTGCTCGGACTGCCGATAGTGCCGGCCGTCCAACACGTAGACCGCCTCGGAAGGGACTCGCCGGTGCCAGTCCTGGGGCGTCGGCGCACCGGCCAGACGTGCGCCCCGGATGGTCGGCGGCTGCGGGTCCGCCTGCAGGCGCCGCGCGGGCGCCGGACGGCCCCCGCTCAAGGCGATCGTTTGACCCGCCGCGGTGGTCACGTGCCACCGGTCGACCCCGCCCCACACAACATCGTGTCCGCCGTCGGCGAGCCGCACGGTGATGGTCTCCTCCGATTCCTCCGTCACCTCCGCCACCGTTCCGATGGGTGCGTACACCTGCGTCCAGCGGCCGGGTCCAAGGGCGCGCCGCACGGTGAAGCCGAGCGGCGATCCGTCCGCTAACCAGGGATCGGGCGGCCCGGGCGCGCTGGCGACGAGCCATCGCTCACCCGCGCGCGGCATCGTCACCAGCTCGAGCGGTGGGTCGCCGGCGTTGAGCGCCAGCCGGCGGGGGCCGCAATCGAGCTCGGTGACGGCTTCGACCGCATCGGCGTCGATCGCGTCGTCGCGCGCCCTCTCGAGGCGTCGTCCCTCGAACGCCGCGACCCCACCCAGGGGATGGAGCGGGAGGTCGATCGGCACATCCGGCGGCACGCGAACGTCCACCACGTCGAGCACGTACCGCGGTCCCACCACCACTGTCCGCACGCTCTCGGTGCCGGCGCCGAAGAGGTCCGTGGCGGTGGCGCGGCACCACGACCAGCCGGGGGTCACGTCGAACGCCGCACACCAGCCATGCCGCTCGAGTTGGCCCACGTCTGCCCGTCCGGGCGCATTGTGGGCCAGTGTGGAGCGGTACCAGTGAAGCGACGGCGTGACGTACGAGCCGGTCCCGAAGTCTAGCAGGACGGAACCGCTCCAATACACGCTGAGATGCAAGAGATCGGGATGGCCGTGCCCCCCCGGTCGCCCACCGCACTCCACCGAGATATAGCGCTCCGCGTCCGGACGCAGCACGGCGATCCCCGCGGCGGGGAGCAGGCAAGACGAGCCGCGCCAGGCATCGCGCGGTGCCGGCGGTCGCTCGGGCCGCATCCAGAGCAACGCTTTCCAGCCCAGCCGGTGTCGCTCGAGTCGCGCCGGTGAGATGTTGTCTTCCTGCTCGGCGATCGCTGCAATCCCTTCATCACTGACGGGCGGCAGGTCGGCATCGTACAGCTCGCTGAGCAGGCCCGCCACACGCGCGTCGCCGGTCCGCGCGAAGCCAAGCTCCCACAGCTCGGCAAACCGCGGTTGGCGGACGCTCACGCCGAAGGGCGCATCGCCGCGCGCCGGCAGCGTCAAGTCCGGCAACAACGTCTCGAGCGGCGCTATGAACATGGCCGTGAGCGGGACACCGGTCTCGGGCACGGCATAGAGCTCCAGCCCGGCAGCGCGGAGCAACTCGGCGGCGAACACGAACCCCCGCAGTGCGAAGAAGTGATAATTCTCGCCCTCGAACCACAGTCCGTCGGCGGTCACCCCGTGCCGCAGCAGCGCGCGCAGCCCGTGTGGCCCCTCGAGGCCGAGGTTCACGAGCGCCTCGTCCGCCAGCCACGTCCCGGCGGCGATCAACGCGGCGTCGTTCCACACCTGCCGGTTCGACGCCCCTTCGTCGAACGACGCGACCAAGGCCGCCGACTCCACCACGACGGGCTCGAGCGTCGCACGCACGGCGGGCACTGCTCCCTCGGTGATCGCGGCGGCGGTGACCAGCTGGGCGAGCCAGAGAGACTCGAGATAGGTGGAGAAGAAGAGCCGGCTGGGGCCGAGGACGTTGTCACGGTTGGGGACGGTGGGATAGAGCGCCGCGTACGCCGTGAGGACATCGGCTGCGCGCGCCGACAGGCGGGTGTCGCCCTCCAGTGCCCCAAGGAGCGCCAGGTGGATCGCCCGCTCGGAGAGCCACAGGTGGTAGTGGCGGATCCACGACCGGTGGTGTAGCTCGCCACTCACCACGCGCCCGCACCGGATGCAGCGGTGCTCGTGTGGGTGCAGCGGGTCGAATGCCAAGCGCGAACCGTCCGCGGGGCAGACGCCGCCGTCGCGTGACAGCAGCGCCTTCTCGTTCGGAAGGTAGAGGGGACGCTCGATCAGCGGGTCCAGCAAGCCGCGCAGGCGTCGCGCCAACGCGGACAGATCGTTCGACCCCTCGACGGCGGCGCGGCGCGCCGCGACCGTCTCACGGGAGATCAGGGAGTTCCTCCCGCACCGTGATCCCGGCGAAGTCGAAGGCCGCCGGGAGTTGCTCGCCGCCCGCCGCGCGGACGGCGTCCACGATCGCCTTGCACCGACGCGGGGGTCCCACGATGATCAGGCAACCGCCGGCCCCAGCTCCCGTCGCCTTCAGCCCCCATGCCCCGGCGTCCCGCGCCGCTCGCTCGATGCGGCCGATCTTGGGCGTCGAGATGGTCGCATCGAGCCGCTGCTGGGCTTCCCAGTTCGCATCGACGAGCGTCGCGAGCGTGCGCCAATCGGCGGCCTCGAGCGCATCGGCGACCGGCCGCGCGAGATCCCGCATCGACCGCAGCGCCTCCGACACGCTGGGCTCGCCCCGGGCGAACGCGTCCCACACACGCTGATGGGTGTCGGGGGAGAAGTGCGACTCGCCGGTATAGGCCAGCACCACGTGCTGCGCGAGGTCGCCGGCGACCTCGGGCGAGACGTCCAGCGCCCGTACGCCGACGCCGTCGGTGCCGAACGTGAACTCGTGGAAGCCGCCCAGGGCGGCCGCGTACTGGTCCTGCCGGCCCCCCGCCAGCTTGAGCTCCCCGGTCTCGAGCTGAAATCCGAGTTCCGCAAGTTCCTCGCGGTCGTAGGCCTCGCCCCGCAACCGCGCGAGCCCGGCGAGCAGCGCGACGTCGAGCGCCCCCGACCCGCCGAGGCCGGACCCGCTTGGGGCATCGGCGCGCGACAGGATCTCGATCCCGCCCGTCACCGGCAGCATGTTGAGCGCGGCTTTGTGGAGATCCAGCGCGCCATCGTACACGATCGCGCCGGCGCTCTGGATGGTCACATGCTCACGCCGGTCCTCGGCGTGCAGGCGGATCGTCCCCCCGCCGGTCAGGAAGTCCACGTGCACGGCGAGCCCGATCGCGGCGTTCACCACGACGCCGCCCTGCCGTTCCGCGAACTCGGGCACGTCGCTCCAGCCGCCCGCGAAGTCGATCCGCAGGGGCGCGCGTGTATGCACACTCATCAGCGAGCTCCCTCGATGCGCCACCGCGCGATGTCGGCGAGCTCACCCCGGAGATCTGGCGCCGCCCCCACGACTCGGCGGTTGGCGCCATGGAGCCCGCGGGCGTGGTAGAGCCACGTCACGGGATGATCCCGCGCGAGGATCCGCTGTACCGCCCGCCAGGCCGCCTCGAGCGCGCCGGCGTCCGTCGCCTGCCGCACCGCAGCGAGTCCCGCGTCCAGCTCCCGGTTCCGGTACCCGGGGTAGGCCAGCGGCCCGGGCTGCTCGCCGTCGAACATGGCCGCGACGTGCCCCAGCGCAAGATCGCCCGGCACCCCGATGACGAGCGCGTCGAAGTCCCGGCGCGCGCTTTGCGCCACATCGAGGAATGTGCCGAGCTCGAGCGCTCGGATGGTCACCCGCACGCCGACGGCGCGGAGCTGCGCCTGGAGCATCTGCTCCAGCGGCAGGTCGCCGCTGCCGACTGTCAGGAGCTCGAACGCGAGCCGCCGCCCACCGTTGCGCCGGACGCCGTCCGGTCCGGGGTGCCACCCGGCCGCTTCGAGGGCACGCATCGCCTCCGCCGGATCGAACGGCAGTCCCGGCACGCGCTCGTGCCACGGGTGCTCGGGCGGGACCGGTCCATGGGCGACCACCCCAAACCGGTAGAGGTAGGCCTCGACGATGAGCTGACGGTCGATCGCCGTCGTGAGCGCGCGGCGCACCACTGCGTCGTCGAAGGGCGGGCGTCGCAGGTTCCAGACCACGGCGTACGCGAACAAGATCGGATAGTCGATCACCCGGAGGCGGGGATCGCGCCGCACGAAGTCGGCGTGTGCGGGGCTGATGCCGGCAAAATCCAACTCCCCCGAGGTCAGCGCCGCGAGCTTCGTCGCCGGCTCATCCACGACGGCCACGACGAACCGCTCCACCGCGGGGACGCCGAGCGCGGATGGGAAGTCGTCGGCACGCTGGAACACCCATCGTTGGTTCGCACGATGCTCGCGGTACCGGAACGGGCCATTGCCCACCGGATGGGCGTTGAACGGCGCCGCGCGGATCCCCGCTGGGGGAACGTCGGCGAAGCCGTGCGCCGGGAGGATGGGAAGGTCGGTCAGCACGTCGGGAAAGGTAGGCTGCGCCCGGTCGTACCGCACGACGACGGTGAGTGAATCGGCCACCGTCACCTCGCGCACCGCGGCCAGGTCCCGGGCGCGCGGATACGCCACGGCGGGGTCCCGCGCCATCTCCAGGGTCCACGCCACATCGCGGGCGCGGGTCGGGACTCCGTCGTGCCACCGCACGTCGGATCGGAGCCGGAAGGTGAGCACGGTGCGGTCGCGGCTCCAGCTCCAGTCGGCGAGCCGCGGCATCGGCCGAAACGCCGAGTCGTACGCCGCGAGCGTCAGGAACAGCACGTGCTTCTGCACCGCTTTGGCGAGCGGATGGACCGTGATCAAGGGATTGACCGATTGGAGGTCCGCGCCGGACGCGTAGAGCACGGTCCCTGGTCGCCGAGCCGCCGGGTCGCCGGCACAGGCGGCGAGTAAGACGGCCCACGCCACGCACCGCCCGGCGATCGCCGCGGGCCGCCAGGCGGCCCACGCTCTTGACGCGCCGGAAAACGGGGAGCGACTGTAGCGGATGCTCGCCGCCATCGGCCGCCGCATGGCCCTCGGGCTGGGTGTCGTGTTCGTCGTGGTCACGATCACGTTCATCCTGGTCAACCTCGCGCCCGGCGACCCGGCGCGGTTGTGGGTTGGCCCGGCTGCGGGGCAAGCGGAGCTGGACGCCGCGCGGCGCGCCTTGGGGCTCGACCGACCGCTGGCGGTCCGCTACCTCGCCTGGCTGTGGGACTTCGCGCGGGGAGATTGGGGAACGAGCCTGGCCGCACAGCGGCCCGTAGCTCACGTCGTTCGCGACGCGCTTCCCCACACGCTCGTCCTCTCCGCCGCGTCACTGCTCGTAACATATCTCGCGGGCGTCGTGATCGGCGTCGTACAAGCACTGCGCCACCGCAGCCCCCTCGACACCGGACTCACCGTAACCTCGCTGGCCGTGTACGGTATGCCGGCCTACTGGCTGGCGATCATGCTGGTGCTGGTCTTCGCCTACGGCGCCGTCCGGCTCGACTGGCCGATGTGGCTCCGGCTCCCGGCCATGGGCGTCGCCTCCCTGGACGCCGATTTTCTCGGCCCCTGGGACCGGCTGGCCGATCGCGTTCGGCACCTCGTGCTGCCCCTCGCGACGCTGGGGGCCATCGGCGCGGCGGGCGCAGCCCGGTACGTCCGTGGCGCCGTGCTCGACATCAAGCCCCTGCCGTTCGTGCGGGCGGCGCGGGCGCGGGGGCTCGCCCCTCGCACCGTGACCGTCCGCTACCTCCTCCGCAACGCGCTCTTGCCGGTGATCACGCTCCTCGGGTTGTCGCTTCCCGCGTTGTTTTCCGGCACCGTGTTCGTGGAGGTGATCTTCGCCTGGCCGGGGATGGGGCGCGTCATGGTCGCCGCGGTCGCCGCCCGCGACGCCCCCGTGGTGATGGCCACGACCGCGATCTTTGCGATCCTGGTCGTCGCGGGTAACCTCCTGGCCGATCTCCTCTACGGTGCCGCCGACCCCCGGCTCCGGAGCGACGAATGACCTTCCTCGCGGCGCTGATCCGGGATCGGCGCGCGGCCAGCGGCCTCGCGATCCTCGCCCTGCTCACCGTCCTGGGGATGCTCGCGCCGCTCCTTGCCCCAACCGATCCGGTGGCGCAACCCGACGTGCTGCGGACCCGCTTCCTCGCCCCGCTCACGACGGGCCTCGACGGGACGATGCACTGGCTGGGCACCGATCAGTTCGGACGCGACCTCTTCTCCCGGCTGGTCTTCGGCGCGCGCATCTCGCTGGCGGTCGGGTTCCTCTCGGTCACGGTAGCCGTCGGGCTGGGTACGGCGGTGGGCGTGATCGCGGCCCTCGCCGGGGGGGCCGTGGAGCGCACCCTGATGGCGGTGACCGATGCGGCGCTCGCCCTCCCCCGCCTCGTGCTGCTGCTGGCACTGGTGACGCTGTGGACACCGAGTCTCGTGCTCATCGTCCTGGTGCTCGGGCTGACCGGGTGGATGGGCGTGGCGCGCCTAACCCGCGCCGAGGTCAAGGGGGTCTTGGCCCGGCCGTTCATTGAGGCGGCGCGGGCGGCGGGCGTGAACGCCTGGGCCCTCGCGTGGCGCCACTTGCTGCCCAATGCCGTGACGCCGATCGTAATCGCGGCGGCCCTTGGCGTGGGCAACGCGATCATGCTGGAGGCCGGCTTGTCGTTTCTCGGCTTCGGCGTGCCGGCGCCGGCACCGTCCTGGGGCAACATGATCGCGGCAGGGCGCGACGCGCTGGTGAACGCGCCGTGGATCGCAACGTTTCCCGGCCTCGCCGTGGTACTCGCCGTCGTCAGCTGCAACCTGATCGGCGACGGCGCGCGGGACGCCCTGGATCCCGCGGCCCCGCGTCCGCTTTCGCCGCGGCCACCCGCCTCGTAAACTGAGGTCACGACCTCGGGAGGGGATCATGAAGACGCGACTGACCGCCCCCATCGCGCTCGGCGCCATCGCGGTGCTGTTGGCCGCCGGATGCGGCGACGAGAGCACGGGCCCCAGCGTGGACTTGACCGGCACGTACGACTTGGAGTCGGTGACGTTCCCCGGGCAGCAACCGCTGACCCCGCCGACCGCCGTGGGTACCCTCGTGCTCACGCAGACCACCTACGACGTAAACATCACAATCGCGACCAACCCGCCGCAGCAGGTGAGCGACCAGGGCGAGTACTCCACCTCGGGCAACACGTGGAGCCAGACATCGTCGGTGAACGGTTCCCAGGCCGTCGGGAACTACACCCTGTCGGGCACCCGGCTCACGGTCAACACCACGCTGCAAGGGCTCCCTATCGTCTCGGTCTGGCTCCGTAGGGGCTGAGCGTGACGCGCGTGCGTCGGTGCCCGCGACATCTCGCTGCCGCGATGCTCGCGCTGAGCGCGGCGCCGCTGGGGGCCCAGTCCCGCGTCGGTGCCATCGCCGGCGAGGTTCGTGGCGAGGGGGACGGGCGCCCCCTCGCAGAGGCGACGGTCCTGCTGCTCGGCACCTTCCTGCAGACCAGCACCAACCTGCGCGGTCAGTACCGTTTCGCCGAGCTGGAGCCCGGCCGGTACGCCGTACGGGTGGTGGCGACCGGGTTCGAGAGCGCCGTCCAACGGGACGTGCCCGTCGCGGCCGGGGAGACCAGCCGGCTGGACTTCGGGCTCCGTGCGGTGGCGTTCGAGCTGCCGGGCGTCGTGGTGACGGCCAGCCGGTCCGCGGCCCGGCCCGGCGATACCCCCGCGAGCGTCGCCGTGCTGAGCGACTCGGCGATCCAGCGGCGCAGCGTGGTGACGGTCGAGGACGCTCTGCCGTTCGTGCCCGGCGTCATCATCAACAGCGGCCAGCTCGACATTCGGGGCGCGACGGGACTCGCGCGCGGCGTCGGCAGCCGCGTGCTGATGCTCCTGGACGGCCATCGAGTGCTAGCCGGCGCCGACGGGAGCATCAACTACGACCTGCTCCCCGTGCTCGACATCGACCGCGTCGAGGTCGTCAAGGGACCACTGTCCACGCTGTACGGGAGCAACGCGTTGGGCGGCGTGGTCAACCTGATCACAAAGTCCATTCCCGAGCGGCCCGAAACGGCGATCAAGACCCACCTCGGCATCTACGATCCGCCGACGCTGTTCCGCTTCACGGACGAGACG
>JBFJHJ010000031.1:0-38684 GCA_041613315.1 Gemmatimonadales bacterium
GCGCCGCCCCCGCCCTCCCGCCCGGCGAGCAGCACCGGGAGCGCCCCCTTGGCTACGTCGAACGCCGCGACCGGTGCGGCGAACTTCCAGCCCAACACGCGGTAGACGTTCGTGGCGCCGAGGTTCCCGCTTCCGTACTCACGCAGATCCGTGCGCCCACCGAGGCGACCGGCCAGATAGCTGGCGGGGACGGCACCCAGCAGGTACGCGCCAAGGATCCAGAGGGCCGCCGTCATCGGCGATTCCGCTTCCGCCGGAACTTGAGGCGGAGTGGCGAGCCCGTGAACGGCCACACATCGCGGAACCCGTGCTCGAGGTAGCGCTGGTAGGCGTCCGGGATCGCGTCCGGCCGGTTGGTCACGATCGCGAAGGACGGCGGGCACGTCCCCACCTGCGAGCCGTACAGCAGGTTCACCTCCTGCCCGTGCGTCTGTGGTGGCTGGTTCCGCGCGACCAGCTCGCGGAGCACCCGATTGACCTCGGCGGTGGGCACCCGCCGCTGGCGAGCCTCCGCCACCGCCAGGATGAGATCGAGGAGCTTGCGGACCCGCTGGCCCGACAGCGCCGACACGTACACGAACGGCACGGCCCGAAGGAATGGCGCCCGGTCCACCACGTCTCGCTCGCCGCGGACAGCCGTGGTCGTGTCTTTGTCCTCAATCAGGTCCCATTTGTTGACCGCGATAATGAGGCCGGCACCGCGCTCCCAAGCCGCCTGGGCCACCCGGATGTCCTGAAGGTGCACCCCCTGGGTCGCGTCCACGACCAGGACGCACACCTCGGCGCGCTCGATCGCGCGCTCGGTCCGCAGGGCGGAATAGAACTCGATCTCATCTTCTACTTTCGATCGCTTCCGTAACCCCGCAGTATCAATGAAGTTGAGCGAGAGCCCCTTGTACCGCAAGGGGGAATCCACGGCGTCCCGAGTGGTCCCGGCTTCCGGCGCGACGACCGCACGCTCCTCTCCCAGCAGGCGGTTCAACACACTCGACTTGCCGACGTTGGGGCGCCCCACGACGGCCACGTCGATCATCTCCTCGGTGGTGTCGGGCGCCTGGTGCGGCAAAAGCCGGGCGAGCCGGTCGAGGAGGTCGCCACTGCCCTTCCCCGTGGCGGCGGAGACGGCCTGGGGATCGCCCAGGCCGAGCTCGTGGAACGCGTGGTAGGAGACATCGTCGGGGAGGGCGTCGGCCTTGTTGGCCACCACGATCACGCGGTCGCCGTACGAACGCAGCAGGCCTGCGACTTCCTGGTCGACCGGATGGACTCCCGCTTGCGTGTCCACGACGAACAGGATCGCGTCGGACGCGTCGATCGCTAACTGGATCTGGCGGCGGATCGCTTGGCTCAAGGCGTCGCGGTCCCGCACGATCCAGCCCCCGGTGTCCACCAGCCAAAACGGCTTGCCGGCCCACTCGCTGCGGGCGAAGTGCCGGTCGCGGGTGATCCCGGGGCGCTCGTCGACGATGGCCCGGCGCCCGCCCACGATGCGGTTGAACAGCGTCGATTTGCCGACGTTCGGTCGCCCGACGATGGCGACCGTGGCGCGCGTCACACCGCCGCGCCCACGGCCAGGGCGTCCGTGAAGTGGTAGGAAAGCCGGATCTCCACCGGCGCGGCGGCCTTGAGGGCGGCGACCGAGAGATCGTCCACGAAGTGGCCGTCGTCGTTCACGGCCTCTGCGGGCAGGAGTGCCAGGTCGAGATCCGGGCGCGACCGGAGGGCCTCGAGGAACGCCCGCCCGGGAAGTAGCCCCGCCGACGTGACCGTCGGGCCGAAGAGGTCGTTGCGGAGAGTCAGGAGCTCGAAGCGGGCCGCCGTGCGCGCGTGGAGCACCTCGAGGACGTGGGGCATGAGCCGTCCCATCGCGGTCCCCGTGAGCACGCCCACGGTGACGCCGTCGAGGTCGCCCAACGCGTCCGCGTCGTGCGTGATCCGCTGCTGGAGATAGCGCACGCTGCCCACTCCGTTCTCCACCTGTTCGAATCCGTCGTAGCGGGCGGCGGGCGGCAGTGGCAGCTCGGCGACGATATAGAGATCGTCGGAGCCATACACCCAATGCCGGTCCCGCTCCCTCCGCGCCCGCTGAGCGACCTGCTCGACCGTGGCCAGCGCTGCGCGACACTCCTCGCGCGTCGGCTCGCGCACGAGGTGCTGCTTGCTGAACTCCGTGAGCCCGACCGGGACGACCGAGACCGAGAGCACGGCGTCCCCCAACCGGTAGAGGTCGTCCAGGCTCTGGTCCAAGACGGCGCCGTCGTTCACGCCGGGCTGGAGCACGATCTGCGTGTGGAAGCGGATGCCGCCGGCGGCGAAGGCCGCGAGTTGCTCGCGGACTGCCGGCGCGCGCGGATTACGGAGCAGCCGCCGCCGCACGACCGGATCGGTCGCGTGGACCGAGACGTAGAGCGGCGACAGGCGATACTCGAGGATCCGCTCGATGTCCGTGGGCTTCAGGTTGGTGAGCGTGGCGAAGTTGCCGTGCCGAAACGAGAGCCGGTAGTCGTCGTCACGAACATACAAAGTCTCCCGCAGGCCCTCCGGAAGGCCGTCCACGAAGCAGAAGTCACAGCGATTGCCGCAGCGCCGGACGCGCGGCGGTTCGAGCTCGACGCCGAGCGGCAGGCCCTCGGGGCGTTCGACGTCGAACTCGATGAGCTCGCCCTCGGGCGACATCGCCAGGAGAGCGAACCGGTCGTCGGCCGTCAGGAACTCCCAATCCAGGAAGTCGCCGAGGTCCCGTCCGTTCACCGAGCGGAGCTCGTAGCCCGGCCGGAGGCCGAGCTCGGCCCCGAGGGAGTCGGGGTGGACGGTCCGGACGCGGATCATTCGGTCGTTGCGCCGTCGGTGAGGAAGGCGGGCCCGGTGCGATCAAAGGGGGCAGCGATCGCGTCGCGAAAGTCGTCCCTCGCGCCGTCTTCACTACCCCCGCTGCTGTCCCTGCATGGTGCTCCAGAGCGGGCGACCGGACTCGAACCGGCGACGTCCAGCTTGGGAAGCTGGCATTCTACCACTGAATTACGCCCGCGAGATGAGCGGAGTATGCCGGAACCTCCGCCCACCTGTCAAGCGATCGAACTCAGGATGAGCCGACCTTATACCGCCAAGCCACGACGTTTTCCGCGCCCGGCCGGAAGCTGAACTCCGCCGCGCCGCCCGCGGCAATGGCGCTCGCCTGCACCGAATCGGTCGTCACCACGTTCCCCTGGACATCGAGGAACTCAAAGGTCACCGGTGGCACCTGCACCGCTGCCTTGCCGTTGTTGCGGATCCGCCCTTGAAGGTTGAACCCGGTCTGTGTGCTCTGCTGGACGTCCACCAGAATCTCGAACGGCAGCCGATCGGCGCGCCGAATGACGATCTGCACCGAGTCCTGCTTGTTTTGCAGCTGCAGCGAGGCGGCCAGCAGCCGCAGCGCCTCACCGTTCTGCGGGTGCAGCTGCACCAGCCGCTCACTGAGCTGCTGCATCGTGCGGCCGAGTTCGCGCCGGCGTGCCGCCGGGACGTCGTCCGGACTCGCCATCGCGAGATACGTGCTCGCCAGATTGTGCAGCCCCGGCTGCGAGTACTGGTTCTTCTCGAGAGCGAGCTGGAACGCCTTTTCCGCGTCCCGCAAGCGTTCCACGCGGAAATATGTCTCGCCCGCACGCAGCAGATCGACCGCGCGCATCATGCCGTGGTGCGCCACGATGCTGTCGTACACCACGAGGGCCTGCTCCTGGTCGCCGGCGAACGTGTACACTTCCGCGAGCGCCGACAGCGCCTGCGGGTCCTCCGGGAACATCTTCCGGTAGGTCTTGAACCACGCCGCGGCCGAGTCGTACTCTTGGTTGATGCTGTACAGCAGCGCCGTGTTGAACACCGACACGTCGTAGTTCTCCTGACGCGTCGTGTCCTCCGGCGGGCCCATCCCCACCACCGTCTTGAAGTAATACAGTGCGCTGTCGCTCTCGCCCTCGTTCGCGAACACGCGCCCGAGGTAGTAAAAACCGATGTTGTCCTTCTGGTAGATGGCGTTGGCTTTGCGGAGCAGCTCCTTCGTGCTGGCGTAGGCGCCGATCCGGAGGGAGTCGATCGCCTCGTTGATGATCGGAATCCAGACCAGCTGCCGGTGTACGTTGATGTCATCAACGCACGTCGGTGCGAGCCGCGCGGCGCGATCAAAGGCGGAGTCGGTGCCGAACGGCTGGTCCAGCAAGGCGTACGTGCGCCCCAAGAAGTACCACACGGCCGCGTTCTCCGTCTCGCCGCGCGCCAGCGCCTCCTCCAGATTACGCTTCGAGTCCTGCAACAGCTGTATGCGCTTGGCCGTGTTCTTTTCCTCCGAGGCCTTCTTCACGTACGTCACCGCGTTCTTCACCGCGAAGTGCCCCGTCTCCAACTCGCAATCCGGCGGGCGGTAGCCTTGCGCGCCCGCGGGACCGGCGCCCAACGCCACGACCAACGCGGCGCCCGCCGTTCCGACGACCAGTCTCGTTCCAAACATGCTTCGTTCTCCTGAGTCCTTTCAGGGGGTCAATTCCCCGTTCTGAAGTATCGCATCGGCGCGGCGCTCCGCCTGCCGCGCCACCTCGAGGGCGGGCCGGCCCAGTGCCGCCGCTGCCGCCACTACGTCGGTGAACTCGGGCTTGAGTCGCGTCCCGAAGGGGCCGTCCCAGACCTTGATCCGGATGCGGTGGGCGCCGTCCAGCTCCACGACCAGCTCCCGCCGGGCTAACGTCGCCCGCGACGTCGTCCACCGCCGCACGCCCGCCGTGGTACTATGCGCAAACAGCGCCGCCACGACGCGCTCCACCGCCTCGGGCTCGACCAGCGCCTCGAGCCGCATTGCCACCCGCCCCTTCTTCCCCTGGGTCGGCCAGACCACGCAATCCAACGCTCCCGCCGCGAACAGCGCTTCGCGCAGCGGCTCGATGTACTCGGGCTGAAGGTCGTCCATGTCGGTCGCGATGACTTCCACCACCCCAGCCTCGGCGGCCACCTCCGCGAAGAGCACGCGCAACGCGTTGGGGTAACCGCTCGGGTCGCGCTCCCCCGCGCCCCAGGCGCTTCCCGCGAGCCGCCACGTGGGGGGGGGCGCGCCCTCGGACAACACCCGCACCAACGCGGCTCCCGTCGGCGTCGTCGCCTCGCCGCTGACGGGGCCGCCTGAGCGAACCTCGACCCCCTCGAGCAACAGCGCCGTCGCCGGGGCCGGCACCGGGAGCTCCCCGTGCACCGCGTCCACCCAGCCCGAACCGACCGCCACCGGCAAGTTGTACACTGCCTCTACCCCCAACCGCTCGAACCCTTCCACCCCGCCCACGATGTCGAGGACGGCGTCCACCGCCCCCACTTCGTGCAAGTGGACCTGCGCCGGCGACACGCCGTGGACCCGTCCCTCGGCCTCGCCCACCAGCTCGAACGCACGAACGGCGCGCGCCTTGACCGACTCGGAGCACGGCGCGCGGCGAACTATCTCGATCAACTCACCGACGTGGCGCCCGTGCGCCCCCGAACCCCCGCCTGGGTCCTCCGGGATCTCGAACGTGACCTTCGTGGCGGTGACCGAGGCGCGGACGACCTTCCGGACCCGGACGCCGACGTCGGGGAATCCCAGCCGCTTCGGCAGCGTCTCGAGCCAAGCGGGCTCCAGCCCGGCGTCCATCAGGGCGCCAAGCAGCATGTCCCCGCTGATCCCTGCGACGGGGTCCAGAATAGCGATCCGCATGTTGCCAGCGTAGTGAGCTAAATATCTCTCATGTCGAGCGATAAAGCCACCCGGCGCCCGTGTTGAAGAGCACCACCGTGTCCCGGGCCTGAATCGCCCCATGCGCCTTCAGCAGGTCCAGGGCGGCGAGCGCCGCCCCCCCTTCGGGGCTCCCGTCCACGCCCTCCTCGCCGGCGAGGCGTGCGGCCCCCTCCGTCAGCGACTTCTCGCTGACGGCGACCGCCGTCCCGCCACTCGCCGCGAGCGCCCTGAGGATCAGCCGATCGCCCAGGGGCGCCGGCACGCGCAGGCCCGCGGCCACGGTCTCCGGGTGCTCCCAGGGATCGGAGGTCCCCGCGCCGGCCTCGAACGCGCGCACGATCGGTGCGCACCCCGCCGCCTGAACGCTATACATCCGCGGCAGCGCCCCGCGGATCCAGCCGGCGTCCCGCAACTCGTTGAAAGCCTTCCACATACCGATGAGTCCGGTTCCGCCCCCCGTCGGGTAGATCACGGCCTCGGGCAGGGACCAGCCAAGCTGCTCCGCCAGCTCGAGGCCCATGGTCTTCTTGCCTTCGATGCGGTACGGCTCGCGCAGCGTCGACACGTCGAACGCGTGGGCCCGGGCTCCGAAAGCGCGTGCGGCTTGGCCGCAGTCGCCGATGTGGCCGTCCACCAGCTCGAGCTCGGCGCCGTACAGCCGGATCTGCTCGAGGATCCGAGGCGGCGTCGTGCGCGGTGCAAAGATCCGCACCGGCACACCGGCGCGTCGGCCATACGCGCTCAGCGCCACGCCCGCGTTGCCTGCGGTGGGGGCGGTGAACCGCTCCGCGCCCCCGCGGGTCGCCCGGGTGACGGCCGCCGCCATGCCTCGGGCCTTGAAGGAGCCTGTCGGGTTCAGCGACTCGTCCTTGATCCACACACGCTGGAGCCCGAGTGCCTGCGCGAGTCGGGCAGCGGGAAGGAGCGGCGTGCCCCCTTCGCCCAGCGTGACGGGCTCTTCGTCGTCGGCAAGCGGGAGCCATTCTCGGTAGCGCCACATCGTCCACGGCCGATCGGCCAGGAGGTCGCGCAGCCCCGGCCGCGGCGCAGCGTGGTAGCGGACCAGCCACGGGGCGCCACACTCGCACACGGTGGGCAGACCGTCTGCGTGACGAGTGGCCGAGCACTCGGAGCACGCCAGCGTCCAGCGGGGGCTCACGCGCGGAGGTGGCTGAGGATGCGGTCGGCGAGCTTGGTCGAGAACCCCGGCAGCGCCGCGATTTCCTCGGGCGTCGCCAGCCGCACGCTCGCCAGCGAGCCGAATTTCTCCAGGAGGATCCGGCGACGCTTCTCTCCCACGCCGGGGACGCTCAGCAGCTCGGACGTCACCGTGCGGGCCGAGCGCCGCGCGCGGCTGAAGGTGATCGCGAACCGGTGCGCCTCGTCTCGCAGCCGCTGCAGCAGCCGCAGCGACGGCGCCCGCGCCGGCAGCCGGAGCGGCTCCGCGCGCGCCGGCACGTAGATGTCCTCTTCCCGCTTGGCGAGGCTGACGACAGGAATGCCGGCGACGCCGACGTCCGTCATCGCCTCCCGCGCGGCGTTGAGCTGGCCCCGGCCGCCGTCGATGACGACGAGATCGGGAAGCGGTTGTGCCTCCTCGCGTCGGCGGATCAGGAAGCGGGTCATGACCTCGTGGATGGCGGCGTAGTCGTCGGGGCGGTCGGAGGCGGTCGAGGGCGGTCGAGGGCGGCCAGATGGTTCGGACTCGACACCGCCTGCAGCCGCCGGCGGCCGCCCGTCAGCGGTCTCGGAGGTCGCCGCGCCCCGAATCTTGTACTTCCGATACTCGCTCTTCTTCGGCCGGCCGGCTTCGAACCAGACGAGCGAGCCCACGGTATCCCGTCCCTGATTGGTCGAGATGTCGATGCACACGATGCGGCGCGGCACTGCGGTCAGTCCCAGGTCGCGGCCCAGGGCGTAGACGGGATCCTCCACCCGCTCGTCGGCCTCGAACGACTCGATCCGGAGGCTCTCCAACAGATGGCGGGCGTTCTGGTCAGCCAGGGCGACGAGCCGGTGCTGGGCTCCCCGATGCGGCGTGAGCCACGTGGCGTCGGGCAGTAGCTCCTCGAGCGACGCCCGATCGATCGGGGAGAACGGCAACACGACTCGCCGCGCGCGGTCGTCCGCCCCCACGTAGTGCCGCACGAGGAAGGCGCTCAAGATCTCTTCGTCCGCCGCGTCGGCGAGGTTCTCGAGGAACCGTTGCTCCCGCGCCACCACTTTCCCCTCTCGCACGCGGAGTATCACCCCCACCGCGTCGTCTCCGTCACGGGCGTAGCCGATGGCGTCGGCGTCGCCCCCGCCCACGGACTCGACGCTCTGCGGCCGCTCGATCTGCTCCAACCACTGGATCGCGTTGCGGATCTCGGTCGCCCGCTCGAAGTCGAGCCGCCGAGCCGCCTCATCCATGCGCTCCCGGAGCCGGGTCCGCACTTCGACGGTCTTGCCTTCGAGGAACGCGAGCACGTCGTCGATCATCCGCCGGTAGTCGGCGCGATCCTGGTACCCCACGCACGGGGCGAGGCACCGGTGGATGTGATAATCGAGACACGGCCGGTCCGGAGCGTCGTCCGGGAGGCCATAATGGCACGAGCGAACCGTGAAAATGCGCCGGATGATCCGCAGCGTCCGTCGCAGCACCGCGACGTCGGTATAGGGCCCGAAGTAGCGGGCGCCGGGGAGCGTCACCCGCCGCACGACCAGCACCCGCGGGAACGGCTCGCCGAGCGTGACGGCGATCGACGGGTAACTCTTGTCGTCGCGCAGACGAATGTTGAACCGCGGCCGGTACTCCTTGATGAGGTTGTTCTCGAGCAGCAGGGCCTGCGACTCGGAGGGGACGACGATGGTCTCCAGATCAGCGATCAAGCGGACCAGCCTCGCGTGTTTGACACTATCGCCGGGCTCCGCGAAATAGCTACGCACCCGCTGGCGCAGGCGCTTTGCCTTGCCGACGTACAGCACCGCCCCGGCGGCGTCTTTCCACAGGTACACGCCGGGCTCGTCCGGGAGGGCGGCGAGCTTCCGCTCGAGCAATTCTGGAATGGTCATACGATCGTGCGCGTGCGCGTGCGCCGATGTCGTCCGTTCGCGCTACGTGGTTCGCGGTCCGCACGCATGAGCGATCGAACGCTCACCGGCGCCGGACAAGCCGCTTGGCGTCCGGATGACCGAGCACCAGGCCGGCTGCTCCGTAAACTAATCCGAACGCGCCCAGCGCGAGCGTGGCGCTGAGCCACATGGGTGCCGACACGAGGGCGCGGGCGATGGTGGCGCCAAGGAAGGCGGCGGGCAGGGTGGCCGCAATGCCGCTGAGAACAGCGCGTCGCGCGTCGGCGTCCAGGATCCTGCCGGTGCGTCGGGACAGCGTCGCGAAGTTGAGCACCATGTTGAGATACGCGCCAATGGAGGCCCCGGCCGCGATGCCGGCCGGGCCCAGCCGCTGCATGAGCAGGTAGGCCGACAGCGCCGAGACGGCGACGGACAGCACCGCGATCCGAACGGGGGTCTTCGTATCGCCCAGCGCGTAGTGGCCCGACGCGAACAGCTTGAGCGACGCCTGGGCCGGAACGCCGATCGCGTAGGCCGCCAACACTCCGGCGGCCACCGCCGTCTGCTCCGCCCCGAACGCGCCGGTCTGGAACAGCGCTCCGATCAGCTCCTCGCCAAACGCCGCGAAGGCCACCGCCGACGGGATCGCGAAGAACGCCACCCGGCGCGCGCCGGCCGCGAGCCGCTCACGCAGGATCGGCTCCGACTGCGCGGCGGCGTCGCGGCTCAGCTCCGGCAAGGCGGCCGCCGCCACGCTCACGCCGAAAAGGGAGACCGGGAGGATCGCGACGAGTTGCGCGTATCCCAGAATCGCCACGGCGCCCGGGGGCAGTAGCGACGCCAACTGCGTGTCGATGACGCTGGAGATCTGGTACACACCGGCGCCGAGCACGACCGGGACCCACGCGCCGATCACGCGGCGCACGCCCGGCGCCGCCAGCCGGACGCTCCACGCCAGGCGGCCCGCGAGGCGAAGCGACGTCGGGAGCTGCACCGCAAGCTGCAGCACACTCCCGGCGAGCGCTCCCCACGCGAGGGCCACCACCAGCCGCTGTTCCTGGAGCAGCAGGCCGCCCAGCGCCACTAGCGTCGCGATCTGCGCGATGTTCCAGAGCGACGGTGCCGCGTATGACAGGAAAAACCGTCCGTGCGTGTTCAGCACACCGAGACACCACGCCGACAGGATCAGCACGCCGGCCATGGGGAACATGATCTCGACGAGGGTGACGGTCAGCGCCCGGGTGTCGCCGGCGAAGCCGGGGGCGACGACATCGGTGATGAGCGGTGCCACCGCGATCCCGATCAGCGCGGCGACGGCGGTCAGCAGGACGAGGAGTGACGCGATCACTCCGGCCAAACGACGGGCGTCCTCGGTCTCGCCCCGCGCCAGCATCCCGGCGTAGACGGGAATGAACGACGCCGATAGCGTGCCTTCGCCCAAGAGGTTGCGGATCACATTGGGAATGCGCAATGCGGCCCGGAACGCATCGGCCGCCGGACCGTCGCCGAAGAAGTGGGCGAAGACCCGCTCCCGCACGAAGCCCAGGAGGCGCGCCAGGAGAATGCCGGCGCCCACCCGCGCCGCCGCCCGGCCATTTGCGCCGGCCATGCCGCTCAGGCGCCGAAGCCGGGTGACGGTCCGCGCGCCTCGCCCGGATCCTGATCCTCGAGCACCCGCTGGAGATCGTTGAGGTCGTCCCGCAAGCTGGCCGTCTCGCGCCGGAGCTCGTCAACCTCATCCTCCAACGCGGCGAGCCGGTGCAGCAGCGCCTCGCCATCGTCGGATGGCTGGGTCGGCACGCCGTGTGGCCGGCGACTCCGGATGGCGTCGAGCCCGACCACCACGACCGGGATCAAGAGCGCGATGAGCACGACGGTCAGGCCGATCGCCCACGCCATACGTGGCCTCCTACGCCCGAGGCGTCGCGCGCTCGATCGCCTGCAGCCGCGCGCGCACGGCCGCGAACGCGTCGTCGAGGAACCCCGGACCGTAGCGGATGAGGAACGGAACGCTGCTGAACACGCGCTCTTGTGGCCGGCCCAGCGGGAAGAGGTTATGCCGGGCCTTGGCGAGCTGCTGCTGGAGGATCTCGTCCTGCTTCTTGAGGTGCCCCACGATCCGCTTCTCGACGTCGGCGACGCCCGCAAGTGCGGTGTTACGCGCCGACTGCACCGACTTCTTGAGCGTCGGGTCCACCGCCACCGCCGCGCGCTCGAGCCGGCCGTATTCGCTGCCCAGCGCCTTGCGCAGCGCGGCGAGCGCCGCCGCCGCGTTGGGAGGCATCTCCTCCTGCGCCAAGCGGCGCTCCAGCTGACCCTCCGGCCCGTCGAGGTCCGCCGCCTGCAGCTGATACTTCTCGAGCACCTTGGCGATCTTCGACTCGATGATGCGGCCGGACCACCTCGGGAACGTCGCCTGCGGCACCACGCCAAGAGCGCGATACAGCGGCTCGCATTGCGGGAGGTAGGCCAGCTCCCCCGGTCCCGCGACGTAGGCGACCGTTGGGAGCAACGCGGCTTCGACGACCGGTCGCAGGAGCACGTTGGGGGAGAGCCGTGTGGGCGCGTCCCGCCCGACCGCCTCCAGGGCGGCCAGTGTCCAGCGCTCGTTCGAGCGCCGCGCGACGTACGCGGTGCCGTCGAGCACGAGCCGGTCCCGACCAAGCGTACCTTCGATCATGATGTTCGTGGCGCCCTCGCCCACTGCGACGGGGACGCTCCCCCCGGCCGCCCGGAGCTCGTGCGCGCGCGCCGCCAGCGCGCGGTCGAGCGCGGGCGCTTCGCGCAGCGCCTCCAGCAGGTGGTCCGCCATCGCCCGCTTGGCGGCACCGTGCGACGGACGAAACACCACCAGGCCGTACGGTCCCAGCAGCTCCGCCACGGCGCCGGCAAACGCCGTCGCGAGGTCGTGCTCCGGCCGATAATGGCGCTCGAGCCAGGCGAGGACGGCGGGACGAAACTCCGTCTCGGGCGTCGCGCGTTGCACCGCATCCAAGACGGCCCCGATGGCGCCACCCACGGGCTCCTGATATAGCGGCACCAATGGCGCCGCCGGGTCCCGCTCCCGAAGCGTCACCGGCTCGATCTCGTTATGGAGCGTGAGCACGTGGACGTGGTTTGCCTCGGCGAAATCGTGATCATCCCCCGCGGTCCAGAAGACCGGTACCACCGGCCGCTCGAAGCGCTCCTCGAGCGACCGCGCGAGCGCCACCGCTGTGAGCGCCTTGTACAGCGTGTAGAGTGGGCCGGTCAGCAGACCGGGTTGTTGGCCGGTCGTAACGCACAGCGCCCGGTTGGCGAACAGCCGCTCGAGATTCGCCTCGGCGGCGTCGTGGGCGGTGAAGGCGGGGCGGAGCGCAGGGGCTACGCCGACCGTGAGCGTCGCGACCCGGGTCCCGAGATCGCCCGCCGGTTCCGTCCCAATTGGCGTGGCCTGAAAGTCGAGGCTCACGGGCGGTCCGCGAATAGGATGGTGCGCGGCGCGCCGTCGGCGAGTGGCGCACCGTCGTAGGTGCCGTAGCGCTCCTTGACCGCGAGCCCGGCAGCGACGAGCATCGCCTCCAGTTCGCCCGGGGAGAACAGCCGCACCCGCTCGACAATACTCCGTCCATCGTCGGCGAGTTGCATCTCCTTGAGAACGAACCGCCCGTCCGGCGTGAGCCGACGCGCGATGGTGACGCGCCGCGATCCGACGCGGCGTTCCTCGTGCGGGACCAGCGCCGCACGCACCGAACCGGCATTGAGGTAGTCGATCACGAAGGTGCCGCCCGGCACGAGGAGGCGCGACGCCGTCTCCAGAACCCGGCGGTGCTGGGCGTCGTCGGCAAAGTACCCGAAGCTCGTAAACAGGTTCACCACCAAGTGAAACGTGCGATCCCGGAACGGCAGCTCGCGCATGTCGCCGCGAACGAGCCGGAGCGGCGGCCCGTCCCGGTGTCGCGCCCGGCTCAGCAGCGGAAGCGAGAGGTCGACCCCGACGACCTCCGCCCCTCGAGCGGCGAACTGCGCCGCGTGCCGTCCGGGGCCGCAAGCCAGATCGAGGACCGCCCGCTCCGCCACCGGTCGCCGGCCGTCGATGAGGGTCACGAGCTGGACGGCGTCGGCGTCGTCCCGGTGGGGGTACAGCCGGAGATACTCTTCACCAAACCACTGCTCGAACCACTCCGTCACTCGCGGTCCTCCGGCCTCGTCACGCGTCCCCGCTCTTGTGGTACGGCTCACCCCGGAGGATGGTGCAGGCGCGGTAGAGCTGCTCGAGCAGGACGAGGCGGGCGAGCTCGTGGGGAAGCGTCATCGGAGACAGGCTCAGCCGCTCCTCCGCGGCCTCCAACACCTGGGTGTCGAGCCCGTAGGCACCGCCGAGCACGAAGGCCACGTCCCGGGCGTCGCGCTGCCACTCCGCGAGACGGCGAGCGAACGCCTCACTGCTCCCCCCCCGCCCCTCCCGTGTGAGCGCGAACAGGCGGGCCCCCGCGGGTACCGCTGCGCGCAGCGCCTCTCCTTCGAGTTGGCGCGCCGCCGCCGCCTCGCGCGCCCGACGGCCGGCCTCCCGCACCTCGCACACGGCGAAGCGGAGGTAGCGACGGATGCGCCCCGTGTAGCCCTCGCACGCCTCTCGCAGCGCGGTGTCCCGTACGCGCCCCACCGTGACGAGCGAAACCTGCATCAGGCATAGAGCCCGCGGAGACGGTGCACGGCCGCGACCCGTTCGATCGCCAACATGTAGGCGGCGATCCGCATGTTCACGCCGTGGCGTTGCGAGACGGCGAGCACGTCGCGAAACGCGTTCCGCATGACCGATGTCAATCGCTCCGTCACCGTGGCTTCATCCCAGAAGTACCCCATGCGATCCTGCACCCACTCGAAGTAGCTCACCGTGACGCCGCCGGCATTGCCGACGATGTCGGGAATCACGAAGACCCCGTTCTCCTCGAGGATCTTGTCGGCACCGGCCGTGGTGGGGCCGTTGGCGCCCTCGCAAATCACCTTGGCCTTCACATCGGGGGCGTTCTTGCGCGTGATGGCGTTCTCGACCGCCGCCGGCAGGAGGACGTCCACGTCCAACGTAAACAGGTCCTCCAGCGGGATGATCTCCCCTCCCGGATAGCCGCTCAGGTAGCGGTGCTCCCGTACCCACTTGAGGGCGTCGTCGATGTAGATCCCGTTCGGGTTGTAGAGCGCTCCCGACACGTCGCTCACCGCCACGATCGTCAGGCCCTCTTTCTCCAACAGGTTCGCCGCGACGGACCCGACGTTCCCGAACCCCTGCACCGCGACCTTCGTGCCGCGGATCGGCAACCCTAGATGTTTCAACGCTTCGTGCACGGCGATCACGCATCCCCGCCCCGTGGCGTCTCGCCGACCGAGGGATCCGCCCATCTCGATGGGCTTGCCCGTCACCACCGCGGTGACCGGATGGCGTTTGTGCATGGAGTAGGTATCCATGATCCACGCCATGACGCGCTCGTTGGTGTTGACGTCCGGGGCCGGGATGTCGGACTCCGGGCCGAGGACGTCGACCAGCGAGGCCGTGTAGCGACGCGTGATCCGCTCCAGCTCGCTGATGGAAAGATTCGTCGGATCGCACACCACCCCGCCCTTCGCCCCGCCGAAGGGGATGTTGACGACCGCGCACTTCCACGTCATCCAGGCGGCCAGCGCTTTCACTTCGTCCAGCGATACGCGGAGGTCGAATCGAATCCCCCCTTTGCCCGGCCCGCGGGCGGTGTTGTGGATCACCCGGTATCCGGTGAAGACCTCCAGCTCCCCGTTATCTCGCTGGATCGGCACGGACACGATGACCTGCTTCTCCGGCTCGCGCAGCACCCGGTAGATCCCGGGATCGAGGTCGAGCAGCTCGGCCGCGTGGTCGAACCGCGCCATCATGCCTTCGAAGGGATTGTCCTCGCTGAGATGCGGGTCCTTGTCCGGTCCCAGCACCGACTGCGCCGTTAGCCGGCGCCCACTCCCCGTCGTTGCGTCGCTCATGCCGTGCCGACGGCTCGCGCCGTCGTCCGCCCTCCTGCGTTCAGACTCGCTCCCCGTCGGTCGCCCGGGGCGACCGCGGCGCGGAGGGCCGCCTCGAGGACCTCGGCCCCCTCTTCCCACTCGACCGCGAGGGACGCGACCAGCGGCTCCGGCACGCCCGCCGGCCAACGATCGTGCAGCTTCACCGCGTCCTTCTCGGTCACCACAACGTAATCAGCCGCACCCGCCGCTTGGAGCAGGTGCGTCAGGACGCCCGGCGTGATCGGCTGATGGTCCCGCCACCGGAGGAGCCGTACCTGAGCGCCGAGCGTCCGGCACTGCGCCGCGAGGCTCACGGGATCCCCCACCCCAGCGGCGATCACGATCGCAGCGCCCCGAACGCCCTCCAGCGGCACAGGTCGGTCGCTCTGGAGGCCCCGGAATCCGCTGACCGATAGCCGCGCCAGCGCGACGGGCGCCGCCGGCACGGTGTGTCGCACCCGCGCCGCCATCTCCAGGGCGTCGCGGTGCCCCGCCCGCTTCCGCGTCACGATCACGACATCGGCTCGGCGGAGCGCGCGCCACCCTTCGCGCCACGGGCCCGCTGGAAGCGTCCACGGCACCGCACGGCCCGATTCGGCGCTGACGAGGACGAGATTGAGGTCACGCGCGACGTCCAGCCGTTGGTAGGCATCGTCGAGCACGAGCACCGTCGCGCCGCCGGCAACGGCCCGCCGCGCGGCCGCCGCGCGGTCCGCGTCCTCGATCACGATCGCATCGGGGACGAGCCGGCGGTGCACCGCCCCCTCATCTCCCCCGTAGCCCCGCAAGAGAATCGCCGGCTTCATCCCGCGCGCGACACACCACCCCGCGACCCAGGAGGCAATCGGCGTCTTCCCCGAGCCTCCGACCGTCAGGTTCCCGACGGCGATCGTGGGGAGCGGCGGCACGGCGACCGGGAAGATGCCGCGCCGGTACGCCCGGGCACGCACCGCGGCGGCGGCGCGGATCAGAAGAGCCGGCGGGAGGAGTGCCGCGCGCGTCACGCGCGCCGGCAGGCCTCGATCGGCCCAGAGCCAGGACGTCACGAGCCGCACGCCAGCTCCCCGGCTTCCGCGAGACCAGCGGCTAACATCGTTCTCCCCGGCTCCCGCGCCGCTCGGTGGCACGCGATCTCGATCGGGCGTCCGTACACGATCCGCACGCGCGCGAACGGGCGCGGCACGGCAAAGCGGTCCCAGGAGCGGAGCCGCCATTCCGAGGAGGCGCGAGCACCGACGGGGACGATGGCGGCACCCCCGTGCTGCGCCGCCGCGATCACGCCGACCTTGACGACTCCTGCGGGACCCCGAGGACCATCGGGGGTGAGGGCGGTTTCCCCGCCGCGTTCCAGAGTCCGGACGATGCCTTTGAGGCCGGCGACGCCGCCACGCGTGGTCGAGCCGTAGACCACCTCGTAGCCCCATCGCCGGGCCGCGTCGGCCAGCGGCGCGGCGTCGCCGTGGCGGCTCACCAGCAGGGTGATGGCCTCGTCCCGCCGGTGCCACAGCGGCGCCAAGAGCCGGCCGTGCCACACCGCGAAGACCACGGGCACGCCGGCTTCACGAAGTCGGTGGACGCGCTCCTCACCGACCACGTCGACCGCCCACGTTCGCGCCAGGGCGGACGCAGCGCGGCCGGCCAGCCCGATCAGCGGTCGCACACTCACGCCGCGAGCTCCCGTGCCAGACGGGCCACCCGCTCGGCAGCCCCGGGGCTGCCCAACGCCGTCCGGATTGCCGCGAACGCCGCGCGCTGAGCCCGGGCCTGGGGCCCGTCGCGGTCCAGCAGCGGGAGCACCGCGCGCGCAAGGGCGTCGGGGGTGGCGGCCCCCTGCAGGAGCTCCGGCGTCACGTCCGATTCAACCAAAAGGTTGACTAAACTCACGTGCCTGACCCCAACGGCCCACCGGGCCAGCTGGAAGGTCAGCGGATGCATCCGATACGCGACTACCAGCGGCATCCCCGCCAGTGCGGCCTCCAGCGTGGTCGTGCCGGACTTGCAGAGGCCGGCGTCTGCGGCGGCGAGAAGCACCGAGGAGTCCCCTTCCCACCGGATGAACTCGTCGACGCCGTCGTGGCGCTGCCCCGGGATGGCGGACACGGCCACCGACAGCTCCGGAATCGCGTGGCGGAGCTGGCGTGCTGCCGCTCGGAAGACGGGCCAGAGCCGGCCGATTTCCGACGCGCGGCTCCCGGGAAAAAGGGCGAGGAGGGGTGTTTGTCGCGGCGCCCCGACGAGCCGCCTGGCCCACGTGCGCTCTGGCGGCGGGGGTCGGTCGAGCAGCGGGTGCCCGACGAATGTCGCCGGAATCCGCCGTGCCGAGAAGAACGGCTCCTCGAACGGCAGGATCACCGCGAGGTGGCGGACACGGCTCCGCAGCGCGGGGAGCCGCCACGCACCCCATGCCCAGAGCTGCGGCGCGATGTAATAGAGGACGGGCACGCCCGCTCGACGGGCCGCGGCGGCGACCCGGAGATGGAACCCCGGGTAGTCCACGAGGACGGCCGCGTCGTAGCGCCCCTCGTCGAGCCGCCGCCTGAGGTCCCGCAAGAGGCGCAGATGCGCGGGCAAGGTGTGGAGCGATTCGGCAAGCCCGACCGCGGCGAGCCGGTCGATCCCGGTCACGAGCCGCGCTCCGGCGGCCGCCATTCGAGGCCCGCCGACGCCCTCCACCTGCGCCCCGGCGGCGGCGAGGTGTGCGACCACTCCGGCGGCGTGCGCGTCCCCAGACGGCTCCCCGGCCGATACCAGGACACGCATCAGACGGGCACGCCGTGCTCGGCACGCTCGAGGAACGCCACCAGTCGCTCGATCTCGGGCACGTGGCCCAGTCGCTCCCGCACGAGCGCGGAGGCCTCGCGCGGTGTGAGATCGGAGTTGAAGATCAGACGAAAGGCCCGCTTCAGCGCGTCCCGCACGTCCGCAGACACCCCGGCTCGCGTGAGGCCGATCGCATTGATGCCGTAGAGGCGGAGCGGGTCGCCGGCCGCACGCGTATACGGGGGGACATCCTGCACCACACGGGTGCCGCCACCGACGAACGCCAGAGTGCCGATCCGCACGAATTGCTGCACCGCGGCGGTGCCCCCCAGGGTGACCCCGGCCTCGACGTGCACGTGGCCGCCGAGCTGGACCGCGTTGGCGATCGTCACGTCGTCCTCGATCACGCAGTCGTGGCCCACGTGCACGTAGGTCATGAGGAAACAGCGGTGCCCGATGCGGGTGATTCCCTCCCCGTGACTACCGCGGTTGACGGTGGTGTACTCCCGGATCACCGTGTCCTCCCCGATCTCGAGCCGCGTGGCTCGGCCGCCGTACCGGCGATCCTGCGGTGCACCGCCCAGGGCGGCGCCAACGCCGATCACGCAGCCGCGGCCGAGCGCCGTGTCGCCCTCCAGGACGGCGTGCGCGCCGACGACCGTCCCGTCGCCGAGCGCGACCCCCGGGCCAATGACCGCGTACGGACCGACGACGACGTTTGGGCCCAGCCGGGCGACGGGGTCCACCGACGCCGACGGGTGGAGGCGCGGAGCGCTCATCGGTCCACGATGCCAGCCAGCATCTCGGCCTCGGCCACCGTGTGGCCATCGACCAGCGCGACCCCGCGCATGCGGCACGTCTTCCCACGGAACTGCAGCATCTCGACCTCCATCCGGAGCTGGTCACCCGGGCGCACCGGCCGGCGGAATTTCACGTTGTCGAGCGCCATGAAGTAGACCAGCTTGCCCGCCGGATCCCCGACCTGGTCCATGAGCAGCATCCCCCCGGTCTGTGCCATCGCCTCGACGATGAGCACGCCGGGCATCACGGGGTGGCCGGGGAAGTGGCCTTGAAAGAACGGCTCGTTGATCGTGACGTTCTTCAGGCCCACGATCCGCTTGCCGGGCTCCTTCTCGACGATCCGATCGACGAGTAGCAGCGGATAGCGGTGCGGCAGAGTGTTCAGGATCTGCTGGATGTCCATCACGAGTCGGGCACCTCCGGGCAGTGAGCGTCGATCGCGCGTGCCAGGGCGAGGTTACCGTGGTGGCTGGGGCGCTCCGCCGAGATGTCGGCCGCAAGGCGTCCACCCAGCAGCGCGAGATCTCCCAGGAGGTCGACGGCCTTGTGGCGGACGAACTCGTCGGGCCAGCGGAGGTCGGCGTCGATGATGCCGGTGTCGGTGAGCACGATGGCGTTCGCCGGGGACGCCCCGCGCGCGAGACCGGCCGCCACGAGCTGGGCGCGCTCGGCCGCGAACCCGAACGTGCGCGCCGCCGCGAGCGACGAGCGGAAGGCATCGGTCGTGATCTCGTAGCGGCCGGTTTGCCGCCCGATCGCCGGATGATCCCATTCCACGGTCACGGTGAGCCGGAGCGCTGAGGCGGGCGCCGCGTGATAGACGGCGCTCCCGCGGCGCACGGTGATGGGGCGCGTGAGCGTGATCCGGGCGGCGCTGCCGGTGCGAGGGGCCTGGCCGGCCTGAGCGAGCGCGTCGAAAAACGGCGCTGCACTCCCGTCCCCCGCCGGCGGCTCGGGGCCATCGAGGAGGATGTCGAGGTCGTCAATACCGTGAGCGGCGACGGCGGCGAGCACGTGCTCGACGGTCTCCACCGTCGCGTCGCCCCGGCCCAGGACGGTCCGGCGATGGCCGCTCAGCACCTCGGCGAGCCGCGCAGGAATGCGGGGCTGGCCGGCGAGATCGGTGCGATGGAAGGCGACGCCGCGTCGCGCGGGGGCGGGCTGAAAGGTGAGCGTGACGTGGCGGCCCGTGTGAAGGCCAATGCCCGTGACGGCCGTGGCCCGGCGGATGGAGCGCCTAGGTGCCGCCATCGTGTCCCGCCAGGCGCTCGACGGCCGGCACGAGCGGAGTGAGCCGCGCGAGCGCGGCGGCCTGACGCAGCACGGCGCGATGCGGTCGGGCTGGGTAGCCCGAGACTGTGTCACCGGGCGCGACGTCGCCGATGACGCCGCCCTGGGCGGCGACCCGTGCGCCCCGGCCTACCCGGAGGTGACCGGCGAGGCCGGCCTGGCCTCCCAGGATCACATCGTCCTCGACCACGGTGCTTCCGCCGATCCCGGCCTGGCCCATGATGATGCAGCGCTTGCCGACGCGGACGTTGTGGCCGATCTGCACGAGGTTGTCGATCTTGGTCCCCGCCCCCACGACCGTGTCGTCCACGCTGCCGCGGTCCACGGTACTGTTGCTTCCGACCTCGACGTCGTCGCCGAGCACGCAGCGCCCCACGTGGGGGATCAGCTCGGCGCCGGTGGCGGTGGCCACGAAGCCGAACCCGCTCCCCCCCACGCGGGCCCCTGCTTTCAGCACGACGCGGTGGCCCAGCTCCGTGTTGCGATGGACCACGGCGTGCGCCCCGATCCGGCACCCGTCGCCCACCGTGACGCCGTCGTCGAGCACGGCGTAGGGCCCGATGACGCAGTCGGCGCCGAGACGGACGTCGCGCCCGACGCTCGCGTGCGCGCCGATCGCCACCCGTCCGCTCCAGCGGGCGCCGCGGCCGATACGCGCGGTCGGGTCGACGTCCCAGGCGGCCGGGGGGTCGGGATAGAGCCGGCGCAACACCGCCGTCAGGGCCTGGGCAGGATCGGCGACGACGATGCGGGTGGCCGGTCCAGGGGTCGTGTCGCGGAACGGCGGCGCCAACAGCACGGCTCCCGCCCGGGTGCGGCGAAAGTACGGGACGTAGCGGCGCGAGGCAAGAAAAGAAAGCTCGCCGGGGCCGGCGCGCTCCAGCGCGGCCACCCCGGCGAGCATAATGTCGCCCGGCCCGATCAGCTCGCCGCCGACCAGGTGGGCGACCTGGGTCGCGGTGAGACCGGAAGCGGTCTCCACCGACCCGTCACTGTCCGGCGCTGCTCAGCCGGCGGATCACGAGCGGAGTCAGATCCAGCGTCGGATCCGCTGACACGATGCTGTTGGCTGGCGACGAGACGTCGAAGACCATCGCGAGATTGCGCTCGGCGCGCAGGCCGTCGATCACCCGCTGGATGCGATCCTCGAGCGGTGCCACCAGTTGCTGCCGCCGATCCTGCGCCCGCTGCGACAACTCTTGCGACCGCTGCTCAAACTGCTGCTGCATCCGTCGCAGCTCCTGCATACGCTCCTGCCGGGCGGTCGGCGACAGGACGACCGATTGCTGATCGAACTGCGCGACGGCGGAGTCGAGATTCCGCTGCAGGATCTCGACTTCTTTCCGGTAGCCCTCCATCTCCGCCGTAAACGTCGAGTCGGCCTGGCGATAGCCCGGGGTCTGGCGGAGGATCACCTCCGTGCTCACGAAGGCGACGCGCGGCGCATCCTGCGGTTGGGGGAGGGCCGCCACGCCCACGACGACAAGGACGATCAGGGCGGCCACTGTCCATCTAGCCATCTTACGCTCCAAGTACATGGTCCGATGCTCGTTCGTTTAGAAGAAGTTGCCAAGCTTGAAGTGGAATTTCCAACCTGGGTCCGGTTGGCCGTCGAGGCCGACGCGGTCGAACCCGTACGCGTAATCCAGCCCGATGGGCCCGAGCGGTGTCACGAGGCTCACGCCCAGCCCCGCCCCGCGAAACAGGTGGGTCGGGTTGAACCGCGACGGACTCGCCCAAACGTTCCCCGCGTCGAAGAACGTGCTGATGTAGATGGCCTGGCTGATCCGCAGCCCGATCTCACCGGTCATGGCCAGGTAGGACTGGCCGAAGGCGTCCACGCCGCTGGCCCGCTGGCCGCGGGCCGTGGAGTCGAAGCCTTGCGGGGTGATGGAGAACTCCTCGTACCCCCGCAGCGGGATGCCGAATTGCGTGCCGCCCATCGCGAACAGCTGCCGGAAGTGCGGCCCCGGGTCGCCCCAGATGAAGCCCGTCTGCCCGCTCAGACCCAGCAGGATGGCCACCGGGCTGGCGAGCGGATTGTCCCCGCCCAGCTGCGCCAGGGGCGTGTACCACCGGCCCTCGAAGGTGGCGCGGCGGAAGTTGCCGCTGCCACCGATCGGGCCGCCGCTCTGCTGGAGCGTGAACCGGTGCAGCGCCCCCCCCGTGGCGAACGGGAGGCCGATCCGGGTGTCGCGCGTGAGTGTGAGCCCCACGCTCGAAAGCACGCAGTTGTCGCACACGAAGCTGCGCGCCGGTGATCTGAGGGTGGACGAGAAGTTGCTCTGTTCCAAGGTGTACGACACGAACAGCCGGGTGAACCGCGAGCCGCGCACGGGGAAGCCGAGTTGCAGGCTCCCGCCCCGAGACCGGATCTGCCCCAAGTCGGCCACGGTGAAGCGGAGCCGCGAGCTGTGCAGCGAGAGCGTGCCCGAAGTGAGACTCCCCCAGAGGGCGGGGTCCGTGTAGGAGACGTTGAAGTCGTTGATGTTCCGGCCGAACTGCCACTGGAGCGAAATCTGTTTTGCACGCCCGAACAGGTTGGGCTCCTGTAGGCCGATGAAGCCGCCCACACCCGTGCCCTGGCCGACCGAGGCGCCGAAGTTGACGTTGCCGGTGTGACGCTCGGCGACGTTGAAGATGACGTTGACGTCGCCCTGTTGGTTCGCCGGCTCCGTGGTGGGCGGCGGCAGCGGTTGCTCGAAGAAGCCGAGGTTCGAGATGTTCTGGTACGATCGCACGAGCAGGTTCTGGCGCAGCACGTCCCCGGGGACGAGGAGGATGGCGCGGCGCACGACGGCCTCGTGCGTCACCGTGTTGCCGCGGACGAGGATCTTGTTCACGATGGCGGGCCGCCCCTCCGCGATCTCCCAGCGGAGATCGACCACGTCACGTCCGTTGGTCGCCGTGCGGCGTGAGAGGTTCGGCTGGACGCGGGCGTAGATGTAGCCGTTGTCGGCGTACAGCGACTGCACCTGCTGGGTGGCGGCCTCCCACCGCGCACGGTCGAAGGCGACCGTGGCATCGTCGCTGCCGCCGAAGCCGAAGGGGTAATACCGCTCGAGCTGCTCGGTGGAGAACTGGCGGTTCCCTACGACGTCGAAGGTGCCGACCTCGTATCGTGCGCCCTCGTCGACGGTGAGAACCAGCGTGGCCTTGCCGGTTTCCTCATCGGTCGCCAGGCTGTCGCCGGTCACCTGGAAGTCGATATATCCGTTCGAGGCGTAAAACGCGGCCAGCTTTTCGCGGACATCGCGCTCCACGCTCTCGTCGGAGTACTCACCTTTGCGGAACCACCAGAACCCCTCCGGCTTGGACGCCATGTGGCTCACGACCTCGCCGTCGCTGAACCGCTCGTTGCCCTCGATGATGACCTGGCTGATGGTGACGCGCTGCCCCTCGCGGATGTCGAAGATCACACGGATCGTACCGTCCTCCTGAGGTAGTTCGCGCAGCGCGACCCGCGTGCCGTGGTACCCGTCCTTCGTGTAGAGGGAGTCGACGGCCGCGCGCGAGCGCGCGGCGGCGGCCGGGTCGTAAGGGCGCCCGGCCAGCAACGACACGCGGCCGCGGACCTTGCGGTCGGAGATGCGGGCGGGCCCGGTGACGGTCCAGCTGGTGAGCAGGGGGCGCTCCACCACCTCGATGGCGAGCAGCTGCTTTCCGTCGACGATGCCCTGCGCGATCTGCACGTCGGAGAACTGACCGGTCGCGTAGAGGTTGTCGATCGCGCGCTGCACGTCCCGGAAGGAGATGGGCTCACTGACGGGGATGCCTGCCGCGGTGACGATGCTGCTGGGCACGACACGCTGGGCGCCGCGCACGATGATGCTGTCGGCGACCGTGAGCTGTCCGCCGCGGGTCTGGGCCCGCGCGGCCGGGCTGAGCGCCAGGGTGAGCGCCGCCCAGGCCAGGAGGGGCCGCACGTTACGCTTTCGTCCCGGTGAGCGCCCGGAAGACCAGCTTCTCGCCGTCGGCACTGACGTCGATCTCGATCTCGTCGCCCGGCGTGAACTCGCCCATCAGGATCTTGTCGGACAACGGGTCCTCCACGAAGCGCTGAATCGCCCGCTTGAGTGGCCGAGCCCCATACGATTCGTCGTAGCCCCGCTCCACGAGGAACTCCGTGGCGGCCTGGGTCCGGGAGAGCACGTATCCCTCGCCGCCGATGCGGTCCTGCACCTGGCGGAACACGATGTCCACGATCCGCGTGATGTGCTCGCGGTCGAGCGGGTGGAACACGATCACGTCGTCCAGCCGATTCAGGAACTCCGGGTTGAACACCCGGTTGACTTCGTCGCGCACCTTCTGGGCCATCACCTCGAACGACTGTTTGGCGTCGGGTTGCTCGAAGCCGAGCATCTTGTGCTTGGTGATGTCCCGGGCCCCGATGTTCGACGTCATGATCACCACGGTGTTCTTGAAGTCGATCTTGCGGCCGTAGTTGTCCGTGAGGTGCCCCTCGTCGAGCACCTGGAGCAGGATGTTGAACACGTCGGGGTGCGCCTTCTCGATCTCGTCGAGGAGGACCACGGAGTACGGTTTGCGGCGCACGGCCTTGGTGAGCGCCCCTGAGTCTTCGTACCCCACGTAGCCCGGCGGGGCCCCGATCAGGCGGCTGACGCTGAACTTCTCCATGTACTCCGACATGTCCACCCGGATGAGCGCCTGGTCGTCGGCGAAGAGGAACCGCGCCAGCGCGCGCGCCAACTCGGTCTTCCCGACGCCGGTGGGGCCGCAAAAGACGAAGCTGCCGATGGGCCGGTGGGGGTCCTTGAGCCCCGCCCGGGAGCGACGGATCGCGCGGGCGATCGCCTCGATGGCCGGATCCTGGCCGACCACGAACTCGTGCAGCTCCTCTTCCATGCGCAGGAGGCGCTGCGTCTCGGCTTCCTGCAGCCGGGTCACCGGGATGCCGGTCCACCGCGACACGATGAAAGCCACGTCTTCTTCGTTGATGGTGGGCCGATGCGTCTGGCGCTCGCGGTCCCACTCCTCTTGCCGCTTGCGGATCTCCGCCTGCAGCTCCCGCTCCTGGTCGCGGAGCGCCGCGGCGCGCTCGAAGTTCTGGTCGCGGACCGCCTCCTCTTTGTCGCGGTTGATGTCCTCCAAGCGCTCCTTGAGCTTCGCCACCTCGGGCGGCGGCACTTGCGCCGCCAGCCGCGCCCGGGCCGACGCCTCGTCGATCACGTCGATCGCCTTGTCGGGCAGGAAGCGGTCCGTGATGTAGCGCTCCGAGAGCTTGGAGGCCGTGTCGAGCGTCTGGTCGGGAATCACCACGCGGTGGTGGTCCTCGTACCGTTGGCGGAGCCCCTTCAAGATCTCCAGGGTCTCGTCGATCGTCGGCGGGTCGACGATCACGGTCTGGAAGCGCCGTTCGAGCGCCCCATCCTTCTCGATGTACTTGCGGTACTCGTTGAGGGTGGAAGCCCCGACGCACTGCAACTCGCCGCGCGCGAGCGCGGGCTTCAGCATGTTCGAGGCGTCAATGGCGCCTTCGGCGGCACCCGCCCCGACCAGGGTGTGGAGCTCGTCGATGAACAGGATGACGTTCTTGTTCTGGGCGATCTCGTTCATCACCGCCTTGAGCCGCTCCTCGAACTGCCCCCGGTACTTCGTACCGGCGATCACGGCGGCCATGTCGAGTGCCAGCACCCGATGGCTCCTGAGGGAGTCGGGGCAGTTCCCCGAGGCGATCAGTTGCGCGAGACCCTCGACAATGGCGGTCTTGCCCACGCCCGCTTCCCCGATGAGCACCGGGTTGTTCTTCTTCCGGCGCGACAACACCTCGATCACGCGCTCGATCTCTTTCTGGCGCCCGATCGTGGGGTCGAGTTGGCCCTCGCCCGCCAGCTGTGTCAGATCCCGGCAAAAGTGGTCCAGCGCGGGCGTCTTGGACTTCTTTTCCGGGCGCGCCCCCGCGGGCGCCCCCGCCCCTTTCGGGCCCGCCGGCATGTCACTGCCCAGCAGCCGCAGCGTCTCGGCCCGCGCCTGCTCCAGGTTGACCCCGGCATCCGCCAGGACCTGGGCGGCGATGCCCTTCTCTTCGCGCAGGAGGCCCAACAACAGATGCTCGGTGCCGACATAGGAGTGGTTGAGCTCCCGGGCCTCGCTCATCGCCAGTTCCAGCACCTTCTTGGCCCGGGACGTGTACGGCAGGTCCGGGCCTTCCGGCGCGGGAGCTTTCCCCTTCTTCACCGTCTCTTCGATCTTCTGCTGAATCTCGTCGAGGTCCACGTTGAGGTTGGTCAGCACGGCCGCGGCCACGCCTTCCCCCTCGCGGATGAGCCCGAGCAGGATGTGCTCGGTGCCGACGTATTCGTGGTGCAGGCGCGCGGCTTCCTCCCGCGCCATCTGCAGCACCTTCCGCACGCGATCGGTGAAGTTGTACCCGTTCATCGGTTCAATCGTCGTCCAGGTGACACCCGCAGCTCAGGCAGTCGTACCGCCGTTGCGCCGTCGGGCGGCGTCAGATTCCAGTACGCTCCGCACGAAGGTGGCGCGCATGACCGGCAACTCCGGATCGGACAGGCTCCGGCCCTCCAACTGCGCGAGGTGCGCCGGCTGCGTGAAGATCAGGAGCTTGTTCAATGCGTATACCCCGAGGTCGTCGATCAGGTTCAACCCCACACCGAGGCGCACGCCGCTCAGGAGGTTCATCGCCTCTTCGAACGAGAAGCTTCGGGCGTAACGCAGCAGGCCGTACGCGCGCCAGACCTTGTCGGCGATCACCGCGGGGGCCTCCCGCTGGAGGACGTCCCGAGCCTGCTTCTCGTACTCGACCACCTGGCTCACCATCTTGCCGAGGTGGTCGAGCAACTCCTCCTCCGACTTCCCGAGCGTGGTCTGATTCGAGAGCTGGAAAAAGTTCCCGACGACCTCGCTCCCCTCGCCGTAGAGTCCACGGAACGTGAGCCCGACCTGCGAGAGCCCTTGAAGGACCTTGGCGATCTCCTTCGTCAGGACGAGCCCGGGCAGGTGAATCAGCACCGACGCACGCAACCCCGTCCCCGCGTTCGTCGGACACGACGTAAGGTAACCAAACTCGGGGTGGAACGCGACGGGAAGGCGGCCGCCTAGATCGGCGTCCAGCCGCTCGAGCCGGGCATACGCGCGGGTGAGCGCAAACCCCGACTCGAGGCTCTGCAGCCGGAGGTGGTCCTCCTCGTTCACCATCACGCCGAGCTCTCCGTTGGTGAGGAGCGCTGCCCCATGCCGCACCCGGTCGGCGCGCTCGAGTCCCGCCAGCTCCTTGGACACGAGATGGCGCTCGTGCAAGAGCTGGCGCTCGACCCGGTCCAGCTCGTCGAGGCGGAACACGGCCGCGGCTTCCAGATCACGGGTTTGGCGGCTCGCGGCGATCACGCGGTCGAAGACGGCCTCCCGCTCGTGGTCGGGGGACCGAATCGTGAACGGCGTGCCCTGCAGATTCCGCGCGAGTCGGACGCGGGTCGAGAGCACGATGTTGCTCTCGGGTCCGCTCGCGTCCAGCCACGAGATGCCGCCGTCGGGAAGCAGGCTCAGGTCGAGCGTCACTCGAGGCCCCGGATCTGATCGCGCAACTGGGCGGCGAGTTCGAAGTTCTCCGTTTCCACCGCACGCCGCAGATTCTCCTGCAGCTCGTGTACCTGCCGCCGGGCGTCGTCCGCGGGCGCCGTGGGCGACAGGTACACCTCCCCCACATGCTGGCTCGATCCGTGGATCCGCCGCAGCAAGTCGCGCAGATGTGGGGCGAACGTCTCGTAGCAGTGCGGGCACCCCAGCCGGCCGGTGTCACGGAAATCCTGGAGCGTCGCCCCGCAGAAGCCGCAGCGACGCGTGTCCTCGCCCGGCGGAAGCGCGGCCGCCGCCCCCTTTCCCATCGTTGCCAGGAACCCGGACAGCGGGAACTTGGCCAAGCTCGCGCCGGTCTGCACGCCTTTTTCCGACGCGCACTGCTCGCACAGGTGGACCGTCGTGACCGAGTTGTCCACGATCTGCGTCAGGTGAATCGCCGCCGGCCGCTGGTTGCAGTTCTGGCACTGCATCAGCGCAAGACCTCCGCCGAATCCACGGGCTGCAGGCGCCCGTTTTCCAGCAGCAGGGTGCGGTCGGTGCGCTCCGCGAGCGCGCGATTGTGCGTCACGATCACGAGCGCCGTCTCGAGCCGGCGCGTGAGATCGAAGAGCACGGTGTGGAGCCGCTCGCTGGTGGCGTGATCGAGGTTCCCGCTGGGCTCGTCCGCGAGCACGACGCGAGGGTCATTCGCCAACGCGCGGGCGACGGCGCAGCGCTGCTGCTCGCCGCCGGAGAGCTGCGGCGGCCGGTGCGCCATCCGGCCCGCCAACCCGACGGCCGCGAGCAGCTCCTCCGCCCGACTCTGCGCCCGGTCCTCTGACGCGCGGGCAATCAAGAGCGGCATCATCACGTTCTCGAGCGCGGTGAACTCCCGCAGCAGATGGTGGAACTGGAACACGAATCCGACCGCCCGGTTGCGCAACGCATCGCGCTGCAATGGGGCGAGGGAGGCGTAGCACACGCCGTCCAGCACGACCTCCCCGCCCGACGGCTCGTCCATCCCCCCCAGAAGATGTAACAGCGTGCTCTTCCCGGCGCCGCTCGCCCCCACGATCGCCACGACCTCCCCGCGCTGCACCGTGAGGTCCACGTGGTTCAGCACCTCGAGCAGCGACCCATCGCCGCCCCGGTAGGTCTTGCGCACGCCGCGCGCCTCGAGGATCGCGCTCATTCGTACCGGATCGCCTCGACCGGATTGAGCCGCGCCGCCTGTCCCGCAGGGTACAGCGTTGCCAGGGTCGCCACCGTGACGCTCGCCACGATGATCACCAGGACGTCGAGCGGCTGGACCCGGACCGGCAAGTGATCGATGAAATAGACCGACTGCTCGAGGGCAATGAGCCGCTTCGCGTCGACCAGCCACGCCACCAGCATCCCCAGGCCGGTGCCGAGGGCCGTTCCGACGAGCCCGATCACCGCCCCCATGGTGACGAACACGCGGCGCACGTCCTGCGCCGGAAGGCCCATCGCCCGCAAGATCCCGATTTCCCGCGTCTTGTCGGTGACGACCATAGTGAGCGTGCTCACAATATTGAACGCCGCGACGACCACGATCAGCAGGAGAATCAGCCCCATGCCCAGTTTCTCCAGTTGCAGGGCGTGAAACAGCGTCTCGTTCTGCGTCTGCCAATCCACCGCCCGGAATGGGTAGCCGAGCCGATCCTCCAGCGCCCGGGCGACGATCGGCGCCTGCCACGGGTCGGTGACCCGGATCTCCAGTCCCGTGACCGCGCTCTCCAGACCGGCGAAGTCCTGCGCCAGTGCCCGCGGGAGCACGGCGTAGCCATTGTCGTACTCGTACATCCCGGTCTCGAAAAGGCCGGTCACCTCGAACGACCACCACCGCGGGACGAACGTACCCAGCGCCGGGTTGAACTTGCTGCCCGCTGCGGCAACGACCGTTACCCGGTCGCCCGGGAACGCCGACAGCCGTTCGGCCACGCGGCGACCCAGCACGATCCCGCCGTCCACGTCGTCGCGGGTGGTGTGGAATCGGAGGTCGCCGGACACGAAGTGCCGCGCCAGGCTGGTCACCGCCATCGCGCCCGTGTCGGGCTCGATCCCGATGATGTAAGCGCCTTCCGCGTAGTCATGACCCGAGCTGATCAGCCCCTGCGTCAACACGAACGGGGCGACCGCGATCACCTCCGGCTCCCGCAACACGGAGTCGCGGACCGGCTCCCACGGGTCGAGCCGCAGGCCCTGGCCGTAGGTGAGCAGGCGCAGATGCGGGCTCGCCACGAGGATCTTGTCGCGCAGCTCGGTCTGGAGGCCGTTCATCACGCCCAACACGACGATCAGCGCCATCACGCCGACGATCACGCCCCCCGTGGCGATCAGCGTGATGAGCGAGACCAGCCGCGAGGAGCGGCGGCTGCGCAGATACCGCGAGGCGATCCGGACGTCGAGACCGCTCATGACTCCGGGCGCAGCATCGGAAAGAGGATCACGTCACGGATGTGGGTCTGCTCCGTCAACAGCATGACGAGGCGGTCCACCCCGACGCCGCATCCGCCGGTGGGCGGCATGCCGTACTCCAACGCCCGGACGTAGTCCTCGTCCACGCCGTGCGCCTCCGCGTCGCCGCGGGCCCGCAGCGCGGCCTGCGCCTCGAACCGCTCCCGCTGATCGTCGGGATCGTTCAGCTCGCTGAACGCGTTGGCCAGCTCGTGGCCACCGACGTAGAGCTCAAACCGCTCCGCGACGGCGGGATCGCCGCGCTTGGGCTTGGCCAAGGGCGACAACTCGAGGGGATAGTCGATCACGAACGTCGGCTGGTCCACGTGCGGCTCCACGAATGTCTTAAACACCTCGTCGATGAGCTTGGTCCGTCCCATGGTGTCCACGTCGGGGACCTCCCGGCGCCGCAGCGCCACCCGAAGCGCCGCCTCGTCGCTGGCCGCGAGGTCCAGCCCCGCATGCCGCCGCACCAACGCGCCGTAGCTGAGCCGCGGCCAGGGCGGCGTGAAATCGTAGGTGGTGCCGAACCGCTCAATGGCGCTGGCACCGCAGACGTCTCGGATGACGCCGTGCAGCATCGCCTCCACCAGCGCCATGATCTCGTGGTAGTCGGCGTACGCCTGATAGAACTCCAGCATCGTGAACTCGGGATTGTGGAGCCGGTCCATCCCCTCGTTGCGAAAATCCTTGCCGATCTCGTAGACCCGCTCGAGACCGCCCACGATGCAGCGCTTGAGATAGAGCTCCGTGGCGATGCGCAGGTACACCGTGGTGTCCAGCGCCTGATACTGGGTGACGAACGGACGCGCCAGCGCTCCGCCGTACACCGGTTGCAGGACCGGCGTCTCCACCTCGACGTAGTCCCGGGCATTCAGGAAATCGCGCAGGTATTGGATCACCCGGGCGCGCACCCGGAAGACCTCGCGCACGTCCGGACGCACCGCCAGGTCGGCGTACCGCTGTCGGTAGCGCTGCTCGGGGTCCACCAGCACACCGTGGACTTCCCCCTCCGCGTCCTCCTTGCCGAGCGGCAGCGGGCGGAGCGCCTTGGCAAGCAGCACGACGTCCTCGGCGTGCACGGTCACCTCACCGGTCTTGGTGCGGAACATGTAGCCCGCGACCCCCACGTGATCGCCGAGGTCGAGGAGCTTGATCAACGCGTAGCCGTCAGCTCCCAGGTCATCGTGACGAAAATAGAGCTGGACGCGACCGCTGGGGTCGCTGAGGTGCGCAAACGTGGACTTCCCGTGGCTCCGGAGCGCCACGATCCGGCCGGCCACGCGCACGCGGACCTGGTCGCCGTCGGCGCCCAAGGCGCCCGCAGCGGCCTCGGCGCTGTGGGTCCGCTCATAGGCGTAGGCGTACGGGTCGATGCCCCGCTCCCGCAGCGCGGCCAGCGTCTCGCGACGCGCCTCCTCGACGAACGACCGCGCCTCCATCGTCACGCGGCCCGGCTCCCGAACCGCTTGAGGAACGTCTCGATGAAGGGATCGATCTCGCCGTCCATCACCGACTGCACGTCCGAGACCTTCAGCTCCGTCCGATGGTCGTTCACCATGGTGTAGGGCTGGAAGACGTACGAGCGGATCTGATTGCCCCAGCTGATGTCGGTCTTGGTGGCTTCCAGTGCCGCCTTCTTCTTTTCCTGCTCTTCGATCGCCAACTGATACACTGCGGCTTTGAGCATCTTCAGTGCCGTCGCGCGGTTCTTGTGCTGGCTTCGCTCCTGCTGACACGACACCGCAATCCCCGTGGGGAGGTGGCGGAGCCGCACGGCCGACGACGTCTTGTTGACGTGCTGGCCGCCAGCCCCCGACGCGCGGAACACCTCCATCTCGATGTCCTCGTCCCGCAGCTCGATCTCCACGTCTTCGTCCACCACCGGGTACACGAAGATCGAGGCAAACGAGGTGTGCCGCCGGGACTGCGAGTCGAACGGCGAGATCCGCACGAGCCGATGGACGCCTTTCTCGGCCTTCAAGTAACCGAACGCGTACTCGCCCCGTATCTCCATCGTCACGGACTTGATGCCCGCTTCTTCGCCGGGAAGGAGGTCGAGGATGTCCACGGTGTAGCCGTGCCGCTCCGCCCACCGCGTGTACATGCGCATGAGCATCTCGGCCCAATCCTGTGACTCCGTGCCGCCGGCGCCGGGATGGATCGTGAGGAGGGCGTCGCGCGCGTCGTCGGGGCCCTGCAGCATGTTCTGGAACTCCAGCCGCTCGAGACCGTCGCGCAGCATGGCCGCCTCATCGGCCAGACCCTGGGTCAGGTCGCCGTCCGGGGACTCCGCATTGAGTTCCGCGAGTTCCAGCGCATCGGTCGTGCGCCGGGTCAGATCCGCCAGGGGGTCGGTCCAGCGCTTCAGTTGGCGGATTTCCTCCACCGCCGCGCGCGCGTGCTCCGAGTTGGTCCAGAACCCCGGCGCGGCCATCGAGGCCTCGAGGGTCGCTAGGCGGGCACGCTTGGCATCGAGGTCAAAGATAACCTCGCAGCTCGGTGAGCCGACGATCGATCTCCTGGAGAATGTCCACTATCGCGTCCGACATTGCCGCTCCTACGCGAGGCGTCCGGCATGAGTTGAGCCGTCATCCCCGGGTCGGGGAGGACGGCCCGTGTGTGGGCAAATATAGGCCGGACAGGCAGTTAACACCACCCTCGATTCCGGCGCGGTTGCGCGCTCAAAAAATCTGCTGGCCGCCGGCGAGGATCTCGTTCAAGGCTTCCGCGAAATATGGGGTCGAGTTCGCGAGCTCCGCCCCCACCTGCTCCACGTACTCGTCCCAGCTCTTGGAGATCTCTTCCTCGAAGGCCTGCTTGAGCGTGCCGGTTCTGAGCGCTTGCTGCCGCTTCTCCGGCTGGTAGGCGATAATGTCCGAAATCAACGCTCGCGCGAGGCGCCGGGCTTTCTGCCGCGGGTCCTGGGCCAGAAAGGGATTCACGGGTCGCGCGCTCGCCGGCGCCCCCGCGCCCGGTTTCGCGCCAGAAGGACGCGGAACGGGTGGGGCGGGCATGGGTTTCCCCGGCGCCGGCCGGAACACGGGGGCGCTGGGCCGGGCCGGCCGCTCCGGGGCTGCTGTCGGCTCGCGGCGAGCACCGGGCGCCGCCGGTTTGGCGACGGGACGGGATACCCGGAGCGGGGGCGCGGTGCGGGCCGCCGCGGGCGGGGTCGGTTGGGCCGCCGGCTTCGCGCGAGGCGCGGTCGGGGTTGCACCGGGGGCGGCGCGGGCCGCTGGCCGGGGGGCGGGCGATGGCGTTGGGGCCGCCGTCGGAGCCGGCCGGGGCCCACTCGGGCGCGGCGCCACCGGGGGCGCCGGCTGTGCGGCGGGCACACGGACGCCGCCGGACGCTCGAGCCTCCCGTGGTGCTGACGTCGCAGCGCTCGCGCGCCCATCGCCGGAGCGGCGCACATCGAACACCGTGGAGCAGTTCGTACACCGGGCCTGGATTCCCTTCTCCGGCACTTTGGCCGGATCCACCCGGTAGACCGCTTCACACGCAGGACACCGCACGTTCATCGGGCGAGCTCCATCACGCCGCTACCGGTTCGGGTCCGAGTCGCGCCGCCGATCGATCACGAAGACGGAGCCGGGGAGCGTCTTGGCATAACTCTTCATTTCGGTGGCCAGCTCGCTGACTTCGGCGGGATGGCTGAACCGCCGCCGTTCGTTCGTGACGATCCCGATGGAGAGCGTCATCAGCGGAACGCGGTGCAGATGGCCGCGTCGGTCCTTGCCGAAGAAGTACCCGGCCCGGCGGTCTTGCGCGTTGTACTGGTACGGGATGAGTGCGTCGAAGACCGTGATGACTTCGCTGCACACCTCCTGCACCCGCTCGATGGGGAGGATGACGATGAAATCGTCGCCGCCGATATGGCCCACGAACCCGTCCGTCGGGCACAGTCCCTTCACGACGTCGCGCAAAATGCGTGACAGAATGAAGATAACCCGATCGCCGTCGTAGTAGCTGTACCGATCGTTGAATTCCTTGAAATGGTCGAGATCGGCGTAACATACCGCAAAAACGGCCTCCCTGTCGAGCCGATGTCGGATATCCCGGTCGATCTCGGGCGTGCCCGGCAGTCGCGTGGAGGGGTGGACGGCTACGTTCCGCTCGGTGCGCGCCAGCAGCGCCGCGAGGCGGCTTCGCTGCTCGGCCGGCGGAAATATGGGGGTGAGCACTTCGTCGGCACCCGCCTCGAACCACTCCCGCACGTCGTCCGCGTCGTGACATGCGGATACGAAGGCGACGGGCACGATGGCGGTATAGGGATCGGCCTTGAGGGTGCGGCACAACGCGGGCGCAGCGGCGTCGGATCCGTCGGCATCCATCACGATCAGCGCGGGAGGGTTGCGCAACGCGATGCGCACCACGCCCGCCGCCTCGCTCAGCTCGAGCAAGGGCATAGGCTGGCCCTCCAGCCAGGCCGCGACGAGGTCGGGCGGCGGACGCTCAGTGGGTGAGAAATACAAGACCGTCGGACGCGTCCGCACGGAGATCCTCGGAACCCCCTAATTGACGAAGTGGAACAAACTTACCGGGCCCCCTACCATGGGGCAACACGCCGCGGCGCGCCGTGCGGTTGCGCACGCACCGAGCCGTGCGAGCACCGCCGCCCGCCTGGAGCCGCTCGGTCAACCCGGGCATCTCGCTCCAGAAGCAGGCTGGGCCGACCTTAACACTGGACATGAGATCATAAGTAGTAAATCATGATGTAACAATGGTTTACGCTATGTTGCGTCGGGGTTCCTACACCTGCTCGCCGGGAAGGTGGCAGACGGCGGGGTCAAAACGCGACCGAGACCATTACGAAGGCGTGGAGCCGCTCCCCCGGCCCGGCCGTGCCCATCAGGGACGTCACCTCGACCGGTCGACTGTTGCGGGAGAGACGGTGGGACACGAAGGCGTCGACGGCGCTCAGCAGGTGATTGGCGAGCATGAAGCCCAACTGCTGGGTCGCCCGCCGGAAGGCCTCGTCGCTCTGGCGAATGGACTGGGCAAACAGATCGCGCTCGAGGCCGGCGTCCCGCCAGGACCAGCGGAAGTTCGGCCCCACGGCCCGCTGGAGATAGAACTCCAACGCCCGCTTGTACTCGTCCGAGGCGGTATCCGGTATGCTGTCCGGATTGGTGAAGAACGTCTGGCGGGCGAGAGCCCAGATGCTCCCGTTGAACGTGCGGTAGTCCGTTGGGGGAGCGAACCCCGGCCCCGGGTCCGTGTCGAGCGGGCCGCTCTCGGCGAACTTCTCCATCTGCTCGAAGTACTCGAAGACCGTGTCGCGGATCGAGGGGCTGAACGGCGCTCGGGCGACGGTGAGCGCCAGCTCGCGGAAGCGATCACCTTCGCGGCTGCCCTCGCGCTGGAACGATACGAATCGCGTGAGGAGGGCCGCCTCGAGGACCAGATAGATGGCGGCCCGGTCGTTTACTGCGAGGAGCTGGCCGCTGCCCGGGATGATCAGCGACGCGGTGGGTCGGAGCCAGCCTGCGCGGCTCGAGTCCGAGAGCGCGCGCCAGACCGAGCCGAAGATCGAGCCCGTGGGCGTGGCGACCGAATCCTCCTGGGCGCGCGCCGGCGCGGCGAAGACCACGAGGGCCGCGGCGGCCAAAGCCAGGCGCGCCATGGCTCAGAGGCCGACGCGAAGGCTCAGGTGTACCGGCTCGTCGAAGCTGGACGAGTCGAAGAATACGCGGGCGAAATCCAGGCTGAGCCGCCCGACTTGCAGGCCGATGCCGACCGAGGGTCCGCTGGTCTCGGAGCGCAGAAAGGCATAGCCCGTCCGCACGCGAATCAGCTCCTCGTAGCCGATCTCGAGGCCGACGCGCGCATCAGGGTTGTCGTAGCGGCCCCACGCGTCTTGCAGGTCCACGAGCACGCGGGCGTCGAGTCCGCGCTCGGCCCCCGCGGCGCGCGGCAACTCCACCCGATAGGCCACGCCGATCTGCACGCGCGTGGGAAGCGGGTCGGCCTGATCGCGGTTCTCGAGCTGGAGCCGGAACCCGGCGTGCCGCACGGCCAGCCCGATGCGCAGGGCGTCGTCGCGGCCGAACCCGTACTGCACGCCGACATCGACCCCGTGGGTGGTGCCCACGATGTCACGAAACGGCCCGCACTCGCCGCTGCAGTCTTGACGGAACTGGATCAGCTTGTAGCTGAGCCCGAAGGTCAATCCGTTGGTGATCTCGGTGGCGTAGGACGCGAGGACCTCCAGATTCTTCGGGGAGATCCGCCCCACGGGGAGGCCCGGGCCCGTCACCACCTCCTGCTCCCCGAAGTCCACGAGGTAGGCCGTGATCCCCACGACGCCGAGGCGCCTCGCCGTCAGGAAGCCGGAGATGGCGGTGTTGTTGGAGGCGAACGTGATGCCGTGGTGAATGGCGAATTCGCTGCGGGGAAGCAGGGCGAGGCCGGCAGGGTTCCAGAACGCGGCCTCGCTGCTGCCGCCGTCCGCGGCCGCCGCCTGTCCCAGGGCGGCGGCACGCCCGCCCATCGGGATGAGGAGGAACGTCGCACCCCCCTCGACGGGGTCGCCGGGGCTCTGGGCCGCCAGGGGCTGGATGGCGGTCACGAGCGCGAGCAGCGACAGGCTAGAGAGGCGTTGCCTCATCGATCAGCATGATCGGGATATCGTCTTCCACGGCGTAGATCAGGCGGCAGGCATGGCACACCAACTGCTCGGCCGGGGCGGTGCGGTATTCGAGATCCCCCTTGCACTTGGGGCAAACCAGGATCTCGAGGAGCTCGGGAGCGAGGCTCATGACGGGTTCCTCTGGGGAGTGGGTACGCCGAGGCGGCGCAGCGCCGCTGCCGAGCGCCGCCACTTGGGGAGGACCTTGACCCAGAGGTCGAGGTAGACGCGTCGTCCAAGCAGCGCCTCGATCCGGTGCCGCGCGTATTCCCCCAGCGCCCGGACAGTGCGGCCGCCGGTGCCGATGACCATACGCTTCTGGGACTCCCGCTCGGCGTGGAGCGTGACCCGAATATACACCGGATCCTCCGCCTCTCGGAACTCGTCTACCTCCGCCGCGATCGCGTAGGGCAGTTCCTGCGCCAGGAGCGCGAATGCCGCCTCCCGCACGTACTCCGCCACGAAGAAGCGGAGCGGCTGGGTGCTGATCTCGTCCGGGTCGTAGCGGAACGGACCGGGACGGGCCTGCGCGTCACACCACGCGAGCAACGCCTCGATGCCCTCCCCCGTGACGGCGGACACGACGAGGCACCCCGGCGGCGACGCTGCGAGGCGCTTGGTGACGGTGTCGGCTTTCGTCAGCACGGTGAGCACCGGCGCGCGCACGGGCGGGCCCTCGGGGGGGAGGAGCGTCGCCAGCGGCCGGGGCTCGCCGTCGTCGGCTGGGTGCAGGTACAGCACCGCATCGACCTCCTGAAGGGCGCTCAGCGCCTGCGCCCGCATCGCTTCTTGGAGCAGATACCGAGGCACCAAGAGACCGGGCGGATCCACGAAGGCGAGTTGGAGGTCGCCCGCGGTGCGCACCCCCACCACGGACGTCCGCGTGGACTGCGGCTTGGGACTCGTGATTGCGAGGGGCTCGCCAACCAGCGCGTTCAGCAGGGTGGATTTGCCCGCGTTGGGCCGTCCCGCCAGCGCGATCGTCGCGAAGCGGGTCTCCACGTGCTCCGACATGCCCGGACGCTAACGCGCGTCGCCCGTCAGCCGGTCGAACGTCAGGTTCAGGATGGGATAGCGCCGCCAGTCGCGGTAGTCGAAGTGCCACCACTCGAACTCGTACACGTCGAACCCCGCAGTCGCCATGGCCGAGCGCAGCAGTTCGCGGTGCCAGCGCTGCAGCGCGGTGCCCCCCAAGTACTCCGGATACGAGCGCTCCGAGAACTCGTCGTAGCCGCCGGTCATCTCGACGGGCCGCCCCGTGGCGCGCTCGAACAGCGTGAGATCCACGGCCGCCCCGCGGTTGTGCCGCGAACCGTTGGCTGGATTGGCGACGAAGATCTTCTGGTCCGCCGGCGTCGCGTCCCAGAACATCTTTGTGACGTACCAGGGCCGGTAGGCATCGTGGATGAGGAGACCGTACCCCTGCCGCCGCAGCGCGCGGTGTGCGCGCACCACCGCCTCCGCCGCGGGCCGCTGCAGAAACGCGTGCGGCTCGGGGTAGAACAGCGTCTGCATGAAGTTGTTCGTGGTGGCATAGCGGATGTCGTACCGGATCGTTGAGTCGAGCCCGCGGAGCTCGACCAGGTCGGGCGCTAACCGCTCGCCCGTCTCGAGCGGTGGGGTCGCCGCCAGTGCCTCGGTCCGGAGCGCCTCGATTGGCCGCACCGGCGTGATCGTGAACGTGGCCCCCGCCTCGGGCCGCCGCTGGAACACGATGCCGGCCGCCTCGACCGCCGTCGCACGCCCGTCGGGCCCGCGACGGAAGACCAGCCGCTCGCCGGGATACAAGCCGCGGGCGTCCGGAAACGCGAAGACGTCCCGCTCGACTTCCTCGAGCGGGTCGATGAAGAACCATTCGATCAGGGCGTGGAGCTTCCCGGCGTCCTCGAAGATGTACAGCACGTTGTGATCCCAGCCGTACTCGCCTACCAGACCGCGCCACCGCTCGGGGGCCGGCGTCGGCTTGGGTGTGGGGGCGCGCCGCAGCGTGTCCCTGCGCGTGACCAGGGCGTTGTCGAGCGGGATGAAGCGCGCGCCGTAGTCCAACCGGTCGTCCACCACGAGCGTGTCGCCGCGGGCGCGGAGCCGGACTCGACCACCGGGCGCGAACGCGTACAGGACATCCTGCCGCGCCACGACGTCGATCTGTCGGTCACCGAGCCCGTACCGGCCTGCCACGCCTCGGGCGACGGCGGCCGGCACCGGCTCGGTCATCTCTGGCCCGGGTAACGGCTCGCCGGCCTTCACCGCCACCATCAGGCGCAGCGCGTACGACGTGATCCGCCCCACGACCGCATTGGCCCCGTCCATGGTCGTGACGGCGACCGCTCCCAGCCGCTCGTCCGGGAGTGCCCTCAGATCGGTGGCGAACCCGTAGATAGCGCCCCCGTGGCC
>JBFJHJ010000032.1:0-34022 GCA_041613315.1 Gemmatimonadales bacterium
AAGATCCCGCTGTAGGAGTTGGGGTCTCGACCGTCCAACGCATAGCGGTTGTTGAGCTCCACCATGGTCTCTAGCGCCGCCCGAGGACTCGCCGACCACTCGAGGATCTTCTTACCCCATAACATCCGCAGGTAGTTCTGGATCCGGCCCTCTCGCACCAGCTGGCGCTGCGCCGCGTTCCAGAGCTCATCGTGGGTCCGCGCTGACGCGAACTCCTCCCCTGAATACGTGTAGGGCCGGGGGTCGTCGGCGTGGGCAGCCAGGGTGTCTTGCGCCCAGTCCGGCAGCGTCTCATACAGTTCGTAGTCGGGCAGGTGGCATGTCGCGTTGAACCCCAGTTCCCGCCACGTCACCAGCTGATCCAGAAATGCCTCGGCGGCGGGACTCACGCCCCACCACCCGGCCCGGGCCCCGCTCGCGTCCGCCGAAAGATCGCCGGGGGACCACCCCTCACGGTCCATCACGCGGCGGAACACCTCGTGGGCCGCGATGTGTCCGAAGTGCAGGTACGGCGACAGCTCGCTCGTGCCGGCTTGGGACAGATCGTTACGCGCCTCGGCGTAGCTCCCGAGACGCCGCTCGACGAAGCGTTCGAGCACCCGACCCGCGGCCGGCGCTCCGCCCGAGACGCCGACGGGCGCCGGGGCGTGAGCGATCGGGAATTGTGCGAGATCGATCGCATCGTCGAGCAGTGCGCGCTCCGCCGACGGCCACCGCCCCGTGATCTCTGCGGGCATGCTGACGGGTGTGGGCAGCGGCGCCCCGCTCAGCGGATGCTCCCGCGGAAACGCGCCCAGATGCCCCGGCAATTCCCGCTGCAGGAACCGCCGCAGATCGTACGCGCGTGCGAAGGCCCGTGGCGCCAGTCGGAGCGGCAGCAGTCCGTTCGAGTCCACGGCCTCCACGGGCACGGGCACTCGAGCGGCGGCGGCAGCCAGCATCCGGGGCAGAAAGAAGGCCGGGTAGTCGTCGGCCACCACGAGCGCCGCCTGATCGGCCAAGGCGCGTAGCAGGCCGCTCCCCGCCCCGGCCTTCGGCTCGACGTACGGGAAATACCGCACCCGGCTGCCGGCCAATCGTCGGGCATGGGCGGCCATGCCGTCGATGATGAAACGGTGGAGACGATCCGAGGCCCACCGATACCCGCAGCGGAGCGCCTCCAAGATCACCAGGGGACGCCCCAACTCGCGGCTCCGACCGACAGCGTGCTCCAGAGCGAAGTTCCAGTCGAGGCGCCGGAATGCCGTCATCCAGTACAGCACATATCGCCCGCGCGGGTTCACGACACGCGCGTTGAGCTGCCGCAGCCGGATGGGGGGTACGGACACCGCTTCGTCGTTGCCTTTCAAGAACCGGAACCGCGACGGCGCGATTCGGACCCACCTGCGCAACACGAGAGCCCGGAAACTTGGGAGTCTCCGGGCTCCGGGGAATCATGGAGGCGCGGGGAATCGAACCCCGGTCCGAACCTCGATCCAGCTCCGCGTCTACGTGCGTAGGCTGCGCTTCAGCGTCTCTCGCGGCGGGCGCGCAGCCGGCCCACTGCAAGACGAGCTCCCGGAATCTCTCGCGCGTCGCGGGGGAACGTCGCGCCACGCCAGCCTGACTTGTCGATACCCAGCGCGCCGCCTCAGGCGGGCCGCCACGTGGGCAGGTGCGTTAAGCGAATCGCTTACGCAGCCAGAGCCAATTCTTGGTTGGCAGTTGTGCGTTTTCCCAGTGGTTTAGCCAGGGAACCGGGAGACCTGGGCACGCTGCAAAACCTTCACCAGACCCGTCGAAGCCAGTCGCCCCCTTGTGGTCGAGCATCTTAAATATAGTCCCTACAGGACCTTAGGATCAAGTCACGGCGTCGCGGCCGGCCCAGGCTGGGCCACTTCGACGCGGTTACGGCCCCGCGATTTCGCTCGATACAGGGCCGCATCGGCGGCGCCGAAGAGGCTCGGCGGCTGGGAGACGGTCTCGGGCAGCCCCGCGACGCCCAGCGAGCAGGTGAGCCGCACGTCCGCTCCCCCCCACTGGAGCACCGATCGCTCCACCGCGGTGCGCACACGTTCGGCCACCTCCCGCGCCTTCGCCAGCGGCGCGCCCGGGAGCCACAGCGCAAACTCCTCGCCACCCGTCCGGGCGGCCACGTCGTCCTCCCGGAGCGAGTCGCGCAGAATCCGCGCGAGGTGCTTGAGGGCCGTGTCCCCTGCGGCGTGTCCGAACCCGTCATTGAGACGCTTGAAGTGGTCGATGTCCACCGCCACCAGGGCGCAGACTCCGGTGCTCCACCCCGCCATCGCCCGTTCGAGACCGCGACGGTTGGCCAGGCCGGTCAGCGCGTCGGTCAGCGCTCGGTTCTCCGCCGCGCGCACGTGGGCGGCCGCGGCAAGGTGGGGGCCGGCGTCCCGGGCGAACGCCTCGATACGCTCCCGGGCCTCGAGCGCCAGCGCGTCGTGCGGGCCGAAGACCACGAGCGCACCTACCCCTTCCCGTCCGTCTCGGAGCGGAAAGGCCACGCCGCCCTCGTGGCGCCGACGGCGATCGGGGGTGGTATGGCCGAACAGCTCAGCACCGGTGGTCCCCACGACCGCCAGGTCACCGGCGCATGCCCGCCCGACGGCGGAGCCCACCGTGACGCTGCGGCCAAGCAGCCGCCGGTCCAGCCCGTTCGACACGCCGACCACGGTTGTCGTCATCGTCGCGGGATCCCGCATCACGACCGCCGCCGCTCGTCCCGCCACGGTCCGCACCGCTTCGCACAGGGCGAAGCTCATGCCCTCGAGGGATTCCGCGCCGGTCACCAGCCAGTCGGGCAAGCTGCGCGGATCCCGGCGCACGCCGAGCCGCCCCACCCGCTCGACTCGGACCTCGGCGATCAGGCGCCGGAGATCCGTCACCGCGGCGTCGACGGCGTCCTTCCGCGGCGCCTCGAACCCGAAGATCAGCGCGCCCCCAAGCTGCCCGTCGCCTACGGCGACGATCACGTTCCCTTCCCGCAGCACGTGGGTGCGGCCGTCGCCCAACGCGAGCCGCGCCGCGGCCTCCGAGCGCTCGATCAGCGACCGCGGGGGCTCGGGCGACTCCACCGCGATCACGGTCTCCCCCTCCGGAAGGACCATGGTCGCGGCGAGGCCCCCGTGCGCCCGGCGCAGCAGGTCGACCACGTGCGGCACGTCCGCGGGCAGGGACTCCGTTCCGGCCCGCCGGAGACGGGCCCGCTGCCACGCCGCCTGGCCGACCGCGCCGACGATCGCGCCTCCGATCAGGGCGAGTCCTGCCATCTCGAGCGGTGTCACGGGAGATGGTTGATGCGCGACGCGGCCGCCGCCGCGCCGAAGCCGTTATCGATGTTCACCACGACGACGCCCGCCGCGCAGGAATTGAGCATCGCCAAGAGCGCCGAGAGCCCTCCGAAGGCAGCCCCGTATCCGACGCTCGTCGGCACGGCAATGACGGGCACGCGCACCATTCCGCCGACGACGCTCGCCAGAGCGCCGTCCATCCCCGCCACGACAATGACCACCGCGGCCAGCCGCAACGCCTCGGACCGGCGCAGCAGCCGATGGATCCCGGCCACTCCAACATCGGTCAGACGCTCGACGCGATTCCCCATGGCGCCCGCCGTGACGGCCGCCTCCTCGGCGATCGGGAGGTCGCTGGTCCCGGCCGTGACGACCAGCACCGTCCCTCGCCCGGTCGGCGGCGGCAGCGGATCGGGGGCGAGGTAGACGGTTCGCGCGAGCGAATTGCCCTCCGCGCGCGGGAACCGGGCGCAGACCGCCGAGCGTGCCGCCTCGTCGATCCGCGTAACGAGGAAGGTGCCGCTCGCCGTCGCGAGCGACTCGCAGATCCCCACGACCTGTTCCGGAGTCTTCCCCTGCCCGAGCACGACTTCGGGGTACCCCTGCACGAGGGGGCGCAGGTGATCCACTTGCGCGTAAGGCAACTCTTCGACCGGCAGGTGACGCAACTGATCCAGCGCGTCCGCCGGCGGCATTCCGCCGTGCGCGACGGCCGCCAGCAGCTCGGCGAGGCGCTGCTCGCTCACACGACCGCGGCGACGGGCGCGAGGTAGGCCCGGAAGATGCGTTCGACCTCCGCCATGGATTCGATCTGATGTAGCTGGCGCCGCAGCTCGGCCGCGCCGGGCAGCCCACGCGTATACCAGCCGAGGTGCTTGCGGAACTCGATCGCGGTCCGCCGGTCGTCCCCCTGGATCTCGCGCTGCAGCTGCGCGTGTCGCCGCGCCACCGCGAAGCGCTCGGCCGCGCCGGGCGTGGCACGCGGTGCACGACCGTCGAGCAGCTCGCGGCTCTGCTGGAAGATCCACGGGTTTCCGAACGAGCCCCGAGCGATCATCACACCGTCGCAGCGCGTCTCCTGCCACATCCGATAGGCGTCGTCGGCGCTCGTGATATCGCCGTTACCGATCACCGGAATCTCCAGCGCTTCCTTGACGGCTGCGATCTCCTCCCAGCGGGCGTGGCCGCGGTACATCTGCGCTCGGGTCCGGGGATGCAAGGTCACGGCACGGGCCCCGGCATCCTGGCACCGTCGGGCGATGTCGACCGGGTGCCGAGTGGTCTCGTCCCAGCCGCTACGGATCTTCACCGTGACCGGCAGGTGGGTGGCCGCCCCTACGGCCCGCACGATGCGCTCCATCAGCGCCAGATCCTTGAGGCAACCCGACCCGCCGTTGCGCTTCACGACTTTCTTGACGGGACACCCGAAGTTGACATCGATGAAATCCGGAGCGTAGTGCACCGTGACGAGCGTGGCCGCCTCGGCCATCGCGCCGGGATCGGCACCGTAGAGCTGGATGCCGATGGGCCGTTCCTCTGGCGTGAAATACGCGCCGTCGTGGACGCTCTTGATGCCGCGTCGGAGCCCCTCACACGAGAGGAACTCCGACACGACGACGTCGGCGCCGAAGGCGCGGCACAGCCGCCGGAAGGGCGGCTCCGACACCCCCGCCATCGGTGCCAGGACGAGCGGCACGCGGTGCGCGACCGGATACGGGAACTCCATGACCTTTGCGAACTTAACGCCGCCCCGACCGCCGGGCAACCGCGTCGTTTGACAGGCTCCGCGACGCCCGGTTAGCTTACGCGCACTTTTTCCCCCACTGGGCGATTCGCTCCCATGCATCTACGCGAGTTCCTCACGGCCGATGCCGTGCAGCTCAATCTGCAGGGCGCCACCAAGGACGACATCCTCGCTGAACTGATCGCGCTCTTCCGGCTCGACGAAAAGTCGCAGGGGGTTCTCTTCAAGATGCTGAAGCGGCGCGAGAACCTCGGCTCGACCGGCATCGGCCGCGGGATCGCCATCCCCCATTGCCGCTCCCTGGTCGTCAACCGGCTCCGAGTCGCGTTCGGCCGCAAGCCGGAAGGCGTGGACTTCAAGGCGATCGACGACAAGCCCGTGCACGTCTTCTTCCTGATCGTCGCGCCACCCCTCGAGATCTCCAACCAGTACCTGCCGGTGTTAGGGAAGATCGCCCAGTTTGCCAAGGACCCGGACGTGCCCAAGCGGCTGGCACAGATCGGCTCGGCCGAGGAGTTCTTCGCGATGCTGGACGAAAAACAGGTCTAACGAGGGGGGGTGGGCCCGGGTGGGTGGCCGGCGACCTACTCCCACTCGATCGTGGCCGGCGGCTTGGAGCTGACGTCGTAGACCACTCGGTTCACGCCATCCACTTCATTGATGATGCGGTTTGCGGCCCGGCCGATCACCTCGGCTGGGAAGGGGTACCAGTCGGCGGTCATGCCGTCGCTGCTCGTGACCGCCCGGAGCGCAACGACGTTCTCGTAGGTGCGAGCATCCCCCATGACGCCGACGGCTTGCACCGGTAGGAGCACCGCGAACGCCTGCCAGATGTCGTCGTACAGGCCAGCGCCCCGGATCTCCTCGAGGTAGATCGCGTCCGCCGCCCGGAGGGTCCGCAACGCGTCGCGCGTGACCGGCCCTAACACACGGATCGCGAGGCCCGGGCCGGGGAACGGATGCCGGCCGACGATCTCCTCCGCGAGGCCCAGCTCGCGCCCCACCTGCCGGACTTCGTCCTTGAACAACTCCCGCAGTGGTTCGATGAGGTCGAACGGGAGGTCGGGCCGCAGGCCGCCCACATTATGGTGGGTCTTGATCGTCGCGGACGGGCCGCCGCGCGGGGAGACGGACTCGATCACGTCCGGATAGAGTGTGCCCTGGACCAGAAACCGCACGCCCCGGCCCACCTCCTGCGCCGCCTCCTCGAACACGTCAATGAACGTGTGCCCGATGATCCGCCGCTTCTCCTCGGGGTCCGCCACCCCGGCCAGCCGCTCCAGGAAACGATCCGCCGCCTGCACGACGCGGAGGTCCATGTGCAGGTGGGTGCGAAACACGCTTTCCACCTGCTCGCGCTCGTGCTGCCGGAGGAGTCCGTGGTCCACGAAGATGCACGTCAGCCGGTCACCGAGCGCGCGATGCACGAGGACCGCCGCCACGGCGGAATCCACCCCGCCGGAGAGCCCGCAGATCGCCCGTCCGGACGCGCCCACGCGGCGGCGGACGACCTCCACTTCCTCGGCAATGAAGTGGCCGGCCGTCCACGTGGGTTCGCAGGCGCAGACCGAGAACAGGAAGTTCCGGAGCAGTTCCCCACCCCGCGGGGTGTGGGCGACCTCCGGATGGAACTGGAGGCCGAAGAGCCGGCGCGTACCGTCGGCAATCGCGGCGATGGGGCTGTTCCCGCTTGCGGCCGAGAGCGTGAACCCGTCAGGGAGCGCCGTGACGCGGTCGCCGTGGCTCATCCAGACGGCCGTCCGCTCTCCCTCCCGGAAGCCGGCGAAGAGACCGTCAGGGTTGCGCACTTCGATCTCGGCGCGACCGTATTCTCGCCGCCCGGCGGCCTCGACCGACCCCCCCGCGCCGACTGCCACGAGATACATCCCGTAACACACGCCCAACACGGGGATGCCCTGCGCCAGCACCGCCGGGTCGAGCTGCGGCGCGTCGGCATCGTACACGGAGCTCGGCCCACCGGAGAGGATGATCCCCTTGGGCCGCGGCTCGTCCAGGTCCGCAAGCGCGGCCAGCGGAGGTCGAATCTCGCAGTACACATGCGCCTCGCGGACGCGCCGTGCGATCAGCTGGGTGTATTGCGAGCCATAGTCAAGGATGAGGATCCCGTTCGCGAGATCGGTCATCGGTGCGCCTCTCCGTTGGGCCCACCACTTCCCGACGAGAGCGTCACGCTGACACCCAGTCCGTGATGGCGTCGAGCGTCCGTTCGCCCCGCATCAGGTCCTCGAGCACCTCCCGCTGCCGGATCACCGCCCAGCGGCCGCCGTCCACCAGCACCTCCGCCGGCCGCGGCCGCGAGTTGTACGTGGAGCTCATGGAGAAGCCGTACGCGCCCGTCCCGAGAATGGCGAGTAGCGCGCCCGGCGCCGCGTCCGGCAGCGTCCGGCCGCGAGCCAGCACATCGCCCGTTTCGCAAATCGGCCCCACGACATCCACCGGCTCGTCGCCGGCGTCGGTCCCACCCGCTCCGTCCACGACCCGCACGTCGTGCGCAGCTCCGTACAGGCTCGGTCGCACGAAGTCGCTCATGCCCGCGTCCACGATCACGAAGTGCCGTCCGCCCGAGCACTTTCGGTAGAGGCATCGCGTGAGCAGCATGCCCGCGGGCCCGACGAGGTACCGCCCGGGCTCCACGGCGAGCGGCAGACCGGTGGCTTCCGCCAGGGGTCGAACGGCTGCGACAAACTCCTCGGGGTCGAGCGGCCGCTCGTCGAGGTAACGCACGCCAAGCCCACCGCCGACGTCCACCGATGTGAGCGTCGTGATGCCGCGCGCGCGGAGTCGCTCCACCAGATCCGCCAGCCGCGCCGCGCCGGCACGGTAGTGTGCGGCGTCCAGGATCTGGGACCCGATGTGCATCCCGATGCTCACGAGCGTGACGCCCGGCTCACGCGCGGCCCACTCGGCGAGCGGTTCTACCTCGTCGAGCGGCACACCGAACTTCATCCCCTTCTGGCCGGTCTGGGTGAACGGATGGGTGTGCGTCGTGACGTCGGGATTCACGCGGATACCGGCGGGCACTGTGCGGCTCCGCGCCGTCGCCAGCGCCGCCAGGGTGTGGAATTCCGCGGACGACTCCACGTGGATGAGCGCCACGGCGGCGTCGAGCGCCGCCGCCAACTCGTCCGGCCGCTTCCCGACGCCACTGAACACGATGTCCGGCGCCGCAAAGCCGGCGCGCTTGGCCCGCACCAGTTCACCGACCGATACGATATCGGCGCCGCCCCCCAATGCCCGGATGATGCCCAGGATGGCCAGGCTACTGTTCGCCTTCACGGAGTAGAAGATGCGATGGGGGATCCCGGCCAGCGCAGCCGACAGGACGCGATAGCGCTCGCGCACCACCGCGGCATCGTACACGTAGACCGGCGTGCCCACCGCGCGGGCAATCCGGTCGAGCAGCGGTGGGGGGATCAATACGCCTTCGCCCACACCGCCTCGGCGATGGCCGGCCGCCCGCACCAGGCGCATCGGGACGGTGCCGGCTCAGAGCGGAATTCCTCGTCGGCCAACACCCGAATCGTCGCCTTCGTTCGGTCCTTGACCGCCATCTCGCACTCGCCGGAGCCGCAGAACCCTCCATACGCGAAGCCGCCGGGCCCCTCCATCTGCTCGATCAACGTCTCCTTCGTGACGTTCCGTACGGAGTGCGCTTCGCGTCGCGCGTGGGCAGCCTCCAACAGGCCGTGCTGCACCTCGTCCAACGCCGTCCGTACGTGGTCGGCCAGGCCGGCGAAGGGCACCGGTGTCTTCCCACCGGTGCGTCGTGCAAGCACCGCCTGCCCCTTGCCCACGTCCCGCGGGCCCACCTCCAGTCGCACCGGCACGCCCCGCTCCTCCCACTCGAAGTACTTGGCACCGGGCTTCATGCCGTCCCGCTCGTCCAGATGCACCCGAATGCCGGCGTCACGAAGCTCGCTGCGGAGACGGGCCGCCGTCTCCGAGACCGTCGCGCGCTCGTCGTCGTTTTTCCAGATCGGCACGATCACCGCCTGCACTGGCGCCAGCCGCGGCGGCGTGACCAGGCCGACGTCATCGCCGTGCGTCATGATGAGTCCACCCACCAGCCGAGTGGAGACGCCCCACGACGTACTCCAGACGTAGTCCAGATCGCCCGCCGCCGTTTGGAATTGCACGCCGAACGCGCGAGCGAAGTTCTGTCCCAGATGGTGCGAGGTGCCCGCCTGGAGCCCCCGGTTGTCCTGCATCAACGCCTCGAGCGCGTAGGTGCGGAGCGCGCCGGCGAACCGCTCGCTCTCCGTCTTCACGCCCGTGAGGACCGGCATCGCCATCCACTCTTCCATGAACTGCCGGTACAGCCCCAGAATGAGACGCGCCTCCGCCTCGGCCTCCGCGTCGGTGGCGTGCGCGGTGTGGCCCTCCTGCCAGAGGAACTCCGTCGTGCGGAGGAAGAGCCGTGTGCGGAGCTCCCAGCGCACCACGTTGGCCCACTGGTTCAGCAGCATCGGGAGATCCCGATAACTCTGAATCCATTTCGCGAACATCGCGTAGATGATGGTCTCGGAGGTGGGCCGCACCACCAGCGGCTCCTCCAGCTCCCTGCCGCCGCCGTGGGTCACGACCGCCGTTTCCGGGGCGAACCCCTCGACGTGCTCGGCCTCCTTGGCCAGGAAGCTCTGCGGGATGAACAGCGGGAAGTAGGCGTTCTGGTGGCCTGTCTGCTTGAACAGGTCGTCCAGCGCCCGCTGCATCAGCTCCCAGATGCCGTACCCGCCGGGCCGAATCACCATGCAGCCTCGTACCGGCGAGTAGTCGGCGAGCTCCGCCCGCATGATCACGTCGTTGTACCATGCGGCGAAATCTTCGGCTCGCGGTGTGATCTTCTTGTTGTCCGCCATTCCCCCTCGTGGACTCCTCGTGGCCGGCCCGCGGCGCTCAGCGATCCGCCGTCGGCGACGGCGCCGACCCTCGGCCCGCCGCAGGCGGCGCCGTGCTCGCCACGCCAGCTCGCCAATCGACGCCGTCGGCGAGTCGATCGAAGCCGACGCGGGCCTCCTCACCCGTCTCCAGGTTCCGCACGATGGCCGCACCTGCCGTCCGTTCGTCGGGCCCGACTACCACGGCAAAGCGGGCGGGACGAGCGGCCGCCAGCTTGAGTTGTTTCCCCATGGATTGGTGCCGCAGGGCGAACTCCACGCCGAGACCCAGATCCCGCAGCGTGTGTGCGAGCCGCAACACCGGCGCCACGTCCTCCGCGGTGACGGCGACGAGAAACGCATCCAGGCGTCGGTCGGGGAGTGTCGCGCTCCCCCGCTCCCGGATCAGGTGTCCGAGCACCACGTCCCCCATCCCGAATCCCACCGCGGGAAGGTCCACGCCGCCCAACGCCAAGAGCAATCCATCATAGCGGCCGCCCCCGCAGATCGCGCGGAGCGCCCGTCCACGATCGAACAGCTCGAAGACGACGCCGGTGTAGTAGGCAAGCCCGCGCACGATCGAGAGATCGATCTCCACGAAGGCGCCGAGGCCCATGGCGGTGAGCGCCTCGGCACATTGGAACAACCCCTCGCCGGCGCGCTCACCCCCCGGCGCCGCCTCGAGCGCCGTCCGGACCGCGGCGGGTCCCTTCAATGCCCCGACGGCCAGGGCGCGTTCGGCAACCTGCCGCGACACGCCCGCGTCAGCCGCCAGGCGCTCGATGAGCACGCCCTGGGGCTCCCGGCCGAGCTTGTCGATCTGCGCGTACGCGAGCTGAACCTGCCCGTCCGAGAGGCCCGCCGATGCGAGGAGGCACCGGGCGACGCGTCGGTCGGACAGCCGGACCCGCACCTCGTCGGGCCCGAGGTCGAACGCGCGCATGATGTCCAACGCCGCCGCGATCACCTCCGCATCCGCCAGCGCGCCAGGCTCGCCGAGCAGATCCATGTTGAGTTGGAAGTGCTCGCGCAGCCGCCCTTTTTGCTGCCGTTCGTAGCGGAAGAGCTGCGGTACCGAGAACCAGCGGATCGGCTTCTTGAAGGCCGCCGCGCGCAGGGCGACCATCCGCGCGAGCGTCGGCGTCATCTCCGGCCGCAGGGCGATCGCCCGACCGCCTTTGTCTTCGAAGGCGTAGAGCTGGCCGACGATCTCTTCGCCGCTCTTTTCGGTGTACAGCTCGAGCGGCTCCAGCGGCGGGCCGTCGTATTCTTCGAAACCGTACCGCGCGGCGACCACGCGCCAGACGGCCAGGATATGGTTCCGGAGAGCAGCGTCCTCGGGGTAGAAATCGCGAAAACCGGGGAGCGCTTGGGCGGGCATCGCAACAATCTACCCGAGCGGCGCAAACCCGGGCAAGCGTGCCATGGCGTCGCCAACGGTGTGGAACGAGCCTGTCACGAGCACCGTCTCGGCTCCCTGGCGCGCGGCGCCGAGGGCCGTGTCGAAATCGGCCTCCACGGTCAGGTTGGACAGCGGCAGCGCCGCCACCCGCGCGAGATCCCAGCGGCGTTCCGGCGGGGCGCTGGCCGGCATCGTGGCCCACACATGGTCGGCGCCGCCGGCGACAGCCTGGACCATCGCGTCCCAGTCTTTGTCCCGCAGCACGCCCACGAGCGCCTGGAGCGGCCGTGGCGGCTGCAGCGCGTGCAGCCCGGCCAGGAGCGTGGCGATCCCGTCGGGGTTGTGCGCCACGTCGAAGATCCACTTCCCGCGCACATCGAACCGGCCGGGCAACCACGCGCTGGCGAAGCCCCGACGGATGGCCGGGGCCGCAGGCCGGAGATCCCCGGGGAGCGCTTCGAGCGCGGCGTATGCGACGGCCGCGTTCCGACGCTGGTGCTCCCCCCTCATCCGGAGCGGCCCGTCGTAGCGGTCTCCCGCGGCCACAGGGATCACACGGGCGCCTGCTCCCACCGCCGCGTCCGCCAGGACGGCCACGACGGCGGGATCGGTCTCACCGACCACGAACGGCCGACCGGGTTTCGCGATGCCCGCCTTCTCGCGGGCGATGCTGTCGAGGGAGGCGCCCAGGTACTCCGTGTGCTCCAGCGCCACGTGCGTGACGACGCTTACGAGGGGATCCAACACGTTGGTGCTGTCGAGACGCCCCCCGAGCCCCACCTCGACGACGGCGACGTCGGCCCCCCGCGCCGCGGCGTCGGCGAAGGCGATGGCCGTCGTGGCCTCGAAGAAACTGGCGCCGAGGCGCTCCACCGCCGGTCGGAGCCGCGACGTCCAGGCGGCGAACGCGTCGGCCGAGATCGGCTGGCCATCCACCACCATGCGCTCGCGCACGTCCACGAGATGTGGCGACGTGTACAGCGCGGTCCGCACGCCGCCGGCCCGCAGGGCCCCGGCGAGGTACGCGGCCACGGAACCCTTGCCGTTGGTGCCGCCGACGTGGATCGCCTGAAAGTGTCGCTCGGGGTGCCCCAGCTCCTCGAGAAGCGCTCGGGTGGGGGCCAGCGACCACTTGGGACTGCCGGCCGTACGCGGGGTGAGAAAGCGTACGGCGTCGGCGAAGGTGAGGGTCAGCTCGCGGCCTCCGCCGCCTCGAGCCCCAACATGTGCCGGAGCAGACGCGCCGTCGTGCGGGCGAGCTCGGACCGTGGCACCACGATATCGACCATCCCGTGCTCCAGCAGGAACTCCGCCGTCTGGAAGCGCTCCGGGAGCTCCTGACCAATCGTTTGCTTGATGACCCGCGGCCCCGCGAACCCGATGACCGCCCCCGGCTCCGCGATGTTCACGTCCCCCTGCATCGCGTAGGACGCGGACACGCCGCCCGTCGTCGGATTCGTCAGAATCGAGACAAACGGAAGTCCGGCGTCTCGCAGCCGCGCGATGAGCACCGACGTCTTGGCCATCTGCATGAGGCTCAGCACGCCCTCCTGCATCCGTGCGCCGCCTGACGCCGACACCAGCACGAGCGGCGTCCGGTGCTGTAACGCGCGCTCGGTGAGCCGCGCCACCTTCTCGCCGACGACCGATCCCATCGAGCCACCCATAAAGGCGAAGTCCATCGCCCCGAGGTGCAGCGGCACGCGCGTGAGCGTGGCGTGTCCCGTGATGATCGCCTCGCCATCACCGGCCTTGCGGTGCGCCGCCAGGATGCGGTCCCGATACCCCTCGAAACCCAATGCATCCGTGGAGCGGAGATCGCCGTCGAGCTCGATGAAGCTGTCCGGATCGGTCAGGATCTCGATGTAGCGTCGGGCGGGGATTCGCCGATGAGCGTCACACGTGGGACAGACCTGTAAGGCCCGCTCGAACTTCTCGCTGAGGTCGACGTGGCCGCACTCCTCGCACTTGTCCCACGCGTCCGGCGGGATCTCCAGCCGCTCGCGTTGGGAGGTACGTTGCTTCCGGTCCTTCCGAAACCAAGCCACTCACGCCTCGGGGTGCGGGTCCGGAGCTGGCGGGGAAGAGGGGGAATCTCGCCGCCCACGGTCGGCGGCGCCACCCCCGGGGAGCGCCCTCAGAGCCCCGCGTACCCGGAGCCACGACTTTCTCGAGCCACGCGCATCGCCATCCCGATGCCGAGACAGCAGGCGAGGAGGAACGAGCCGCCGTAGGAGAAGAACGGGAGTGGGATGCCGGTGATCGGCATCAAGCCGACGGTCATCCCGACGTTTACGACGATGTGCGTCAGCAGCATGCCGGCAACACCGAACACGACCATCGACGAAAACGGGTCGGTGGCATGGCGGGCGATCCGGATCAGGATCAGGATGCACACCGCAAAGAGCAGCAACGTCGCCAACACCCAGAGGAACCCTCCCTCCTCGCCGACGATCGAGTAGACGAAATCGGTGTGCTGTGCCGGCAGGAAGGCCAATCGCTTCTGCGACCCTTCCGCGAACCCCTCGCCCAGGAGCCCGCCCGATCCGATCGCCACCTTCGATTGGATGATGTGCCAGCCCGTGGCCCGGGGATCGATCTCAGGATTCAGAAATGAGAGCAGGCGGTTCTGCTGATAGGGCGCGAGCCGGTCCCACAGCGCCAGGGCCACCACCCCCATCGCCACGTTGGCCAGCCAGACCGTCAGTCCTTCCAGCACGAACGGGCGCACCCAGAGGAGCAGGCCCGAGACCATGACGATCCAGATGCCCCACGACAGGGTCGAGAACGCCATCAAGAGGCTGATGAGGGGCGAGGCAAACAGCAAGAGGACCCACGGGCTCACGCTGGTCCAGTACAGCATCGTGGCGAGGATGCCGAGAAACACGATCGCGCTGCCCAGATCCGGCTGCAGCGCGACCAGCAGGAACGGTGCGCCGATGATGGCGACCGAGGGCATGAGCTCGGCGAGGCCGCTCGGAGCCTCGCGCCGTCCGCCGAAGTGCCTCGCCAGCATGAGGATCGTCGCGATCTTGGCGACCTCCGCCGGCTGGCCCAGGCGCACGCCCCCGATGGCGATCCACGACTTCGTCGCAGCCGCCGTCCCGGCGCCGGTCCCGATCAGCAGAGTGAAGGCGAGGAGAAGGAGCGCGAAGACGTACAGGAACGGCGTCGCCCACTCGAGGATCCTTGGCGAGATGCGATACGCCAGGACCGCTCCCACGATGCCGATCCCCAACCACACGAGCTGCCGGCGCCACAGCCCCTCCGCGGGCGAAGGGACGTCCGTCAGGCCCGCGGAGTAGAGCGTGAGCATCCCCAGGACGACGAGGATGCCGACGACGATGACGAGTGGTCTATCGAGGCCGCCGCGGTCCACGGCCGATTGAGTCGCCCGGCGCGATGCGGAGCAGTATGGTATCCGGGAGAATCGGCACCGGCTCCGGCGCGGAGTCCGCGGGCATCACCAGCTCCGACTCGATGGCCGCCGTCGGCGCCACGTCCTGACCGACGAGGTAGCGGGCGACCACGCGGTTCACCCAGGGGGCCAGGGCCGACCCGTGCTTGGCGAACTCGACGACGGCGCCGATGACGATCTTCGGATTGTCCGCCGGCGCGAACGCGATGAACCACCCGTGGTCGTCTCCGTGGGGGTTTTGCGCCGTCCCCGTCTTGCCCGCGATGCGAAGGTCGGCGATGCGTGCCCCGGCCGCCGTACCCCGATTCACCACTTCCACGAGCGAGTGGCGCAGGTCACCCAGGGCGTCGAGATCGAGCCCCAGCTCGCGCAGCACGGGCGGCGCTCCCAGGGCGATGCGCGGTTCCGGCATGGCGCCCCTGGGGTTGGCCAGGGCCGCGTAGAAGCGCACCATGTTGATCAGGGTCTGCGCGTTCTCTCCCTGCCCGATGGCGAGGTTGAGCGCGACGGCGCTGGTCCAGCCCCGCGGGCCGTACAGGCGGTTGTAATACTCGGTGGATGGGGGATACAGCGACCGATACTCGTTGGGGAGATCGATCCCGGTCCGCTCGCGGAACCCCAGCTCGACCCCGTCCTGTATCTGGGTCTCGACCCCGAGCTTGATCCCGAGCTGGTAGAAGTAGACGTCGCACGAGAGTTGAATCGCTTCCCCGAGGGTCAGGTCGCCGTGTCCCTGGACGCGCCAGCACCGGAAGTACCGGTTGTAATAGCGCATGCCGCCGGTGCACGGAATCGGCATGCGGCTGCCGATGTTCACGACGCCCCGCTTCAGGGCCATCGTCGCAATCACGAGCTTCCACGGCGACGCCGGCGGATAGCGTGCCTGGATCGCTCGATTGAACAGCGGATGATCCTCGGCGTTTTCAATCTCGCGCCACAACTCCGGATCGATGCCGCCAATGAAGGCGTTCGGGTCGTAGCTCGGCGCGGAGTGAAGCGCCAGCACCTCGCCGGTACGCGGGTCCATGGCCACGACGGCACCACGGCGGCCGGGCGGGAAGGCATCCACGATGAAGCGCTGGAGATCCACATCGAGCGCGAGCCGGATTGTCTCGCCCGGCTGGGGCTCCAGGGTGGATTCCTCCGGGGCGGCGCGCACCGTCCGACCCAGCGCATCCACCTCGACGAACTTGACGCCGTCCTTCCCCCGGAGCCGGGGGTCGTACTCGCGCTCGGCGCCGGCCCGGCCCACGAGCGTGCCGAGGCGGGCGTCCCGGAACGAACCGGCGGCCAGCTCCTGCTCGGTGATCTCCGCGACATAGCCCAGCACATGGGCGGCGAGATCGCCCTGCGGGTAGCGGCGCTTCGGTTCGCTCTGGATCACCAGCCCGGGCAGCCACGCGCGCCGCTCCTCCAACGCCGAGATCACATCGAAGGGCGCGTCCCGCCGGATCACCACGGGTTCGGTGGGGGCGCGGCGGTAGCGCCGCAGGACTCCGGCGTGGGTGGCCGAATCGAGGGTCACGAGCGGCGCCAGCCGCGCGAGCACGGTCTGGAGCGATTCCGGCGACGCCGCCAGGAGCGCCACGGAGTACCCCGGGATGTTCTCGGCGACCACGGTGCCGTGACGGTCGGTAATGAGTCCCCGCGGAGCCGGCAGCGGGACAGCGCGCAGGCGGTTTTCCGTCGATTGCAGCTGATAGCGGGAGGAGCTCAGGATTTGCACGCGAAAGAACGCGACCGCGAGCACCCCGAAGACGGCGGCCACGATCCAGCCGGCCGCCCGGGCGCGCCGGGCCATCGCGTGGGGGTGGTTCCAGTTCACTCCGACATCCTCACATCGAGCCAGCGCCGAAACGCGAACAACGTCACCATGCCCGCCAGCGCCGTGGTGACCGCCCTGACCGGCGACCAGAAAACCAACTGCCACAGCAGCACGGAACCGGCCACGTGTCGGCCCGCGACCAGCACGATGAAGTCCCGCACCAAGCTACCCACGAATACGAATCCCGTGTTCACCATCAGGTTCTCGGCGAAGAACACGGCCTTCCCCCACGCCGCCAGGTACCCCACCAGCGTGTGCGCCAACACCCCGGCGCCGAACGCGACGGGCGTCAAAGCATCCGCCACCAGCCCCACGACAAAGCCCGCGATCGCGGCGTCGCCCGGCCGGGCCCGGATCGCGTACACCAGGAGCGCGACCAACAGAAAATCGGGCGCGACGCGCGGGTCACCGAGCAACGGTAACACCGTAAAGTGCAGCACGGCCAGGAGCAGCAGGACGCCCGCCACCCGGTACCGGCCGCCGCGCACGGTCACGGCAAAATGTCGGTGAACGCCCCGCTCAAATCCACCCGGGGGCCGGTCAGGATGATGACGTGCGAGACGGCGGCCGGTTGCACGGCCGGCTCCACGAGGTAGGTTCGCGACCAGCCCTCCTGCTCATCCAACACCGCCAGCACGGTGCCGATCGGCACACCACGAGGGTAGACACCGCTGCCGCCGCCCAGCCCGGACGTGTAGATCATCGTTCCGGGCGCGACGCGGACGCCGTAGGGAACTCCCTGGAGCTCGAGGAGCATACGCCACGGTCCCTCGGCGCCGTGGGGCGCCACGATGCCGAACGCCTCGCCGTCCAGCGTCATCGCGCTCACCCGAAAGTCGGGGTGTGCCCACACGATGGCCACGGCTGATGCCGGTTCGACGCTGCGAACGATCCCCAAGAGTCCGCCGCGAGCGATCACCGGCGCCGTCGCCAGCACCCCGTCACGGGCGCCCGCGGCGAGTCTCAGCGTCAACCCGTCCGTGGGGGCGGCCTGGTGCAGCACGTCCGCCGCCACGTGGCGGACCGGCAGGCGCTGGTGGAGCACCAGGAGTTCCCGAAGGCGCGTGTTCTCCTCTTCCAGCGCCTTGACCTCCAGCGCCGACAGAAAGGCGGAATCCCGTTGCGCCACGACGTCCGCATAGCTCGTCCGCGCGGCGCGCATGAGCAGCACCTGTTCCTGCAATGTCAGGAACGGCGCGAGAATGCTTCGCGTGATGACCGATGCCAGTGTGTCCTGCACCGGGGGTGGGGCCATGCGCAGGGCCACCGACAGGAGGAGGCAGAGACCGAAGGCGAAGGTGTCGCGGCGGGTGTTGAAGCGGTCGGGTGCGATGCTCACGGCGCGTCAGGTGCTGAGCACCGTCCGGTACTTCTCTGGATCTTCGAGAATCCGACCCGTCCCGCGCACGACGCAGGTCAGTGGGTCCTCATCGACCCGAACCGGCAATGCGGTTTCCTGCGACAGCGCGACATCGAGCCCTCGGATGAGGGAGCCCCCGCCCGCCATCACGATGCCGCGGTCCACGATATCGCTCGCCAGCTCCGGCGGCGTGATCTCCAGGGCCCGCCGGACGGCGTCGACGATCTGCTGGATCGGTTCCTGCATCGCCTCGCGGATCTCACTCGAGTGGACGCGCACCACCTTCGGGATCCCCGACACCAAGTCCCGCCCCTTGGCCTCCATCTCGTTCTCGTCGCCCATCTGCACGGCGCTGCCGATCTGGATCTTGATCGCTTCCGCGGTCGGTTCGCCGATCAGCAGGTTGTAGTTCTTCCGCATGAACTGGACGATCGCCTGGTCCATCTCGTCCCCGCCGGTGCGGATCGAGGTGTCGCTCACGATACCGGAGAGCGCGATCACGGCGATCTCGGTCGTGCCGCCGCCAATGTCGATCACCATGTTGCCCGTCGGTGTCTCGACCGGCAGCCCGACCCCGATCGCCGCGGCCATGGGCTCCGCCACCATGTACACCTCCTTGGCACCAGCCGAGTGCGCGCTGTCGCGGACGGCGCGCTTCTCCACCTCGGTGATGCCGCTGGGAACGCACACGATCACGCGAGGCTTCACCCGGAAGACGTGCTTCTGAATGATCGACGACAAGAAGTATCGCAGCATCTTCTCGGTGACATCGAAGTCGGCGATCACACCGTCCTTGAGCGGCCGGACCGCCAGAATCCCGTCGGGCGTGCGTCCCAACATGCGCTTGGCCTCGAGCCCGATGCCCTTGACCTTCCCGCTGGCCTTCTCCACGGCGACCACCGACGGCTCGTTCAGCACGATCCCGGCCCCCCGCACGTAGATGAGCGTGTTGGACGTCCCGAGGTCGACGGCGATCTCGTTCGCGGGCAGGAAGTTGCCGAGGCTGAGCTTGGGCCAGCGCATCAATGGTCGCGTTCGGGGTCAGGGGCAGGCATGGGCCTGAGGCGCCGAAACGGCGCAGAGCGTCGTAACATAATGGGCGACGTAAGTTCAGACAAGAGCGCCACTTACCAGACCACCCACTCCGGCGGCGCCGTGCGCTCCGTCACAATGCCGTCGCCAGCTCCGTGAGGGGCAGGCCGAAGGCCTCGGCGACGCCCGGATAGACGACGTTCCCTTCGATGATGTTGAGGCCCAACGCCAGCGCGGGATCCGCGCGACAGGCCTCGCGCCAGCCGCGCGTCGCGAGACGCTTCGCATAGGCAAACGTGGCGTTGGTGAGGGCGAGCGTGGAGGTCCGGGGGACGCCACCCGGCATGTTGGCCACCGCGTAGTGCACCACCTCCTCCACGATGTACGTGGGGTGCTCGTGGGTCGTCGGCGTGATGGTCTCGATGCACCCGCCCTGGTCCACCGCGACATCGACGATCACCGCCCCCCGCTTCATGACGGTGAGATCCTGCCGCGTCACGAGCTTCGGCGCCTTGGCACCGGGCACCAGCACGGCGCCGATCAACAGATCCGCCGTCCGGAGCAGCTCGAGCAAGTTGTGACGGTTCGAGTACACCAGGTCCACGTTTGCCGGCATCACGTCCGCAAGGTAGCGGAGCCGCTCCAGCGACAGGTCCAGCACCGTGACGTGGGCGCCCAATCCCGCGGCCATCTTCGCGGCGTTCGCCCCGACCACGCCACCGCCGATGATCACCACTTCGGCCGGCACGACCCCGGGGACGCCTCCCAGCAGGATCCCGCGGCCGCCGTGGAAGGCCTCGAGGTACTTGGCGCCCTCCTGTACCGCCATGCGGCCCGCGACTTCGCTCATTGGCGTCAGGAGCGGCAATTCGCCCGATGGGAGCTGCACGGTCTCGTACGCGATCGCCACCACGCCCGAATCCATCACCCCCCGCGTGAGCTCTTCACTGGCCGCAAAGTGGAAGTAGGTGAATACCACCTGGCCCGACCGCATCTGGGGCCACTCGGCGGCAATGGGCTCCTTCACCTTCATGATCATGTCGGCCTTACCCCACACGCCCTCTGCCTTCGCCACGATCGTGGCCCCCGCCGCGCGGTACAGGTCGTCGGGGAACCCGCTCCCCTCGCCGGCGCCGCGCTCGACCAGCACCGTGTGCCCGGCCTGCGTCAGCGCCTCCGCGCCCGCCGGGATCATGGCAATCCGGTGCTCGTTCGCTTTGATCTCCTTCGGGACGCCGATGATCATGTGGGTGTGCTCGTGCGGTGGAGGTGTGAGCGTCGACGGGTCGGGCATCGGGGGACGCCGTGCGGACGCCTCGTGCGCACCGGTGCCGGGGCAATCACGCCGTCAACTCGGTCCCAACCACACCTGCGTCTGGCGCGCCGGATCGAGGAACGTCCGGGCGACCTGGGCGACCGTGTCCGCGCTGACGCCGTCGATTTCCGCCAACACCTGATCGATCGTCCGATAACGCTCGTCATAGAGCGCCACCGTCGCAAGGCGGTACATGCGGGCGGCCGGGCTCTCCAGCGAGAGCGTCACCTGGCCTTTCAGCTGCTGCTTCGCCTCGGCCAGGGAGGACCCCGTCAATCCGTCGCGGCTGAGCACGGCGAGCTCGTCGAGGATCGCGGCCACGGCCTGCTCCGCGCGCGAGGGGTGGGTTCCCACGTACACGCCGGTCACGCCCGTGTCGCGGTAGAACGACTGGTACGAGTAGACGGCGTAGGCGAGCCCCAGCTCTTCCCGCACGCGCTGAAAGAGGCGGCTCGACATGCCGGCGCCCAGAACGGTGTTGAGCAGCATCAACGCCAGACGGCGATCATCCACGTACCCGAAGGTGTCGGTGCCGATCACCACGTGCGTCTGCGAAGTGTCGCGGGCCACGCGCTTGGCCGCTCGCACGGCGGCGGGCACCGGATGCACCGCCGGGGCCTCGGGCCCGGGCTCGAACGAGAACCACCCGCACTTGGCCAGCAGTTTGAGCAGGAGATCGTGGTTGAGGTTCCCCGCCGCCCCGATCACCACCTGCCGCGGGTGATAGCTGCGCGCGTGAAGCGCCCGCAGGTCGTCGGCGTCGATCCGGCTCACCGTGTCCCGGGTGCCGAGGATCGAATAGCCGTAGGGATGCTCCGGCCACATGGTCTCCGCATGCAGCTCGAAGACGAGGTCGTCCGGCGTGTCGTCGACGGTGCTGATCTCCTCGAGCACGACTTTCCGCTCGAGGTCCAGATCGCTCTGGCGCAACACGGGATTGCGCACCAGGTCGGTGAGGACGTCGAGGGCGCGCGGGAGGTCCTCGTCCAGCACGCGCGCTTGGTAGGAGGTGTAGTCGCGAGAGGTGAAGGCGTCGAGGGCGCCACCGCGCACCTCGAGCTCCAGCGCGATATCCCGGGCGCTGCGGCGCTCGGTGCCCTTGAAGACCATGTGCTCGAGGAGATGCGACACGCCCATCTTCGCCCGCTCCTCGTGCACCGACGCCATCCTCACCCAAATGCCCGCAGCGACGGACCGGACCCCCGGAAGCACTTCCGACAGCACCGTCACGCCGTTGCCGGCGGCCGTTCGGTAGAGCCGTTCGTCGAGCCTGACCGTGTCCATCAGACGGTCTAGGTCTTGACCACTTCGCTCTCGTCCAGCAGCGCCTTACGGGACAACCGCATCTTGCCGCGCTCGTCGACTTCCAAGAGCTTCACGCGCACCGTGTCGCCTTTCTTGACGACGTCCTCGGTCTTGCGCGTGCGGCCGTGCTGCAGCTCGGAGATGTGAAGCAGGCCTACCCGACCGGGTAGGATCTCGACGAACGCGCCGAACGCGGTCGTGCTCTTGACGGTCCCCTCGTAGACCCGGCCCACCTCGGGCTCCTCCACCATGCTCTCGATGATGGCGCGCGCGCGCTCCGCGCCCACGCCGCCGGGTGACGAGACGGTGATCAGCCCCGAATCGTCGACGTTGATCTCGGCGCCCGTCTGTTCTTGCAAGCCGCGGATCGTCTTTCCTTTCGGGCCGATGATATCGCCGATCCGCTCCGGATTGATCTGGATGGTGAGGATCCGGGGAGCGTACTGCGACATCTGCTGTCGCGGGCCGCCGAGCGTCTGGTTCATGACGTCGAGGATGTGGAGCCGCGCCGTCCGGGCTTTCTCCAGCGCCGTGCGCATGATCTCCACCGACATTTGCGCGATCTTGATGTCCATCTGGATCGCGGTGACGCCCCGGGAGGTACCGGCCACTTTGAAGTCCATGTCGCCAAGGTGATCCTCACTCCCGAGAATATCCGTCATGATGGCCACCCGACTCCCCTCCGCGATGAGCCCCATCGCGACGCCGGCGCACGCCGCCTTCATCGGCACGGCGGCGTCCATGAGCGCCAAAGACCCGCCACACACCGTCGCCATCGACGAGGAGCCGTTGGACTCGAGAATATCGGAGACCACACGGATGGTATAGGGGAAGTCTTCGTACGGCGGCAACAACGCCTGTAGCGCGCGTTCCGCGAGGTTACCGTGCCCGATCTCGCGGCGCGAGACGCCCCGGACGGGCCGCACCTCCCCCACGGAAAACGGCGGGAAGTTGTAGTGCAGCATGAAGCTCTTCGTCGTCTCCTGCAGCACGTCGATCGAATCGATGCGCTGCTCGTCGGAGACCGTCCCGAGGGTCGTGCTCACCAGCGCCTGGGTCTCACCCCGCGTGAACAGGGCCGAACCATGAGCCCGAGGCAACACTCCCGTTTCACAGGTGACGGACCGCACGGCGTCGAGGTCGCGGCCGTCCACGCGCTCCCCGTCCCGCAGCACCTGCTCTCGCATGGCGGCGTATTCGATCTCCTCGAGCTCGGCTTTCACGTCGGACCCGTGGTCGGGGAACGCCTCCGTAAGCGCTGCCGCGACGTCGTCCCGCACGGCCCGCATGGCCGCGGCGCGTTCCTGCTTGTTCCCGCCGGTCAGCGCCTGGCGGATACGCTCGGTGGCGACGGTGCGGACGCGCTCCACCAGCTCCGCCGGTCGTTCCGGGGCCACCCACGGCATCTTGGGCCGCGCCGCCCCGTCGAGGATGTGCCGCTGCATCGCGACCAACTCGGCGATGCCCTGCTGCGCGAACACCAGCGCCTCGACGAGCTCCTCTTCCGCGACTTCCAGCGCGCCGCCCTCGACCATCACGAGCGCGTCGGCATGGCCCGATACCACGAGATCCACGTCGCTGTACTCGAGCTGCTGGAACGTGGGATTCAGCACCCACTCGCCATCCACCCGACCCACACGCACCCCACCGATCGGCCCCTTCCACGGCGCGGGCGACAGCGCCAGCGCTAGCGACGCCGCCGTGAGGCCAAGCACGTCTGCGTCGTTCTCCTGATCGGCGGAGAGCACGTAGACGTACACCTGGACCTCGTTCCGGAAGCCTTCGGGGAACAGCGGCCGCAACGAGCGGTCAATCAGCCGCGCCGCGAGAATCTCGTCTTCCGCCGGCCGACCTTCGCGCTTGAAGAAGCCGCCGGGAATCTTGCCCGCGGCGTAGCTCTTCTCACGGTATTCGACGAGCAGAGGGAAGAAGGGGAGAGAGGTTTCCTTGTCCGAGATCGTGACCGCCGCCAGCACCATCGTGTCGCCGAATTGCGCGAGCACGCTGCCCGCCGCCTGTTTCGCGAGCCGTCCGGTCTCAAGCCGATAGGAGCGGCCGGCGAACGACCGTTCTACTTCGTGTACCATGTTCGTCCTTGCTGAGCATCTGAGAATGAGCTAAGGCGCCCGGGGTGCTCCTCCCGGACGCCTCGGACCCGCGCGCGCTGTCTAATGGCGGAGGCCCAGCTCATCAATGAGCTGACGGTAGCCCTCGAGGTCGGTCCGCTTCATGTACCCGAGCAGGCGGCGGCGCTTGCTGACCATCATCAGCAGCCCGCGCCGCCCGTGGTGATCCTTCTGATGCGTCCGAAAGTGGTCCGTGAGCCCGTTGATCCGCTCGGTCAGGAGGGCGATCTGCACGCGGGGTGACCCCGTATCGGTCTCGTGCACGGCGTACTTCCGGACCGCCGCTTGCTTGTCAAAGGCCATCGAACGTGTATCCTCCAAGTGCGCGGGGCTTGGACTGCCGAAAGCCCGTATTCTTATCGAACACGGCAATTTAGCCGGCCCCCAAACCTCTGTAAAGGCCGCTCGTGTCCCTGGACCCTACCGCCCTCCTGGGCCGCGACATCGGCCCGTATACGCTGGAGCGCGTGCTGGGCCAGGGCGGCTTCGCCTGGGTCTTCGCCGCCCGCGGCGCCGACGGCCACCCCACCGCCGTCAAGCTGCTCAAGCCGCTGTACTCGGTCGATCCCGAGTTCACCCGCCGCTTTCTCCACGAGGCCACCGTCGCCGCCGCGCTGCATCACCCCAACATCGTCGAGATCGGCGAGGTGGGAGCGGCCGACGGCTTCGCGTACTTCAGCATGGCGATCTACCCCGGCTCCCTGCGCACCCTGCTCGACCGGGAGGGCCCGCTGCCCGAGCCGCGACTCCACCGGCTGGCCGCCGAGTTGGCCGCCGCGCTCACGTACGCCCACGCCCAGGGGATCATCCACCGCGACGTGAAGGTGGACAACGTGCTCCTCGCCGCCGACGGCCGCGCCGTGCTCACCGACTTCGGCATCGCCCGGGGGATCGCCGGCCACGTCACCGCGACGGGGCCCGACGTCACCTTCGGTACCCCCTATTACATCTCACCGGAGCAGGCCCAGGGGCGCCCGGTCGACGAGCGGAGCGATCTCTATGCGCTGGGAGTCACGCTCTATCGGGCCGCCACCGGCGACATGCCGTTTCGGTCGAGCGATTGGTTCGAGCTGGCGCGGATGCACGTGGAACAGCGGCCGGCGAAGCCTCGCGCCCACCGCCGTGAGCTGTCGGGTCGGTTCGAGCAGATCATCCTGCGCTGCCTGGCCAAGCGGCCCGGCGATCGCTACCCCTCCGCCGCAGCGCTCGTGGCCGAGATCGAGCGTGCCGCCACGGGTGAGCCCGACGCGCACGCGTCGGCCCGCCGACGCCGCCACTGGGCCCTGCTCGTCGTGGCGGTGGTGGTACTCGGTGTCCTCGTGGCGCTTGTCATGCTGCGATAGGAGACCAGCGGCAGGCATTGCCGACGGTCGGGGTCCGTCGAGGGCGGTGGCGCCGCCCCACCCGCTGCTGAGCCCCGAGGTCCGCTACCCGCCGAACACCCGCAGGATGTCGTTCGTGAACACGAGCACCACGAGACCCAGCAGCAACACCATCCCGAACTGGGTGAGACGGAGGCGCGTCTGGAGGGGAAGCGGCCGACCGCGCACGCCTTCGGCGAGCAGGAACACGAGCTGCCCACCGTCGAGTACCGGGATCGGCAGGAGGTTGAGCACCGCCAGGTTGACCGAGAGAAAGGCCATGAACGTGAGGAGCGGCACCAACCCCAGCCGTGCGAACTGACCGGAGATCTGCCCGATGAGGATCGGCCCCCCCAGCTCCCGGGGCGAGATCTGACGGAGAATCATGCCCTTGATCGTGAACAGCACCAAGCGCACGTCATGGAGCACGCGCCGCCCGCCCTCCACCACCGCCGCCCCCGGACCGAAGCGCACGCGTTCGATGCCGATCTGGGGTTGGCCGATCCCCAGCCGGGCCACGGTGCGCACGGTGCCGGTCAGAGGGTCCGTATCGCTGACGGCGATCGGCGCGACCGCGACGTCGAACGTCGAGTCGCCCCGCTGCACCCGCAGCGTTAGGGTGTCGCCTGCGCGCGGCTCCACGCGCTGCGGGATCTCGTACCAACTGCGCACGGTGTCGCCGTCCACGGCGAGCAACACGTCGCCGGCCGCGATGCCGGCCTGGGCGGCCGGTCCCTGCACCGACCCCGCGCGGGCCTCCCAGAACGGTCGCACCGCCATCGCGAGTCCGCCGCGGGTGCGAAGGTCGGTGCCCGGCACGGGGACGACCACAGGTGCCACGTTTCCGGCGAACTCGAAGCGGAGGAGCGCCGTCGTCGGGTCCAACAACGCCTGCTGGATGTCGTTCCACGACCGGACGCTGTCGCCGTTGATCGCCACGACCCGGGCGCCCGCCGGCACCCGGCCGAGGGGCCGCGCCACCTCCGGCAGGGCCATGGAATCCACGACCGCGACGCGGGTCGTCGGATCCACCGCCTTCCCCACGACGGCAACGAGCCCGGCATAGGCGCCCCAGGCGAAGAGCGCGTTCATGACGACCCCGGCGAGAATGACGACCATGCGGGCGCCGAGGGACTTACTCTCGAACAACTTGTCGGGAGGGAACTCCTCTGTGGGGCCGCCCTCGACGGTGGCCATCGCCTCCTGTTCTTCGCGGCTCGCCATCTTCACATAGCCGCCGAGCGGGAACCACGCGACGACGTACTCCGTCTCGCCGCGGCGGAACCGGAGCGGCGTCGCGGGGCCGAACCCGATGGAGAACCGCGGCACGCCGATCCCCACGGCCTTCGCCGCCACGAAGTGCCCGAGCTCGTGCACGAAGATGAGCACGCCGAGCACCACGACGGCCGTGCCGATGGTCAGGAGCATACGGCCTCGGCCTCGGCGCGCGCCCAGCGATCGGCCGCCAGGACGGTCTCGAGCGATGACGCGGGTCCGCTCTGGTGCCGCCGCAGCACCGCGGCGATCACCTCTGCGATCTGACCGAAGGCGATGCGACCGTCGAGAAACGCCTGCACCGCGACCTCGTTCGCGGCATTGAAAACGGCCGGCGCCGTCCCACCGGTGCGGCCCGCCTCGACGCCCAGACGAAACGCCGGGAAATCGTCGTGTCGCAACGGCTCGAAGGTGAGCGCCCCCGCCGCTACGGGGTCGAACGCCGTGGTGGCGCTGTCGGCCACGCGTTCCGGATGTGTGAGGGCGTACAGAATAGGCAGCTCCATGGTGGGAACGCCGACCTGCGCCAGCACCGAGCCGTCGACGAACTCGGTGAACGCGTGCACGATGGATTGCGGATGCACGACCACGTCGATCGCGTCATACCCCAACCCGAACAGATGGTGCGCCTCGATCACCTCCAGCGCCTTGTTCGCCAGCGTCGCGCTGTCCACCGTGATCTTGGGTCCCATGTTCCAGGTGGGGTGCTGCAGCGCCTCGTCGACGGTCGCCGTCCGCAGCCGGGCCACGGGCCAGTCGCGGAACGGCCCGCCGGAGGCGGTGAGGATGAGTCGCCGCAGCTCCACCGGCCGTCGCCCCGTGAGGCATTGGAGCACCGCGCTGTGCTCCGAGTCGACCGGCACGATCTCGCCGCTGCCTTCCGCCGCGGCGGCGCGCACCAGTTCGCCGGCCATGACGAGCGTCTCCTTGTTGGCCAGCGCGACCCGCTTCCCGGCACGGAGCGCGGCGAGGGTCGCTTCCAACCCCGCGGCGCCCACGACGGCGTTCACGACGATCGCCGCCTCGGGGTGCGTGGCCGCCGCGATCAGGCAGCCCGGACCGCTGCCCACCTCGATGCCGGCGGCCGCCACGGCCGCACCACCCCCGTTCACGAGCCCCACATAGCGCGGGCGGCACGCCTGCGCCTGCGCCTGCACGAGCTCGGCGGACCCGTAGGCGGTGAGCGCGACCACATGATAGCGCGACGCCTGGCGAGCCAGCACGCGCAGCGTGCTGGTCCCGATCGAGCCGGTGGACCCCAGGATCGCCACGCCGATGCTCATAGCGCACCGAACAGCTTGAAGAGGAGGGCGGCAGCCGGCAGGGCCCAGTAGAGTGAGTCGAGCCGGTCCAGCACCCCGCCATGGCCCGGGAAGAACGCGCCCGAGTCCTTGACACCCACCTCGCGCTTGAAGAGCGACTCGACGACATCGCCGGCCTGCCCCAGCGCGGAGATCACGGCGCCGAACAGGACCAGTTGCCAGACGGCCAGCGAGACCCCGAGCGGCGCCAGCACGAACGCACCGTAGAGGGGAGCTAACACGATCGCGGCGACGCCGCCGGACACGGCCCCGGCCCAGGTCTTGTTGGGGCTCACGACCGGTGCGAGCTTGGCGCCGCCAATGAGCGCGCCCCCCGCCATCGCGAGGGTGTCGCCCACCCACGTGAGGACGAGGGGGAGGAACACGAGCCAGGTGGCGGCCCACGCCGAGTGGCCGGCTTCGCCGTGGCGCAGCACGACGAGGAACGCCGGCAACCCGCCGGCGTACAGCGCCCCGAACACGGTGATGGCGACGGCGGCGAGCGGCCGGTCGCTCGGGGCCCGGCTTGCGAGCGCCACCGCCATGACCAGCATGAGCCAGGCGGCCCCCAGCAACCCCAGCCAGCCGCCGGTCACCGCGCCGCCTGCGGACAGCGCCGCGAGCGCGGCCAGCGGCAGGCCGGCGGCGCCGATGTACCCCACGAGCTCGACGGGCCGCACGCCTCCCCGCCCCGCCAAACGGTACACCTCATGGGCGCCGAGCGCGCCGAACGCCGCCAGTCCAGCCGCCAGCACCCATCCCCCGACGTACACGACCCCCAGCACGGCGGGGATCGCGACGACGGCGACGGCGACCCTGCGAATCATGTTCGGAGACATGGCGCGTTTGGCGTCGACGGTAGGCGGGACGAGCGGAGATGCGGGTCGGCATCGCCGACCCGACCGACCGTCTCACACCTCCATGATCTCTTCTTCTTTGGCTTTCACCAGAGCGTCCACCTGCTTGACGGCCTCGTCGTGCAGCTTCTGGATCTCCCCTTCGCTACGCCGCTTGTCGTCGTCCGAGACGTGCTCGACCTTCTTGATGGCGACGAGCGCCTCCTGGCGGCCGTGCCGAATGGAAATACGTCCCTCCTCGGCCAGCTTGTGGACCACTTTCACCAGCTCGCGGCGCCGCTCCTCGTTGAGCGGCGGGAGGGGAATCCGAACGATGGTCCCGTCGTTCGAGGGATTGAGCCCGAGGTCAGCGGTGAGGATCGCCTTCTCGACCGCGGCGATCAGGGACTTGTCCCAGGGTTGGACGGTGAGGAGGCGCGGCTCCGGCGCGCTCACCGACGCGACCTGGTTGAGCGGGAGCTGCTGATCGTAGGCGTCGACCCTCACCGTGTCGAGCAGACTCGTCGTCGCCTTGCCGCTCCGGATGGTCGCCAACTCGCGCTTCGTGTTTTCCAGCGCCTTGTGCATGTGCTGCTTCGCGTGCTTGGCAATCTCGGGCAGTGTAGTCATCGCACAATCGTCCCGACGCGGTCGCCTTTCAGCACCCGGGCCACGGCGCCGCGGTTGTTGACGTTCATGACGACGATGGGCAGCCGGTTTTCCTGGCACAGCCCGAAGGCGTTCGCGTCCATCACCTTGAGGCCTTGGACGAGCGCCTCCTGGTACGTCAGCTCCGCCAAGAACGTCGCCTTGGGGTCCTCCTTGGGATCGGCCGTGTAGACGCCGTCGACGCTCGTCGCCTTGATCAACACCTCGGCCTCGATCTCGAGCGCGCGAAGCACGGCCGCCGTATCCGTGGAGAAATACGGGTTGCCGGTGCCGCCCGCAAACAACACGGTCCGGCCCTTCTCGAGGTGGCGCTGCGCGCGCCGCCGGATATACGGCTCGGCCAGCTCCTCCATGCGAATGGCCGTCATGACCCGTGTGTCCACGCCCTTGCGCTCCAGGATGTCCTGGAGCGCGAGGGCGTTGATCACGGTAGCGAGCATCCCCATGTAATCTGCGGAGACGCGGTCCATACCCTGCTGGCTGGCGACGGTCCCACGGAGGATGTTGCCGCCGCCGATGACGAGTCCGAGGGCGACACCCAGGTCCCGCACCTCGCGGATCTCGTCGGTCAGCCGATCGATGACGGCGAAATCCAGCCCAAAGCCCCGCTCACCGGCCAGCGCCTCGCCCGACAGCTTCAAGAGCGCGCGCTGGTAGGCGAGGTGCCCCATCACTCCTCTCCCAGCTCGTAGCGCACGAACCGGCGGACCACCACGTTCTCGCCGACCTTGCCGGAGACCTCCTTGACAAGATCGGTGATCGTCTTCTTGTCGTCCTTGACGAAGGCCTGTTCCATGAGCACGTGCTCCTGAAAGAACTTCTTGAGCTTGCCCTCGACGATCTTGGGGCGGACCTGCTCCGGCTTGCCCGACTCCGCGGCCTGCGCCTCGAAGATGGCCCGCTCGCGGGCCACGGTCGGGGCCGGCACGTCGTCCGCCACGACGGCCAGCGGCTTGGCGGACGCGATGTGTAGCGCCAGATCCCTGGCCAGCTCCTGGAACGCCTCGGTGCGGGCGACGAAATCGGTCTCGCAGTTCACCTCCACCAACACCGCCACCTTGCCGTTGAAGTGCACATAGCTGCCGATCACGCCTTCCGACGCCGCGCGGCCCGACCGCTTCTCGGCCTTGGCGATCCCTTTCTTGCGCAAGAGGTCGACGGCTTTCTCGATATCGCCGCCGGTCTCCTCGAGCGCTTTCTTGCAGTCCATCATCCCCGCGCCCGTTCGGTTGCGGAGCTGGCTCACCTCTTTGGCGCTAATCGCTGTAGGCATAGTTGTCCTGTTCTCAGTGCTGCCGATGTGAAAACCGCCGCCTCGCGGCCACGGGGGCCCGAAGAGCGGCGGTGGTGTTCGGATACGGCGCGCGGTGCCGCTACCCCTGGCCTCCGTTCGCCCCACCGCTGTCGGCGTCTCGCGGGCCCGTCGCCGCAGCCGCCTCGTCAGTCTGCGCCCCCTCGGCACCCTCGTGCTTGAGGCGGGCCGCGATCGCTTCCGGCTTCGGCCGGCGCTTACGCCGAGTCCGGCGGCGCCGGTTGTCTTCCTCGTCCGCCTCCGAGCCTTCGCTCGTGTAGGTCGAGTAGGCCTCCGACTCCGACGCCGCTTCGCGCATCGGGGCCTCCTTGCGCGCCTCAGCGATGACATCCACCAGCGCGCTCGTGATCAGCGAGACCGACCGGATGGCGTCGTCGTTGCCCGGGATCGGCACCGTGATGAGATCCGGGTCGGCGTTCGTATCGACGATCGCCACGACGGGGATCCCCAACTTGTTCGCCTCGTTGATCGCGATGCGTTCCTTGCGGGCGTCCACCACGAACAGGGCACCGGGGACGCGGCTCATGTTCTTGATGCCCTCGAGGTTGCGGTTCAGCTTCTGCCGCTCCCGGTCGAGATGGAGCTGCTCCTTCTTGGTGAAGAACTCGAACGAGCCCTCGTCCTGCCCTTGCTCGAGGTCTTTCAGTCGCCGCAACTGCTTCTTGATCGTCTGGAAGTTCGTCAGCGTCCCACCCAGCCACCGCTCCGTCACCCAATACGCGCCGCACCGCTCGCTCTCAGCCCGGACGATCTGGTTGAGTTGCCGCTTGGTGCACACGAATAGCGGGTTCTCGCCGCGAAGCACCACGTCACGCATCAACTCTTGCCCGGCCTTCAGCTGGCGCAGCGTCTTCTGCAGATCGATCAGATAGATGCCGGAACGCTCGGCGAAGATGAACCGGCGCATCTTCGGGTTCCAGCGGCGTGTCTGGTGCCCGAAATGCACACCGGCTTCGAGCAAGTCCTGCAACTGCGGTTGGGTCATCGAGCTCGTTGTCCGTTGTCCGTGGTCCCTGGTCGATCGGTCGTCAATCGTGGTCTCGCGCCCGCCATTCGGCACCCCTGACCAGCCCAACTCCGCCCCGGACACGCCGTTGCCATGGCTCCACGGATGCCGGACGACGGGGAACGGATGACGGACAACGGCTTATCGCTTCGAGAACTGGAAGCGCTTTCGGGCGCCGGGCTGCCCCGGCTTCTTCCGCTCCACCGCCCGCGGGTCCCGCGTGAGGAGTCCGTGCTCGCGGAGCTTCACCCGGTGCGTCTCGTCAGCCCCGACCAGCGCCCGAGCGATCGCCAAGCGGATGGCGCCGGCCTGGCCCGTCATACCGCCACCCCTCACGCGGGCCTTCACGTCAAAGGCGCCCAGGGTATCCGTGGCGGTGAACGACTGCTGGATATGCTGAATGAGCGAGCGCCGGGGGAAGTAATCGCCCAACGTCCGCCCGTTCACGTCCCATTTGCCGGATCCCGGTGTCAGGTACACGCGGGCCACCGAGGTCTTGCGGCGTCCCACCGCGTGCCATCGCAATACGGGTTCCGATACCGTCGTCATCGCGTGCCGTTACCTCACGTCCAGCGGCGTCGGCGCTTGCGCCTGATGCGGATGCGCCGGCCCCCGGTACACCTTGAGCTTCTTACGCAGCACCTGCCGGCCCAGCGTGCTCTTGGGCAGCATGCCGAACACCGCCTGCTCGATCACCCGCTCCGGATGCGTCGCCAAGAGCTTCGCGATCGGCGTGAACTTCTCGTGCCCCATGTACCCCGTGTGCCGGAAGTAGCGCTTCTGCTCGAGCTTCCGGCCCGTGAGCCGCACCTTCTCGGCGTTCACCACGACCACAAAGTCGCCCCCGTCCGCGTGCGGCGCGAAGGTCGGCTTGTGCTTGCCGCGAATGAGCTGCGCCACGCGGGACGCCAGGCGCCCCAACACCGCCCCGTCGGCATCGACCACGTGCCAGGCGTGGGTGAGCTGCGCTCGCTTCGGCGAATAAGTCTTCATCTGCACGTTCGGAACACTCGGTAACTGCCCATCTCATCGCAAATTACATGAACCTCCAATGCTAGCGAGGCGAGTGACCCTGGTCAACCCTCTTCGACGACCTCTACGAGCACCGCACCCTTCTCCACCGCCTCCCCCGCGACCACCCGCACCGCGCGCACCACCCCGGCGCCCGGCGCGGTGATTTCGTTCTCCATCTTCATCGCTTCGAGCACTACGACACCCATCCCCGGTTCGACCCGCTGGCCTTCGGCCACTTCCACGCGCAGCACCAGCCCCGGCATGGGCGCCCGGATCGCCCCGCTCCACTGACTCCCGCTCCGCTGTCCGGTCAGCTCGCGCAGGTTCCACGTTCGCTCGTCCACGACCTCCGCGTCCCACAGCTCACCCCCGCGCCCCACTCGCCATCCACCGGCCGTCCGCTCGAGGGTCAGCGACGCCGTCCGCTCCCCCAGTCGCAGGTGCCGCAGGGGGGTCCCCCCGACCGCCGTCAAGGACGCCGCGAGGCGCCGACCATCCACCGTGACCTCGTCGCCCGTCACCTCCACCACGACCGTCCGGCCGGCCAGGGTCACATGGTACTTCACCGAGCCTCCAAGACGGCCAGCGCTTCGACGTGCGCGGTCTGGGGGAAGAGGTCGTAGGCGACGACGCCGCTCAGCGCCAGGGCGGGCATCCGTGCGAGATCCCTGGCCAGCGTGGCCGGGTCGCAGGATATGTACGCTACGCGCCCACCCGTCCGGCGCCGCGCCCACTGCTCGATCTTCGCCGTCACGCGCGGCGCGAGTCCCGTCCGAGGCGGGTTGACCACGATAGCATCCGGCTCGGGCAGCCGCCGGAGCGACTCTTCGACACGCCCCAGCACGAAACGCAGCGACCCGGGCACCCCGGCCCGCGCCCCGGCCTCCCACCGCCGCTGGCCCCACGCCACGGCGCTCCGGTCCACATCCACCGACCAGGCCTGTGCTCCCTCCCGCGCCACCAAGCCCCCGGTGTCTCCGACCCCTCCGTAGAGGTCCCACACGACTCGGCCCGTGACCTCACCCAGGGCGCGTACCGCCTCGGCACGGATCCTCGCCGCCAGCTCCGGGTTGACCTGCTCGAAGGCCTGCGCGGGAACGGCCGGCGCGGGCCCCGCGACGACACGCGCGGCGCCCCGTTCGGGCGCCCACCAGTAACAGATGCGCGGGTCGCCCACTGCCATGAGCAGGGGGGCCGCGTCCCACGGGCGCGCGCTCCCGCTACCGGACGCCACTACGTGCAGGCCGCCGTCCCGGTCCTCGCGGAGCACCACGGCATCGAGCGGAGACGGCAGGAGCGCGCGGTGTCGCTTCACCTGCGTCCACAACGCCATGATGGGGTCACGGGTGATGGGGCACTCGACGAGGTCGAACACCGCATCGGGCCGGTCGTATGGGTGGAGCCCCACGGCCGACCCCCGGGCGGTCAGCGTGATCTTGGTGCGATACCGCCAACCCAGCGAGGACGGCACGATCTCCGGATCCGCGACGTCCTGACCGCCAATGCGCCGCAGGGCATCCCCCACGATCGCCC
>JBFJHJ010000033.1:0-33374 GCA_041613315.1 Gemmatimonadales bacterium
CCGGTCGACGCGACACCCGTCTGGTTCATGCGCCAGGCCGGACGCTATCTTCCCGAATACCGCGCCATTCGGGCCTCGGCGAGCCTGCTCGAGATCTGCCACCGACCGGAGCTCGCCGCCCAAGTGACGCTGCAGCCGGTCGAGCGACTGGGCGTGGACGCGGCGATCGTCTTCGCCGACATCCTCCTCCCCTTTGAGCCGCTGGGGTTGGGGCTCTCCTTCCAGGCCGGCGAGGGACCGGTGATCGCGCGGCCGATCCGCTCGACCCACGACGTGCAACGGCTCCGCCCACTCGACCCCGCTACCGATCTCGGTCACGTCTTGGAGACGGTGCGGCTCGTCACGCGGGAGCTGGCCGGACGCATCCCGGTGATCGGGTTCGCCGGCGCGCCGTTCACCTTGGCCAGCTATGCCGTCGAGGGCGGAGCGAGCCGGCACTTCGTCGAGACGAAGCGCCTGATGTATCGCGATCCCGATACGTGGCACGACCTCCTCGGGCGCTTCGCCGATCTCGTCGGCCGATACCTGGCGGCGCAGGCGGCGGCCGGTGCGAGCGCCGTTCAGCTTTTCGACAGTTGGGCCGGCTGCCTCGCACCACACGACTACCGCCGGTTCGTGCTTCCCCACTCGGCCCGCGCCATCGAGCTGGCCGCGGCGGGCGGCGCCCCGGTGATCCACTTCGGTACCGGCACCGCCACCCTCCTCGATCTGATGGCGGAGGCGGGAGGCGACGTGATCGGGGTGGACTGGCGGATCCCGCTCGACCGCGCCTGGGCCCTCGTACCAGACCGGGCGATCCAGGGCAACCTCGATCCCACGGCGCTGCTGGCGCCGCGCCGCGAGCTGCGCCGCCAGGTGGACGACGTCCTGGCCCGCGCCGGCGGGCGGCCAGGTCACATCTTCAACCTCGGCCACGGCGTCCTCCCGCACACCGACCCCGATCAGGCGCGAGCCGTGGTGGACGCGGTGCGCGAACGGAGCGCGGCGCGTGTCTGACCGGCCGGCCCCGCCCGCCGCCCGGCGCCCATCGGACGCCTGAGCGACCCTACGTTCATGCGCATCGCCGTGGTGGGAGGAGGTCTCGCCGGGTTGGTCGCCGCCTACGACCTGGCCCGTGCCGGCGCCGAGGTCGTGCTGCTCGAGGCCTCCGATCGCCTGGGCGGCCAGGTGTGGACGGTCCGGGAGGACGGCTTCGTCGTCGAGCGCGGCGCCGAAGGTTTTCCGCCCCCCGACCGGCAGTTCCAGAAGCTGCTCCGCGAGCTGTCACTCCACGACCGCGTGGTCGGACAGCTCACGACCCACACCCTGGCACGACGGGGCGCCCGACTCGAGCGCCTCGAGCCGGGTGAGGCCGCCACCCTGATCGGCCTCAACGTCAGCCCCTCCGACCGGGGACGCGGGCTCGTGAGCTTCCCGCGCGGCATGGGCGAAATGATCAACGCCATCACGCAGACATGCACTGACCAGTTGACCAGTCACACCGGCGAGTTGGTTGTTGAGTTGCATCCCGGCGGCGGCGCGTGGAGCGTCGTGACGCGGAATCGCAACGAATACGCAGCGGACGGCGTCGTCCTTGCCGTGGCCACCAAGGGCGCGCTCGAGATGCTTGGCCCTTTGGTTACCAAGGACTTGCTACAACCCCTCGCCGACCAGCCCCTTGTGTCGAGCGTGACCGTCGCGGTTGCGTTCCCGCGGTCTCGCGTTCGTCACCAACTCGACGCGAGCGGCTTCGTCTGCCCGGGGGACGCCCAGGCCGAGGGACTCCGGGCGGTCACCTTTGTCACCTCCAAGTTCCCCGGGCGGGCCCCGGCCGGCTGGGTGCAGCTCCGGGCGTTCTATCGTCCGGGGAACTCCTGTCCCTTTGAAGCGTCCGATGAGGAGTGGATTCGCTGGATGCGCCGAGACACTGATCCCATCCTCGGACTCTCGGGGTCACCCGGGCGGGCGTGGGTATCCCGCTGGCCCGGGGCGCTGCCTCGCCATCGGGAACCGCCCGCCACCTGGGCACCGGCCCTCGCGGCCAGGCTCTCGGCGTTGGGTCCGATCGCGCTTGCGGGCTCGGCCTTTGCCGGCGCCGGCGTGGCACGCGCCCTTCGGTCCGGCCGCGCGGCGGCGGGACGTCTTCTGGCCACGATTGGCGTTACGTCGCCTCGCGCCTCGGGGTCGTTATGAGTGAGCACGCGCATCTCGGCGACGGTGAGCTCGTGCGCCGGGTGCTCGACGGCGAGGTAGAGGCCTACCGGGTCCTCATGGAGCGGTACCGACCGGAGTTCGCGCGGTACGCGGCCTCGCTGTGCGGCGACGGCGACACGGCCGCCGACGCCATGCAGGACGCGTTCATTCGGGCGTACGACGCGCTCGCCCAGTGCCGGCACCCGAGTCGGTTCAAGGGCTGGTTCTTCCGGATCCTGACGAACCAGTGTCACAACCACCGGAACCGGAAACGGGCTCACGTGCCGCTCGACGCGATCGAAGCGGCGGCCGACGACCGCACTGACGGGCGCACGCGGCGCAGCGAGCTGCGCGAGGCGATCGACGCGGCGCTCGAGGAGCTGACGCCCGAACAGCGTGAGGCGTTCGTGCTCAAGCACGTGGAAGGGCGTTCGTACGCGGAGATGGCGGAGCTCCTGGGCACGGGCGAGGATGCACTGAAGATGCGGGTGTACAGGGCCCGCGACGCACTGAAGGAGTTGCTGGAGGCGTACGTATGAGCGGTGACGCGAACGGCTGGAGCCCGGAGCTCCAACGCTACCTCGATGGCGAGCCGGCCGAGGGGCTGGACGCCCGCGCCCGCGCCGAGGCCGACCGGTTCCGCGAGACGGTGGCGCGGTACGTCGCGAGCGTCGAGACGCCGGGCGCCGAGCTCGACGAGGCGGTCATGGCCGCCGTACGCGCCCGGGTGGCGCCGGCCGGCCCGCCGTTCCGACGGCGGCTCCTCGCCCTCCTGTCGACGCCGGTGCGGCCGGCGCTTGCCGCCGCCATGATCGCGGTGCTCGTGGTGGGCGTGGGGACCGCCCTGGCCCTCAGGCTCGGGCTGGGCGATGCCGATCGCACGTCGAAGATCGCACCGCTCGAGCTCACGATCCCGGTGGAGTTCCAGCTCGACCTGCCCGACGCCGGCACCGTCAGCCTGGCGGGAAGCTTCAACAACTGGGATGCCGACGCCACACCTCTCGCGCGGCAGCCGGGGACGGGCCGCTGGGTGGCGACGCTGCGGCTCGCGCCGGGCTGGCACGAATATCTGTTCGTGGTAGACGGCATCCACTGGATCCCGGACCCCACGACGAGCACCCGGATCGTGAGCGGTCAGGGGGATACGAGCAGCGCGATCTACGTCGGCCCGCCGTGACCGTGGGGGCCCCGCATCGGAGGCTGCCGTCGCCCCATTGACCGTCTGGCCCGACCTCCGCCGCCGCTGTAGTATCCCCCCATGTTTCCCAACCTCACGCTCGTCGCCCACCCGCTGGTCCAGCACAAGATCACGAAACTCCGCGACCAGCAAACCGCCACGCGAGACTTCAAAGCGCTCGTCAACGAGATCGCCATGCTGATGGCGTACGAGGCCACGGAAGACCTGCCATTGGAGCACACCGAGGTCGAGACCCCGCTCGAGCGCACCACAGGTCACCAGGTTGCGGGCAAGAAGCTGGCGCTCGTGCCCATCCTCCGCGCCGGCCTCGGGATGGTGGACGGCATCATGCAACTCATCCCCAACGCCCGTGTGGGGCACATCGGTCTCTACCGCGACCACGAGACACTCTCACCGGTGGACTACTACTTCAAGATCCCCGGTGACGAAGAGGACCGGCTCTTCTTCGTGCTCGATCCGATGCTGGCCACGGGGGGATCGGCCGTACGGGCGGTGACGGCGCTCAAGACGGCGGGGGCAGGGCGTATCCGCTTCCTCTGCCTCGTCGCGGCGCCGGAGGGCGTCCGGCGCATGCTCGAGGCCCACCCCGACGTCCCGATCTACGCCGCGGCGCTCGATCGCCAGCTCAACCCGCAGGGCTACATCTTGCCCGGGCTGGGCGATGCCGGCGACCGGCTCTTCGGCACCCGCTGACGCACGCCCCGGTGCCGCCGGAGCGAAGACCCTGCCGCGCCGACGACACCACCTCGATCCGTCCCGCGCCGTAACGATTCACCCGCCGCAAGCATCTGAACTATAGGAGAAGGCCGATGGCTCCCGTCCCGGCCCGAATCGCGACACGACGCGCCTTCGACGGTCGGCTGGTCCGGCTCGACGTGGACACCATCCGCACCCCCGACGGCACCGAGCGCGAGTACGAAGTCGTGCGGCACCCGGGGGCAGCGGCCGTCGTGCCGCTCCTCTCGGAGCCGAACGCGGACGATCCGAGCGTGCTGTTGATCCGGCAGTACCGGCACGCCGTTCAAGCGACGATCTGGGAGATTCCGGCGGGCACGCTCGAACCGGGCGAAGCGCCGGCGGCATGCGCGGCGCGCGAGTTGCTGGAAGAGACCGGCGCGCGGGCGGAGCGCATCGAGCCGTTGACGACGATCTATACGACACCGGGCTTCACCGACGAGCGTATTCACCTCTTCGTGGCGACGGGAATCCGGGCCGGGGAACCCGCGCCACAGGCCGACGAGTTGATAGAGGTAGCCGCGAGGCCGCTGTCCGTGGTGCTGGAGATGATTCGGGACGGCGAGATTGTCGACGGCAAGTCCGTCGCCGCCCTCATGTACGTCGCCGGCTACCGGTTGCGCCTGTAGCGGGACAGTGTCACCATGGGAGGACAGATCGGCCAGTCGCGGGAGAGGAGACGCCATCGAACCGTGAGCGCGTATGTGGTTGCAGTTGTTTGTGTTACGGCACGCTTGCGCGCGGGCTCGCCTGAGAAGGTACGGTTTGTGCGCCGCTCGCAGCTCGACAGGAGGAGGGAAAGCTAGCGAACCGTCCATCGTTCGGATGAGGACGCCCCATCGTCCACCTGGCGGGGGGCGCCCGGGAGCTCACTGATGACCGCAGTCGTTGACACCCTGAGGCGGGCACTGCCCGCACCGGCCCGTGAGGTTTCGCGTCCGGCGCTCAAAGAGCTGGACGATTCGGGCCTGGTGGCGGCGTACCTGGCCGGACGGGGCCCGGCGTTCGACGAGATCGTCGAACGGTATCAGAAGCGGTTGCTGAACTTCATCTATCGGACGATCGGTGACCGGGAGCGCGGGGAGGACCTCGTACAAGAGGTGTTCATCCGCGTCCATCGGCACCTGCACCGGTTCGATCAGAGCAAGAAGTTCTCGACCTGGATCTACACGATCGCCTCGAACCTGGCCAAGAACGAGCTCCGGAATCGGAGCCGCAGTCCGCTGGTCCTGTTCCAGACGATCAAGAAGAACTGGGAGGCCGACCACCGACCGCTGCAGTTCGAGGATCCGCACTATCGCCCGGACGACCTCTACCGCAAGCGTCACCTGCGGGAACTCGTGGAGTGGTCGGTCGACCAGCTGCCCGAGCATCACCGCGTGGTGTTCGTGCTCCGCGAGCTCGAGGGGAAGAGCTACGAGGAGATCGCGGAGATCACCGCGTGCAACCTCGGCACGGTGAAGAGCCGCCTCAACCGGGCGCGGAATCGTTTCGCCCAGATCATCGGCCCGCTGCTCGACTAACGCCGACCCGATGTCGCCGTTGGGCGAGAACCGGGGGGGGGGGAGCGGGGGGGTCGCGTCGAACGCCCCTCTTGCTCCCCCCCCTTCCGCTGCCGGCCGGAACATCCCCCGGTCGCGTTGGTAGAACCGCATGACTACACTCTGCGGGCCCATGCGCTGCTCCGAATTCCTGGAGAACTACTCCGATTACCGCGACGGGGTGATCACCGACGCCGCGCTGCTGGACCGGCTCGCGTATCACTCGGTCACCTGCGCCCGATGTATGTGCTACGACGCGTCGGTGGCGCGGGGTGTGATGGCGTTGCGGGCCACCAGCGACTTGGAGCCGTCACCGGGGTTTCGACGGCGTCTTCGCGGGCGTCTCTCGGAAGACACCACTCCCCAGCCCGCCGCACCGGCCTCCCTGGCCATCGTGGGCCTGCTCGTCCTCGCCGCCATGACGGTCATTCTGCAGGATTCCGCCGAGCCGGACGCCCGGCCCAGCACCGCCTTGGAGCGTCCCACGCGGCGTCCCCTCCCCGTCGTCGTGGCGAACCCCGGCGTTCCCTTCGTCACGTTCGTCCACTTGAGCGCTCCGCCCTTCGGTCCCACCCACCACGACTCCGCCCCACCCGAACAGCCACTAGGCACCAGGGCCACGCTGCCGCGCTGACACGCGCCGCCCCAGCCGGGGCCGACGCTCTTTCAAAGCCCACCCCGGGTCGGTAACTTCCGCCTATGGCGGCGTCTCTGTCGTTCGACACCGCTTCTCGCCACGTGAAGCGGGGCGAACTTGCTCCCGTCTATCTTCTGACCGGCGACGAAGACGTCCTGAAAGAGGAGTTTGCGACGCTGGTCCTCGATCAGGCCGTCGATCCGTCGTGCCGCGACTTCAACGTGGACGTCCGCGCGGCCGCGGACCTCGACGGCGAGGCCCTCCACGCGCTCGTCGAAACGCCCCCGATGCTCGCCGACCGACGGGTGGTGCTGGTCAGGAACCTCGAGCAGTGGCGCAAGAACGCCGGGGTATGGCACGTGTTGGATCGCTACCTCGACCGCCCGTCGCCAACGACGATCCTCATCCTCACGCTCGGGGCCGGCGAGAAACCGCGCCCCGCGGTCGTTCGGAACAGCGTCAACGTCCAGGTGCGCCCGCTCACGCCGGACCGCCTGGTGAAGTGGGTGCACTGGCGTGCCGGGCGCGCGGGCCTCGAGCTCGAGCGCACGGCGGCCGAGCACCTGGTCCGCTCCGTGGGGGGCGACCTCGCCGTCCTCACCATGGAGATCGAGAAGCTCGCCGCGGTGGCGACAGGTGGCGAGCCGCTCGGTGTCGAGGCCGTCGCCAACCTGGTCGGCGTGCGCCGCGGCGAAACGCCCCGCGATTGGATTGCGGCCGTCTTGGGACGCGACGTGCCGCGAGCGGTCGAGATGCTCGGGCAGGTGCTCGCGGCGGCGGGGGTCACGGCGGTGCGCCTCGTGTCGGACCTTGGCACCGCCCTCGTCGGGGTGCGGATAGCGCGGGCCCTCGCCGACAGCGGGATGCCCGGCGGTCGGATCCACCAGGCCGTGTTCGAGCACATCCGGGCGGCCCGTCCCGTGGGACTCGGCAGCTGGCGCGACGAGGCCGGCGAGTGGACGCGGTGGGCCCGTGGATGGACCGCTGCATCGCTCGATCGTGCGCTGCGCGCCGCATACGAGACCGACCAGGCCCTGAAGGCCAGCACGATCGCCGACGATCGGGGGATCGTGACCGACATGCTTCTGCGCCTGGGTGCGCGAGAGGCGGCGGCGTGACGCGCGGCGTGCTCGTGCTCGCGCTGCTCTCGGCACCCGTGGCGCTCGCGGCGCAGCAGGAGGACTCGCTCTTCACGCTGGCGGTCCGCCTGACGACCGAGGGCCAGGGCGACTCCGCCCGGGCATTGGTCCGCTCCCGCCTGCGCGCGCTGGCGCCCGGCGACTCTCTCTACCCCCAAGTGCTCTATACCGCCGGCGTGGTCGCGACGCGCGCCGACTCGGCGGGACACTATTTCCGACGGGTGAGCATCGAGTACTCCGGGTCGCCCTGGGCCGACAGCGCCTTGCTCCGCCTGGGTCAGATCGGCTACGCGAGCGGCGACTTCGTGGGCGCCCTGCGAGCCACGGTACGCATCGTCATGGACTATCCCGGGAGCCCCCTCCTCGCTGAGGCCGGCTACTGGGCGGCGCGCGCACAATTCGAGCTCGACAGCGTCCCACAGGGATGTGAGTTGCTCGCGCGGGCGGCGGAGACGGCCGGCGAGGACGTGGAGCTCGCCAACCGAATCCGGTTCTACCGCCAGCGTTGTGTCGTCGCGGTGGCGACCGATACCCAGGCGCGGCCGCCACCTGACACCGGCGTCCGACCGGCGCGCACGGCCTACGCCGTGCAAGTCGCCGCGGTCCGCAGCCCGACCGCGGCCGACGAAGTCATGCGACGGCTCGCGTCCCGGGGATACGAGCCGCACGTCGTCCGCGACGCCGATGGATTGCTCAAGGTGCGCGTCGGCCGCTACGCCCGTCGGGAGGAAGCCCAGCGGCTCGTCGCGGAGCTCAAGCGCGTGATCGGCGGCGACCCCTTCGTCGTGGAGGAGTCGTGACGCGCCGGCGCGGCGGCACCGCAGCGGCGGAGACGCCGGTCATGGCGCAGTACCGGTCGATTAAGGCGCGCCATGCGGACGCGGTCGTCTTTTTCCGCATGGGGGACTTCTACGAGATGTTCTACGACGACGCCGAGCTCGCCGCCCGTGAACTCGGCCTCACGCTCACGTCACGCAACAACGGCGCCGCCGCGAACGTCCCCCTGGCCGGCGTGCCGGTGAAAGCGGCCGATGACTACGTGCGCCGCCTCGTGGACCGCGGATACCGGGTGGCGATCTGCGAGCAGGTCGAAGATCCGAAGCGGGCCAAAGGCGTCGTGCGCCGCGAGGTCGTCGAGACGGTGAGCCCGGGCGCGATCCTCGCCGATCAGTGGCTCGACCGTGCGCGCAACAACTTCCTCGTCGCCCTCCGCCCCAGCGAGCCTGCGGGGCTGGCGGCGCTCGACCTGTCCACCGGCGAGTTCGCTCTGGAGGTCGTGCCGCCGGGGGAGCTCGACGCCGCCCTCGGACGCTACGACCCGAAAGAGCTGGTCGTGCCGGCCGAGTGGGAAGGGACCGTGTCCGAGTCGGTCACGCTCATGCGCCGGGACGCATGGGAGTTCGACCCGGCTCAGGCGGCCGACGATCTCGCGCGGCACTTCCGACTCCAGGGTCTCGACGGGCTGGGCCTGACGTCCGCCGACCGGCCGGCCGTGGGGGCGGCGGGCGCGCTGCTCCGCTATGCCGGCGAGCTGCAGCCCGGTGGTATGCCGCAGGTCAGCCACCCGTCGGTGCGCCGCCCCGGGGACGTGATGCCCCTCGACGAGATGACCCGGCGGAACCTCGAGCTGGTGGAGCCACTCCGGCCGGACGAGAAGGGGATGACGCTTCTCGCGGTCGTGGATCGTACGATCACGCCCATGGGCGCGCGGCTGCTGCGCCGCTGGTTGCTCGCGCCGCTCCGCGACCGGGCGGCGATTGCGGCACGCCATGACGCCGTCGAGGTGCTGGTCGGTGACGCGCGGGGCCGCGAGCGGGTACGGGACGCCCTGGATGGTGTCCGCGACATCGAGCGGCTGGCGGGACGCGCGGCCGCCGGGCGGGCGACGCCGCGGGATCTCGGCGGCCTCCGCGACTCGCTCGCGCGGCTCCCCGACGTGCGGGCCGCGCTCGATGGACTCGGTCGGCGCGAGGTGAGCGCCGAGCTCGACGCGTGCGCGACCGGCCTCGACCTGCTCGCCGATCTCGGCGATCGGCTGGGCCGCGCGCTGGTCGCGCAACCCCCGGCGGTCCTCGGCACCGAGGACACGGTCCCCCAGGGGGCCGATGCGGACCTCGATGAGGCGCGGGACCTTCGCGACGGTGGGAAGCGTTTCATCGCCGGCCTCCAGGCGCGTGAGCGCCAGCGCACCGGGATCGGCTCGCTGAAGGTCGGCTACAACAAAGTGTTCGGCTACTACATCGAGATCACCAACACCCATAAAGACGCGGTGCCCGCCGGCTACGAGCGTCGCCAGACGCTCACGAACGCCGAACGGTACGTCACACCGGAGTTGAAGGAATACGAGGCGCGGGTCCTGACGGCCGAGGAGCGGGTCATCGAGCGCGAGCGGGAGATCGTGCAGGCACTCTGCGGCGCGATCCGGGACGCCCTCGGTCGCTTGCAGCAGACGGCGCGCGTGCTCGCGACGCTCGACGTCTTCGCCGCCCTCGCCGAGACCGCCGAGCGCGCACGGTACACGCGCCCCGTCGTGACCGACGACCTCGCCCTCGCGTTCACGAGCTGCCGTCATCCGATCGTCGAGCGTGTCCTCCCACCGGGCACGTTCATCCCCAACGACATCCGGCTGGATGCGGCCCAACGGGTGATCCTCCTCACCGGGCCCAACATGGCCGGCAAGTCCACGATCCTGCGGCAGGCGGGGTTGGCGGTGATCCTCGCGCAGATGGGATCGTTCGTCCCGGCGGACGCCGCCACCGTCGGCGTCGTGGACCGCGTGTTCACGCGCGTCGGCGCGAGCGACAACTTGGGGCGGGGGCACTCCACCTTCCTGGTGGAGATGCACGAGACGAGCGCCATCTTACACGGCGCCACCGATCGGAGCCTGGTACTGCTCGACGAGATCGGGCGGGGGACGGCCACCTTCGACGGCGTGGCGATTGCCTGGGCGGTGACGGAACACCTGCACGACCGCATCGGATGCAAGACGATCTTCGCCACCCATTATCACGAGCTGACGCAGCTCACCGAAGAGCTGGCGCACGCGCGGAACTTCAACGTCGCGGTTCGGGAAGCGGACGACGAGATCGTCTTTCTGCACCGGCTGGAGCCGGGCGGTGCGGATCGGTCCTATGGCATTCATGTCGGGCGGCTCGCCGGACTCCCCGGCACGGTGGTGCAGAGGGCCCGGGAGATACTGGCGCTGCTCGAGGCGGGACATCACGTGGCCGGGCGGCGGCCACCGCGCGGGCCGGACGCGCGGCAACTCCCACTGTTCGCGCCGGAGGACCACGCCGTGCTCCGCGAGTTGGCCGGACTGGACCCTGACGTCATGACCCCTCTCGAAGCGCTCAACCGCCTCGTCGACCTCAAGCGGCGGGCGCAGCGCCACGACCCGGCGGAGTATCCGTGATGCGAGTCCGACGACTGGTGCGCGTGGGCCTCGGCCTGGCCGCGCTCGCGGCGTGCCGGGGCGGCGAGGCCGATTCCGCGGCGCGCCGTACGGCGGAGCCGGGGCCGCGGGATTTCAACCCGCCCGTGGTCACGAATGCGGAGTCGCCGGTCCAGTACCCCCGCCGCCTCTACGACCAGATGATCGAAGGGACCGTGGTGTTGCGATTGTACGTGGACGAGACGGGACGCGTGATCCCCGACTCGACCCGCGTCGCCGAAGGCAGCAGCTACGCGGCGCTCGACTCGGCCGCACTGGCGGGCGTGAACGAGATGCGGTTCGCGCCGGCACAGCGCAACGGCGTTTCGGTGGGCGCCACGTTCCTGCTCCCGGTGCACTTTCGCCATCCGAACCGCTCCGGGTCGGGAGGGGCGCGATGAGCGTGCCACACCCGCGTGCCTACGACAGCGTGTTGGACACGATCGGTTGGACACCGCTCATCCGGCTGCGCCGGCTGACCGCGGGACTGCGAACGCCGGTGTACGGCAAAGCGGAGTTCTTCAACCCCGGCGGGTCGGTGAAGGACCGGATCGGGCTGGCGATCATCGAGGAGGCGGAGCGCAGCGGGCGGCTCAAGCCCGGCGGCGTCGTGGTGGAGGGCACCTCGGGCAACACCGGGGTGGGCCTCGCCCTCGCCGCGGCCCTCAAGGGGTATCGGTGCATCTTCACGATGCCGGACAAGATGTCGCAGGAAAAGGTCCGGCTCCTAAAGGCATTCGGCGCCGAGGTCGTGATCACGCCCACGGCGGTCCCGCCCGACCATCCCGACAACTACGTGATGAAGGCGAAGGCGATCGCGGCCGCCACGCCGAGCGCCGTGCTCGCGGACCAGTTCTACAATCCGGTGAACCCGGAGGCGCACTACCGCACGACGGGGCCGGAGCTCTGGGAGCAGACGGAAGGGCGGATCACGCACCTCGTGGGCGGCGCCGGCACCGGCGGCACGCTCAGCGGGGCGGGCAAGTTTCTCAAGGAACGTAACCCTGCCATCCGCGTGATCGCCGGCGATCCCGAGGGGTCCATCTATGCTGAGTACGCCCGGTCGCGCACGAAGCCCGACGGACACCCCTACAAGGTGGAGGGCATCGGAGGGGACAAGATCCCGGGCACACTGCATTACGACTACATCGACGAGTGGCACAACGTGAGCGACCGCGAGGCCTTCCAGGTCGCGCGCCGCCTGGCCCGGGAGGAGGGGCTCTTCGTCGGCGGCTCGACCGGCCTCCTCGTGGCCGTCGCGCTCCGCGTCGCGCGCCACCTCAATGACCCGAGCGCCTATGTGGTGGTCATCCTGTGCGACACCGGCGAGCGCTATCTCTCAAAGGTATTCAACGACGAGTGGATGCAGGAGAACCAGCTGCTGGAAATCGAGCGCGTCACCGCCGCCCAGTTGTTGGCGGCCAAGGTGAACGGTGGCCCGGAGTTGGTCACGGTCAGCCCGTCGCAAACCGTACGGCAGGCGCTGAACCTCATGACGACGTACGACATCTCCCAGCTCCCCATCGTCGAAGGCGGTGACTGTATCGGTTCGCTCAATGAGGGGAACTTGATGGCGCAGGCGATCGCCAAGCCCGCCGTGCTCGACCACCCGGTGCGGGACGTGATGGATGCCCCGTACCCCGTGGTCGATGGCGACTTCCCGCTCGAGCGCTTTTCCGAGCTCCTCTCTCGCGAAACACCAGCGGTGCTGGTACGAAAGACGGGGGCGCTCACCGGGATCGTCACCCGGTACGACGTCCTGCAGCACATGGCGGGCATTCGATAGCGATCCGCGGTTCCGTCGCACGTCCGATGCCGTCCGTGATCCGCCATCGGTCGCCGTCGCCGTGCCGCCCGGACAGGGGCGTCGGTGACCGGCGCGCGGCGAGACACTACGACTCGAGTCGGTCACATGGGCCACTACCTCCTCTCCGCTGAAGCGACCTTCTCCGCCGCGCACACGCTGCCGGAGGTGGAAACGTGCGACCGGTTTCACGGGCACAACTGGCGTGTGCGCTTGACCGTGCGGGTCGAGGAGGGGGCGCTGGACGCGGGCGGCATGGGCGTGGACTTTCGTGAGATCGAGCGGATCGCGCGAGACGCGGTCGCCGACTTCGACCACCGCTATCTCAACGACCTGGAGCTGTTCCGGCAGGCGCCGCCGACCGCGGAGCGCATCGCCGCCGTGATCTCGCAGCGGGCCGCCGCGGGGCTTGGGACGACCCCGGCGGCCGTGGAAGAGGTCGAGGTCTGGGAGATGCCCGAGTACCGCGTGGTCTACCGACCCTGATGGCGGCCGTCACCGTGCTCACGGGAGGCTCCACGCCGGAGCGCGACGTCGCCCTCGCCGGGGCGGCGCAGGTCGTGGCCGCCCTGCGCGCGCGGGGCCACGCGGTCACCGTCGTGGACACCGTGTACGGCCCGCTGTCCTCCGCCGACGAACAACGGCTGCTGGTCCCGGCCGTCGGCACGGCGCCCCCCACGCTGGAGCAGCTCGCCGTCCTCGCCGAGCGGGAGTTGGGCGTGGAAGTGGCGACCCTCGCCGCGGTGTGCGACGCCGATCTCGTCTTCCTCGTGCTCCACGGACGTCAAGGAGAGGGCGGCACGCTTCAGGCCGTGCTCGAGGGCGCCGGCGTCACCTACACGGGGAGCGGCCCCCTCGGCAGCGCACTGGCGATGGATAAGGACGTCGCCAAACGGCTCTTCCAACACGCCGGGATCCCGACCCCCGACTGGCGGATGTGGCCGGCGTCGGAGCCGGAGTTACACGCGATCGGCCTCCCCGTCGTCGTCAAGCCGTCCAAGGTCGGGTCCACCGTCGGGCTGACCGTCGTGCGCGACTGGCGCGAGCTGGACGACGCGGTGGCCGCCGCCCGGGTGTACGACGACGAGGTGATGGTCGAGACCTTTGTCTCGGGCCGGGAATACACGGTCGGTGTCCTCGGGGACGCCGCGCTGACGGTCGGCGAGATTCGCCCGAGTCACGAGATCTTCGATTACGAGTGCAAGTACACGCCGGGCCTGACCGAGGAGATCTTCCCCGCGGACCTGCGACCCGCCGTGACGGCCCGGTTCCAAGAGCTCGCGGCGATGGCACATCGCGTTCTCAAGCTCCGGGATTTCTCCCGCGTGGATTTCCGTCTGCCGCCCAACGGACCCCCGCAATGCCTCGAGGTGAACACCCTTCCCGGCATGACCGCGACCAGTCTGCTCCCGCAGTCGGCCGCGGCCGCCGGCGTCCCGTTCGACGCGCTGTGCGACCGGATCTGTCACCTGGCCCTCGCGCGCGCCGCGGAGGGGAACAGAGCCCCGACTGGGCGGATATATTGACGTATATGCGCCAGACGTCCCCGCTCGCGCTCACCCCGTGGGTTCGCGGCCTCATCATCGCGAACGCGGTGGTGTACCTGCTCACGATCACGGTGTTCACCGGTCCGTGGTTCCTCGAGCATTTCGCCTTCCATCCGGCGCGCGCGGCGCAGCAGTGGTGGAGCTTCGCGACCTACATGTTCCTTCACCAGGGGCTCCTCCATCTCGCGTTCAACATGCTCCTGCTGTTCGTGTTCGGGCGGGCCGTCGAGGAGGAGATGGGCGGGTGGTTCGGACTCTACTACGCGTTCTGCGGCTTGGGCGGCGCCATCCTCTCGTACGCATTCACCCTCGTGTGGCCGGTGGCGCCCTTCATCGGCGCCTCGGGAGCCGTCCTCGGCGTGGCGCTGGCGTTCGCGATGCGCTGGCCCAACACCCCGCTCTACGTCTTCCCCATCCCCGTGCCCATCAAGGCGAAGTGGCTCGTGCTGTTCTTCGCCGGCATCGACATCCTGTTCGTGGCTCCGAGCATGAGTGGTGGGGTGGCCCGCCTCGCGCACCTGGGCGGGCTCCTGTTCGGCTACCTCTACATCAAGGCGGAGGACACGGTGGTGCACCGCGCGCGCCGCGCCGCGGCGCGTGTCACCGCGAGCCGCCGCCGGCTCCCGCGCCCGGAGCGCGCGCCGGCACCCCAGCGTAACGCGGCGCCCCGCTCCGTCGAGGACGACGTGGATCGGGTCCTCGACAAGATTTCCGCGAGCGGCCTCGACAGCCTGACGCCGGACGAGCGCCGGCTCCTGGACGAGGCGAGCCGCGAGCTCCGCGAATCCTGAGAGCGATGGCACCGCGTCTCGTCGTCCGCCGGGGAGACATCACCACCTACGACGGGGACGCCATCGTCAACGCCGCCAACAACCACCTCCAGCTCGGCGCGGGCGTCGCCGGCGCCATCAGGCGCGCGGGAGGACCGTCCATTCAGGACGAGTGCGACCGGCACGGGCCGATTCGCGTCGGCGAGGCAGCCGTCACGGGCGCAGGACGGCTCGGCGTGCAGTGCGTCATCCACGCCGCGGCGATGGGTGACGAGCCCGTCTCGGCGCGCTCGATTCGCGAGAGCACGTTGGCGAGTCTCGCCTGCGCCGCGGAGCGGGGCGTTACGCGCGTCGCCTTCCCCGTCCTGGGGACCGGCGTCGGCGGCTTCGACTTCGAGCGCGCCGCGATCATCATGCGCGACGCGGTCCGAACGTCGCCGCACACATCGCAGCTCGAAGAGGTGGCCTTCTACGGCTACGCCGAAGAGCAGGCCGCGACGCTCACCCGCGTCCTTCACGCGGGCGATCGCGCGCCGCCAGCATCACCGTAGGCTCGATCGCTCGGGCATCCCGGTCGCCGCCCGAGTGCGCGACGCGCACGCCGCGGCAGGCACCACATCGGGGCTTGTCATCGTCCCCATCGCGTCCCAAATTGGTGGCGCCTCCATGCTCATCAATCTCGTGCCAGACTTCCTGGCCGCCGTCCAGGCGCCGGATCCGGTGGAGGCGTACCGTCGCTATCTCGAAGAGCACCTGCCCGTCCTCTCGGCGTACTGGCACAATTACATTCTGGATCTGGACAGCCCTCACGCCGACAGTGTGATCCGCCGTGCCGTCGCCGCGGACCGCGGCGATCTCACCGCGCTGCTGGACTCCGTAGACCTCGGCACCCTGGCGGACGATGCCATCCGACGGTCGGAGGACGTGCTCGAGCCGGACCAGAAGTTCGACGTGTACCTCCTGGTGGGCGTCGGCGGCGCCAACGCCGGCGAGCTGGTCATCGGGGGTCGGGGGATCGCGTTCATCTGCCTCGAGCATTTCACCGGGCGGCCCAACCACGAGTCTCTCGGGCTTGGTCTCGCCCCCGAGCTCATCCCGCTGTGGATCGCACACGAGATCGCCCATACGGTGCGCTACACGTCCCGCGACAGTCGCAGCGAGCTCGCCCGCGTCATCTATGAGATGAACGGCTACTACGACTACTGGGAGTCAGGCAGTCGTGTCACGGTGCGTGAGCTTCTGGTCAACGAAGGGCTGGCCGTAGCTACGGCGCGAGCCGTGGCACCCGGCTTCGAGCCATGGGAGTACTTAGGTTACCAGCGCCGGCAATACCGGCGCCTGCGACAGCTCGAAGCGTTTCTGACACGAGCGGTTGGCAGCGTGCTCGATCAGCGCGGGCTCGGGTATCGGCTACGGTATTTGGCCGGCGGCGTGTCGGCGGCGCAACGGCTCATGCAGGGGAAGGTGATTCCCGAACGTTCCGGTTACTACCTCGGACATCGCATGGTCGAGCGTGTCGCCGAGGAACGCGGGCTGGCTTATGCGGTGCGGGCGCCCGCCGATGAATTCGAGGAGCTTGAGGTGCAGGCGTCAGGGGCGCAGACGGCGTGACCAAGCGCCCCTCGACCGACCGGCCTCGCGAACCTCGGAAGCGACGGACCCGCGGCCGAGCGGTCGAGCGCCGTCGCAACGTTCAGCTGCGTGAGGTCATGGACGAGCTGATCCAGCACGTCCGGGCTCTGTCGGGCGGGATCGGGTCCATGACGCCCGATCAGGTGGAGTATGCGCAGCAGCGGCTCGAGTGGCTGGCCGACGAGGCCTGGCGGCTGGTGATCGACGCCGGCGAGGCCTGATCTACTTTCCGACGCAGAACGTCTCGAAGACTCGCTCCAGCACGTCGTCGGTCGTCACGAGTCCGATCACATCCTCCAGCGCCGTGACGGCGGCACGGAGATGCGTCGCGGCGACGGCGCCCTCCATCCCCGCGCGGCGCGCCGTGGCGAAGGCCTGGATCTCCCCCAGTGCCCGCTCGAGCCCAAACCGATGTCGCTCCCGTGTCAGCGCCGGCGCCACGTCCCCCTGCCCTGCCAGCGTCGAGAACGCGACTTCCGCCAATCGGCGCCGCAACGCCATGAGCCCGCTCCCGGTGAGGGCGGACACCGGCACCTCGTCGTTCGCCGTGCCGCTCGTCGTGGCCACGTCGGCCTTGGTCCGCACCAAGACGACGGGCGCGTCGACCGCGTCGAGGAACCGCCGCTCCTCGACGGTGACGTCCCGCCCCGCCTCCGCGCAAAACAGCACCAGGTCCGCGCCGGCGAGATAGCGCCGGCTCACTTCGACACCGAGCTGCTCCACTCGGTCCGCGCTCTCGCGCAACCCCGCCGTGTCCACTAGACGAAACGGAAATCCCTCGCACGTCGCCGGTGCCTCGATCGCGTCCCGCGTCGTGCCGGCGATCTCCGTGACGATCGCCCGCTCCCGCCCCAGCAGCGCGTTGAACAGCGACGACTTGCCCGCGTTGGGCCGGCCCGCGATGACCGCCAGCGCGCCCTCGCGCAGCCGCACTCCGTCCGCCGCCGTCCGCAGCAAGCCGGCCACCGCGTCGCGCGCCCCGGTGATCGCGGCCTCGACCCGCGCGGGCGGTACCGGACCCTCGTCTTCCTCGGGGAAATCGATCTCGTAACACACGAGCGCTTCGAGCTCGAGGATCTGGTCCCGGAGCGCGGCGATGCGGCTCGACAGCCCATGATCCAGTTGGTCCAGCGCCGCCCGGCGTTGCGCCGGCGCCGTCGCCGCCACGAGGTCGCCGACCGCCTCGGCCTGCAGGAGATCGAGCTTGCCGTTGAGGAGTGCGCGGCGTGTGAACTCACCGGGCGCCGCAAGCCGCGCCCCGGCCACCACCACGGCAGCGAGGACCTCCGCCGGCACGAGCAGCCCTCCGTGCGTCGAGATTTCCACCATGTCTTCGCCGGTGTAGGAGCGCGGCGCGCGGTACACGACGTAGAGCACCTCGTCGAGTGCGGCGCCACCGTCCGGATGCCGGCAGCGGGTCACGCGGGCCACCCGGGGCGGGTCCGAGGTAAACCCCGCGAGCACGCGTGCGGCGACGCCGTGAGCGCCGCTACCCGAGATCCGCAGCAGTGCGACCGCCGATCGGCCCGGCGGTGTCGCGAGGGCGGTGATCACGTCACCGAGCATGGATGAAAACTAGGAGGCGGGCAGCGGTGCAGACAGCCGGCGCGTGAACCCGTACGGTCAATCCGACGGCGGCGCGGCTTTCCCCCGCCGATCGCGCTCGCGCGCGATCAGCCACTGCTGCGGAATGCTCGCGATGTTGCTCACGGCGTAGTACAGGTTGAGCCCGGACGACAGGCGCAGGAAGATGAACGTGAGGAATGGAGGCATCATGTACATCATCATCTTCGCCTGCGGGTTCGCCGCCATGCCCGCCTGCCCGATGCGCATCACGGCGAACATCGACAGCCCCATCACGATGGGGATGATGTAGATGGGGTCGTGACGCGACAGGTCCGGCAGCCACAGAAACGGGACGCCGCGAAACTCGATCGTCTCACGGAAGACGAAGAACAGCGCAAAGAGCACGGGCATCGGCAGCAGCATCGGGAGACACCCGCCCAGCGGATTCACCTTGTGCTCCTTGTACAGCTTCATCATCTCCTGTTGGAGCCGCTGCGGTTCCTGCTTGTACCGCTCCTGGATCGCCTTGAGCTGCGGCTGGATCGCCTGCATCGCCATGCTGGACCGCATCGCTTTCTGGTTGAGCGGCCACAGCACGACACGCACGGCGAGCCCGAACAGGATCAGCACCCAGCCGTATCCCAAACTCAACGTCTCGTGCATCCATAGCAGGACGCGGACGATCAAGTTGGCGAACGGGCGGATGATGGGCCGGAAGATCCAGCCGTACGGGTTCACGTCCTCGAAATCGTGGCCGATCCGCGCGAGCCGGCGGAACTCCTGGGGCCCGACGTACACCGAATGCTCGAACTGCCCGGCGGGAGCGGGGAGCGACACGACGACGTCGGCAGCCGTCGCGTCCTTTCCCTCCCCGGGAGCGCCCACCACGACGGCACCGCCGAAGCGCGGGACGTCTTGGTCCGTCGTCAGCACCGCCGCGAGAAAATACTTGGACTTCCACGCGACCCACTCGAACGGGCCGCCCAGCTCGCGTCGCTCGAGGGGATCGAGCGAGCGGATGGCGAGGTTCTGGGTCTTCGCCGCCTTCGTGATGATGCCACGCGCCCTCGCGTCCTCCTCGCTGTCCGCCTCCACCTCTGCCAGTTGGGGGCCGAGCGAGACGAGTACCAGCCCGCTCGGTCCCACCCCTCCGAGCTCGCCCTCCACCCGAAAGTGGTATTCGTCCGGCCGGAAGCGGTAGCGGAGCCGGATCTCGAGTCGGCCCCGGCGCCCGACCATCTCGAGGGTCGCTCCGTCCGCCGGAACCGTGACCGATGAATCGGAAGGCTCGAATCGCCAGTCGGCGAACGAGACCGTATCGCTCCCCACCACCACCGCGTACGTGAAGAAGCGGGAGTCCGATGGGATGAGTTGGAGGACGCCGGCGCTGTCAGTCGCGAACGTGCGGTACTCGAGCAGCGACGCCCGGGCGAGACGCGCGCCCGTGGTCGAGAAGCCGTACTCGTAGAGCGGGGACGATACCGTCACCACGGCCTCCGGGGCCGCCTCCCGCGGGGCCGCCGCAGGTGCCGGCGGCGGCGGCGCCGCCGCCGGCACCGGGCTGGGCGCGATCGCCGAATCCGCGGTCGGGACGGCGGCCGTGACCGTGTCGGCCCCGGCCGGCGGCCCCGGCGTCGGCGTCGGCGGGAACAGAATCGATGGGAGGAGCGCCACGATCAGCATCAAGCCGATCGCGAGGACGGTGCGTCTGTCCATTAGCGGGGCGTCACGGGACCGGGTCGAAGCCGCCGCGGCGGAAGGGATGACAGCGCAGAATCCGGCGGAGACCCAGCCAGCTGCCGCGGAGCGCCCCGTGGCGCCGGACGGCCTCGAGGGCGTACGACGAGCACGTCGGCGAGTAGCGACACGGTGAAGGGAACGGCGATGCCACCACCTGGTAGACGCGGATGAGTCCCACCACGAAGAGGCGCGGCCACTGGGTCAGTCGGACAGCGAACGCGCCCATTGCTCGAGATCGGTCGTCAATGTCTGAAACGTGGATCGGTACGCCGGTAAGCGTGACCGGATGACGACGTCGACGCTGCGCAGGCCCGGCAGGACGCGGCGGCGGGCGATGTCACGCAGGCGCCGCCGGAGGCGGTTACGGGCGACGATCGTATTCCCGTAGCGGGGGACCATCAGCCCGAGACGCGGGTGGCCGAGCGTGTTGACACGCCAGCGCACGTCGAGGCGCTGCGTGCGGCGGGCGGCACCGGTGCGGAGCACCGCCGTCAAGTCCGCCGAACGCGTGAGTCGCCAGCTCCGAGGGATCCCCTCGGATTTCAACGCCCTCCGTGCTTGGAGGGCAGGCGAACAGCCAGCCGCTTCCGGCCCTTTTTGCGGCGCCGGTTGAGGATGGCACGGCCCCACCGCGTGCGCATCCGCGCCCGAAACCCGTGCTTGCCGATGCGGCGCCGATTCCGCGGCCGATATGTCGGTTTCATCCCTAGTTTCCCGGTTTTGCGGCCCGAAAGCTAGCCGTGCAAGGCGTATGGGGTCAAGGTTGACTTTTCCACATAGCGGTAATAAGATCGGGCCGCCCTTCGGGACCTGCCTGTCGTCACCAGCGTCAATGGAACTAACCGCGCAACAGACCTGGACCCGTCTCCTCGAGGCTGCCCGCGAGGAACTGCCCGACCCGACGGTCCGCACCTGGCTCGAGCCCGTGGAGCCGATCGCCCTGCAGGAAGGGCGGCTGATCCTCGGCGCACCGGACCAGTTCGCGGTCGAGTGGAACGCGTCGAAACACGCACCGCTCCTCGCACGGCTGGCCGACCGGACCGTGGGCTCGCGCCTCGACATCGTATTCCAGGTGCAGGCCGACCGAGCGGCGCGCCCGCAGATGGACTTCTTTGTCGCGCCACCGGCCTCCGCCGAGCACGTTGAGCGGCCGGGGCGCGCCACCCGGCCGCTCAACGAACGCTACGCCTTCAAGACCTTCGTCATCGGTAAGTCCAACGAACTCGCGGCAGCCGCCGCCCACGCCGTCGCGGAGGCCCCCGGCAAGACGTACAACCCCTTGTTCATTTACGGCGCCACGGGACTCGGTAAGACCCACCTCATGCAAGCCGTCGCCCACGCCGTGCTGGACCGCGCGCCCGCCAGCCACGTGGTGTACATGGGCGCCGAGCAGTTCATCAACGAGGTCATCGAGAGCATCCACGGCCGGACCATGGTCGAGTTCCGCCGCCAGTACCGCTCGGAGGTGGACATCTTCCTGGTGGACGACGTGCACTTCCTCGAAGGGAAGGAGATGACCCAGGAGGAGTTCTTTCACACCTTCAACGCCCTCCACGAGGCCGGGAAGCAGATCGTGCTCACGTCGGACCGGCCGCCCAAGGAGATCCCCGGGTTGGAGTCCCGCCTCGTGAGCCGATTCGAGTGGGGCATGGTGGCGGACGTGGGGCAGCCGGACCTCGAGCACCGCATCGCGATCCTGCGGAAAAAAGCCGAGCAGGATCATCTCGAGCTCACGATTCCAGACGACGTGCTGCGCTTCATCGCCGAGCACGTGCGCAGCTCGGTCCGTGAGCTCGAGGGCTGCATCATCAAGTTGCTCCTCTTCGCGTCCCTCAAGCACCGCGAGGTGACGATCGACCTCGCACGCGAGGCCCTGGCGGATAAGATCCGGCATCCCGCCGGCGGGCCGGCGGACCAGCCGGCGAGTGTCCCCAGTGTCGATCGGGTCCAAGAAGTCGTCGCCCGGCGTTGGGGAGTCACGCCGGAGGGCCTCCGGTCGAAAGCACGGACCAAGACGCTCACCGTCCCGCGGCAGGTCGCGATGTTCCTCGCCCGGGAGATCATTGGTCTCCAACTCGTGGAGATCGGGCAGGCGTTCGGGGGCCGGGACCACTCTACGGTCATTCACAGCCTCGGCAAAGTCCAGCGCGAGATGGCCGGCGACCGGAAGTTTCGCGACCGCGTGGAGCTCGCGCGCCGGGAACTCGCTGTCGTCTAGTCGGGCGGCGGCGCCGATCCACCGGTGTGGATGGAACCGTGTGGGCGGGTGTGGGTCGTGGGGATAGCGGCGCTGGCCTCCACCCCGGCTCCACAGTCATCTACGTCAACCCACATCGCCGAAATGCCGAAGGGGCGTACACGGATTACACTTACACGATCCATCCAGATATCCATACGCCCTACTAGCACTACTATATAGTTACTGGTAATCTTCGTAGCTTTCTTTTCCACTGAGCGGTTCTAGGAGCGGCATGAAGTTCACGATCACCCGGGAGCGCTTGCAGGAAGGCCTGGTGGCCGTGGCGGCGAGCGTGCCGAGCAAGACAACGCTGCCGGTGCTCGCCAACATCCTCCTCGAGGCGACGTCCGATGGCGTGCGCCTCTCCGGAACCGACCTCGACATCGCCGTGAGCACGGTCGTGCCCGCCGAGGTGGATGACGATGGTGCCGTGACGATCCCGGCCCGGAAACTCGTCGAGATCGTGCGCGAGCTACCCAGCGCCGCGATCCGGGTGACCGGCACAGGGGAGCAGCGTGTCCAGATCGAGTGCGGACGGTCGCGCTTCAAGCTGCTCGGGATTCCCAAAGAGGAGTTCCCCAGTTTCCCGCCGGTGAGCTTCGAGGATGCGTGGAAGGTCGCGGCCAGCGATCTCATGAAGCTGATCAATCACGTGAGCTTCGCGGCCTCGACGGAAGAGAGCCGGCCGATCCTGAACGGTGTGCTCTGGGAGCTGCGCAAGGACCGGATGCGGATGGTGGCCACGAACGGCCACCGGCTCGCGAAGATGGATGTCGGGGTGTCGGGCGGCACCCAATCGGCCGACCTCATCGTGCCGCCCAAGGCGCTCGAGCAGGTGCGACGCCTTTTCGGCCCCGCGGATGAGTTGGAGATCGGGCGGAGCGACAACCATCTTGGCTTCCGCAGCGGTTCGACGCTCGTGTTCACTCGGCTGATCGAGGGTCCCTACCCGAACTACGAGCAGGTCATTCCCCGGGACAACGATCGTGCGTGCACCGCGGAAAAGCTGGGCATGGCGTCAGCGCTGCGGCGGGTTGGCGTTGTGGCGAGCGATCAGACGCACCGCGTGCGGCTCCGCTTCGAGGGTGGCGTGCTGAAGCTCAGCGTGAGCACCCCGGACCTCGGCGAGGCCCAGGACGAGATGGCCGTGACATACGACGGCGACACACTGGACATCGGCTTCAACGCCAACTATCTGCTGGAAATCCTGAAATACATGCCCACCGACGAGGTCCGGCTCACCATGAAGGCGCCCGAGCGCGCTGCGACCGTGGAGCCGGTCGGGTGGGACGATCCGGCGGCGTATCTTTGCCTCGTGATGCCCCTGCGGCTCGTCGACTGAGGCTGGCGGCTCACGGCCGCACGCCGGGCACCCGCCGGCTCGCGATCCCCGTCAAACTGAAGTCTTCGAGGCGCGTCGCGCCGGCCGTGCGGTCGGCGGACGTCAGAAAGACCGCCCGGTCCGCCCGCCCGACGGCGATCCCGATACTGAAGCGTTCGAGCGCGAAGCCGCTGCGCAACGCGAGCGCCGCCATCACCCCGACGGGAAACTCGCCCGGCGTGGAGAGGTAGGCGCCGGCGCGGTACGCAATGTCCCATCCGGAGTCCGCGAGATCTTCGAGCGCGTGCGCTTCGCCCGACAGTTCCAGGACGCGACGGAGCGCCACCCACCCGAGCCCGGCTGTCACGTGCAGCGGTAACTTGACGCCGCGCACCACCGGCCGTCCGACTTGTCGGAGCACGAAGCCCGCGTCGAGGGTGCGCGTCAACTCATAGCGCAGCCCGAAGTCCAGCCCCGCTTCCGTGCTGTCACTCCGATAGAGCGTATACGACGTGCCGATGGCGCCGCGCCGCAACCGCAGGCCCACCCCGAAGCGAAACGCGTCGGACGATGGCTCGCCGGGGAACCGGTCCCGCTGGTAGGCGAACGCGATTCCCCGGGAGTTGAAACCGGCTCCCCATTGCCCCAGGTGGGCGCCGCCCACCAGAGGGCGGTGCACGACAAACTCGGCCATCACCGACGCCTCGGGGACAATCCCGAGTCCGGCGGGATTCACCCAAGCGGCCCTGGCGTCTTCGACCGTGGCGACAAAGAGATAGTCCGTCGAGCGGGCGGGTCGCCCCTGGGCCGTAGCCGTGCCGGCGCCGAGGAGGACGACCGCCGCGAGCGGGACGACGAGGCGCGCCGTCAACTCAGCGCACGACGCTCAGGGTGTCGTTCCGCGTCTGCACGATGGGGATCTCGATCCCCATCTCTGCCACGACGGCGCGAGCGGTGGAGCTGTCGGCCGCGGTCAGGCCCAGGTAACGGCCGTCTGCGCCGATGTACGCTTGTCCGCGCCGCACCCCGGCGCCGTCGATCGAAAAACGCTGCACCCCCTGCGCGCCGCTGCCGGACATGGTGTAGGTCGATACGGACTCGATGCGCAGCGCCGGCTCCCCGGCGCGCTCCGTCCACCCCGCGGCTTCGTGCCGGTTGACCGAGCGGATCGTGATCTGGAGCCCCGCCGACGACGAGGCGGACTCGGTCGTGTCGGTCCAGGTCACGCCGGGCCGCAGCCCGTCCGCAGGGATTCGGGGCAAGAACTCACGCAAACGGCTCGCGATCTGCTGAACGAGGGTAACGGCGGTGTCGCTGCCGGTGAAGCCGAGGATCTCGCCGGTCGGTGAAAGGGTGCCGGTGAAGGTGGCGCCCCGGGCGCGCGCCGCTTCGGACATGGAAAAACCGAGCGCCGTGCCCCGAAGCACCGGCACGGAGTCGAGCCGCATCGTGAGTCGACGGGCGACGCCGTCCGCCTCCAGGCGCGCGGTCACGAAGTATTGCATCGTGAAGTCACTGGACGTGACCTGTCCGCTGAACTCCTGCTCGACCCGACCGTGAGTCACCACGCGGTAGGCGGCGGCGAACGGCTGGTACCGCAGCGCGGCCACGGCCCCGTTGCCGCCCTCGCGCGTCGCCACCGGCTGGGTGGTCGTCGGAGCCGCGGTGCTCGCGCTCCGACAGGCGGCGAATGCGGCGCTCAACCCGGTGGCCAACACGACGGCGCCGGCGAGCCGGCGTGCGCCTCCCGCAGACCGGAATGCAACCACGGTCATGAAGATCTCTCTTCCCTTCCGAGCAACGCCTCCCGGGTGCGCCCGAAGACGGCGTGCAATTCGTTGTCCTTGGAATCGACCCGCAGCAGCCTCCAGCCCCTGCGCTGCATGTCGGCCCGCCAACTGATCAATCGCTGCCACCGCTCGACCGTCGTCCGAAACACCCGCAACTCGGCCACCCGTTCCCAGGTCTCCGGATAGGGGCGTTCGCGGGACTCCGCTGGCTCCTCTGGCATCTCCGGACATCCGTACGCGGCGGCCGCCGGCGCCGGATCGCGGCGCGGTGGATGGGTCGGGGTGGTGGAGCCGTAAGCCGAGTTCTGTTCGGCGCTCGCGCGCCGGGCGGTCATCTCTCTGGGATGGCGGTCACCCGCCACCTCGTGCGGCCTACCCGCGGCTCAGGCGGCCCGGGCCGGGCCTCGCCGCTTATTTGGCCTTGCTCCGACTGGGGGTTGCCGTGCCGTGCCTGTTTCCAGTCACGCGGTGGGCTCTTACCCCACCATTTCACCCTTACCTGCCCCCGAGGGGACGGGCGGTGTCTTTTCTGTGGCCCTGTCCGTCGCCTTTCGGCGCCCAGGCGTTACCTGGCAGTCTGCCCTTTGGAGCTCGGACTTTCCTCGACCCGGCGGACCGGGCCGCGACCGTCCCCGCCCCACCACCACGCCCTGGAAGAAAGATATGGCAGGCAGCGGGCGTTCGCCAAAACGCCTCTGGTGGTTTGCAGGACCGCGCTGACGCGTTGATCGGCGGTTGAGCCGGGCGCCCGAACGTCGACCCAACACACGCGGCGGGGAGGCAAACGTGAGACTGGCCGAAGGGAGTGCCACGGTCGCGACGGTGATCGAGCCGGCCGCACGACACTGGGTGGACGCGGCGGCCGCCGGTCAGTTTGTGACGCTCCACGCGGACACCGTCGGCGAGGTCCTCCAGGCCGTCCGGGAGCGGGCGATCCACGCCGTCCTCGTTTCGCCCACATGCGTGGGTCCGGAACAGCTCGAGCGTGTCGCCAGCTTGGTCCGCGGATTCCCCGGCATCCCCACCGTCGCCGTGCTCTCCCGGCCCCGCCCTGGGGTCAGCGAGCGGCTCCTGGAGTTTGGGGCGCGGGGGGTGCGCAAGCTCGTGGATCTGAGCGCGCGGGACGGCTGGCGGCGCCTGCGGGACCTCATCGCGCACCCGGCAACCCCGCTCGCCTCTCGCATCCTGGCGCAAGTCCTACCCGCGCTGGGTGACCCCGCGCCCGACTGTCGCCGCTTCTTCGAGATCCTCGTCCGGCTCGCGCCCGGCGTCACCACCGTGCGGCGGTTCGCGCAGCGCCTCGGCGTGGCCCCGAGCACGTTCATGTCCCGCTTCTTTCGGGCGCGGTTGCCGTCGCCGAAACGCTACCTCGCGGCGACGCGACTCGTCTACGCGGCAGGGCTCCTCGAGGTGCGCGCGCTCTCGATTGCCGACGTGGCTCACCGGCTCGAGTACTCTTCGCCACAGAGCTTCAGTCGCCACCTCAAGACCGCGCGGGGCCTCACGGCCAGCGAGTTTCGCGAGTGCTGTCCGTTTTCGGTCACGCTCGAGGACTTCGCCGCACGCCTGATCGCCCCCTTCCGGCGCACGTTCGGCACCTTTCATCCCCTCAACCATCGGGGAGGAGACCTCGGACAGCTCTGGTGACCGGGCCGGAAGGGGGCGTCACGCGCCCCGGGCGGGTGGGATCGGATGCTCGGTGGTCGCCTGCTCGGGCGGCATCACCGAAAAGCGGCTGATCGTGCGCCGGAGCCGCTCCGCGACGTCGGCCAGCCGGCTGCTCGTCTGGTGCAGGTCGTGCATCCCGCCGATTTGTGCCCGGCTGGCGTCGGCCGCACCGTCCACGGCGCGCGCGGTCTCGGCGCTGATGTCCGCCACGCGTGCCATCGTCCGAGCCAGTGTCGCCATGTGATCCGCCTGGCCGCGGGCGATGCCGGCGGTCACTCCCCCTAAGTCGGCGGTGGTGAGCGCGCCAACATGGATCTCCTCGAGCGCACTCCGCGCCTCCTCGGCCACCCGTCCCACGTCGCGCACCTTGGCGTCGCCCGACGCCATCGCCGTCGAGGCCGCCTCGATGCTGGCCTGCACCTCACCAATGAGTTCCGTCACATCACGAGCGGCGCGTCCCGTCTCCATGGCGAGGCCGCGAATCTGGTCGGCGACCGCCGCAAATCCCTGTCCGTGCTCCTCGGCCCGCGCTGCCTCGATCGCGGCGTTCAGCGCGAGGAGATGGGTCTGACGGGCGATCTTGGCGATGGTCTGCGCAAAGCCACCGATGCGCTCGGAGAGGCCGCTCAGTTCCTGGACGGTCTTCGCGGTGGTGTGCACCTCCTCCCCGATCGTCACGAGCGTCTCGCTCGCCCGCGACACACGCTCGCGCCCGCGCTCCGCCGCGCCGACTAGCGCGCGACCCTCGCCCTCCATGCGCAGGACGCGGTCGCGCAGTTCGTGGGCTTCCCGCGCGGTCTCGGCATGTTGCTCGCTTCCGGCACCGGCCAGCTCGCGCTGCTCCGTCGCCTGTCGGCGAAGGTCCGCGGCCGTGGCGGCCACACGCTCCCCGGTCGCGAGCATCTTCTCGGCCGAGCGGGCCAGCCCGGCGCCGAACGCGGCCACCTCGTCGGCCCCTCGCTGGACCTCGGAGATCGCCGCCGCGGTCTCCTCGAGCATCCGGTTGAGCGACCGGTCCAGGAACCCCAACTCGTCCGAGCGCGCCGCCGGCGCCCGTACCGCGAGCCCGCCGCGCTCCGCCTCGTGAACGACCGCCCGGGTCAGCCGGATCCGCTGAATCAGCCGGGCCGGAATGCGCTTGAGGGCCAACGCGACCATGATGAACAACACCGTGTCCAGATAGACCGATGCCTGAAGGTCGAGGATCGAGCGCGGCGGGGTTTCGTACACCCGTCCGTGCACGGCGGACGCCGTGATGTACGCCAACGCAGCGGTGAGCACGAGGAAGTCGCCGACGGTGCGTTCCTGGTCGAACGTGTACGGGAGGACCGCGATGTAGAAGCCGGCGACGAACCCGCCCGGGCCGTAAAACGCGACGAGGGTCGCGACGAGCGCGACGTCGAACAACGCCAAGGCGTAGACGTGCCACCAGCGGTACCACCCGCGCCGGAGTACCGCCCGAAGCACGAGGTTGGCGATCGCGGCCGCCCCGACGATGAAGCCGATCGTCGGGAAGGATGCGCCGACATACTCGAGCAGGTGCCCGAACGATAGGAGTGCCGCGCCGACGCCGATGATGAGCCAGCGGCGCCGGAGGCTGTCGGCAAACGTCTCGAGGTCCTTGAGCCGTTGCTCGATCGCGGCGCGGTCACGAACACCGACCTGCGGCCGCACGGCCGCGGAGCGGCGTTCACGCCGGCGGAGCAACGAGCGCACGCTCACCATCCGGACTCCGGGGACGCGGCGTCGATGCCCAGGTCCCCGAGGGACAGCAGCGTACGCAGCGGACAGCCTGTCGCTTCGATAGCCACCCGGCCACCTTCCTCGCGATCCACCACCGCGAGCACGCCAAGGATCGTCCCGCCCTCGTGCCGCACCGCCTCGATCGCCCGTAGGGCCGACCCGCCGGTGGTCACCACGTCTTCGACGACGACCACGGCGGCGCCGGCGCGGAAGCAGCCCTCGATCCGTCGTGCCGCTCCGTGCGCCTTGGGCTCCTTGCGTACCGTAAAGGCGTCCAGCGCGGGGGGGCGCCGCCGACTGGCGACGGCGATCGCGTACGCGACGGGGTCGGCCCCGAGGGTGAGTCCCCCGACCAGCTCCGCCGCCCATCCCTCACGGCGAATGGCATCGATCCCCAGCTCGCCGACAAGCTCGAGACCTTGGGCTGCCATGGTCGTACGCCGGGCGTCGATGTAATACGACGATTGCCGACCGGAGGCGAGCCGAAAGGTCCCCCGGCGGACCGAACGCTCCGTGAGAAGGGCCGCCAACGCGGCCCGGCGCTCGTCCGGCGTCACCAGCGGACCTGCAGAGGATACCATGCCCTCGTACCGTAGTAGTACCTACAACTACGTATCACTCCTTTGGCCGGTTCCCGCCCCAGAGCGACTTGAGCGCTCCAACCAGCCCCTTCGGACTCGTTGGCTGCTCGTCGGCCGCCGCGACTCCCTCCGCCACATCCCGCGCAAATTCTAGCACACCGGCCTGCCGCTTGGCCGGGTCCTTGCCTAGGCCACGCATCACAGCGTTTTCGAGCTTCCGGGGGAAACTTACTCCCTTGGCGGCCTCCGAGAGCGGAATCGGCGGTTCGGTCAGCAGTTGCTGAAACAGCTCCCGTGGCGACTCGCCCGAGTAGGGGCGACGGCCCGTGAGCAGGAAATAGGAGATGGTAGCGAGGCTGTACGTGTCGGCCGCCTCGCCGACCAGCTCGCCGGAGAGCGCCTCGGGCGCGACGTAGTGGAGCGTGCCGACGAAGAACCCGGTGCGCGTGAGGCGGTCCGAGGGGTCCTGTTGCGCGTCGCGCGCGATCCCGAAGTCGAGCAGCTTGACGGTACGCGTGTTCGCGTCGAAGACGATGTTGTCCGGCTTCAGGTCGCGATGAATGATGCCGGCCTGGTGGGCGGTCGCGAGCCCCGCAGCGAGCTGGGTGATGATGTGGGCGACGAGATCGGGAGCGAGGCGCCCTGTGCGGTGTACGACGGTGGAGAGCGGCTGGCCGTCGGCCCACTCGAGAGCCATGTAATACAGTCCGTCCTCCTCGCCGAAGCCGTAGGTCCACACGACCGCGGGATGGTGGACGCGCGACCCGTAGCCGGCCTCGCGGAGGAATCGCTTGATCGCCGTCGGGTCCTGCCGCAAGCGCTCTTTGAGGATCTTGACCGCGCACCGCTGGTGTTCGGGATGCTCTGCGCGGTAGACCGTCGCTGTTCCGCCCTCGCCGACGCGCTCGAGGAGCCGGTAGCCGCCGACGGTTCGGCCCGTGAGGTTTTCTGGAGGCATGGAAGTCCGCGAAAGTAAGTGCGGGATTTGGACGCGGGCAAGCGCGACGGCGAGGTTGAGGGCGCGCTCAGGTCGCGCGCGTGCGGTGCCGATACTTCTCTAGGCAGCACGTCGGGGCGGGTGGTCCGGGCGCGCGCTGGTGCCTTTACGCCGCAGGCACTACCTTGGGCGGCCGCGCAGGACGCAAACGGGCCGCACGTCACCGGCGGCGCTCGCTGGCATTCGACAGGAGACCGGGATCGTGAAGCACGGGGTGCGACGGATCGCTGTGACGGTGCTCTTGACCTTCCTGCAGCCGGGATGCGGCTGGGCGCAGGAGGAGCGCGGCCTCGTGGAGGATTTTGGGGTGTGGCACTCCCTCCAAGAACTCCGCGCCGCCGTTCGGGACCACACGGTCACTCGGGACGTCGCGGTGCACGCCGCCCGAGTCGAGTTGGCACTGGGACGTCCGGAACGCGCTCGCGAGCTTCTGGCCGACCGCGAGGTCCCCGAAGATGCCGAGGACCTCGCCCTCCTGGGCGCGATCGAGTTTCGGACCGAGCAGTACGCCCGTGCCGGCGATTTCTTCGCGCGCGCGGCGGCCGCTGCGGTGGGGGCGCGGCGCGGGGAGCTGGCCGCCCGGGCCGCCGCGGCGTACGAAGAGGCCGGGCGGCTCCGAGATGCAGCGGTCCAATACCGCGCTGCGGCCGCCGATCTGCCGCTCGTGGCCGGCTGGCTCGCCGTGCGCGAGGCGCGGGTGACGGTCGACAGTGTTCGCGCGTTCGCGCTGCTCCGGTGGGCGCCACCGGAAGCCGATCGGCTCGCGGCCATCGCCCGGGCGGCGGTGCGGTTGCGCGCCGGGGACTCGGTGGCGGCCACGGCCCAGTATGTCGCGGCCCAGGAGTGGGGGCGCGCGGCGGAGCTGGTCGCCACGTTGGGCGATTCCGGGGCCGCCCGCGGTCTCGCCTATCGCGTGCTGGAGGCCCCGAACCCCAGAGCCCGCCGCGTCGTGCTGGACGCCGTGCAGCAGCGGTTCCCACCGGAGACGCCCGAGGAGCGCCTCCTCGTGGCGGAGGCGTGGCGGCGCGCGGGGTCGAGCCGGACCGCCGTGGAGCTGATGCGCCAGGCGGTGGCGCACGGTGATTCCTCGGCGGTGGCGTTGCGGCGTCTTGCCGATCTCGAGGCCGGCGTGCGACGTCACGATCGAGCGCTGCGGGCCTACGCGCAGGCGGCGCTGCGCGGCGGCGAGGACGGCACGCTGGCGGCGTACAACCGTGCTCGGCTGCTCGTACGGATGCGCCGCCGCTCGGAAGGCCACCGCGAGCTCCTCGCCTTCGCCGACCGGTATCCCCAGCACGCACGCGCACCGGCGGCGATATTCATCGTCGCGGACGACCTGGAAGACGCGCGACGCCGTGTCCCAGCCGACTCGCTGTACGGCGTGATCGCCGAGCGCTGGCCCGCCGACGAGTACGCCTCACGCGCGCGCCACCAGCTCGCTGGCTCGGCACTCGCACGCGGCGACACGCAGCAGGCTATGCGCTGGTACCAGGCCGAGTTCTCGGCTCGTGGCACGCAGCGCCACGCCGCACAGTTCTTCCTGGCGCGGCTCCACGCGGCCGCCGGTGACTCCGCCGAGGCCAGGTTGCTCTGGGCGAAGCTCGCCGAGAGCGACGTGGCCGGATACTATGGCGTCCGCGCCCGCGAAGCGGCGGCGCTCCCGCCGCCCCGGTTCACCGCAGCCACGCGGCGCGACCCGGCCGCGGACCGGATCACTCGGCAGTTCGATCGGCTCGACCTCCTGCGCCGCGCCCAACTGTACGCGGAGGCGGACGAGTTCGTGCGCCACCTCACGACGGCGACGAGTGATGCGCCGGACGCGATGCTCGTGCTCGCGAACGGCTTGATCGCGCGCGGCTGGGTCATCGAGGGCGTGAACCTCGGGTGGCGGGCAACCGGACACCTTCCGCTGCGCGACGCGCGGGTGCTGCGCGCGATCTACCCGTGGCGGTTCCGCGAGCTCATCGAGGCGGAAGCGCAGAAGCACGGGCTCGACCCGTACCTCCTCGTCGCGCTGATCCGGCAAGAATCGACGTTCCGGCCGGCGGTGGTCTCGCATGCCGGGGCTCACGGCCTGATGCAGCTCATGCCTTCCACCGCCACGCACTTGGCGCGACGCCTGGGCGTGGAGTGGGACGACGCGTTCCTCACGGTGGCGGACGCCAACGTCCACATCGGCGCCGCGCACCTGGCCAGCCTGCTCCAGCAATTCGACGGGGCGCTCGTCCCTTCGCTCGCGGCCTACAATGCCGGGTCACGGCCCGTACGGCGCTGGCTGCGGTATCCGGAGGCGGCGGACCCCTTCCTGTTCGTCGAGCGGATTCCGTACGACGAGACCCGCGGCTTCGTACGCAGCGTCCTCAGGAACTACGTCCTATACCGGGCCCTCTACCCACCCGTCGAGGACCATCCGGCCGATCAGCGGTGAGCGGGGAGGCGCTTCGGCGCGGGTTGCACGCGAGCACGGCCCTGGTGCTCCTCGCCATCCCCATCGGCTCGTGGTCCTGGTTTCGCCTCCTTGTCGTCGCCTGCACCGCCGTGACGCTTCTCGTGGAGGCGCTGCGCCTCTCGCTTCCGGCCGTGCGCGGCCGGCTCGCGACGCTGCTTCCGGTGTTTCGCCCGGCCGAAGCGCGTGGCCCGAGCGGTGCGATGTGGCTCTGGCTGGGGTACGCGGCGGCGGCGTGGCTACCCCCGCCGGCCCCGGCGGCTGGCATCCTGGTGGCGGCGCTTGCCGATCCGGCGGCGGCGGTCGTCGGCGCGCGGGTTGGCCGTGGCCGACGCAAGAGCTGGCCGGGCACGGCCGCCGCGCTGGCGGTCGGTAGCGGCGCGCTTGCCGCTCTCGGGATCGGGTGGGCGGGGATCGTGGTCGGTGCGGTCGTGGGCGCCGCGCTGGAGCGCTGGTCGGCTGGGCTCGACGATAACCTGGTCATGGCTCCCGGAGTCGCCCTGGCGGTCCTCGCGCTCGCTTGACAGCCGTGACTGGCGCGGCACAGTTTTGCTCGGTCGTGGGGCCGGGGGGCGGAGGCTGACACCCACACCCGCTTTTCTGCAGGAGGAGAATCACAATGCCACGGGGGAAGGTGAAGTGGTTCAATGATGCCAAGGGGTACGGATTCATTGAACC
>JBFJHJ010000034.1:0-33144 GCA_041613315.1 Gemmatimonadales bacterium
GCCCGGTTGTCGGGTTCGAGCTCAACGGCGGCCGCGCGCAGGGCATTCGGTTTCACCGGGTGGGCGGCTGACGGCCCGGCGTCAGTCGTCGAGCGTGAACCCGATGGTGACGCGGACCTGCCAGTGCGCGATCTTGCCGTTCGCGATGTCGCCCCGCGTCTCGCTGATTTCGAACCACCGCATGTTGCGCACCGTCGTGCCGGCGCGCGCGATCGCCGTTTCCACGGCGTGCTCGAGGCTCTTGCTGGACGACCCCACGAGCTCGGTCGTCTTGTACACGTGGTCGGGCATGGCACCATCCTTTTCGCGGGTTGCGCGTGGCGCGCGTACGGCATAGAGCATACGCGGTGGGACCGGGCGTCACCAGCCGCCGCGGACCGATCACTCACACACCGGAGCACGGACCCGTCATGACGCACTGCCTTCGTCGGTTCGGCTGTTGTCTCGCCACGCTGGGACTGGGTATCGCCGCCGTGGGACCTCTCGCGGCCCAGGAGCTCACTGCGGAGCTGCTGGCGGCCCTCGAGCCCCGCGCCATCGGCCCCGCCGCCATGAGCGGGCGCATCGTGGATCTCGCCGTCGTCGAGCGGGATCCGCGCACGTTCTACGTCGCGTCCGCCACCGGCGGGGTCTGGAAGACCACCAATGGCGGCGTCACGTTCACGCCCGTCTTCGAGCGGGAGGGGACCCATTCCGTGGGCGCCGTCGCGGTCCATCCGGTGGACACGAACCTCGTCTGGGTGGGCACCGGCGAGCGCGCCAACCGGCAGAGCACGTCCTGGGGCGACGGCGTCTACCGCTCCGCCGACGGCGGCGCGACCTGGACCAACGTGGGACTACGCGACAGCCGCCACATCGGGCGCATCGCGCTCCACCCCACCGACCCCGCCGTGGTGTTCGTCGCGGCGATGGGCCACCTCTGGGGGCCGAATGCGGAGCGCGGCCTGTTCCGCTCCGAGGACGGGGGACGCACGTGGATGCGCGTGCTCGCCGTGGACGACCACACCGGCGCCGTGGACGTGGCCATCGACCCGTCCGATCCCGCGGTCGTCTACGCGGCGACGTACCAGCGCCGGCGGCGGCCGTACGGGTTTCACGGTGGCGGCCCCGGCAGCGGCCTCTACAAGTCGACCGACGGCGGGCGCACCTGGCGCGCCCTCACCGCCGGCCTCCCGGCGGGGGACAAGGGGCGGATCGGGATCACGGTGTATCGTCGCGATCCCCGGATCGTGTACGTCTCCGTCGAACAGGGATGGCGCTACAACGCGTCCACCGCCTACGGCCAACGTCGCGCCGGGATTTACCGGTCCGACGACCGCGGCGAAACGTGGCGCCGGATGGGCGATTGGAATCCGCGGCCGATGTACGCGAGCCAGCCGCTGGTGGATCCGACCGACGACCGGCGGATCTACATGATGAACGCGTACAGCGTGTCGGAGGACAGCGGGAAGACGTTCCGCCGAGTGCCCCAGTCGCTGCACGGCGATGACCGCATCCTGTGGGTGAACCCCGCGGATGCGCGCCACGTGATGAAGGGCGACGACGGCGGACTCGGGATCTCGCACGATCGCGGGCGGACGTGGCTCTACGCCACGCATCTCCCGGTGAGCCAGTTCTACCGCGTCGGTGTGGATATGCGGACGCCGTACTGGGTGTACGGTGGGCTGCAGGACAACGGCAGCTGGATGGGACCGAACGCGACCTACCGGCGCGAGGGAATCCTCTTCCAGGATTGGGTCCGAACGGGCGGCGGCGACGGCTTCGTCAATCTCGTGGACACCACCGACAACCGCACGCTGTACACCGAGTCGCAGTACCTCGGGCTCTCGCGTCTCGATCTCGTGACCGGCGCCCGCAAGTGGATCCGTCCCGGCGACCCCAGCGGTCACATTGCGGCGCGGCGGAACTGGGACGCGTGGGGGCCCGGGATTCCCGAGCCCGAGCTGGGGAACGCGATGGCCCCGGCTAACTGGGACGGTCCGTTCATCATCTCGCCGCACGACGCCAACACGCTCTACGCCGGGACGAACCAGCTGTGGAGAAGCACCGATCGCGGAGACACCTGGGTGTCGCTCGGTGACCTCACGACGGGCGTCGATCGGCGCGAGCTCCCCATCATGGGCCAGCGCGCACACGACTCCACGGCATCGCTCGACGACGGCATCCCCTACTACCCGACGCTCACGCAGATCGCCGAGTCGCCGCTGCGCCGCGGTTTGCTGTACGTCGGGACGGACGATGGGAACCTCCAGGTGTCCACGGATGGCGGCACCACGTGGACCAACGTGAGCGCCCGCCTCCCCGACGTGCCGGTGTCCGCCTGGATCTCGGGGATCGAGCCGTCGCGCCACGCCGCCGGACGCGTGTACGCCGCGGTCAACAACTACCGCAACGATGACTACGCCAACTACCTCTACCGGTCGGACGATACGGGACGCACCTGGACGTCCATCGTCGGCGATCTCCGCGCGGAGCGCGTCGTTCGAACGGTACGGGAGGACCTCCGGAACCCGCAGGTGCTTTACCTGGGAACGGAGCTGGGGCTGTTCTACACCAATGATGCGGGCCGCCATTGGGTGGAACTCACGGGCGGGCTGCCCACCGCGGCGTTCAACGACCTGGCGCTCCATCCGCGGGACAACGACCTCGTCCTGGGCACCCACGGCCGGGGCATCTGGATCCTGGACAACGTGAACGCACTCCAGGAGGTGACCCCGGAGGTGCTGCGCGCCGACGCCCATCTCTTCACGGTCGAGGCGGCGCAGATGATCCGCTACCGGGCCGAAGGCGGACACACCGGCGACATGGTGTTTCGGGGTGCGAACCCGCCGGCCGGCGCCATCATTGACTACTACCTGCGCCGCGCGCCCGACAGCGTGATGAACGTCTCCGTGACCGTGCACGATGCGGCCGGCCAGGAGGTGAACCGCCTGGCCACGCCACGCCGGGCCGGGATCAACCGCACCGTATGGAACCTGCGGTACGCGGACCTCGCAGCCCCCGACGCCGGGGACGATGGAGACGACGAGGGCGGCACCGCGCCCGGCCCGTGGGTCCTGCCCGGCACGTACACGGTCCGACTCACGGTGGGCGCCCGGCGCCACGAACAGCGCGTCGTTGTGGCGGACGACCCACGGCTCACCGTGAGCGATCTCGAGCGGAGGCGCTGGCAGGCGACCACCATGCTGCTGGCGGAGACCATCCGCGCCCACCTCGCCGACATGGCGACCGTACAGGCGGTCAAGACGCGCATCGACAGCCTTCCCGCGGCCGCGCAGGCCCGCCATGCGGCGCTGACCACCGAGGTACAGGAGATCCTGCCCTTGCTGACGGAACTCCGCAGCCGCCTCCTCCGCCTGTACGGCCAGGTCACCGGCTGGCCGGGGCCGCTCACGGCTGACCAGCGCGCGCAGCTCGCGTCCTACCGCGAATGGATCCAGCGCCTCGAGCCGCGGGTGCGGCGCGTGCGGGACGCGCGGGTCGGCTGATCGCGTGGAGAGCTTTGGCTTCGCGATCGTCGCCGTCACGATCCTCGCGTTCGGACTCGTGTCGGAGCGCATCCGGCGCACGCCGCTCACGCCACCCATGGTGTTCGTGGTGGTCGGGTTCCTGGTGGGGCCGTTGGCGCTGGGGCTCGTCACGCTCTCGCCGGCGAGCGGCGTCATTCGAACGTTGGCCGAGCTCACGCTGGTCGTGCTGCTCTTCACGGACGCGTCGCGCATCGATCTCGGGCTACTCCGCCGGCAGCACAACCTGCCGGTGCGGCTCCTGCTCGTCGGTCTCCCGCTCACGGTCGCGGCGGGCGCGGGGCTCGCGCTGCTCGCGTTTCCGGGGCTGGAACTGTGGGAGGCGGCCGTGCTGGGCGCGGTGTTGGCCCCGACGGACGCCGCCCTGGGTCAGGCCGTCGTGGGCAGCCTCCTCGTGCCCGTCCGGATCCGCCAGGCGCTCAACGTCGAAAGCGGTCTGAACGACGGCCTCGCCCTCCCGATCGTGTTGCTCACGCTTTCGCTGGCCGGTGCCGCGGAGCATGTCGGAACCGCCGGCACGTGGGTCCGCTTTACGGCGCTCCAGCTTGTCTTCGGGCCGCTGGTCGGTCTCGCGGTCGGCTTCACCGGCGGGCGCCTGGTGATGCGAGCGTCACGCGCTCGGTGGATGAACCATGTGTTCCAGGAGCTTGCGGCGGTGGGGCTCGCGCTCCTGGCGTACGCGGTTGCCGAGCTGGTCGGCGGCAACGGGTTCATCGCCGCCTTCGTCGGGGGTCTCACGCTGGGAAACACCTCACGCGCCGTCTGCACGTGTCTCTACGAGTTCGCCGAGGCGGAGGGGCAGCTTCTGAGTCTCTTGATCTTCCTCGTATTCGGGGCGGCCCTGGTGCCGGTCGTGGTCCAGCACGCGTCCTGGCCGATCGTGGCGTACGCCCTCGCGAGTCTGACGCTCGTGCGCCTGGTGCCCGTCGCCCTGAGCCTGCTTGGCACACGGCTCCGCTGGGAGACCACGCTCTTCCTCGGATGGTTCGGCCCGCGCGGCATCGCCACGGTGCTGTTCGCGCTCCTGCTGCTGGAACGGGCCGATGTCGCGGGCCGCGAGACCGTGCTCGCGGTGGCGATGACCACGGTGCTCCTGAGCGTGTTCCTGCATGGGTTCACGGCGTTTCCGGCGGCCCGGTGGTACGGCGCGCGGCTGGGCGCTGTGCGGGCGACGCCCGACGCGCCGGAGCATCGGCCGGTGCCGGAAATGCCGCTGCGGATCCCCGTAGTCGGATGACGCGGCCCGTCGCGCCGCGGCTCCGCCCGCGAGCGCAGGCACCCACATGGCACGATCGCGCGGGCCTGCGGGCCGACCGGCCACGCCCCGGCGCACGGCACCGGCGCCGCCCCCGCTGAGGCGGAGCCCGACGCGCGATGCACCTCGTGGCAGAACTCTGGCAGCTCCTCGTCGGGGGTCTCACCCTGCTGCTGGCGGTCTTCACGGCAGGCCACGTCGTGCTGAACAAGCGGGACAGCCGGGCGGCCGTGGCGTGGGTGGGGCTCATCCTCCTCGCGCCGATCGTCGGCGCCGTGCTCTACATGCTGTTCGGCGTCAACCGCATCCGGCGCCGGGCAGCCGAATACCGTGCGTTTCGCCGCACGACCAGCGGGATTTTCGAGCTGCCGTCCGGGCTCGACCGTCACGCGCCGCTCCCGGGCGAGGTACAGCACCTGGGGTCGCTGGCGCGGCTCGTCGGACAGTTGGCCGGTCGCTCACTGCTGGAAGGGAACGCCGTCACGCCCCTCTTGAACGGTGACGAAGCATACCCGGTCATGTTGGACGCGATCGCGCGAGCGGAGACATCCGTCGCGCTCAGCACCTACATCTTCGACAACGACGGCGCGGGCCACTTGTTCATGGACGCCCTGGAAGCGGCGGCGGCGCGGGGCGTGGCGGTGCGGGTGCTGGTGGACGCGGTCGGCGCACGGTACTCGTGGCCCCCGATCATCCGGGCCCTGGCGCGGCGCGGCGTGCGCGTGGCGCGGTTCGGCCGCACGCTCCTGCCGTGGCGCATGCCGTACATGAACCTGCGCAACCATCGCAAACTGCTGATCGTGGATGGCCGCCTCGGCTTCACCGGCGGCATGAACATCCGGAAGGGGCACGTGTTGGGACTCGAGCCAAGTCATCCGATCCAGGACCTCCAGTTTCGCTTCGACGGACCGGTGGTGGCGCACCTCATGCGCGTGTTCGCCGAGGACTGGGCGTTCACGGCGGGTGAAGATCTCGCCGACGAGCGCTGGTTCCCGCCGCTGGCGCCCGCGGGGCGGGTGGCCGCGCGCGGCATCTCGGACGGACCCGACGAGCACTTCGACACGGCACGGTTCACCCTGCTGGGCGCGCTGGCCTGCGCCGAGTCGGCGGTCACGATCGTCACGCCGTATTTCGTGCCGGACTCCGGACTCATTACCGCACTGGGGGTGGCCGCGCTGCGCGGGGTGAGCGTGGACATTCTGCTCCCACAGGTCAACAACCAGGCGCTGGTCCAGTGGGCCTGCACGGCCCAGCTCTGGCAGGTGCTGCAACGTGGGTGCCGGGTGTGGTACACGCCGCCGCCGTTCGACCACACCAAGCTTATGGTGGCCGACGGTGTGTGGACGCTCGTCGGATCGACGAACTGGGACGCGCGGAGCCTCCGGCTCAACTTCGAATTCGACGTCGAGTGCTATGACGTCGATTTGGCCAGCCGGCTTCAGGACGTCGTCGCCCGGAAGCTCGCACGCGCCCGGCGCGTGACGTTACACGAGGTGGACTCCCGCAGGCTCTCCGTGCGGCTCCGCGACGGGATCGCGCGACTGGCAGCGCCATACCTGTGACGGACGAAGCGCCGAGCGGGGCGGCACGCGGCGTTCCGCGACGCGGCACCCGGCCTCTGGATATCCCCAGGGTCCGCCTCTATTGTACCAGCCATCCGGCCCCGGGGGACGACCCTGCAGCGGCGCGCCTCCGGATCCCCTTCCGACGCGCTTCCCGGCGGGGGCCGCACACGGCGAACGGAGATCCGCGATGACGCCCGCACTGTGTCGGTGGCCGCGACCAGCCACGCATCCCTCCGCGACATGGAAACGCTGACCCACGACATCCTCGTGATCGGCGGGGGCGGCGCCGGGCTGCGCGCCGCCATCGCGGTCGCGGAGTCGAACCCCGCGCTCTCCGTCGGCGTGGTCTCGAAGGTGTACCCGATGCGCAGCCACACGGTGTCCGCCGAGGGCGGCGCCGCCGCCGTCATCAAGCCGATTGACACGCTCGACGCGCACGCGTACGACACCATCAGCGGCGGGGACTGGTTGTGCGATCAGGACGCCGTCGAAGCGTTCGTGCACGAGGCCCCCGAGGAGATGCTCCGCCTGGAGCGCTGGGGCTGTCCGTGGAGCCGGGAAGCCGACGGCCACATCGCCGTGCGGCCGTTCGGCGGAATGAAGATCCAGCGCACGTGGTTCGCGGCGGACAAGACCGGCTTCCACATGCTCCACACGTTGTTTCAGACGTCGCTCAAGCACGATCGGCTGCGCTGGTACGACGAATGGTTCGTCACGCGCCTGCTGGTCGACGACGGCCGGTGCCAGGGGGCGGCGGCGCTGCAGCTGGCCACGGGCAAGGTCGCCGCGCTGCTCGCCAAGTCGGTGATCCTCACGACCGGCGGCGCCGGCAAAGTGTTCCCGTTCACGACCAACGCCAACATCAAGACGGGCGACGGCATGGCGCTGGCGTACCGCGCCGGCGTCCCCCTCAAAGACATGGAGTTCGTGCAGTATCACCCCACCGGGCTTCCGTTCACGGGCATTCTGATCACGGAGGCGGCGCGGGCGGAGGGGGGATGGCTCCTCAACAAGGACGGCTACCGCTATCTCCAGGACTACGATCTCGGCCGGCCCGAACCCACGCCCGTGTTGCGCGCGATGGAGCTCGGCCCCCGTGACCGGCTGTCCCAGGCGTTCGTGAAGGAGCGCGAGCAGGGGCGGACGATCGAGACGCCCTACGGGCACGTCGTCTCCCTCGACATCCGGCATCTCGGCGAGAAGCTGATCACCGCGAAGCTGCCGTTCGTGCGCGAGCTGTGCCTCAAGTATCAAGACCTCGATCCCGTCACGGAGTTGATCCCGGTCCGGCCCGTCGTACACTACATGATGGGCGGAGTGCACACCGATCTGCACGCCGCCACTCCACTGCCCGGTCTCTATGCGGCGGGCGAGGTCGCCTGCGTCAGCATCAATGGGGCGAACCGGCTGGGCTCGAACTCCTTGACCGAACTCCTCGTGTTCGGGGCGCGGGCCGGGGCGGCGGCGGCGGCGTATGTGGGGAGCGCGCCCGAACCCGGGCAAGGGGCGCTGGCGCAGGCCATCGATGAGGAGCGCCGGTTGCGCCGGGAGGTGCTCGGACGGTCGAAGGGGCGAGAGCGGCTCGCCACGTTGCGGGTGGAGATGCAGGACGCGATGGAAGCCGGGGCCGGCATCTACCGTGATGCCGCGGGCCTCACGGCCGCGGGGGCCACACTGGAGACGCTGCGCGAGCGATTGGGCACCGTGGCCCTGGACGACCACAGCCTGACCTTCAACACCGAACTGGTGGCGTATGTGGAGTTCGCCAACATGCTCGATGTCGCCGAAGCGCTGATCCATTCCGGCCTCGCCCGGACCGAGTCCCGGGGAGCCCACCAGCGGACGGATTACCCGCAGCGCAACGACGAGCGCTTCCTGGCCCACTCGTTGGCGTACCGCGCCGACGCCGGCCCGCCGACGATCGAGTATCTGCCGGTCACCCTCACCCGCTGGCCCCCGGGCGAGCGGGTCTACGGTCGCTAGGAGGATGCCGTGGACTCGGTGACACTCGAAGTGCAGCGCTACCGCCCGGAAGACGAGGAGGCGCCCAGCTGGCAGAGCTATCGTGTGCCGTTCCGCGCGGACTGGATGGTGCTGGACGCGCTCAATTACATCAAGGACGAGCTGGATGGCACGCTGTCGTATCGCTGGGCGTGCCGCATGGGCGTGTGCGGGAGCTGCGGGATGACGGTCAACGGGGAGCCCACGCTCACCTGTGCGACGTATCTGAAGGACCAGCCCGCCGGGCCGATCCGCGTGGAGCCGCTCCGAGGCTTCCCGGTCATCCGCGACCTCGTGGGTGATCTCACCGACTTTCTCGAGAAGCTGAAGCGGGTGCAGCCGTGGCTCGTGCGAGAGGACGAACCGCCGCTGTCCGCGGGCGAACATCTGCAGACGCCGGAGCAGCTCGCCGAGTACAAGCAGTACAGCATGTGCATCAACTGCATGCTGTGCTACGCGGCGTGTCCGATCTACGAGCTCGAGCCTGACTTCATCGGCCCCGCCGCGATCGCGCTGGCCCAACGATACAACCTGGATTCCCGCGATCAGGGGGCCGCCCGGCGGATGGACGTGCTCTCGCAGCACGACGGCATCTGGAGCTGTACCTTCGTGGGTGAATGCTCGGCGGTGTGCCCGAAAAACGTCGATCCGGCTGGCGCCATCCAGCGGTATAAGGTCGCGGCGGCGGCCGACGCGCTCACCTCGGTGTTCCGACCATGGCGGTGAATCCGAACTACACGCCCTATCACCCGAAGTGGTATCGCCGCCGGATCCCGATCTTCTGGTGGGCGCGCAAGCTGTCGTACGTCAGGTTCATCAGCCGGGAGATGACGAGCGTCTTCGTAGCGTACGGCGCCGTCGTCCTGCTGCTGCAGGCCTGGACCGTGCTGCGCGGCGACGACACCTATCGCGGGTTCCAGCAGTGGCTCGAAACGCCCGCCGTCGTCGTCGTGCATGCCGTCGTCCTGCTGATCGTCCTGTTCCATAGCGTGACCTGGTTGAGTCTGGCGCCCCAAGCGCTCGCCGTGCACCTCGGTCGCTACCGCGTACCGGCGGGCGCGATCCTCGCCGCCCACTACCTCGCGTGGTTGGTCGTGTCTGGCCTCGTGGGGTGGGTGCTGCTCGGGAGGTAGGATGCGACGGTCGCGTGAACCGCTGCTGTGGGCCGTGTTCAGCGCCGGAGGCATGGTCGCCGCGCTGCTGTTTCCGGCCCTCATCTTCGTGCTGTGGGTCGCGGCGCCTCTGGGGTGGGTGTCCCCTCCCACCCACGGGCAGCTCGCGGCGCTCCTGGACCATCCGATCGTCCGGCTCGGCGCGTTCGTGCTGCTGAGCGCCGTGTTCTTTCACTGGGCGCACCGGTTCCGGTACACCCTGTACGACGGCCTGCAGTTGTATCACTTGAACCAGCTGATCGCCGTGGTGACGTATGGAGTGGCGACCCTCCTCGCGCTCGTCGCGGCGTTCCTACTCTTGATCCCGTGACGGCGGACGGCCGAGACGGGCGCGCGGGGACTGGGAGCCACGGGGCGCGTGGCCCTGGCCGGTCGAGGCGCGCGCCCCCGGCGCCCGCGCCGGGGGGGTGAGGTCCGGCTGCCATGTTCAAGCTCAAGGCCATCACGAAGGACGGCGTCGAGCGCGCCCTCCAAAAGGTGGAGCGCTACCGGCTGCTCAATGAGCCGTGGGCGGCGGAGAGCATTTGCCTTGACGTGCTCGAGGTGGACGCGACGAACCAGCAGGCGGTGATCTCGCTGCTCCTGGCGGTCACCGACCAGTTCGGCATCGAGGCCGGCGGCGACGTGGCGCGCGCGCGGGAACTGCTCCCGCGCATCACGGACGAATACCAGCGCGCGTATTACGCCGGAATCATCTGCGAGCGGCGAGGCAAGTCGCTGCTCCGGCGACACGCCCCTGGGACGGGGCCGGTCGTCTACGACTGGCTGCGGCAGGCCATGGACGGTTACGAGAAGGCCGCCGCGATCCGCCCACCGGGCAACGACGACGCGCTGCTCCGGTGGAACACCTGCGCGCGCATCATCATGCGCCACGCGCTGGAGTCGGCCCCGGAGGAAGAGGCCCCGACCCTGCTCGAATGAGGGTGGCCAGCGTCGTTACAGGACGTCCGCGAACGCCGCCCGATAGTCGCGGTACCAATCGCTTTGGAACCGCTCGTCGGGATCGTAGCGCCGCTTGAGCCGTAGGAACTGGGGCAGCTGGGGATAGCACGTGCCGACCTGATCGCGGCGAGCGTAGCGGTGGAAGGCAAGCGCGTAGCTTCCCCCTCGCTGAATCGCGAGATCGATCAGTCCCCGAAAGGCCTCCGCGACCCGGGCAAGCCCCGATGCCGTGTGCTCGGCGTGCAATTCGACGATCACGCACGCCGAGGTCTGCTGGGCCCAGGCCAGGAACGTCTCGTCGTCACGCTCGATCACCCGGACCGCCGCCGCGACGACGGGGACCCCGGAGTGGCGGAGGTGCTCCCGAGCATCGGTGAGGAACCCGGCCAGCGCCGGCAGCGGGACGGCAAGCTCCCCCATCATCTCCGACGCCGGCCGCTGGGCGGCGACGCGGGCATCGAGACGCGCATGGTAGCCGTCGGCGTACGTGGCGAGCTGACAGGTATCCGCCCACACGAGCTGCCCGGCAGCCTCGAGACCGGCGGCCGCGACGCGCTGGTACGCCACCGTCGGTCGGGTGTGGGCGAGGGCGACGAGCCCCTCCCAATCCTCCGGCGCGAGCCGCTGGGACTCCGTTTCCGGCGGCGCTGTGGTCTCCACCGGCCGGTAGCTGGAGAACACGCCGGCCGATAGGAAGTCCTCGGCGGCGGGGTCCGTCGCGAGCCGCACGTTGCCGTAGAGGGCGCCCGCGGCCTTCCGCCGGGCGAAGGCGGCGGCGAGGTCGGCCACCGCCACGAGCTCCGCCGCGCGTTCCAGCACCCGCCGTGGGACGAGCCGAAGCGTGACCGCGTACACGATGCCAAACAGCCCGTAGCCGCCCACCGCGAGCCGGAAGAGCTCGGGCTGTTGCGCGCGGCTGCAACGTCGCTCGACACCATTGGCATCCACGAGGGTGAACGCCTCGATGTCGGCGACGAAGGGCCGCATCGCGAGGCCGCATCCGTGGATGTTGGCCGCCAGGGCCCCGCCGATGGAGATCCGATCGGCGCCGGCCGGCTTCTGCGCGATCCCCCACTGGCGTGGCCGGCCGGCCTGGCGCTCGAGGTAGTGGGCGATGAGCTCGGGCCACTCGATGCCGGCCTCCACCTCGATCGTGCCTCGCTCGAGGTCGAACGCCAGCACCCGCGACATGAGCGTCGTATCGATGAGCCGCGCCCCCGTGCCGAACTGCTGCCCGCCCATCGCGTGCCGCCCACCGGCCACGGCCAGCGCCCGGCCTCGCGCCTTCGCCTCACGCACGAGCTCCCGGACGGCAAGAAGGGAGCGCGGCTGGGCGATGTCGCTCACCCGGGTGGCGTTGAGCCGGGAATGCACGTCGTTCACGACCACACCTGCCGGGACCGACTCGCCGGCGCAGGCGTACGGCGCCAGCGCCGCGGCTCCGGCGGCTTGCAGAAACTGGCGGCGGGTGACCATGGACATCCCGACCATAGACGACACGCGCGCGGGGAACCGTGTCCACGATCACCCGCGCTTGGCTTTGCACGGTCGGCAAGCGTCTATTGGACGCGACTCCTGACCCGGACGACCTCCATGACCCTCGCGACCCACCTCGCGCGCCTCCTTGCCTACGACGATTGGGCGAACCGGGAGACGCTGACCGCCATGAAGGCGGCGGATTCGCCGCCCGCCCGGGCGCTGCGGCTGCTCGCCCACATCGTGGGAGCCGAACGGCTCTGGCTCGGCCGGCTCGAGGGGGAGCCGCCCACGACGCCGGTCTGGCCCGAGTGGACCCTCGCGGAATGCGAACTGGGACTGGCCGAGTTGCCCGGCCGCTGGCGCGACGTCCTGGGGGACCTCGGGGCGGCGAACCTTGCGCGCCGTGTGGCGTACACCAATACGAAGGGTGAGCCCTGGGAGAACACCGTACTCGATATCCTGACCCACGTCGTGGTCCATGGGGCCTACCATCGGGGCCAGATCGCGGCGGATCTCCGGGCCGCCGGCCGGGAGCCGGCCTATACGGATTTCATTCATTCCGCCCGAAAACGATATATTGAGTGATGGGCGTCACACAGGCGCCCGGGTCCGGCGGGCAGGCTTGCCGGTAAGTCAAACCCCTGCAATGAGTTAGACCAATGTCCCTGGCCGACTCACTTCGCGACGTCCCGCTGTTCTCGCAGCTCCGCGAGGGCGATATCGAGCGGATCGCCCGCGCGGCCCACGAGCGCACGTACGCCAAGAACAGCATCATCGCCTTCGCCGATCAGTCGGGGGATGCGCTGTACGTGGTGCTCGCCGGACAGGTCAAGCTGGTGCTCACGGCCGAGGACGGCCGGGAGGTGATTCTGTCCACTCGGAGCAAGGGCGACTTCTTCGGCGACCTGTCGCTGATCGACGACGAGCCGCTGGACGCCAACGCGGTTGCCATGGAGGACTCGACGCTGCTCGTGTTGCGGCGCGACGACTTCCAGCGCTGCCTCGAAGAAATCCCCCAGATGGCGGTCGGCCTGCTGCGCGCGCTCTGCAAACGGCTGCGCCAGGCGGACAGCAAGATCGGCAGCCTGGTCTTGCTGGACGTGCCCGGCCGCGTGGCCGCGCTGTTGCTCGAACTGGCGGACCAGAACGACGGCGTGACGATCGCCCAGCGGGTGACCCATCATCTGATCGCTCAGATGGTGGGCGCGAGCCGGGAAACGGTGTCGCGGACGATGAGCGATCTCGTCGGGCAGGGGCTGATCGAGGTGACGCGGCGGGCCTTCACCATCCACAACCGGCGCGAAGGCGTTGCCCCCGCTCGGGATCTCATCGAGGTCAGCCATCGGACGCTCAAGATCCGCGACCGCGGGGCGCTGGAGACGATGGCGGGCCGCTCCTAAGCCTCCACCTCCGCCCGGACGCGGCGCACGGTGCGGCAGCGTCCGGAGGGCCTGGGTGATCCGTACCGAGTGCGTCATCGTGGGCGCGGGGCCCGCCGGTCTCGCGGCTCCTCCGCCGGCGTCCCGTTCGAACTCCTCGCGCAGGCCGACCCTGTCGGCGCCGCGCGGCATCGTCATTCCCACCGCCTCCACCTCCAGACCGGCAAGACCGCGGGCCGTCGCCAAGCGGCGGGCAGTGCGGGCGAGACGCGGGCTCCGGCGTTACCAGAGGGCGCACGGCCGGGTCTCCACTAACGGGCCCGGCTGGCGGGCCCCTAGCGACCGGTGATTGGCGTCCGGCCTCGCGCCGGGCGGGCACCAGGGAGAGAAACGGATGCAAGTAATGACCGTGGCGACGCGCGCGTGGTGGTTGCCGATGATGCTCGTCGCCGTGGCGGGCTGCGAGACCCAAGGCACCAGGGCGATGCGGCAGGAGTTGACACAGCTCCAGACCGTGTCGGCCGAGAAGGACAGCCTCCTCCAGGAGGTCATGGCCAACACCAAGCTCATGAGCGACATCAGCGCCGAGTTGGCGAAGGTCCAGGACCGCTCGAAGGGGCCTGCGATGCGACTGAGCGGCGAGTCGCCGATCGCGGCCTACCGGGACAGTCTGCTCGAGCGCATCAAGGACGTGACGGCGCGGGTGAATGACAGCGAGTCGCGGCTGCGGACCGCCCAGCGGCGCATCCGCGCCCTCACGGCCGACTCCGACAGTCTGAAGGCGCAGATCATCCGATACGACTCGCTGATCGCCGATTTCCAGACGGTGATCGACAACCAGCGCACGACCATCGCCACGCTCACCGAGCAAGTGGACGCGCTACAGTCGGAAAACGTCCAACTGACGATCCGCAACGTGGCGCTCACCGACACCGTCTCGACGCTCAAGACGAAGGACAAGACGGCGTACTACGTGATCGGCACTAAGAAGGACCTGCTCGAGCGCGGCCTCATTCGGAAAGAGGGCGGCGCGCGGTTCCTCTTCATCTTCGGCAAGCGGGGCGAGACGCTCGTGCCCGCCCACGACCTGGACGCGTCCGAGTTCACGCGGATCGACATGTGGACAACGACCGAGATCCAGTTGCCGCGGGACGACAAGGCGTACAAGATCGTGTCGCGGCAGAACGTGGAGTCGCTGGAGCTGGCGCCCGCCGATGACGGCAAGGTCCGGGGCAGCATCAAGATCGCCAGCCCCGACGGGTTCTGGCTCCCGAGCAAGTTCCTGATCATCGTCGAGTCGTAAATCCGGCGGGCGAGGGCGTGCCGACGGGCGAGCGGCCCGGGTCTTTGGGCCCGGGCCGCTCGTGCGTTGGGGGCCGGTCAGACGGCCGTTCACGAGGCCGGCGGGCCACAATTCTGTGACGAACGTCACAACCGTATACGCCACAACGGGTTAAACTTCCAGCCCCGCGCACGCCGGGAGGCCGGCCTGCTGCGGCCCGAACGTTCTTGGTGAGGGAGATCCCACGATGGCGATGTTCCAAGCAGGCAAGGGTGAGGCGCGCCCGGCGAGCCCCCGCGGCGGCAGCCAAGAGCCCCGGCTCTCGATCATCGCGGCCGGCACGAAGATCACCGGCGAGCTCGAGACCGACGGCATGCTCCGGATCGAAGGGCACGTGGAGGGGAACCTGCGGGTGAGCGGGCAGCTCCTCGTGGCGAAGGGCGGCGTGGTGTCGGGAGACGTCGCGACCCGGCAGGTGATTGTGGGCGGCGAGGTCCAGGGTCAGATCCTTGCCGACGAATGGGTGGAGTTGCAGCCGGGGTGCTCGGTGACGGGAGACATCACCACGCCGCGGATCGCGGTACAGGAAGGCGGGGTGGTGAACGGCCGCCTCAAGATGGCCAAGCCACACGCCATGGAGCAGACGCCCAAGTCCATGGAGCAGAAGGCCAAGTACCCGGCCGGGGCGCGGGAGAAGTCGGACGCCCCCGTGCCGCTTCGCTCGGTGGGGTAAGCACTCCCCAGCCACGCGATACCGAACGGCCCCGCCCACCGCGGGGCCGTTTGCTTGTTCGTCGGCCGTTCGGGCGCGCCCGCGGCCGGGCACCTACAAGATGCCCGAGAGCGCCGGGACCTTCCTGGCGATCGCCACCGCCGTGCGACCCAGGTTCACGATGCGGGACTTGAGCTCGGCCTGGGCGATGTTCAGCCGCGAGGCTTCCTTCACCACGGCGATCAGCTGGTCGTACGTCGCCAGGTCGGTCGCGTCCGGGGTGATGGCGTCGATCTCCTCCCTGGAGAGGCCAAGCAGCTGGGTGATCGCGTCCGCGTATTCGCCCCGAAATGCCTCGTCGGCGTTGTCCAACGCCCGACGCACGCGTGCGCGGAACAGCCGGCGGGCCCGCTCGCGAGACGCACCGTGTCCGTCACTCATGACGCCCTCCCGGGGGCGGACGGTCCCGCCGCGGCCGGGCGACGCCGGTGGAGTCACCGCTCACCGCCCGGACGCGGGCGGGCAAGGCCTCCAGCGTCGCGCCGAGCTCCGAGAGACGCTCTTCGCCGCGGTCCACCAGTTCGCGCACGCGAGTGGCCCCATCGAGCAGCCCGCGCAGCGAGTCCGACATCGCGGCCACGCGTTCGCTCACCTGCGCCCGCAGGTCGCCCAGCCCCACGCCGGCGAGAAACTCCGCCTGCGCATCGTGCACTTTCCGCACCGACGCGAGGTGCCCCGTGATGATCGCGTTCGCGTTCTGCATGCGCTGGTAGGCATCGTCGATCGCCTGCAGCACCTCCAGTTCCTGTCGCTCGATCGGTTGCCGCAACTCCGCCCGGAACGTCATGATCCGCACGATCGTCTCCTCGGCGAAGATCTCCATGATGTCCAGCGGGTCCAACGTGTCGGAGCCGATGGACGCGCGCACCAGGTTCACGAGGTCCAGGGATTCCATCGCGGAGCGGATGAGGTACGGCCGGTAGGTGCGATCGACGAAGGCGTCCACGTCGGCGTACATGCGACTGAAGTACTGCGACGCCAGCGCGCGGTTGGCGCGGTGCGCCTCGGCGAGGTCCCGCCCCAGCGTGACGGAGAGCTCCACCGACTCTTGCGGCACACGGGCGCACGCCACCAGTCCCAGCGCGACGCTGCTCCACATCACGCGACGCAACGGCGACACGATGTCCCCTCCCACGGCCCTCGAAGTGGAGCACGGATGCTGGGCCGAGGCGGGAAAGTGCCCCTCGCGACCCGGTTCCGGAAGGGCGACGACCGACGCCGTCACCAATGGGCCGAGGGACGTTGCTGGATGGGCGTCACGGTGGGATCACGTCGGCGCGCGCACGCATCAAGCGCCTGCAGTGAGGCTGGCGGTCGATGGCCGGATTCCCCGAGACCACACGTAAAGCGCGCTCCTCGAGGCCGGCGACTGCGTCGCCGACACTCGTGGAGCGCGTTCGGTGCCACCGACGATTGCCGCTTACTGCCGGGTCAACCACCCTTCGGCGCGCGGAACCTCAACGCCCCGAACCCTCCTGTGAGCACCGTTTTGCCCGTGCTGCGCCGGATCACTGCACGACGATCGGCTGCACGGTGTTTCGGATCTCGAGCTTGACGCGCGAGCCCGCGAGGCCGCCCGCGATCTGGACCTGGTTGTAGCGCCACAGCCGGATCCGCAGGTCGGACCGCGCCGGGTTCTGATTCGCCGGGATGGTGTACTCGCCGGTGTCGGGGATCCCGTTCGCCGAGAACGACTGCGTTTCCAGATCGGCACCCGCTGCTTCACTGGGCCGGTTCCACGTGACCCGCAACGCCTGGTTCGCCGGCACGGTCGCATTCTGGAGCGGGCTCGTGATCGTGTGCGTTGCGAGCCCGCCGACGACCACACCTTCCACCGTGTCCGTGCCGCGCACCACCTCGAGGCGGAAGTCGCCCGACGGGAACGAGTTCACGGTCGCCGTATACTGGCCGGACCCCGCACCGTCCTCGAGCAGGTTCGTCGTCCCGATGTTCCCGTTCCGGATGGTCACCGTCGCGCCCGAGATCGGGTTGCCCAGGGCATCCTCCACCTGCACGTCCATCACCGTGACGAACCCACCAGGGACGTCTTGCGCCTCGATGTCCGCCTGGACCAGGAGCGTCCGCGTCCCGGTGCCGGGGTTGTTGCGTTCGGCCGCCGGCCCCGTCCCGTCACCGCACGCCAGGAGCAGCAGCGCGGCCGCCGTCATACTTGATGCGAACTTCATGGCCTCCCCCTACGAGATTGCAGGTTGTGCAACGGGCCGCGGCCAAGTCCCGTCTGGCGCGGGTCCGCTGCGCGTGTCGCCACCTTACGCCACGGCGCTCCCTTCGAGCAATGCGACACATCACATCTTCCGCCCTACGCGGAGGCTGCGGGCGCGGAGCGTGCCTCGTATCACACGCCTCCGCCGGCGAGCCTCCCAGCTCGATCCCCCGGAGCCCGCGCTCGATCACGGGCCGCAGCTCGAGCGACCTCCGCGCTGCGTGAGGGAGATCACGCGGCGACTCGCCGTGCCCTCAGAGCATCCTTCACAACGCCGAAGGGCACGACCCACTCGGGCCGTGCCCTCGGTGTATCCCTCTGCTGCGGGTGGCGCCTCAGCGCTCTATCAGGAGCTCGAAGCCCCGCTGGATCTCGAGCTGGAACTCGAGCATCTGCTGGGTCGTGGGGAAGTCCCACTGCGACAGGTCGAGCACCGACCCGTCGGCCCGCTTGAACCAGACGTCCGGGTGGATCGCGATCACGACGCTCTTGCTGGCGTCGGTGATCTCGAGGTGCGCCGGCTCGAACGCCAGCTCGACCCGGATCCAAGCGATGAAGTAGGCTCGGAACGCCCTCGGGCTCCCACCGCCGGCCGGCGTGAACGTGCCGACCACGACCATGCTGGCCTCGTCGGGCCAGTCCGGGAACGCCGCGCGCACGGCCGTGCTCAGCGCCTGCACCTGCGCCCCATCCTCATTCGGCGTAAGTTGCAGGTCGTTCACTTCGAACTCGAGCCGCTCGTACCGTCCCGCCGGGATGGCCCGGTTCGCGACGGTGAGCGGCGCCCCAGTCAGCGGCACGTCCACGAAGAACGGCGGCGCTTCGAAGTTCTCGCACTGCGCGGGATCGGTGTCGCAGTTGCCGCCGCCCACGCGGTCCAGCTCGAACTCGTCCACGATCAGCCGGATGTCGGTAATGGAAAGCGTGCCGTTCGTACCGGCGACCGTGAGCTGCTGGGCCGCCGCCGCGCCGTACGCGGGTGCTACCGAGAGGTTCGGCGCACTGGCGCTAGGTGCCGGCGCGCCGGCCGTGCCGAACTTGATCGCCACGGTGGCGCCGGGGCCGGTGCCGTCGCCGCAAGCGGCAAGGACGGTCGCCAGCGTCACAAGGGTGAGGCGGGTCGCACGCATGATCGGTATCTCCCTGGCTTTTCTGTCTGTCGCATATCGGCAAGCGCCGTTCGTCCCCATGCAGAAGCAAGGCCGATGCCAGTGAGCCCCACGGCGCTTCGGCGGCGCAACGCGCTGACCACCATGCAGTTGCGCGTTTTGCGATGACGATCACACGGGGGTGGTATCCCTGTGCCGAAACGTTACGGGGCGCTCCGTCGCGAGTCAGCGCGACGCCCCAAGCGTGGGGCGTCCATCAGGTCACGCGCCGGGCGTGCGGGCCCGGGCGAGGCGCTCGCTCTTGGGGGGGACGACGGTGCGACGCCGAGGATGGTGGGGAGAGACTGGTCGCGGCGCGGGTGGTCGGGCGGCGTGCCCGGGTGCTGCCACGAGTTAAGGGGGGACACGCCCGGAGGGGAGTGCGCCGCCTAGGAATCGAACCTAGAACCTACTGATTAAGAGTCAGTTGCTCTGCCAATTGAGCTAGCGGCGCGCGCGGCGAAGTATCGCCACACCCTCGAGCCCACGCAACCCGCGGCGCGCCGTCCGTCTGCTCGCCTGACCGCCGGGCGGTGCGGCCGGGCGGGGCACCTACCGTCGCACCTTGAAATGCGCGTCCGGCTCGATCACCAGCTCGAGGACGTCCCCGCGGTCCACCGGCATGGACTCGGTGAAAAATGATCCGACGGACAAGAGACTCACCTCGATCCGCAGGTCCAGCTGGGTCCAGCGGAACGAGAACGTTTCGGTCGCATGGCCGCCCACGTAGCCGATCCGGACGCGCTCGCTTCCGGAGACGGCGTAGAGGGTGGCGTCGTAGAAATTCTGGTTCCGAACCTCCAGCATGATCTCTTGCGCCGGCTCGGGCGCGAACTCGTCGTCAGCCCCCCCGCCGCCGAGACTGCATGCCGCCAGCACCATGACGACGCCGCTGGTTCCGATCAGCCGACGAACCAATTGGTTCATGCTCCCTCCGTTCGCGCAGACGCTCCCACCGTCGTGCGTGCGACCCCGCGTCGCACCGCCTCTTCGCAAGGTACACCGGCGGAACTTTCGGAGCGATGGGGGTACCTTTGTACGCGATGACGCTCGTCAGCACCGCCCTGGCGCTGTCCGCCGCGGCCGCGACTATCCAACAGGACACCGTGATTCCCGACACCGTCTTCCGTCTCTCGGAAGTCACGGTGACGGCCACGCGGTCCGCCGCGGCCGCGCGCCGCGAGCAGCCGGAGGCGCTGGTCCTGATTCAGCCGACCCTGAGCGGCCGCGCGGCCGGCGTGCTCGCGGCCGACCTCTTGCGGGACGCCGCGGGCGTGCACGTCCAGCAGACCTCCGCGGGTCAGGGCGCCGTCATCTTGCGGGGCCTGGTCGGCAATCAAGTGTTGCTGCTGGTCGACGGGATCCCGATGAACAACGGGACCTACCGGGACGGCCCCGGGCAATACCTCGCCACCGTCGACCCCGAAACCATCGAGCGGATCGAAGTGATCCGCGGACCGGCCTCGGTGCTCTACGGTTCCGACGCGCAGGGGGGCGTCGTGAACCTCATCACCCGCTCCCACCCCATGGACGGCGCCGCGAAGAGCGTACGGACGGCCTTCTCGGCGTCCTCGGCCGACCGCGGGGTCCGAGGCCGTGTCTCCGCAGGCGCCATGGGGGCGCGCTGGCGCGTGGCCGCCGGTGGCACCCTCCTGTCGGTCGGCGACCTCCGGGCCGGCGGCGGCCTCGGGCCGCAGCGCCCGACGGGGTTCGAAGCCCGAGGCGGCGATGCGGACCTCAGCTACCACCCGGGCGCCCGACATGAGCTGCGCGCCGTCGTCCAGCATTTCGAGATGGACGGCGTCCCACGGTACGACCGCTACGTCACGTTTCGCGCGCCGACCCCCGGCCCCGATGCGGAGCATACCTTCGACCCGCAGACGCGCCAGCTCGCCTTCCTGCGTTACACCGCGACCCCCCGGTCGGGCGCGGTGGCGCGGCTCGAGGGCACGGTCAGCCTGGCGGTGCAGCGGGAGGGCCGCGACCGCGTCCGGCTCTTGAGCTCGGGGCTCCCTGACACGGTGCGCGAGCGCTGGCGTGACGACGTCTATACGCCCGGCGCGAGCCTCGTGGGCACGTCGGCGCTCCCCGCGGGCAGGCGCACCATCCGGCTCACCTGGGGCGGCGAGTACTACCATGACCGCCTCGACAGTCACGGGCAGGAAGTGCACACCGTGAGCGCCGCCAGCACCGCCATCATGCGCCTCTCCGCGTCGGGCGAGCTCCTCCCGACCGGCAATTTCCCCGACGGCGCCACCGCCGATCGCCTCGGATTCTTCCTCGCGGCCGAAGCGCCGCTCCTGCCAACCGTGCGACTGTCCGCCGGAGCGCGCTGGAGTCGGTTCCGCAACGAGGCGGACGTGGGCGCGGCGTTCGGCGGGGCCGTGGTGAATACGAGCACGGACGTGACAGGCCAGGTGGCCGTCGTCCTCGCGCCCCTCCGGCGGTGGCGCGTGGCGGTTCGCGTGGCCGAGGGCTTCCGCGCGCCCAATCTGTACGACCTCACCCGCGTGGGCCCCGTGCCCGGGGGCACGTCCCTGCCCAACCCGGACGCGCGCCCCGAGCGCTCGTTGAGCGCCGAGGTCTCGCTGCGGTTCACGCCTCCGCGGGGAGCCTACGACGTGACGGTGTACCACGCCACGATCGATGACTTCATCGACCGCGTGCCCGGCAGCTTCGCCGGCGACACCCTCTACGACGGCGAGCGCGTGTTCCAGAGCCTGAACGTGGGCACGGCCCGTCTCCGCGGCGTGGAAGCCGACGCGCAACAGAGCATGGGCCCCATCATCGCGCGGGCCAGCGTCTTCTATACGTACGGCGCACAGGAGATCGTGCCCGGAGCGGAACAGCCGATGGCCAAGATCCCGCCGGTGGGCGGCCAGGTGGGCGTGCGCTGGCACGGTCCCGCGCGTGGCCTGTGGGTCGAGTATCTGTTGCGCTGGGCGGGGAGCCAGCAGCGCCTGGGCAGCCGGGATCTTCGCGATCCTCGGATCCCGCCCGGCGGAACGCCCGGCTATGCCGTTCACGGCCTCCGGGCCGGCGTGACCCTCGCACGCCAGGTGGAGCTGTCGCTCGGCTTCGAGAACATCACGGATGCGTTGTATCGCGCGCATGCGAGCGGCGTGGACGGCGCCGGGCGACACGTGTGGATGGGCCTGTCCTGGGTCGTCGCACTCTAGCGCCCGAACGGGGTCGGGTCCGGCCGGACTGCCGACGGCTGACGCTCCTGGAGCGCGGGTTGCTCTCCGATTGGGAACCTGCGATATTCTCGGCCGGCCAGGGTCTGGCTCAGTGGCGGTATCGTCTAGGGGACTAGGACGCGGCCCTCTCAAGGCCGAAACACGGGTTCGAATCCCGTTACCGCTATGCGCGTCGCGTTCGCCCGCCTGCGTCCCGCCCCCATCGTCTAACGGCTAGGACACCACTCTTTCAAGGTGGGAATAGGGGTTCGATTCCCCTTGGGGGCATGCGCTACACGCACCGTTTGATCCGGGGCGACGACCATTTCTCCCCACTCCCCAACGATACCACACCCCTGTGGACCGCGCGGTGCGGCGCATGCCGCATCCCTGCGCGATGGAGTGAGTTGACCGGCGCGGTCCGGCACATGTCGCCCACTTGACTCCCCGCGCTACACGCTGGACCCGCGACACCGCCCTAGACCCTCACGCTCAGCCGCAAACGAAGCCGCCCGACCGGAGGTGCACGCATGACGCGATTCATCGTCAGCTCTTGCGCCGCCCTGTTCCTCTTGGCGCCGCGGCCAGCGACGGCCAGACAGGTCACCGTGGCGATCGGGGCCAAGGCCAGCCTTAATATCGCCGCTCGCGAGGACCGCTCGTGAGCGAGCGCCCCCGCCCGACGGTCCTCGTCATCGAGGATAACGAGTTCGTGCGGCAGGCACTCCGGCGCACCCTCGAGGAGAACGGGTATCACGTCGCCGAGGCCGCGGACGGGGAGGAGGGCCTCCAGCGGTATCGGGCGGCACCGGCCGACGTGGTGCTCACCGACCTGATGATGCCGGGGAAGAGCGGCATCGAGCTCATTGTGGAGCTCCTGCGCGAGTACCCCGCGGCACGTATCGTCGCCATGTCGGGCGCCATGGACGTGCGCATGCCCGCCGTGGTCGAGGTGCTGGGCGCCGCGGGCGCGCTCCAGATGCTGCCCAAGCCGTTCTCGCCCGACCAGCTGCTCACCGTGATACGGACGGTGCGGGACGAGCCTGCCCCCGGCGGCGAGCAGCCTGAGTGACGACCTGAGCGACCGGGTGCCGGACGGTTCGTGAAGGGGCACGGCGGCTTGGAGGCGTTCGTCGAGTCCTGACGGACACGGGTGTGCGCGTGCCGAGGCGTCGAGAAGGGGCACGACGGGCGCGCGCTCTTGCGTCGAGCGCCATCGCCGGAGTGCCCCGCGCTCCTACCCTACGGCGCCGGCCGGTCTTTCCCGTCCCGCCGCGTGTCGAGCAACCGCTCGACCGCCTCGCGGTCCACCGGCTCCGAGAACAGAAAGCCCTGTCCTTCTTCGCAGTGCAGCTCGTGCAGGTAGCGGTGCTGGTCCACGGTCTCGACCCCTTCGGCGATCACGTTCATGCCGAGAGCCCGCGCCAGCGTCACGATGGTGCGGACGATCTCCACGTTCTCGTCGCCGTCCGCGAGGCTCATCACGAAGGACCGGTCGATCTTGAGCGTGTCCACGTTGAACTGGTGCAGGTAGCTGAGGGACGAATAGCCCGTCCCGAAATCGTCGATCAGCACCTGGATGCCCGCCGCGGCGAGCTGGCCGATCAGACTCACGTTCGCCTCGGCCGACTCCATCAGCGAGTTCTCCGTGATCTCCAGCTTGAGCGTCCGCGGGTCCAGCTCCGTCTCGTCCAAGACCGTTAAGAGCTCCGCCACCAGGTCCGGCTGCTGGAACTGCCGTGGCGACATGTTGACGCTCACCGTGAGCGGCGGATCAGCAGGGTAGCGCGTCTGCCACTCCTTGAGCTGCCGGCAGGCCCCGCGCAGCACCCACCACCCGAGGGGGAGGATCAGGCCCGTCTCTTCCGCCACCGGGACGAAGTCGTGCGGCTGGAGCAGGCCGCGCTCCGGGTGCTGCCACCGGACGAGCGCTTCGAAGCCCGAGATCCGCCCGGTCTCGAGGGACTGGATCGGCTGGTAGTAGATGCGGAACTCGTTGCGCTCGACCGCGCGTCGCAGATCGGTCTCCAGCTTGAGCAGCGTCAGCGCCTGCTGGTGCATCTCCGGATCGAACACCTCGTAGCGGCCCCGGCCCGCGCTCTTCGCGCGATACATCGCCAGGTCCGCATCCCGAATCACCTCGTCCGCCCGCTTGTAGCGCAGATCGCCGAACGCGATGCCGATGCTCGCGGAGGTGTAGACCTCCTGGCCGTCCACCTCGAACGGGTTCTGCAACTCGTGCTCGATCCGGTCCGCCACCCGGGTGGCGTCGCTGGCATCGGCGATGTCGTCGAGCAACACCGTGAACTCGTCCCCGCCGAGCCGCGCCACCGAGTCGCCGGGCCGCAGGCACGACTCCAACCGCCGCGCCAGCGCGATCAGGAGCGTGTCGCCCGCCGCGTGGCCGAGGCTGTCGTTCACCACCTTGAACCGGTCGAGGTCGAGGAAGAGCACGGCATAGCGGCGGTGATCGCTGCGCTTCGCCCGGCCGATCGAGCGGTTGAGCAGGCTGGAGAACAGCGCGCGATTCGGCAGACCGGTGAGCCCGTCGAAGAACGCGTCTTTGTGGAGCTGCTCCTCCGCCTTCTTGCGCTCCGTGATGTCGGTCATCGACCCCGCGAGACGGGTCGCCTGACCCTGCTCGTCCCGGACGGCGATCCCCCGGCACAAGATCCAGCAGTCCCTCTCGTCTTTCCCCTTCACCCGGAACTCGCACTGGAGGTGCGGCGAGAGCCCCTGGAGATGGGCCGCGATGTCGATCTCGAGCTGCTCCAGGTCGTCGGGGTGCACCCGGCCGAACCACGCATCCGGCGCCCCACTCGCCGTTTCGCCGCCACAGCCCAGCATCTCCATCCAGCGCGGAGACAGGTAGAGCGCGTTCGTGGTCAAGTTCCAGTCCCACAACGCGTCGTTGGCGCCGCGCACCGCGAGCGCGTAGCGCTCTTCGCTCTCGCGAAGCTGCGCGTCGCGCCGGCGGCGATCGCTGATGTCCTCACTGGTCGTGACGAGGGCGACGGGCTCGCCGGCCTCGTCGCGCACGACGTCGGATATCAGGGCCACCGGCAACCGCGCCCCGTCCTTGCGCACGTTCGTGACCTCGCGCCGCCAGCTCCTGAGCTGCCGGATCTCGTCCCGGCTCATCGGCTTGCGCTCGCCCGGCGGCGCCAGGACGCTCACGTCCTTGTCAATCAGCTCCTCCGGCGTCCAGCCGTGCATCTGCGCGGCCGGGCCGTTCGTGTAGGTGATCTTCCCGTCGAGATCGGTGATCGTCACGCCGATCTGCATCGTCTCGACGGCCTTCAAGAGCTGCCGGACCGCGCGCGCCGACCTTTTGGCCTCCGTGATCTCGCGGTACAGGCCGTACACCGCCGTCTTCCCCGACGCCGTCCGCACCGGAATGCCGAGCACCGACACTTCCACCCGGCTCCCGTCTTTGCGGCGGCGGACGGTCTCGACATCCACTTCCCGGCCTTCCGCCAGTTCGCGGCTGAGCGTCCGCCCCTCACTCGTCAGGTCCCTCGGGACGATGAGATCGTTCACCCGCCGTCCCACCGACTCTTTCTGGCCGTACCCGAAGAGCGTGGTAAACGCCGGGTTGACCCGGACGACCCGGTCCTCCTCGTCGAGGAGCGCCACGGCGTCCGGGAAGCGGTCGAACAGCTGGCCGAGGTAGGGGGGGGTGTCGCCGTCTGCGGTGGTGGCCGCACGCCCAGGCACCCAGGGAACCCCGGGGTGCCGAAGCGTCAGCCACACCGCCCAGGCGGTGGCCGCGATTGCAGTCAGACCGGCAATTATCAGCAGGGCGCTCATGCCGTGCACGCCACCTTTCGAGCGCCCCAAGATAAAGTTTGACAGGGATTTACGGGGTGAGGCACCTCACAACCGGCTGGGCCGCTCAGGAGCCCAGCCGGCGCACAACCTCGTGCCGGAAGCACGGCACGATGTGATCGTTGACCATGCCCGCCGCCTGCATGAACGCGTAGCAGATGGTGGACCCCACGAACGCGAAGCCCTGCGCCTTGAGCGCCGCGCTCATCGCGTCGGACTCCGCGGTGCGTGCCGGGAGCCGGCGCTGCGTGCGCCAGCGGTTCTGCCGCGGCCGGCCGCCCACGAACGGCCAGATAAACGCGTCAAACGATCCCTCGGCCTCCTGCACGGCGAGAAACGCCCGCGCGTTCGCGATCGTCGCGACGATCGTCTGGCGATTGCGGATGATGCCGGCGTCGGCCACGAGGCGCTCGACGCTACGCCGGTTGAACCGGGCGACCCGCGCGGGATCGAAGCCGGCGAACGCCCGCCGGAAGCGCTCCCGCTTGTCGAGCACGATCGCCCAGCTCAGCCCGGCCTGGAACGCGTCCAGCACCAGAAACTCGAACAGCGCGCGGTCGTCGTGCAGCGGAACGCCCCACTCGGTGTCGTGGTAGCGGACCATCCGGTCGTTGGCGAGGGCCCAGGGACAGCGCACGAGGCCGTCAGGCACGATCCCTCGCCGTGGCTCGGCGGCGTATGACCGTCGCGGGCGTTCGCGTCACGGAGGGGCCGGCCCGGCTACGCCATGCTCCGCAACCAGTCCACCAGCTCGGTGAGGTTGGAGACCTCGAGGGTCGGACGGGCGTCCGCGGTCGGCGCTTCGCCCTTGCGGTTCACCCACACCACCGGGATCCCGAGGGCTGCCGCCGGTTGCACGTCGTGGAAGTAGCTCTGCGCGACGTGGAGCCACCGGCCGGGGCCGATCCGCTCCCGGGCCTTGGTGAAGTGCCCCTGCGCCGGCTTGTACGACATCACCTGCTCGGCCGTCACCAGCACGTCGAACCGCACCGCGAAGTGCCGGCGCGTCGCCGCCAGGAGATCGTCGTCGATGTTCGAGAGGATCCCCAACCGCAGGCGCAGTCGCTCGAGCTCGCGGAGCGCGGGAACGGTGTCCGGGAAGGGCAACCAGTCCGGCACGCTCTCGGGGAGGAACGCGGCCCGGCGGCCGTTCACTTCCCAGCCCAGCCGCTCGCCCACGCGCATCGCCACCTCCCGGAGCACATCGCGGTAGGGCATGTAGAGCGCCGACTGCACCTCGGGTTCGATCGCCGCATGCGCCTCGAGGACGGCCTCACGCTCGAGCGCGACCCCGTCTTTCTTCGCTTCCCGGATGAACGCCTCGCTGATACCCGTTTCCCAGTCGATCAGCGTGCCGTAGCAGTCGAACGTGATGATGTCGAATCGCGCCATGACCTCAATATGCGGCGCCCGATGGGGCCGACGCGAGACCGCCCCCGCCGCGGCGGGCGGGCCGCCTCCGAGGACTCCCTGGCCTCCGGCGCGCGGACGGTCTATTCTATTCGCCACCAACCCCGGGGAGCTGCGACGTGACGGAGCATGTCGAGCGGCTGACCGCCGCGCTGAGCGAGCGTTACACGCTCGTCCGCGAGTTGGGCCGGGGCGGCATGGCGACGGTCTACCTCGCCCGCGACCTCAAGCACGACCGGCTCGTCGCGATCAAAGTGCTGCGCCCCGAGCTCGCAGCGTCGATCGGTGCCGACCGGTTCCTCCGCGAGATCCAGGTCACGGCGCGTCTCAGCCATCCGCACATCCTGCCGCTCTACGACTCCGGTGAGGCGGAGGGCTTCCTCTACTACGTCATGCCGTACGTCGAGGGGGAGACCCTGGCGGACCTCCTCGAGCGGGAGAAGCAGCTTTCTATCACGCAATCGGTGCAGATCGCGCGCGAGGTGGCCGAGGGGCTGAGCCTCGCCCACAGCTACGGCCTGGTGCATCGGGACATCAAGCCGTCCAACATCATGCTGTCCGGCGGCCACGCCGTGCTGGCGGATTTCGGCATCGCGCGGGCGATCAGCGAAGCCGGGGGTGAGAAGCTGACGCAGACCGGGATGGCCGTCGGCACACCGGCGTACATGAGCCCCGAGCAGGCGGCCGGCGAGGCGCAGCTCGACGCGAGGAGCGACATCTACAGCCTGGGGTGCGTGCTGTACGAGATGATCGTCGGGCAGATCCCGTTCACGGGCCCCACCCCGCAGGCGATCATGGCGCGGCACTCGCTGGACCAGGTCCCGCCGCCGCACATCATGCGCCAGACGATCCCCGACGACCTCGAGGACGTCATTCTGGCTGCGCTGGCCAAGGCGCCGGCCGACCGGTTCCACACGGCCGCGGACTTCGTGGACGCGCTCACGAACGTGGACACGACGACCGCGGTGCACCGGCGCCCATCGCCCGAGGCGACGCGTGGGGGTCGTCGACGCGCCCGCCCGCTTTCGCGCCAGACGCTCCTCACGGCCGGCGCCATTGTTGCCGCGCTGGCGGGCGGTGTCGCCGTGTGGCAGCTGGGCGGCGGCGGCGGGGCGACGGCCCCCAGCAGTCTCGACCCGCGCCGCATCGCGGTGCTCTACTTCGACGACCTGAGCCCAAACCGCGCGCTCCAGCACGTCGCGGACGGGCTCACCGAAGGGCTGATCGATCAGCTGGCCCAGGTGCGGGAGCTGCGCGTCATCTCGCGCAACGGCGTGGCCGCGTTCCGCGACGCGGCGGTGTCGCGCGACAGCGTGGCGCGGGCCCTCGAGGCGGGGACGATCGTCGCGGGCAGCGTCGAGCCCGTCGGTGCCGACCGGCTGCGGGTGACCACGCGGCTCATCGATGGGGCTAGCGGTGCGGACTTTGAGCGGGCGAGCTTCGTCTTGCCGCGGGCCGACCTCTTGGCCGTGCGCGACTCGACCGCCCGCGATCTGTCGCGCTTCCTGCGGGCCCGGCTGGGCGAGGAGATTCGCTTGCGCGAGCGCCGGGCGGGGACGACGAACGCCGACGCATGGGTCCTGGTGCAGCGGGCCGAGCGGGCCCGCAAAGGCGCCGAGGACCGGCTGGCGCACCACGACGGCCATGCGGCCATGGCGGCGTTTCAGCAGGCCGACACGCTGCTGGCGGCGGCCGAGAGCGCGGACCCGCGCTGGGCGGAGCCGCCGCTCCTCCGGGGACAAATCGCGTACCGCATCGCCAGGCTGCTGCAACACGACGCGCACGGCGCCGTAAACCGGATCCAGACGGCGCTCGCGCACACCGCCCGCGCGTTGGAGCGAGCCCCGAACGACCCGCAGGCCCTCGAGCTGCGGGGGACGCTGCGGTATTACCACTGGCTGCTGGGCGTGACGCCCGACCCGCGCGAGCGCGACCGGCTCCTGCAAACGGCGAAACAGGACCTGGAGCACGCGGTGGAGCTCGATCCGTCCCTCGCGAGCGCGCACAGTACGCTGAGCCACCTCTACTATCAAACCAAGGACCTGGCGGGCGCGGCGCTGGCCGCGCGCCGCGCCTACGAGGAGGATGCGTACCTCGCGGTGGCGAACGACGTCCTGGCGCGCCGCTTCTTCGCGTCGTACGACCTCGCGCAGTTCACCCAGGCCCGCGAAGCCTGCGCCGAAGGGCGCCGGCGCTTCCCCGGCGACTTCCGGTTCGCGGACTGCCACATCTGGCTCATGACGGCGGCGGAGGGCGCCCCCGAAATCGCCGCCGCATGGCGCTGGCTGGCCGCGGTCGACTCGCTCACCCCCGAGGAGCGACGGGCAGCCCAACACCATCGCGCCGAGATGGCGGTCGCCGCCGTGCTCGCCCGCGCGGGGCTCGCTGATAGCGCCCGCCGGGTCGCGATCCGGGCCCGCGGCGGCCACGACGTCGACCCGCTCGGCGAATTGGTGGTCATCGAGGCCTTCGTGCGCACGATCCTCGGCGAGCGCGACGAGGCGATCCAGCTGCTGAAACGCTATGTGGCCGGCAACCCGGGACACGCGTTCCAGCGCGGCGGCGACGTGCACTGGTGGTGGCGAGACCTGCGCGACCGTCCGGAGTTCCGGACGCTCCTCGCCTCGTAGCGGTCGGCCGGCTCCGCACGGGACAGCAGCTAACCATTTACCGTAGATCGACTTACGTGGAGCGCCCAGCGGGGATCCGCGTCCCCATCTTGCGCGCCGCGCAATTGTGACGTACATCACCAGCCCGCCGCGAGCTTCCCTCTAGAGCGCTCGCGGCTCCGAGACCCTGAGCCATCGCGATCCGGAGAGGCACTATGAAGCGCCCCATATTGCTTTCCGTCTCGGTGCTGCTGCTGGTCGGCTGCCAGGACCAGCAGGTACCCACCGAGCCCCTGGTGGACCCGCCGCTCCCGTCCATCTCGGACGGCGCCCAAGCGGGCGGCAACCCCAACTTCTTCTTCCTACCGCCGATGGTGAAGAACCCGAGCGGCCACCCGGACTTCGACCCGGGCGGGTTCAACGGGACGCTGTCCCCCACCGTCGAGATCTGTAAGCTCGACGGCAGCGCCTGCGCCGCCTCGCAGGACGCCGGTTTCCCGATCCGGTTCACCAGAACCACCGGTCCCGGGGGGGAGACGATCCGAGTGAGCGTCACGGACGAGCATTATCACGTGAACTGGCATACCGACCGGTTCAACCTGACGGTGGGCGCGCAGTACCGCATCCAGGTGATCGGCGCCGCCGACGACCAGGTGTGGGGGTACGCCGACGTGCAGCCCGTGAGCAGCGGTAAGGAGCTGAAGAACCTGACCGACGGGACGGTGATCGGGCTGGTGGACGGCCGGACGCTGCCGATCAAGTTCCGCCCCGAGTTCGGAGTGTACACCGCAGGCTGCTTCAATAACGACTGTGTCGAGCAGGTCGTGGGGGCGGGCGGCGGTACGGTCACGACGCCCGAGAAGTTTGCAGGCGTCGAGATCCCCGCCGGCGCGCTGGACAACGACGTCACGATCATCATCGCGCGGGTGAACACCGCGGAAGGCCCCTGCCTACCGACCGATTTCCAGCAGTTCGAGGGCTGTTACCGGTACGACACCGATCCCGACCTGCGCGAGGTACAGAACAGCGGACTCGACCAATTCAACGTCAACGTGATCGTCGGCGTCTGCCTGGTACCGGAAAGCGCGGATCAGGTGAACCTGCAGCTCTACAAGTTCGATCCCGAAGCGGACGAAACCCCGGTGGCCCTGCCGAGTGTCGCGGAAACGTTTCTCGACTGCGTCGGCTTCAACGGCGGCGAGCCGATCGGGGGACTGGCGCCGCGCTGGCTACGCGACCTGGCCGGCACCGGCTGGCGCGCCGTGCAGCGGCACGTGGGCCCATGGTTCAGCCCTCCGCCGCTCGTGGCCGGCGACAACGGGCTGGGCGGCCTCACGGGATCGTTCAGCCGCATCGGGTGGCTTCGACCGGCGACCATGAGCCTGAACGGCGGTGACGGCCAGTCGGGACCGATCAACGGCACGCTGGAAGGGAACCTGTCGGTGCTCGTCCAGGGCACGCACCCCGCCACGGCACCCCTCGGCGGGGCCCTCGTGACGTTCAGCGTGACTGGCGGCGGTGGTGGCCTGAGGGCGCCGGGCAGCGAGGACGCACTAGCGGCGGAGATCACGGTAACGACGGACGCCGAGGGCATCGCGAGCGCCCGCTGGACGCTGGGCGACGTGGCCGGCGACCAGACCGTGGTCGCGTCGGCGCCGGCGGACGGCAGCCCCGTCACGTTCACGGCGACGGCGGGAGGGGCGGATCTGATCATCGAGAGCCTGACGCACCTGCCGGTAAATCCCAACGCGGCGGACTTGATCGAGTACACGGCCGTCGTGACGAACATCGGCACGGGGCCGTCCGGACCGTTCGTGGTCGTCGTGCAGGTGAACCGGGACGCCGAGGGCACGCCGGGCGATCTCATCGAGTCGACGTCGTTCTTCCCCAAGTCGCTCCAACCGGGCGAGAGTGTTTCGCTGCGCCGCCAGCGGACCCTCCAGCTGGCGGCAGGCGACTACATCAACACCGCCTTTGCGGACTTCAATGAAGAGGTGGTGGAAACGAACGAGGACAACAACACGGCGACGGACGCGTACACGGTCACCTTGGCGCCCGACCTCATCGTGGAGAGCCTCACTCACGATCCGGCGAACCCGCACTCCGAGGACCTGATCACGTTCACCGCGGTCGTCACGAACGCGGGCCCGGGACCCGCCCGGCCCTCGACGCTGGAGTTTCGGATCGGTGGCGAGACGCCCGGCGCCCCGGAGACCCAGTTCGCCGTGCCGGCGCTCGCGGTGGAGCAGTCCTTCACCGTGCAGCGGCAAGCAACGTTGATCGCGCAGAACTACCGGAATACGGCCGTGGCCGACGTCGACAACGACGTGGGGGAGGCGAACGAGACCAACAACGAGACCACGGACGACTACACGGTCCTCCCGGTGGATCAGAGCAACGATCCGGCGACCGGCACCAGCTTCGGCTGCGGCGTTTCCGGGACATCGCTGTACCAGAGCTTCACACCGGCGCGCTCTCCGCTGGTGGCGGTGGAGCTCCGCCTTCGGGCCGGCGGGAGTTTCCCCATCGAGGGGACGACCACGGATATCAATATCCGGGACGAGAGCCCCACCGGCACCATCCTGGCCTCAGCCGCGACGTTGGTGTCGGGACCCCGAGCGACCGGGGAGCAGATCCTGGTGCGGTTCGAGTTCTCGCCCGACGTGACGGTAACGACGGGAAATCCGCTGGTGATCGAGTGGCTGAGTCCCGCCCCGGAAGGTGAGCAAGCGGGAACGATCCTGACCTGGATGGGAAGCCAGGACGACCCGTATGCCGGAGGGAATGCGTTCAGCTGCAACACGACCGCGGGGCCCGCCGACGACCTCAACTTCAGGACGATCTCGCGGTAGCGAATCCCTGAACCCCACGGCTCACGGGGGCCGGAGCCTCGCTCCGGCCCCCGTCGTCGGGCATCGGCCGACCGGGCGATGCGCTACCCTTCCTTCGCGAGCCACCGATAGATCGCCCGCACGTTGAGCGGGAACCACGCCTCGTACTGCCCCCACCCCGCGTAGGCCGGGAGCCGCACCCGCTCCGCCGCTTCGTCTTCCGTCCACCCCGCGTCCACCGCGCGCTGCACCGCCGCGCGAAGATCGCGGTAATAGGCGATCTGCCGCTCGATCGCGGCACGGTCCCCCGACGGCCCGTGGCCGAAGACGATCCGCTGGAACGGAATCTCGAGCAGCCGCTCGAGCGCGGTAAAGAACTCAGGAAAGTGGTAGTCCGGCAGGTCGCGATACCCCACCCTGTCGTTCGACACGAAATCCACCGCGAACGCGATTCGCTCAACCGGCAGATACGTGACGACCATGTTGTCGCTGTGGCTCCGCCCCAGATAGTGCAGCTCGATCGGTCGCCCACCGAAGTGGA
>JBFJHJ010000035.1:0-32628 GCA_041613315.1 Gemmatimonadales bacterium
GAGGTCGATCCGCGACTCGACCGACTCGCAGCGCCCGCACCGGCGAACCTTGCGGCCCGGCCAGGCCGCTTGGGGATGGAAGCCGGAGCTCCTGACCAGCCCTACCGCGGGCGCATCAGCCCAGGCGGCGGCGGCAGGAAGAAGAACAGTGGGAGTCAATCCCCTGGCTCCGGGTAGCCAGTGCGTAGGGCGGCCCGCCACTCCGATCGGGGTGCGCGGGCCGCCCGTTTTTTTGTCGTCCACGAGCGTCCGGGACGCCGGACTAGGGCCCCTTGACGACGAGCACGGGACAGGGCGCGAAGATCGCCACCTGGTGACTGATCGTCAGGAGCGTCCGCTGCGGGTGCTCGGGATCGGGCCGATGGGAGCCGATCACGACGAGGTCGGCTCCCTGCTCCTCGACGAAGCCGACGATCTCCCGCGCGCGCTTGCCGTAGCGCACCACCTGTTCGACGTCCACCCCAGCCCCCGTGAGCGGCCGTGCGAGCCGGGCGAGCCCCTCGCGGGCCTGCTCCTCCAACCGCTCGTAGAAGTCCTTGAGCTCATCGAACGGGACGTCGAGGGTCTCGATCACGTGCAGGAGCGTGAGGGTGCTCCCGTGCGTGCGGGCGAGATCTCGCGCCATTTCCACGGCCGCGCGATGCTGATCGGTGAGATCCACCGGAATGACGATCCGCTCGAACATGTACCCGCTCCCGTCGGTCTCAGCGGAATATTGCACGATGGCGGCGGGGCTGCATCCCGCGGCCGGCGCCGGCCGCGGGGCGTCTTCACGCTCCGGCGCCGCGAGGCGTTTCCCCGAGGCCCGCGTTCGCCGCCAACGTGACGTTCGACACGGCCCGACCCGGCGCTTGGCGCCCACTTTGGGACCCATCCTCCGACGCCAGGACATGCCATCGGTCGTGCGCCGCGCGGCGGCGCGGGAGGCCTCTACGTGAGCAGTGCCGATCCAAAGGACCGGGAGCGCAAGGAGCAGGCAGCCATGGTGAACCGGCTGCTCAAGAAGCTCCACCTCCCCGAGGACTCGCGGCCCGCCAGCGCATCCGCCACGACGCCTCGCCCCTCGTCGACCGTCACACGCCCGGGCATCGCTCGTCCGCGCACCATCCCACGCATCGGCCCGTGGACCCGGGTCGGGCTCGCGGTCCTCCTCGCGATCGCGCTGCCCCTGTGGCCGTACCGCCACGCCTGTGGTTTCGGTCTCTTCTTCTATCTCGTCGGCGTGACCACGCTGATCGTGGCCGGGGTGTGGGCCGGGCTCGCGACGTGGGAGCGGCAGGTCGCGGTGGCGCACATCCTGTCGCTCGTCGCGGTGGTGTGGGGACTCGGGTTGGGGGCCAGCGTAATCCTGCCCCGCATGGGATACGCGAAGACCCCGGCTACCTGGCGGTGCGGAGCCGTGGCGGCGACCGCGGCGAACGGCGGCGGCGTCGCGGCCCACGCGCCGCCGTGCCGTGCGCTCGGCACGCATCGGTTGCCGCCAGACGTAGTCGTCAGCGCGTTCGCCTGCGAGGGCAACGCGACGCTTCGGCTGGAGCGCCGGGTGCTGGCCGCGCTGACCGGCACCCCGGCCGTCGAGGAACGAGACGTCGTTATGGTCCCCCCGCTGGCGACGGACGAGCGGTTCCTCCTCGGCGTGTGCCGTCTGGACGGGACGCCCGATGCGGCGGTCGCCGCCGTCGTCCGCATGCAGAATGCCGCGACGCTCCGGAACATCCGGGTCGCCTTTCGCGTGGATCGCCGACGGCAGCGCTTCGAGCCGGTCGCCGCCGAGCGCGTCACCTGCGCCAACGAGGCGTACGGCGTGTAGCACGGCGCCCCCTGGCGCGGCCCGTGCCGCCCCGCTATCTCACACTGTCTCTCCGTTCCCCACAATCGAATCACCATCAGGTAGGAGTCGGGTCGCACCATGGGCCGTGCCGCGCTCGTTTCGTTGCTCCTCGTCGCCACCGCCGCCCCGCTGCTCGCCCAACGACGTGGGTCGGCCGCGGCGGCCGTCGACACCGCGCTCTATGCCGGCATGACCTGGCGGATGGTGGGCCCCTACCGCGGCGGCCGCTCGTCCGCGGTCACGGGCGTGGCGGGCGGCATCCACACGTTCATCATGGGGACGACGGGCGGCGGCGTGTGGAAGAGCACCGACGCCGGCCAGCACTGGACGAACATCTCGGACGGCGTGTTCGGCGGCTCCATCGGGGCGGTCGCGGTGGCGCCGTCCGACCCCAACGTGATCTATGTCGGCACCGGGTCGTTGGATATCCGAGGCAACACCTCGACCGGGCGCGGCATGTACCGATCGGTGGACGGCGGGAAGACGTGGCGCTTCATGGGACTGCGGGACGCCGGGCAGATCGGCCACATCGCGGTCCACCCCGGCAACGCCGATCTCGTCTATGTCGCGGCCTTGGGCCACCCGTTCGGCAAGAACCCGGAACGCGGCATCTTCCGCTCGCGCGACGGCGGGCAGACGTGGCAGAAGGTGCTCTTCCTCAACGACAGCACGGGCGCCTCGGGCCTCGCGATGAACCCGCGGAACCCGCGCGAGCTGTACGCCGGGATATGGCGTGGAGAGCGCAAGCCGTGGACCCTCATCAGCGGCGGCCCCGAAGGCGGCGTCTACAAGAGCGCCGACGGCGGCGACACCTGGACCAAGCTCGCGGGCGGTTTGCCCACCGGGCTGGTCGGGAAGGTCGGCGTCGCGGTGTCGCCGGCGAACCCCGACCGGGTCTGGGCGATCGTCGAGGCCGAGCCCGAGGGCGGCGTGTTCCGCTCCGACGACGCCGGCAAGACGTGGACGCGCGTCAACGCAGAGAACAAGCTGCGGCAGCGCGCGTTCTACTACACGCACGTGGTCGCGGACCCCAAGGACGAGCACACGGTCTACGCGTTGAATACGCGGCTCTACCGCTCGGTGGACGGCGGGAAGACCTTCGAGCAGATCGAGGTGCCGCATGGCGACATCCACGACCTGTGGATCCATCCCGAGGATCCGGCGATCATGATCGTGGCCGATGACGGCGGCGGCCAGGTCACGTTGAACGGCGGGAAGAGCTGGAGCACGTACTACAATCAACCGACGGCCGAGTTGTACGACGTCATCGTCGACAACGGCTTCCCCTACCGGTTGTACGGCGCGCAGCAGGACAACACGACCATCTCCGTGCCGGCCTGGTCGTCCGGCAACACGCTCTACCCCAAGGAACACTGGATCAATGTGGGCGGGTGCGAGACGGGGCCCATCGGGCTGCACCCCGATCACCCGGAGATAGTCTTCGCGGGCTGCTACAGCGGCGTGCTGGATCGGACCGACCGCCGGCTCGGCCAGCGCCGCAACGTCATGCTGTATCCCGAGGTGCAGGTCGGCGAAGCGGCGCGGAATGTCCGCCACCGGTTCCAATGGGTGTCGCCGATCGTCGTGTCGCCGCACGACCCCGCTGTGGTGTACCACGCGTCGCAGTTCGTGCATCGCAGCACCGACATGGGCATGACGTGGGAGACGATCAGCCCCGATCTCACGACCAACACCCCCGCGCATCAAGCCTACGCCGGCGGACCGATCAACCACGACATCACGGGCGTCGAGATCTACAACACGATCTTCTCCCTGGCCGTTTCGCCGCACGCCGCGGCCGTGCTCTGGGCGGGAAGCGACGACGGGCGCGTGCACGTCACCCGCGACGGCGGGGCGACCTGGACCGATGTCACGCCCCGCGGCATGCCGCCACTCGGCACGGTCGACGAGATCGAGGTGTCGGCGCACGCGCCGGACCGCGTGGTGCTCGCGGTGCAGCGCTACCGGCTGGACGACTTCGCGCCGTACATCTTCCGCACGAACGACGGGGGACGGTCGTGGGAGTTGCTCACCGACGGGCGAAACGGCCTACCCGCCGACGTGCCCGTGCGCACCGTGCGAGAGGACCCCGAGCGCCGCGGCCTGCTCTACGCGGGGACGGAGTTTGGCGTGTACGCCTCGTTCGACGACGGCCGCACCTGGCAGTCGCTCCAGCTGAACCTGCCCATCACGCCCGTGACGGGGATGCGCGCCGCCCACGACGACCTCGTGATCGCCACCCAGGGGCGCTCGTTCTGGATCCTGGACGACGTCACACCGCTCCGGCAGCTCACGGCGGAGGTTGCGAGATCCGCGGTGCATCTGTTTCGGCCGCGCGCGGCCCTCCGTGTCAACGCCGAGGGTTCGTCGGAGGAGTTTTCGCCGCAACCCCGGCCCGGGCCGGCGCTCGTGTCCTACTACCTGGCGCGCGCCGCGTCGACGCCGGTGACGCTCGAGATCCTCGACGCGTCCGGCGCCGTCGTGCGGCGCTTCAGTAGCGACTCGGCGGACGCGCGGCGAGCGAAGCTCGACACCATCCCCAGCGGCGCCGGCATGCACCGTATCGTGTGGGACCTCACCTATCCCGGCCCGAACACGCCGGATTCCCTCGTGGCGTGGGGCTATGCCGGGGGCGTGATCGCGCCGCCGGGGGCGTACCAGGCGCGGCTCACCGCCGAGGGTGCGGTGCGCACGCAGCCGCTGGAGGTCCGCCCGGATCCCCGGCTCGCCGACGTCACGCAGGACGACTTCGAGGCGCAGTTCGCCCTCGCCGTACAGGTGCGGGACACGTTGGACCGGATCTACGACGCGATCCGCGCGATCCGGGGCGTGCGGGAGCAGGCCGCCGCCATCGCGCGGCGCGTCGAGGGCGCGCCCTACGGCGTTAGGGTCCGTGCCGCCGCGGACTCGCTCGCGACGGCGCTGACGGCCGTCGAGACCGAGCTCACGCAGACGCGAAACCAGAGCAACCAGGACCCCCTGCGGTTCCCGCCCAAGCTCGACGGCCAGTTCCTCGGGCTCTACGAGTACGTGACGGGGCCGGACAACTACCGCTTCGGAGGCGCCGAGGGCCGGCCGACTCCGGGCGCGGACGCCCGCCTTCGAGATCTCCTCGAGCGATGGGCGGGCCCGCGCGAGCGGTTCCGTGCGCTGCTCGAGACGGACGTACTGGCGTTCAACGCGCTGCTCGCGCAGCTGAGCGTTCCCGGCGTGATCGTGCCGGCGGAGCGTCGGTGACGGGGCGACCGGCTACGGCGGAGGCGGGCGATGGCGGACGCTGATCTCAAGACGCGGGTCGAGCGGGTGCGCCAAGATCTCGAGGCGATCGAGCGCGCCCTGGCCCAGGGAGCCGTGCCGCGGCGGATCCTCGAGGCGTTCAAGACCGCGGTGGACGATGTGCGGATCCACACCTGGGCGGCGCTCACGGGAGCCGAGGGATCGCCGGCGGGCCACGACTCGATCGTCGCCCAATATCGGCTGGGCCGCATGGTGGAGTTGTGCCAGCACGTCGTCCAGGACCTCGACGCCAGGCTGGTCCCACCCGGCCATGCCGGCCTGCTGGAGCTCCAGACAGGCGTCGAGCGGCTTCTCGCATCCATCAAGCGCGTGGAGTCCGGCCAGTAGCCGCCACCGCCACCGGCGGACATCGGTTCAGATGCGATGGACGATTCGCGCGTCCGGCGCCCGCGCCCGGAGCACCTGCCGCGCCCGCTCCGGCGGAAGGAGGAAAGCTGACGTGGCCGCGGCGTCCGCCGTCAGGCACCGCTCGGCGACCACGGTCACGCTGCGGAGCCCGCCCAGCCGCGGGGCGGCCGTGGCCGGGTCGAGCAGGTGGTGGTAGCGCCGCCCGCGGTATGTGAAGTACTGGAGATAGTCCCCCGACGTCGCCACCGCCTGGTCGCTCGCCTCGAGCGTATCGACGATCCGCTCGGGGGCGTCCGGAGCGCGGATGCCGATGCGCCACGGCTCGCCGTGCTCCGCGTCGCCCAGCGCGTGGAGGTCGCCCCCCACGTTCACGAGGGCCTGCGTGATGCCCCACCGCCTGAGGGCGTCCACGGCGCAGTCCACCCCGTAGCCCTTGCCGATGCCCCCGAGATCGAGCGCGACGTCGGGGTCCGTGAAGCGGATGACGGAACGGCCGGCCTCCGCGTGCACGTCGGCGTGGCGGTAGAGCCGGCGTCCCGCGAGGCGTGTCGTGACGGAGGGGTGCAGTGGCTCCCGGCGGTGCGCGACGTCCCAGAGGGCTACCGCCGTCCCGATACACGGGTCGAAGGCGCCCTCGCTCGCCTCCGCCCAGCGGAGCGCCGCTTCGACCACGCGAGCCGTCTCGTCCGTGACCGCGACGCCGTCGGTCGCGGCGTGGAGGTTCGCGCGGCCCACGTCGGAACGGTCGTCGAACCGGGTCATCGTCCGCTCCACCCACCGCAGCGCGTCGAACGCGGCGTCGATCGCGCCATGGGCGAACCGGGCGTCGCGGTGCACGACCGCGACGTCGGCGATGGTTCCCATGAGCGGCACCGCGCGGCGGATCAGCCGCCGAGGCCGGCGGCGCGCGAACGGCAGGGCGGCCACGGCGAACGCGCCGATGCCCAAGATGATCATCTGTCGTCGCGTGGGACTGGACGACGCGGGTGGCTCACGGTGACTCATGGGTCGACTCCGAGGTTGGGTGGCCTGGCGTGCAGGCCGGGCATCCCGCGCTGCGGACGCCGCACGCGCAGCGCGCGTGTTCGTGGTGGTCGCCCCGCTCGCGGCGACAGAGCCCGAACACCGCGAACAGCGCCGCGACGGCGAGGATGCCGAGGAGTTGCGTCATGTGGCGCTCAGGAGACCGGCAAAGCCCATGAACGCCAGCGAGAGGCTGCCGGCGATGATCAGGACCAGGGCCATGCCTCGCGCCAGCGACGGGATGTCGGCGAGTTCCGTGTTCTCCCGAATGGACGCCATGAGCACGAGCGCGAGCGTCAGCCCGAGGCCGGCGCCGAGCGCGAAGAACAGCCCCTCGAGGAAATCGTACCCCCGGTTCGTCTGGAAGATGGCGAGGCCGAGGATGGCACAATTCGTCGTGATGAGCGGCAGGAAGATGCCCAACTGCCGGAACAGCGTCGGACTCACCTTCTTGATGACCATCTCGACCACCTGCACGAGCGACGCGATCACCACGATGAAGGAGATGAGGCGCAGGTACGGAGCGTACGGAAGCACGAACGTGTTGAGGCCCCAGGCGCACACCGAGGTGAGGGTCATGACGAAGATGTTCGCGGCGCCCATCCGCAGCGCCGTGGAGACGCGGGCGGACACCCCCATGAACGGGCAGAGGCCGAGGAACAACGCCAGCGTGAAGTTGTTCACGACCATGGCGGAAACGAGAATCCAGATCAGGTTGCCCATCAGGCCGCCCTCCGGGACGCGACGCCGTGCGGCCACTCCCGCACCCCGCTTTCGGGCGCCCGTCGGCTCCGTACCCAGCTGAGGGTCAGGAGGAGGAACCCCAGCGTGAGAAACCCCCCGGGCGGGAGGATCATGATGACCCAGGGCTCGAACGCGTCGCCGAAGAGCCGGTAGCCGAGGAACGAGCCGCTCCCGAGCACTTCACGGACGCCACCCATCATCACCAGCGCCACGAGGAATCCGACTCCCGTGCCGGCTGCGTCCAGCAGCGAGCGTCCGATCGGCCGCTTCGACGCGAAGGCCTCCTGTCGGCTGAGGATCATGCAGTTGACGACGATGAGGGCGACGAAGGCTCCGAGGGCTTTGTGCACGTCCGGGGCGACGGCTTCGAGGCCCATGTCGGCCACGGTGACGAACGTGGCGATGATCATGATGTACGTGGAGATCCGCACTTCGTGCGGGATGAGCCGCCTGAGGCTGGACACGAGTAGGCTCGAGCCCACCAGTACGAAGAACGTGGCGAGACCCATGGCGAGGCTGTTGGCCACCGTATTGGTGACCGCCAGCGCGGGGCAGAGGCCCAACATCTGAATGAGCACGGGGTTCTCGCGCCAGATGCCCCGGAGCAGGTCGGCCTGCGCCGTCGTGTCTCTCATCGCGGCGCCTCCCGGTCGTAGCGCTCGAGCGCCGGTCCCAGGCGCTCGAGCGTGGCGTTGATGATCCCGATCACGGTCCGAGACGAAATCGTGGCCCCGGTGATCATGTCGATCTCGCCCGCCGCCCGGCTGCCGCCGCGTCGCTTGACACCGCTCAGCGGCGGCGCCACACCGTCGAACTGCCGGACGAATGCCGTGTCCCGTTCGATCTTGTCGCCGAGCCCGGGGGTCTCCTTGCTCTCCAACACCTTCATGCCGAGGATCGTGCGCGTTGCCGGATCGTAACCGAAGATGAGTCGCACGATGTCTTGGAAGCCGGGCTGCCCCGCGGCCATCGCGAAACCCGCGGGTGTGGTCCCGCGGTACCCATGGTAGACCGTCTCGAGTCCCTGCGGGCCCACGCCGTCCGGCAGGCGCCGCCGCAGCGCGCCGTCGTACACGTAGAGCGTGTCGTACCGGTCGGGCGCCTTGAGCACTTCGTGGATCGCCGCGCGCAGGACCTCGGCCTTGTGGGCCTGGATGGCGGGCTGCGTGCTCTGGTACGCGACGACGATCAAGAGGCCGGCAAGGACTCCGGCGCCGCCCAGCGTCACCAACAGGCGGGGCGGCGTGATGTCCCGGGGCGGCCCCGGCGGTGCCGCGCCCGGGGGGACGGGGCTCGTGCCGTGCGGGTGCGCGTCGCCGCTCATGGCGTGTGCGGCGCGGTGCGCGCTCCGAAGCGTCGCGGCTGCGTCGCCCGGTTGATGAAGGGCACCAGCGCGTTCATGAGGAGAATCGCATACATCACCCCTTCGGCGAGTCCGCCCCACACGCGGATGATCACGACGAGCACCCCAATGCCGATCCCGAAGATCCAGCAGCCGCGGTTCGTCACCGGGGAGGTCACGAGATCGGTGGCCATGTAGACGGCGCCCAGCATGAGCCCGCCCGAGAACAGCATGACGAGGGGGCCGGCATATCGCTCGGCGTCCAGCGCATGCAGCCCGGCCGCCATCAGCGCCACCGTGGCCAGCACGCCGACTGGGATCCGCCAGTTGAGGTACTGCCGGAGCGCGAGGTAGGCGCCGCAGAGGAGGATGAGGGCGCCGGACGTCTCGCCCACCGAGCCGCTCGAGGAACCAATCACCAGATCCCACAGCGGCGTCGCCGTCTGTTCGAACTTGAACAGCCCAAGGGGCGTGGCACCGGTGAGCGCGTCCGGGACGGTGGGGCTCATGAGAGGTAGGGCCAGGTTGTCGCCGCGGAGCTGCCACCACGTCTCCCCCGCCGGCAGGGCCCAGGTCGTCATGGCCACCGGGAACGCCGCCTGGAGAAAGGCGCGGCCCAGGAGCGCGGGGTTGAAGATGTTCTGGCCGAGGCCTCCGAAGATCAGTTTCCCGAAGCCGATGGCGAACCCGCCACCGACAAAGGCCATCCACAACGGAAGGCCGGGCGGGAGGGTCAAGCCCAGCAGGATGCCCGTGATGGCGGCAGACCCGTCGCGCACCGAGCCGGGGCGACCGAACGCGTGCTCGATGACCAGCGCACCGACCGTCGCCGCGAACATGACCAACAGGGCGCTCGGCCCGAAGACGTACGTGGCCGCCGCGACGATGGGGGCCAGCGTCGCCACGACCGTCCACATGATCTTCGGAGTGGAGTCGGGGGCGGACAGGTGCGGTGATGCGGTGACGAGCAGCCGGCTCGGCGTCACGCCACGGCCTTCCGCCGGCGAAGCGCGGTCTTGGCGAGCTGGAACAGTTGCGGCAGCGGCAGATTGGACGGGCACACGTACGCGCAGCATCCACACAGCATGCAGTCGGCCAGGTCATGCACGGCCATCTCGTCGTATCGGCCGGCGAGCGCCAGGCTGCTCAGGAGCTGTGGGTTGAGAAACACCGGGCAGGAGTCGAGACACCGGCCGCAGCGGATGCAGGGGTAGGACTGCGGGGGCTTGCAGTCGGCGGCCGTGAGTACGACGACGCCGGTGGTGCCCTTGAGGATGGGGGCGTCGAGCGACGCCTGCGCCGCGCCCATCATCGGACCGCCGAACACGATCTCTCGGGCATCGTCGGTCAGTCCGCCGCAGGCGGCCAGCACGTCGCGCAGTTTCGTGCCGACCGGCACGATCAGGTTCGCGGGGCGCCGCACCCCGCGGCCCGAAATCGTGACGATGCGCTCGACCAGGGGCAGCCCCGTCTCGAACACTTCGCCGATCGTGGCCACGGCGGCGGCGTTCTGGACCACGACGCCCACGTGTAGCGGGAGCTTGCCCGACGGCACCTCTCGACCGAGGAGGGCGGCGATGAGCATCTTTTCCGCCCCCTGCGGATATTTCACCGTGACCGGATGGACCGACACGTCGAGATCGTCGGGCAACGTGGCCTGGAGCGCGGCGATCGCGTCCGGCTTGTTCTTTTCGACGCCGATCATCGCTCGAGCCACGCCGAGACAGCGCATCATGATGCGGATGCCGAGGTGGACGCGTTCCGGGTATTCCGCCATGCTACGGTGATCAGTTGTGAGATACGGCTCGCACTCGCAGCCGTTGACCACCAGCACGTCAATGGGTTGCTCCTTTGGCGGCGAGAGCTTGACGTGCGTGGGAAAGGCGGCGCCCCCGAGACCGACCACCCCGGCATCCTGGACTGCTTGGACGATTTGCTGCGGCGTGAGCCCCCGCCAGTCTGGCACCAGCCGCGGTCGTGGTGCCTGCGGAGAGAACGGCTCGACCGCGATCCGGATCGCCTCGGCGTACATGCCGTCTGGATGGGGCCACAGGCCGATGTCCTTGACGGTGCCGGTGGCCGACGCGTGGACCGGCGACGACATCCAGCCGTCGGCCGTGCCCACCTTGTCGCCGCGCTCCACCCGATCCCCCGGGCGGACGATCGCCTGCGCCGGTTTGCCGGCATGCTGCCGCAGCGGCAAGACGACCTCCTCCGGAAATGGCATCCGTCGGATCGGCACCGTCGCCGTCAGCGCCTTCAGGTCGGGCGGGTGGACCCCGTGGCGAAAGGTGAGCGGCGCGACCATCCGTCTCCTCAGTTGAACCGTTCGGCCCGCTTCACCCATTTGTCGAGATCCTTTTCCTTCGGGTTGAGCGGCGTGCCCGGGTGAATGATCTCCACGGGGCAGCGTTCGGCGGCGAGCACCAACTCGCGGAACGTGCCGGCGCGGGGATCCTTGATGTACGCCTGCTTCTGGTCGTTGTAGGCGAACAGCTTGCTGTTCAGGTTCGTGCATTCGTCGCAGGTGGTGCACAGCACGGTGTCGATGTACGGCTCCATCACCAGCGCCTGCTCCGCCTCGTCGGCCCCGACGGCGGTGTCGGGAGCGGCGGCGGGAGACGCGGAGGTCGGTGCCGCGACGGCCGACGCGGACGCCACCGCCGCCGGGGACCGTGCCGCGCCGTCGCCCGCCTCCACCGGCACCGGTGCGAGCGGTAGCGCCTCGACCTTGGCGAGGAGATCGGCGATCGTCTGCCCGCCGCCTCCCGCACGGATCAGCCCTTCGGCCAGGCTGCGCGCGATGCGTTGGGGGTAACGGCTCTTGAGCTCAGCCAGCTTCGCGTCGTATTCCTGCTGGAGGATCGCCACCTGCCGCTGAAAGTCCTCCTCGAGCCCGCTGGCGATCGTATCGCGCACGCCCGCCGCCACCTCGAGCCCGGCCATCTGCCGGAGCTGCGACCAGAAATGCAGCCGCTCCTCCGCCAGCCGGACGATCTCGTCCGCGACGGCCAGACGGCTCAACCGGCGGTCGTCGCCTACGGTATAGATGAACGGCGTCCGATCGCGTCGTTCGTCCGCCGGGAGCGCGAGGTATTCGTGGAACGCCACCAACGTCTCCGCCGGCGCGTCGTCCGTCACCCGCGCGAAGTGCTTCTTGAAGCGGGCTTCGGTCGCCGCCCAGTCGGCGATCGTGACCGGAAGCGCCAGCGTCTGGTCGGCGCCATCTTCGTCCACGTAGGGCATCTCGTAGGACGGCCACGGGTCATCCACGGCCGGGTTGCCGTCGAGGCTGATTCGCTCCGCGACGCTCGCGCCGGCGTCCGGATCGTAACGGAGCAACGAGAAGGCCCGGCTCTCCAGCGCGAGTCGGGCGGCGCGCGTCGCCGCGTCGTCGCCCAGGCCGTGCTCCGGCGGGCACGGGCAGTGGAGGACGAACACGGCCGGCCGCCGCGACCCGAGGCCCGCCAGGATGCCGCCCAGCAGGTGTGACGGCGACGCCTGCGACGACTGGAGCACGAACACGTCGCGATGGGCCATCGCGAGGAGCGCCAGCTCCTTGCGAACCTCCTCCTTGCCGTGCTGGCCCGTGCCATACGCCGCCATGTCGGACACCTGGCCGAGAAAGCCGCTGGTGCACGCCTGGCCGCCCGTGTTGGAGTAGACCTGCGTGTCCAGTACGATCACGCGGATGGGTTTGCCGGAGGCCATCAGGCGGGAAAGATTCTGAAACCCGATGTCGAGCATGGCCCCGTCGCCGCCCACGGCCAGGATGGGCGGGCACAGTCCGAACTCGTCGTCGTCGAACTGCCGCCAGTCGAAGGTCGCCAGGCGCGGCTCGTGGACCGCGGGGTCGTAGTCCCCGGCGAGCTCCAACTCGGCGCGGCGGACGGCGGCGAACCCATCGGCCATCTTGCGCATGTGGCCCTCGAACAGCCCGATGGCGATGGATGGCGCGTCCTGGAACAGGTGGTTCACCCACGGGAACGGGTAGGGGTTGTACGGATACGTGCTGCCCCACACGGACGAGCAACCGGTGGCGTTGGCGATGCCGCAGGCGGCCCGCCCTTTCCCGCTGGGACCTTCGGAGTAGCGCCAGCGCAGATCCTTGAGGTCCCGGATCAGCGCCGCGAGGCGCGTGATGACCGCCCGCTTCGCCGGGTCGAGCGCGATGCCCGCGGCGTCCGGGGGCGCCGCCGTCACGGCCTCGAGGTCGGTGTCCGCGGCGAGGAGGTCGCGCGCCTTGGCGTCGAGCCGCGCGACTAGATCGTCCAGTCGGCGCACGTGCCGCTCCACCCGCGGGAGCATGAGCGCGTTGACGGCCGAGAGCACGAGATGCATGACGGTCTTCTCGCCGCACCCCATGCACGCGCCGTCGCCGCCCCACATCGATCGATACGTACCTTGTTTGAGGAGCAGGGAAGGGAGGACGCCGATCCCTTCTTCGAGACTTGCGACGTTGACGTAGCGGTCGTCGGTCTCGGGCAGGTGCCGCCACAACGCCCAATTCCGCCGTAGCTTCTCGATCACCGCGTCGTCCTGCTTGATCGTACGGAGCGCGTCGTCCGGGCATACCTCCACGCAGATGTTGCAGCCCTTGCACGCTTCAGGGCTGATCGTGATGGACAAGAGGCCGCCGCTTCCTTTCGCCTTGCGCTCGGGCAGGTCGTAGAACGGGGCCGTCTTCGCCAGGGGAAAGTCCGCCAGGGCGGCGTACACCGGCGCGAACTCAGCATCCAACGCCGCGCGCCGCTCGGGATCCGGCTTGAGCTTGGCCACCACCTGCTCGTACGCGCTGGCGAGCACCTCGCCGAACGTCGTGAACGGTACCCCCTCCATGATCCGCTGCGACTCGCGGGCGAGGTGCGGCACAATCTGCCGTAGGCGGTTGAAGGCGCGCCCATTGGCCACGGTGGCGATCGCGGCCCCGAGCACCTGGTCGACCTGGCTCACGACCCCGGGGATCGCCGCGTCGGGGCACTGGGTCCAGCACTGCGCGCAGCCCGTGCAATTCGCAGGGACGAATTCCGGCACCTCGAACCGCACATCGGTCATGTCGCGGATCGTGCTGGTGGCGGCCGGAAGGGCGCTGATCGCGGCGAACGGGTCCGCGATCCCGTCGTGCCCGATCTTGGAGAGGTAGCACACCTGCTCCCAGAAGCGCCCGGGGTTCCCGATGCCGGGTCGCATGCCCGAACCGTCGAGGGCGGCCGGCATGACGGGGTTGGAGCCCACCGTGTCGAGGCTCTCGGCGAGCTGCGACCAGTCGAGCGCGCGCACCTCGTCGAAGCCGCGCCGGATCACCCGGACATTGTCCTCGACCACCCGCTCGCCGAGGTGCCCGAACTTCTTCTCCAGCTGGGCTCGGATCCCCTCGAACAGCGTGGCCTCGTCGAGACCCTCCCGTTCCATGAGGGGCGCGACGCGGAAGAACGCCCCCATGAATGCCGCGCCCTGCATGCGGTAGCGTAGCTCCGCATCCGACGCCTCGTCGTTCGCGATGCGGAACGCGTCGAGGAAGAACATCCGCACGCCGGCCTCGCGGATGCGATGCTGAGCGTCGGCCGGGAGGGCCGACCACAGCGCTTCCGGCGCGAGGTCGCTCTGTATCACGAAGACGCCGCCGTCGGCGAGTCCCGCCAGGGGGTTGGAGTGACGGAAGACGTTCGGATCCGGTGACAGCACGACGTCCACGTGCTGGAGCTCGCAGTTCAGCCGAATCGGCTCGTGGGCGAGGGTCGCGTAGAACGTCGTCGGCTGGCCCTTCTTCTCCGAGCCGTACTTGGGATTCGCCTTGATCTGCAGCCCCAGCAGCTCGGACGCGGTCAACGCGAGGTTCTTGCCCATCGTGATCGCGCCCCATCCGCCCACAGAGTGGATGCGGAGGGCGAGAGAACCGTCCGGCAATAGGTTCACCGGCGCGGACGGTGGGAGGGCGAGGTCCCCCACCTTCGGGTAGCTCGCCAGGAGCTGCTCCTGCCAGATCTGGAGCTTCGGCAGCCGCGTGCCCGCTCGGATGAAGTCGATCCCCAGATAGAACTGCCGCCGTCCCCGGCCCTCGCCCGCCAACATGTTCTCCACGGCCGCAATCAGATGACTCGGCTGCAGATCGCGACTCCCCAAGCCGTAGCACCCCGAGTAGAAGTCCGGGAGCTCGTCGGGACGACAGGCGGCGAGGCCTGGGTGGGGGGTCGCGCCTTTCGCCCGGCCGTTCTCCAGCGCCTTCGTCATGGACGCGCGCACCTCTCGGAGGAGGGGCGGATCCACCGCCAGCGGCTGGTCCACGCGCTCGAGCACGGTGACGCCCGTCTTGCCCCGGAGCATGGTGGTTACGGCATCCGCCGGGAACGGTCGGAACATGGTGAGGTTGAGGACCCCGACCTTGAGCTTCCGCGTGGCTCGGAGATGGTCCACGACGGCCTCGGCGTTGGGTACCACGGATCCCTGTCCCACGAGCACGTAATCGGCGTCCTCGAGCCGATATCCCGTCGCGCGCGCATAGCGACGGCCGCTCAGCGCGGCATACTCCTCGAAGGCGCGATCGGCCAGCGCCGCGACGTGGTCGAAGTAGAACGGCCGCTGCGCTGCCACCCCCTGGGCGTAGCTGTCCTGATTCTGCACGACCCCCAGCATGGCCGGGTAGTCGAGATCAAACATCTCGGGGATTCGGCGGCGCTGCTCGCCGAAGACGAGCCGCTGTGCCGGCGTCGGGGACTCGATCAGGTCCGCGGGGTTGCCGAGGTAGTCCCGAACGAGTTCCGGCTCGGGCAGCAGGACCGACTCGATCACGTGGCTCGTCAGGAAGCCGTCCTGCGCGCAGATGCCCGGGTTCAGCGAGAGCTCGGCGATCCGGTGGGCGATCAGGTTCAGGTCCGCGGCCTCTTGCGCGTCCTTGGCGAAGAGTTGGAAGAAGCCGGTGTCGTCCACCGCGTGGTAATCGTCGTGGCCGGCGTGGACATTCAGGGCGTGTTTCGTCATCGCCCGGCAGGCCACGTTGAGCACGTAGGTCAGCCGCTTGCCGACTGCCGCGTACAGGGACTCGTGCATGTACGCGATGCCCTGGCCGCTGGAGAAGTTGGTCGCGCGCAGGCCGACCATGCTCATGCCGGCGGTGACGGCGGCCGCGGCGTGCTCGCCTTCAGGCTCGAAGAAGATGAGACGGCGGCCGTGGACATTGGTCTTCCCCTCCGCCACGGCCGATGCCCAGCCCTCGCCCATCTGCGTCGACGGCGTGATGGGATAGGCGCCGGCGGCTTCGCTGGCGGCGGTCTCCATCGCCACGACCGCGGCACTCCCATCGACGGCGGCCGGGATCCCCGGATAGGGCGGGGTAGCCACTCGAACGGTCTTGTCTCGACGTTTCATGCGGCGCTCCTCGTCGGCGTCGCGCGCTCCGCGAACTGCGCGCCCTCCACCCAGACGATGGCACCCGTGGGACACCGTGCGGTGGCCGCCGGGCTGGCCAACTCGTGTTTCGCGTAATCGATCACCGCCAGGCCGTTGACGATCGCGATCAGGCCGGGGGCGGCGTCCTGCACACACTTGCCGCAGGCCGTGCAGGCCGCGCGACACAGCGCTTCGATCGCGTCTCCTTCGAGCGGACTACGGCATTGGACGATCAGCTTGTGCGCGATCGGCATCATGGTGAAGAGGTCGTTGGGGCACGCCTCGACGCAGTCACCGCACGCGGTACACAGCTCCGGGACGACCACGGGCAGGTCATCGTCGTTCATCCAGATCGCATCGAACGTGCACACGACCTGGCAGTCGGCGAGGCCGAGGCACCCCCACGGGCAGCCCTTACCGCCTGCGGCGACGGCGGCCGCGGCGCGGCAGGTGCCGAGCCCGCGGTAGTCGGCGCGTGGTGGTGCGACCTCGCAGCCTCCGGCGCACAGCAGTCGGGCCACGCGCCGGTTCGTCTCGCCGGCGTCGACGCCCAGGAAACCCGCGACGGTCTCGATGTCGCCCGGGCCCATCACGGTACAGGTGGCTGGCTGCGTGGCCTGCCCCACGAGCGCCTCGGCGAACGCCCGGCATCCGGCGAAGCCGCACGCGCCACAGTTCGTACCGGGCAGGAGCTCCGACACCGCATCGATCCTCGGGTCTTCCCACACCCAGAAACGGCGGTGCGCGATCGCGATCAGCGCGGCAAACGTCAGGCCGACGCCTCCCAGGATCAGCGCGGAGCCGAGGATCGCCCAGGCGTCCATGGCGCGGTCCTACTCGGGCTCCGGGAGCACGGCCTGGCTCAAGAGCCACGCCGCGAGCTTGCCGGCCGGGTCGGGCGCCTGGGGCACGGGCGTCGGCCCGCCCGCCGCGGTCCCAGTCGGCGGCGCGACGGTGGGCGCGCGCGCGAGCAAGCGGAGTTGCTCCAGCTCCGCAGCCTGCTGTGCGCGGCTGATCCCCCCCAACGCGCGGAGCCGGGCGTCGCGCGGGTCCGCCACGATCTTGAGTCGTTCCCACAGGGCGGAGCCCCCGGCCGGGTCATGCACGAACTGCGCGGCCGAGTCCGGGACCAACGCTGCGACCCCCGGCCCGTCCCAGGCGGCGAACGGCGCTAAGGCCCCGGGGTCCGTCGTCTGGAGGACGAACGTGTCGGGGGCGATGAGCCGCACCAGCGGGGCGGGTGCCGACTCGCCGCGGACGACCAGGACGAGCTTGAGAGTGCCGTCGAGGAACTCCGCGAGGCTGGGCGCCTGCAGATCCCGACCGTCCACCTGCACGACCAAGGGCGGCGCCATGCGCCGCTCCGCCCGGCTCCAGCGATGCGGCGGGAAGGATCCCAGCGAGCGAGCGTGGTCCGCCGGCCGGTAGCGATCGGTGCGGGCCAGCTCCGCGACCCGCGAGGCGCCGAAGGCCCGGCCGATCTCCTCCAACGCCTGCGCCACGACGTTGCGGAGCGTGCTACCGAGCGGCACGTCCACCACGAACAGGTCGTCCTCGCGCGCTGCGAGCTCCTGCAACGTCCTCAGCGCGCTGGCCACCGTGTCGATCGCATGGGCGTCGAGCGAGAGGCGGTCGGCAAACAGCGCTGCAGCCCGCTGGACGTCGATGCGGGACGCGCCGAACACGCCCAGCTCCGCCGACAGCCGCTCGATCTGGCCGTTGTCGCCGATGCACTGCGCGGCGGCATAGGCTTGCACCTCCGCGACCGTGGCGGCCAGCGCCGCTCGAAACGCCGCTCGCGGCACGGCCAGCGCATCCAGCGCCTGCTGCGTCCGATCGTCAGACGGCATACCGGTCCAGCTCCGCGTTGAGAATCTGGATCTTCGCGTCGGGCGAGCGGTGGGACGGCCGCCGGAGCTCGTCGTAGCGCGCCAACGCCTCGTTACGGTAGAACAGGCCCAGGACGATGCGGCCGTCCTGCTCGGCGAAGCGGCGTGCGCCGGCCAGGTCGCCGGGGTCGTGGGGCACCCGGTTCTTGAAGATCCGATCCAGCTCCGGCACGGTGATCCCGTTCGCGTGGGTCAGCAGCTCCACCCGATCCGGGTTGCGCGCGGCCTCGTCGAACAGCGTCGGCGTGTACTGCGGGCAGCGTTGGAGGACCCGCACGAACGCGAACCCCCGGTGATGGAACGCCGCGCGCACGGTGGCGGCGAGGTGGGCCGGAATCCAATCGGCCGTCTGCGCGACGAACGAGGCGTTCGTGACGCCCAGCGTGGCGGTGAGCGGATTCAACGCGGCGAGGTAACTGCCGTGTGGCTGGGTGTTGCTGGGAAACCCCTGGGGGGTGGTCGGCGACGTCTGATTCTTGGTGAGTCCGTAGATCTGGTTGTCGAGCAGGAGCGCCACGACGTTCGCGTTGTAGCGTGTCGCGTGAATCCAGTGTCCGGCTCCGATCGAGCAGCAGTCGCCGTCGCCCATCACCGCGAAGACGTGGAGCTCGGGCCGCGCCAGCTTGATGCCGATCGCGACCGGCAGGGCCCGCCCGTGTATTCCGTGGAACCCATAGGTGTTGAGGTAGTGCGGGAAGCGGCTCGAGCAGCCGATGCCCGAGACGAAGACCGTGCGTTCCGGGGCGAGCTGCTCCTCGTCGAGCAGCCGTTCCACCGCCGTGAGCACCGCGTGATCGCCGCAGCCGGGACACCACCGCGCCACGGCGCCGGCGTAATCGTCCATCGTATAGCTGCGGTCCTCGTCCAGCCCGCAGTGCAGCAGGGAGCATCCCGTGGCGATCATGCAGCCGCTCCGTTCGGAAGGTTCGCGCGGATGGCATCGCAGATCTCCGCCGGGCGTAACGGTTCGCCCGGCACGCGCGTCCAGCACTGGACGTCCACAAGGGTCTGGGCGCGAAGCAGCCACGCCAACTGGCCACGGCGCCGGTTCTCGTCGGTGATGAACGGATCGTTCGGCTCGTCGCTGTAGTTGATCTCGACCGTCATCACCCGTGCAAAGCGCCGGAAGGTGTCTCGGAGGCCCGGCTCCATCGGTGACAGGAAGCGCACGTGGAGCGACGACACGGCCAGGCCGTCAGCTCGCGCGCGATCCACCGCTTCTTCGACCGCGCCCTTGGTGCTGCCCCACGCGACGACCAGCAGATCGCCAGTCTCGTCGCCATAGACCGTGGGCGGCGTCAGCGTCTGCTGAAACGCCGCGAGCTTGCGGCTGCGCATGGCGCACCCGCGCTGGTGCGCATCCGGGCTGTACGCGACGTGGCTGTCCTCGTCGTGCGCGAGGCCGGTGGCGGTGAACATCCCGCCAGCCTGTCCCGGGAGAATGCGGCGCGACAGGCCCAACCGGGGATCCCAGTCGTAGGGGCGGATGCCGTCGGGCGCGGGACTGAGGTCCAGCGGCGCGGCTTGCCAGCGCGGGTCCAGGCTGGGGCGGGGGAACGGCTGCACACCCGTGGCCAGGTTCGCGTCCGACAGGATGATGACCACGGTGCGGAACGCTTCGGCGATCCGCCGGGCGGTGATGACGCAGTGGAAGCACTCCTCGATGGTCGCCGGCGCGAGGACGACGTGCGGCGCGTCCCCCGGCTGTCCGAAGATGGCCGCGAGGAGATCGGACTGCTCGACCTTCGTCGGGAGCCCGGTGCTCGGACCGCCCCGCTGGACGTCGATGACGACGAGCGGGATCTCGGTCATCACGGCGAGGCCGAGGAATTCGGTCTTGAGCGCGAGTCCGGGTCCTGAGGTCACGGTGAACGCCACCTGGCCGGCATAGGACGCGCCGATCGCGACACCCGCCGCGGCGATCTCGTCCTCGGCCTGGTGCACGACGCCGCCGAAGTCCTCGAAGATCTGGCCGAGATAGTGGGACACCGACGTCGCCGGCGTGATCGGATACATCGCGCACAACTCCATGCCCGCGGCGATGGCCCCCATCGCGATCGCCTGATTGCCGTTCATCACGACCATGGCCTCCTCGGGCGGCCGCGTCGGGACATCGATGCGCAGGTCGAGGTGTTCCTGGGCCCAGCGGTGTCCGAGGTCGAACAGCGCCAGATTGTTCTGCAGGATCTCCTCAGCTTTGGAGCCGAACTGCCGGGTGATCAGCTCTCTCGTCATGTGAACGTCGCGACCGTAGATCGATGCCAGCAGGCCCAACACGAACATGTTCTTCCCGCGCCGCGGGTCTTCCACGACCGTGACGCACTGCTGCTCCATTGGGATGCCGATGATCCGGTAGGACCGCGTGCCGAGCTCCTCCATCGCCGTGCGCCACGCCTGGCGGATCTCGGGGTCGTCGTGGCTCGCCCACAGGTCGTCGATGAGAATCACGGCGTCCGGCGCCAGCGCGTTCAGCCGATGGCGCGCCAGGAGCACCTGCTCGTTGAACGCGACGACGAGGTTGGCCGCGTCGCCCCAGTTGGTCACGGGCTGCGTACCGATGCGGATGCGATTGCCGCTGGCACTCGTGGGGGTGCGTGGCGGGGGCTGGATCTCCGCCGGGATGATCTCGACCGTCCAGACCCCGTTCCCCATCCTGGCGGAGACGTTACCGAAGATCTGCCCACATTTCTGGGCCCCCTCCCCGGCGTCGGACACGATCTCGATCGTGTGCTCGGTCACGGTACGCACCGCGTCGGCAGCCGGCTCGGACGCCGGCGAATCGGCGGGGGCGGAGGATGGGTGCGGACGTACCGTCATCGTGTGCCTCGCGGGTTCGGCGCAGACCGTCCAGCACCGTTGCCGGCTGAACGCTGCCACCGTACCGCTTTGCGACGGCGCCGTCGGCTCATCAACCGACGCGCAGCGCCACGTAAGAGGGAAACAGCACTCGCCGCCAACGAGCACGCAGACTCGCAAGCCTGCACCCCATTATGTAGGGCGCGCGGCGCGAGGACTCACTCAAGTTTTGGTGAAGGTTTCTTCAGAGGCTAGAGGGCATGGGACACCACCCCCCCGCGGTGGCGGGTCGCTCAGGACGTCACGCTGACACTGCCGTCCTTGCCGACCCTACTAGTCCTCGCGCGTCGGGATGCGCTCAGGACGTGGCGGGGCCGGCCACTCGTACCCCTCCTCCAGGTTCCGGTGGGCGAAATCCAACTCGTGCTCGAGCCGCTCTTTCTCGCGCTCGATCGCACGGTACCGGTCGGAGCGATGGACGAGGGGCAGAGGTCTCCGCTGGATCATGACACGTCCGCCTGGATCGAGTCCGTTAGCAGGATGCGTCGGGCGGCATGAAGAAATTGTGAACTCTACGTGGACGGTGCGGCGCCGCTCACGCGTCGGCGGGCGGCCCGGGTCAAGCCGTGAGTCGGCCTGCGACCCAGCGGATGGCGCCCGCGATCTCGCCCGGCACCTCTTCCTGCAGGAAGTGCCCCGCATTGGTCGCCACCACGTGCGCCCTCGGGAAGAGTGACTCCATCCGACCGCGCAGTCGCCCGAGAATCGGGTCCCGATCGCCCCACACGATCGCCACCGGCCCGCCGAACCGCTCGGCGAAGTCACGGCACTTTTCGAGACCCGGAAGCGACGGGTGGTGTGCGCCGCCGCCGGGGACCATTCGGGCGAGCGCGAGCGGCGCCACCCGGTCGCGCGGCGCGCGGAGCGGGTAGCGGTACGCGCGTGCCACGGCGCCGCGGATGCTGGCCGGATCGCCCTGGACCCGGTGCAGCATGTTCTGCGGGAAGCCCAGCACGCGGAACGCCAGGTCGCTCACGATCGGCAGCCGGGCGAACCGGTGGAATCGCGTCGGCCGGAAGCCAGCCCGCGGGGGGAAGAGCGCCGTGTTCAGCACGACGAGTCCCTTCGCCCGCTCGGGGAGGTTCACGAGCGCCCGAATCCCGATCGGGCCGCCCCAATCGTGCGCCACGAAGATCAGATCGCGGAGGTCGAGCTGTTCAATCAGCCGGCGGATCCACCGCGCGTGCTGATGAAGCTCGTGGACCATCGGCTCGGGCGGCTTGGCGGAAAAACCCAGACCGATGAGGTCGGGCGCGATCAGCCGCAACGGCTCACCGGCCAGGGCCGCCATCACCTTGCGGTAGAGGAATCCCCAGGTGGGATTGCCGTGCAGCAGCAGCACGGGCCGTCCCGCCCCCACCTCCATGACGTGCATCGGCCGGTCGTCGATCTCGATACGGTAGCGCGTGACACCGGCGGGCAGCATCGCCTCGAGCCACGGCGGCAGCGCGGGTGCGGGGAGGCGCACGGCTACCGCCCGGTCAGCTCGCGGAACGCGGCCTTGGTGCTCTCGGCGGCGGCTTCCGCCCCGGCGCCGAAGTCGGAGCCGGCGCGCTGCGCGCGGCCGATCGCCTCGAGCGCGGCGCGTTCCATCTGCCGGCGGGTCTGCTCCACGGTTTCCTGCATCCGGTCGTGCGCCTGACGGTCGCGGACGTAGTAGCCGGCCGCACCGCCCAGGACGAAGACCACGAGCCAGGGCAAGAGCCGAGTGAACGCGCTGCGGCGCTTCGGTGTCGTCATCGGTTCGATCCTCGTCGAGCAGGGTCGTCAGGGTCGTGGCAGCGGGCGGCCTCCCGGCCGCGGGCGAGCCGCACGTCGGGGCGCCACCGGAACTTCGCGAGCCGGGGATTCGGCCGGCCCTCCACGGCATCGGCAATGAGGGGTCCCAGCACCGGCGCGAACTTGAATCCATGGCCGCTCCCCCCGGTGGCCACGGTCAACCCGTGGCACCCGGGGTCGCGGGCGATCCAGAAATCTTCGTCCTGTGTGTCGGCGTACAGACACAGCCGTGTATAGACAATGGGTGCGTCGGCGAGCGCGGGAAAGGTGTCGGCGAGAAACGCCCGCAGGCGGCGGTGCTCGTCCTGCGCCACGGCCCGCGGCGCGTCGGCATCGAGGCGGGTTCCGCGTCCGTGATTCGCCACCTTGACCACGCCGTCCCGCTGCCGCGGGAAGCCGTAGTAGCCGGTGCGCGCCACGTCCGCGGTGAACGTGGGGAAGCGCTCGGCGGCGAAGAGCGATCCATCCCGTGGCTGGAGGTGGAAGACGGGATGGCCGGTGGGCGTCACGCACACGCCGAGCTCGGGATGGAGCTTGCCCGTCCAGGCGCCCGCGGCGAGCACCACGTGGTCGCCCGCCACCACCGCGCCCCTCTCGTCCGTCACTCCCGTTACGCGGCCGCCGTGTGTCGCGAGCGCGGCCATCCGCCGCCCCTCGAGCAGCGTCACGCCTGCCCGCCGCGCGCGCCCCGCCAGGGCCGCCACGACTGGACCGCTCTCCGCGTAGCCGCCCTTGGCGTGAACGAAGCCGTCCACGAAGCGCCCCGTGCTCCATGCCGGGAACCGCCGGGCCAGTTCGGCGGCGTCCAGGCGCTCGGGGTGGTGGCCGCGCGTGCGGAGCAGTTGCCAGCTCTCGAACTCGAAGCCGCCCGCCGCCATTGGTTCGCGGCACACCATGACCACGCCGGTCTCGTGATACAGCGGCCCCACCCCCTCGGCGTCCCACTCGGCGTTCCACCGCAGCCACCCGTCCCGCGCCTCCTCCATCAGCGCCATGTACGCCTCGTCCGGGCCGTACTCCAACCGGATCACCTTGCTGATGTCGGTGCTGGCCGCGAGGGGATGCGGCACGGGTCCGGGATCGAGAACGCTCACGCCGTGCCCCCGCGCGCGCAGCTCGAGCGCCGCGCTCAGGCCGAAGACCCCGGCGCCCACGACCACTACGTGGTCCGTCATATCGCATAGGTATACCGGGACGGCCCGCGGGCCGGCAACCGCGGGCGGCCGCTCTTGCCGCCGACCATCGCACCACCGATCTTGGGCCGGCTTTGCGCCCGGGGTGCGCCGCCGCCGGGCCCCCGCGTCGCGACTCCGCCTCGACCACGCTCGGAGGCCGACGATGATGCTCCGCTCGCTCGCTCCGCTCGCTCCGCTCGCCGCCCTGGTCCTCGCCGCTGCGATCATCTGTCCACGCGGTGCCGTCGCCCAGCACCCCACGCTCGTGCGGCACGCACCGCCCGGCGAACCGACGGCGGCGCTGTTCCAGCAGGCCGGCGCGGGCGAGAAGAGCCCGGCCCTTGCCGGCATCCTCAGCTTCTTGATTCCGTTCGGCACCGGGTCGTTCTACGCGGGCCACAACCCGCATGGAGTACGTCACCTCGTGATCGGCGGCGTGACCTTCGTGGGCGCGAGCATCGGGTTCTTCGCCGCGTGCGATACCCGACTCGATATCTGTGACCAGGACGATCCGGGCTTCATCATGGGCGGCATTCTCGGCGCCGCGTACGCCGTGAACTGGATCTGGGGAACGGTCGTCGCGGTGAACGATGCGAACGCTTTCAACCGGCGGGTTCGCGGCGCGGCCCTGGACTTCCGCCCGGGCGTGGAGGTGCTGACGGCGTCGGTGTCACCGGCGCTCGCGGGGCACCCCGACGTCGCGGCCACGCGTCTCGGCTTCCGCGTGGTGCGGTTCGCGTTCTGACCGGGCGATCGGCGTCACACGGGCCGCGGCCGCTGGTCGGTCACGGCCCGTTTGCATTCCCGTAAGTCCCGATATCACAACCTGTTGACTGCCACGTATCGCCTGCTTGACCGCGACTTGCCCGGCACCGTGCACCGTGAGCCGTGCAGGCGGGGTGGTGGCGGAGCGCAGGAACTCCCTTTCCGGAGACCGTTTGTGAGAGGATCGAGCGCCGAGGCAGTCAGCCGATTGCTTCCCTTGGAGGCCGAGGAGGAAGGGTACGTGAACGGCACAAGCCGGCGGCACGTGGACCTGGGCTGGGCGCGCAGCTACGGCAGTCGCGCCGACCGCCTGGGACTCCGGCGAGGGGCGTGGTATCGGGTGGTGGAAGACCGGTCGCAATCCTGGGTCGTGCTGGAGGTCAACGGAATCGAGGTTCGGATTCCGCGCCAGTACCTGCAGTTCCGCGGCGAGCTCCCGCTAGCGTGGACCGTCGTGCAGCCGACCGCGGGCGAGAAGCCCAAGTCTCCTCCTCGGCTCGTCTGTCCGGTCTGCCACATGCGTTACCTGCTGCAGGATGGGCTCACCCAGCTCTCCTGCATCCAGTGTGGCAAGGTCTACCCGGTGGACTGGAACGATCCGGGGTAGCATCAGCGAGTCGCGAGCCGGCCGGGTCACCGTCCTAGCGCCCAACAGCCCGGCCGTTCTGCCCCAACGGCCTCCCCGGCCGTTGGGGCTTTCTATTCTGCGCGCGCGGCGCGGCGTCGCGACAGCGCGGTGACCGGAACCGGTGGTCCCCCGCTGGCATTGAGGGCTCACGGAGTCACGAACACGTGACCGGGAGGGCGCCAACACCCGGAGGGCATGGCGGGCCCCCGCCCGGTTGCCAGCCGCTGTGCCGGCGCGAAAGGAGGTTGACACGATGTGGTGCGCTAGCTGTCTGATCGCGCACGACAGGCCGTGTCTCGACGACTACCGCCGCCTCGATGTGCAGCGCGCGACCTGATCGCACCGCGCGCGACCGTGGGGGACTCAGCGGTCCGTGCGGGGTAGTACCCAGGCGTCACTGCTCCTCAGGGGGACGCGATGCGCCGCCTGCCGGTGTGGACCTGTCTCACCGCCTCCCTCGCCGTCGCGTGCGGCGGCGGTCAGGATCCTTCGACGTTCACCGTCGCCCCCCGCGCCTTCCGTGCCACCGCCACGACCATCGTCCTGACGCCGCTCCAAGTCCCCGACGACCTCGCCGTCCCCGAGAGCCTTGCCGCGATGCTGGACTCGCTCGTGCACCGCACGGTGCAGGAGGGCGGCTTCACCGTCGTGCCGGCGGCGGCATACGCCGACATTTGGGACGCCGCGGCGCGCGAAGCGGGCGGGTTCTACGATCCGTACACCGGCGAGCGCATCGAGCACCGCTTCGACCAGGCGCGCGGTCGCCTGGTCACCGAATTGACGGAGCGATTCGGGGCCGAGGCGCTGCTCTATCCCGAGCTCTGGGTGGTGGACGCTCCCTACGCCGGCGGCGTAGCCCGGTGGGACGGCGCGTCGCAGGGGCTCGTGGGGTGGGGCACCCGGCTGCTGCACGCCATCGCCTCGCTCGGGGACGACGATGAATCACTGGGGGAGGGTGTGGTCGCGGCCCTCTCGTTCGTCGTGTTCCTGGAGGACTTGGCCGGCGCCGAGATCTACCGGCACGTCCATGGCATCGAGGTGCTGGAGAAGCTGGAGGGGGGGAGGCCCGTCCCGGTGGACACGACGGCGTTGTTTAGGGACGACGATCGGTACCGCGACGCGGTCAGGCGCGCGCTGGAGGCCCTCGTGGAGCGTCGCCCGTAGGGTCCAGCCACCGGCCGCCCACCGCGACCGCGGTGATCGTGCGGTCGCCCCCGCCGAACACGAGCGCGTCGAGAAGTTCCTCGGGCCCGGTGCCCGCCAGCTCGGGGGCCGCGAGATCGACCGCGGCGAAGTCCGCCCACGCGCCGGGCGCGATCTGCCCCACGTCCACGCCCAGGGCCCGCGCGCCGCCCGTGGTCGCGGCCGCGAGCAACGTCCGCGCCACGCTGCCATCCTCGTCCGCCAACACACCTCGCGCCTCGGCGCGGAGCCGCTGACCATACTCGAGCCAGCGGAGCTCCTCGACCATCGCAATCCGGGCGTTGGAGTCGGTTCCGAGGCTCAGCCGCCCGCCGGCGGCATGGACCGGCGTCACGTCCGGCAGTCCATCGCCCAGGTTGGCCTCGGTGAGGGGGCACGTACACACCCCGCCGCCCGCCGCGAGGAAGCGCGTCAGGTCCTCGGGCGCGGCGTGCGTGCAATGCACCGCGGTGAAGCGGTCGTCGATCGGCAGCGTGTCGCACAAGAGGGCGAGCGGCCGGCGCCCGTACGCCGCGCGGCATTCCTCGATCTCGCGGCGCTGCTCTTCGACGTGCATGTGAAACACGACTCCGCGCCGCGCGGCTTCGCCGTACAGCGTGGCGATCTCGCCGGGCACGGCCGCTCGGACGCTGTGGACCACGGCCCCAAGGGTCTGAGTGGCCGGATCGAGTCGTGACGTCAGCCGATCCATCTGCTCCCAATACGCCGCCGGAGACAGGGCGTCGAACCGCACCTGCGCCCCCGCGAGGGGTTGGGCGATCCCGCCGGTGCGGTAGTAGGCATTGAGGAGCACGATGCGGATGCCGGCCGCCGCCGCCGCGTCCAGTACGACCTCGTCGAGCGCGAAGTCGGCGCGACCTGCCGCGTGGTGTACGTAGTGGAATTCGCCGACGGTCGTGATACCGGCGGTCAGCATCTCGCGGAAGGCGGCGAGCGACAGGCGGCGCAGTAGCGCCGCATCGAGCCGTTCCACCAGGCCGTACATCGCCTCGCGCCACGTCCAAAAGCTGCCGCCGCCCTCAGGGAAGCGCTCCCCGTGTCCCCGGAGCCCGCGCTGGAACGCATGCGAGTGCGCGTTGACCAGGCCGGGGAGGAGCGCCCGCCCGGCCAACCGGCGCGTCGGGGGGAGTCCCAGGCGGCCGACGCGGGCGATCCGCCCGTCCGCGCCCACCTCCACCTGCACGCCGGACTCGAACGCGCGCCCGGTCCAGGTCCAATCGGCGTCGATGACCTGTCGCGGGCTCATGGACGCCTCAGGCGTCGAGACACGCCCGCCGGACGACGCGGCCCAGCACATGGCCGGCGCGCGTGAAGTCGGCCTGCGGCAGGTATTCGTTTGGGCGATGGGCCACCTCGATGGACCCGGGGCCCCAGATCACGCACTCCAGTCCCGCGGTCTGGAGCCAACCGGCGTCGGTCGCGAACGAGACGCTGACCGTGCCGGTCTGCCCGACCTCGCCGCAGAGGGTGCGGTGGATGTCCGCGCCGGCGTCCAGCAGCATCGGTGGGCTGTCGCCGATCATCTCCAGCGTGAACGGGGTGCCCTCCAGCGCCGCCGTCAGCGTGCGGCGCACCCGGTCGATCATCGGCTCGCGCGGCATGTCCGGGAGGAGCCGGATGCCCAATTCGACGACGCAGCGGTCGGGCACGATGTTGATCGCGACGCCGCCGGCGACCCGCGCCACATTGAGCGGGGCGAACGGCACGGCGGGGAAGTGCTCGCTGTGAGGCGACCGCTCGCCTTCCAGCTCGCGGCGGAGCGACGCCAGCGCCACGATCGCGCGCCCGGCCGGCTCAATGGCATTCTGGCCAAGGTGCGGATAGCCACTGTGCGCGGCGCGGCCGGTGAACGCTACCCGGAGCTTGAGATAGCCTTTGTGCATCCGCACCACGGCGAGCGACGTCGGCTCACCGATCACGGCGTCTCGCGGGAGCGTCTGCGCGTCCCAGGTTTCCACGAAGTGGCGCGCGCCGAGGGTCCCCAGCTCCTCATCGTAGGTGAAGACGAGCGCCAGTGGCCGCGCTAATCGCGCGGGGTCTAGCGCGCGGGTGCGGTTCATCGCGAGGGCGAGAAAGCCCTTCATGTCGCAGGCGCCGCGACCGACGTAGCGGTCCTCGCGCGCGGTAAGCGTGAACGGCTCGCTCTCCCAGCCGTCTTCGTCCGCCGGCACGACATCCATGTGCCCCGACAGCACGAGCCCGCGCCGCGTGGGATCGGCGTCCGCCGGCCCGAGCCGGATGACGAGATTCGCCTTGTCCCCGTCCGGTGAGAGATTCCGGGCGATTCGGACGCCCGGCCGATCGAGGTAGTCGGCGATGAAGTCGGCGATGGGGAGATTGCTGTTCCGGCTGGTGGAGTCGTACCCCACGAGGCGGCGGAGCAGCTCGGCGTCGCTCAGGAGGGCGGTCACGGCGCTAACGATGGGCGGTCACGAAGAGCGTGGCAAGAGATGGCGCGAGGGGCGGGCACCGGCGGAGCGGTGGCGTGGGGGGTGACTTGACGGCCGGCGGCGGCGGCGCTCAGTTCGAGCTCCGTCCGTGGTGCCGCCGGAGGCCAGACGATGCGCCAACTCACGCGTGCCGGATCGCGCGGTCTCGCTGCCCCGCTCCTCGCCGGTCTGCTGCTCGGGTGCGGGCAAGCTGCCGTCGTGCCGTTCGACGTGCTCCTTCAGGGTGGCACCGTCGTGGACGGCACCGGCGCGCCGCCGTTTCGGGCGGATGTGGCGATCCGTGGTGACCGCATCGTGCGCGTGAGCACCCCCGGACTCGCCGCGGACTCGGCCGCCCTGGTGCTCGACGCGGGCGGCCTGATCGTGGCGCCCGGCTTCATCGACAACCACGCCCACGTGCAGACGACGCTCCATTTGCGTCCGCTCGCGGAGAACTTCGTGCGCCAGGGGATCACCACGATCCTCGCCTCGCTCCACAGCGGCGACCAACCGTGGCCACTCGGGGCGTACATGGCGTCGCTCGCCACGGCGCCCAACGTCGGGTTCTTCGCGGGCCACACCTGGACGCGGAAGCAGGTGCTGGGCATGGCGAACCGAGCGCCCACGCCGGAAGAGCTCGAGCGGATGAAGGCGCTGGTAGACCGGAGCATGCGCGACGGCGCCCTCGGGTTCTCCACCGGCCTCCTCTATGTTCCCGCCAACTACGCCGCGACCGACGAGTTGATCGAGTTGGCGAGAGTGGCGGCGCGCCACGGCGGGATCTACGTCTCGCACATGCGGGACGAGGGCACCGGGTTGATCGCATCCGTGGCCGAAGTCATTCGCATCGCCGACGAAGCGGGGATCCCGGCGCAGATCAACCATCACAAGGCGGTGGGGGTGGGGCAGTGGGGCTGGAGCGCCCGGACCCTCGCCATGATCGATTCGGCGCGGGCCAGGGGCCTGGACGTGACGCACGATCTCTACCCCTACACCGCGTCCAGCACCGGCTCGAGTATCCTCTTTCCGCAATGGGCGCTGTCGGGCGGACCCGACTCTCTCGCCGCCCGGCTGGCGGACGCTCCCACCCGCCGGCGGATCGAGACGGCGATGCGCGCGATCATGGAGAACGAGCGGGCGGGGGAGGATCTGGGGCGCATCCAGTTCCGGGTCGTGCCGTCCAACCCGCGTTACAACGGCAGGACGCTCGCCGACCTGGCGCGGGACCGCCGCCTCCCGAACGCGCTCGACTCCGGTATCCGGCTCGTGATCGAGCTACAGCTGGCGGGCGGGTTCAGCGCCATCTATCATTCGATGAGCGAAGACGACGTGGCGCGCATCATGCGGCACCCGCTCGCGATGTTCGAGACCGACGGCGATCCCGTGGGGTACGGAATCGACTATCCCCACCCTCGGAGCTACGGGGCCTTCCCGCGGGTGCTGGCCCGTTACGTCCGCGAGCAGGGCGTGCTTACGCTTGAAGACGCGATTCGGCGCATGACGTCGCTGCCCGCCGATCAGGTCGGCCAGCACGAGCGCGGCCGGATCGCGCCGGGTATGCTGGCGGATGTGACGGTGTTCGACTTCGAGACGATCGCTGACCGAGCGACGTTCACCGACCCGCACCAGTATCCCGTGGGCGTGCGGCATGTGCTGGTGAACGGGGTGCCGGTGATCCATGATGGCTCGCTCACGGGAGCGAAGCCGGGACGGGTATTGAAGGGGCCGGCGCGGACGGGGGGGAGTGCGAGGGGGAGTGAGAGGTAGCCGTCGGACGTGCTAGCCCGTTTCCCACCACGCGATCTCGCCGGAATGGCCGCAGCCGACACACGTGGCGTCGCGGGGCTCGCCGAACAGTCGGACCCGTCGGCCGCAGGAGGGGCAGACGCCGTAGGTCCGGCCCACGTCTTCCTTCGAACCTTCCACCGGATTGTGGCTGTTCCGCGCCCGGTACACCACGGTGAAACGGTCGGGGCGGTGGTCGCGCAGCTCGATCAATTCGCGGCCCACCGTGGCGTGCTTGCGGCGAACCTCGAGCACGACCATCGATTCCGTTTCACCGACCACCTTGTACCACGCGCCCTGACGCAACATGGGATCGGTCTTGGGGCGGGACGTGGCCCAAAGGCGGGCCCAGCGCTCCTTCATCGCCATTCGCGGCGCGATCCTCCGAACGGAGTGGCGTCGGTGTGTGGACGGATGGTGAACATAGCGGCCGCGGCACCCGTCGGGCTGTAATCCAGATTACATGTGTCTGGCGACGGAGCTCGCGTGCCGTGTCTTGCCGATCGGACTGCAACTTCTCAGGGAGGTGTTCTATGACCCGGAGTTTGGCTCTCGTCGGGCTGGTGGCCGTGGGGCTTGGCGTGCCGGCCGACCGTGCTGTCGCGCAGGCCAAGGACGCGCCCAAGAACCCGCGCGCAAAGATCGAGAACGCCATGAGTGCGGCACCCGCCGAGCTGGCGAAGAACGCCACGGTGATGGACTGGGACCATACCGTGCTCAAGCCGGGCACGAACGGCTGGACCTGTTTCCCGGACGTGCCGGACTCGCCGGGCAACGATCCCATGTGTCTTGACGCGCAGTGGGTGAAGTGGGCGGACGGGTGGATGAACAAGCGGCAGCCGATGGTCGACGCGCTCGGACTGGGCTATATGCTCCGAGGGGGGTCGGACGCCAGCAATACGGATCCCTATGCCACGGCGCCGGCGCCCGGGGACACCTGGGTGCATAGCGGGCCGCACCTGATGGTGGTGGTACCGGACCCCGCGGCGCTCAACCATCTCCCGACCGACCCGAACAACGGGGGGCCGTGGGTCATGTGGAAGGGAACGCCCTACGCGCACATCATGGTCCCGATCGCGAAGGCCAAGTAGTCCCGGCCGCCCGCGTGGGACGGGCGGCGGTGTTGTACAGCCAGGCGAAGATCGCGCCGGCGATCGCGCCATCGACCAGGCCATACAGCGTCACGATGATCACGGAGCCGAGCCCGCCGGGTCCGTCATACCCGGGGTACAGCGCCGCCCCGATCTCGAGATAGGCGACGCCGTAGGCCGGGGCGATGAGGTTCACGACCCCGACCAGGAAGAACCCTCCGCCCCACAGGACGGCGGCTGCCACCGCGAGCGCCTTGATGTGCAACATGGTCGTGCCCTCCGGCTAAGGTGTGCACGCCGCCGCGGCGCCGGTCCAGGTGTCGGCGCCGCCGGGCGCCACCTACATATAGGGAAGAACGTTACGCCGGGAAAGGAACGGCCGCTCGATGAATCGTCGCGAGTTCCAACGTACGCTCGGCGCCGTGGTGGGAGGGATGCTCGTGACCGGACGGGGCGGCCAGGGCGCGACCGCGCCGCGCGTCGACGGCGCCCGCCTCCTGGCGCGGCTGCGCGCGCTCGCCGCGTTCGGCCGCACGCCCGATGGCGGCATCAGCCGCGTCGCCTACAGCGACGCCGATCGGGCGGCCCGCGAGTACGTGATCGGCCTGCTACGCGCTGCCGGGCTCGCCACGGAGATCGACGCCGCCGGCAACATCATCGGTCGCCGCCCGGGCCGCGACCGCCGCTTGGCGCCGCTCGTGTGCGGCTCCCACATCGACTCGGTGCCGGGCGGCGGCAACTTCGACGGGCAGGTGGGGTCGATGGGAGCGCTGGAAGTGGCGCAGACGCTGGCGGACCGCGCGATCGTCACCCGCCATCCCCTGGAGTTCGTGATCTTCTCGAATGAAGAGGGCGGCAAGACGGGAAGCCGCGTGATGGTCGGGGAGATGGCGGCGCGCGAGCTGGAGCTCGTCACGGCCAGCGGTCGCACCATCGGAGCTGGGATCACCTTCCTCGGTGGAGACCTTGCCCGGCTCGCCGGGGTGCGGCGCGGCTCGGGAGACGTGCGCGCGTTCCTCGAGCTGCACGTGGAGCAGGGCGGCGTGCTCGAGCGCGA
>JBFJHJ010000036.1:0-30494 GCA_041613315.1 Gemmatimonadales bacterium
CGGTCGAGGAACGCCGCCGCCGCGCGATAGGCCGCGACCCAGTTTCGGTGCAGGAGGAAGCCGTGCACCTCGTCCGGAAAGATGAGCTGCTCGACCTCGACCCCCTGCCCGCGGAGGGCCTCGACGAGATCCACGGTCTCACTGAACGGGACGTTGCGGTCGTCGTCACCGTGGATCACGAGCACCGGAGAGCGCCACGTCGCGACATCGGCCAGCGGCGACGATTGGAACGCCACCCGCGCGAGCTCCGGGCGGACGGTCTTGTCGTAGTCGGGCGCGAAATTCTCGATCACGACATTCCAGTCATGCACGCCGTGGAGATCCACGCCGGCCCGAAACGTGTCGGACGCCCGGGCGAGTCCGAGCGCCGTCAGATACCCGCCGTACGAGCCGCCCCAGAGACCGATGCGCGCCGGATCGACGTCCGGTCGGGTCTTGAGGAAGTCCGCCGCGGCCAGGACGTCACGGAACTCGCTCGCGCCCTCGGCGCCGTATTGCAGTGCCTCGCGGAACTCCAACCCGTAGCCCGTTCCCGAACGATAGTTGACCGACAGGACCACATAGCCGCGGCTCGCGAGATACTGGTTCAAGGCGTAGGCGTGGTGGTAATACCCGATATAGTGCCAGCCGAGGAGCATCTGGCGGCGCGACCCCCCGTGAAAGAACAACACCGCCGGCCGCCGTTCCCCCGCCCGCGCCGTTCGCGGCGCGAACAGTTGGCCGCGGACCTCGATGCCGTCCGCCGCTCGAAACGTGACCGCCTGTGGCTCCAGGAGGTGTCGGACGGGGAAATCCCTCGGCAGCGTCTCCGGCGCCAGCGGGCGCCGGGTCTCGTCGCCAACCCGTATCGCCGCGTGGGCAGGGGTGCGCGCGTCGGACGCGAGGAAGGCGATCGCCCGGTTGTCGCCGGTCACGACCGGCGACCATTCGATTCCCGCCCCGGACGTCACGGGCTGGACGTCCCAGTCCCGCACCGTGATCCGGGACACGTGCCGCCGGTCGATGTCGCCCGCGTTCGAGGCATAGACGATCGTGCGGCGGTCGGGCGACAGGGCGACGTGCTCGACTTCGAACGCGCCCGCCGCGACGGGCCGCGCGGCACCGCCCCGCGCCGAGACCGCGTAGAGGTTGGTCCAGCCGGTCCGCTCCCAGGGGAACACCAGCCAGTCCCCATCCGTCCACAGGAGCTGGCTCTCGGCGACGACGCCACGGAACGCGCTCCCCCGCCCCCGCTCGGCGCGGAACGCCGTACGCGCGTCGCCTGTGGTGAGGTCCACCACGTGAATCGACCACGGTTCCGCTTCGCGCTGGGCGAAGAAGGGTAGCCGGTCCCGTTCGTTGGGCGTTCGGAGAAACGCGAGGCGCCGCCCGTCGGGCGACCACGTCGGGCTGCCGTCGCGGTCCACCGTCGGATCGAGGTAGCGGAGGCCGCCGAGCCCGAAGTCGTAGAGGCCGACGAAGCTATGGTCGCTCCGCGCGCTCACGAAGGCGAGCATCGCGCCGTCCGGCGAGAAGCGGAGTTGGCTCGCCCGCCCGCGGATCGTGAACAACTTCTTGGGCTGCGTCGAATCCTGCCGCATGATCGCCCACGCCTCGCCACGTCGGAGGAACGCGATCACGTCGCCGCGCGGGGACACCGCCGGCGCGTTGCCCTCCGCCAGCCGGAGCGGGCCGCCCGTCGCGAACGGCACGATCCAGAGCTCCTGCGTCGCTCCCTGCGGATCGCTCGTGGGGTTCGGGATCTCCCCCTGTCGGTTGGGACCGCCGCCTCGCACGTAGACGATCGCATGGCCGTCGGGCGTCCACGTCAGGTCTCCCAGATCCTGTCCGTCGTCGGCGGTGTAGGACGTGAGTTGCCGAGCGGTGAACCGGGGGCCTTCGGCCACCCAGATGTTCCGCACGCCTTCGGCGTTCTGCACCCACGCGATCCGAGCGCCGGTCGGCGCGGCGACCAACGCCGACGGGAACGGCGCCGCCAGCACTTGCTCCACAGTGAACTGTTGCGCGGCGGCCGGTCTGGGGACGAGCGCGAGGGCCAGGGCGGCGGCCACGGAAAGGCGACGGGCGATCGACATTGATCGAGACTCCTGGTTCGGTGCGAGCCGGGTGAGTTGGTCGGACGTCGTGCGCGCCGGCGCCACAGCGCGCACCCGCCGGGTGCACGGAACTACGGGGCCGCGCGCCTCGACCGACCGAACGCCGGGTGGACGCTACGCGCCGAGTCGGTCGCGCAGCCGCTCGGCGGCCGCGATCGCCAGGTCGAGCGCCTCGGCCGCACGGTTTCGCTCCCGCACCAGCGTCGTGACCAGGACGTGATAACGGTCGCTCGTGCGATCGAGTCGGGCCAGCGCGCGGATCGGTGCGAGGCCCGGCAGGAGGCCGGGATCGACGGCGGGGTCCGGATGGTACGGGCCCTGGAGGGTGTACACCACGCGGTGCAGCGGGCGCAGGACCTCCACGAGGCCGAGGTCGATCGGCGCGCCGGTCGGGGGCGTGCGGCCCTGCAACGTTCGGTCGATCGCGCGGGCGAGCCCGAGGAGACGCCGCTGCCGGCTGCGCAACGGCGCGAGATCGAATCGGTTGGCCGCCGCCGTATCAAGCGCGGCGAGGAGACCACCCAGCGCCTCGACTTCCGCCGTCACGCTCACCGGAAACACCGGCGCCGCCAGCAGCGCCGCCAGCGCTTCCGCGTACAGATCGGTGTCGGTCTTCAGGATATCGAAGTTGACCTTGTCGTAGGTGTCCTCCGGCGTGTGCCACCACCAGTAGCCGCCGTCCTCCGCCAGGCGCGTATGGTGGAGCTGGAAGACCGATAGCCCGATGCCGTTGAACGCCATGTCGGAGTTGCGGCCGGGACGGCCGGGATCGATCGCCTGTCCCGTGCCCTGCCGCACGACGCGCCGGGCGAGCGGCGCAAGCGAGGCGGTCGTCGTGGCGCCGAAGCGCTGCGCCCCCATCTGGCCGATGCCGTCGACGTTGACATAGGCGAGAGCGCGCTCCCGGAGCGCGGCAAAGCGCTGGTCCGCGAACCACGTGGCGCCGGCATACCGGCCGTTGCTGTGCCCGGGCCACCACGCCACCACGAGTCCGCGCCGGAGCTTGGCCCGGTGTCGGTGGAACGCCTGCGTCAGGGCGAGCATCGCGGCGTTGGACGCCCCCTCGTCGGTCGCCCCGTGGTACCATCCGTCAATGTGGCCGCCGAAGACGACGAATGGCGCGTCGGTGCCCGGGCCCGCCACGGTCGCCACCGCGAGACGCAGCGGCCGCCACCGCTGTTGGACCTCGGCCGTGAGCCGCACCCGCACCGGGCCCTGAGCCAGGAGCCGCCGGATCGCCTCGCCGCCGCTCTGGCGCACCTGCACGACCGGCAGCGCCGGGATGCGGTGGACATCCCGCAGGGACGGCGCGCCCCACACGGTGGTCACAATGAGATCGTTGAGCCGCTCTTCGGGATTCACGAAGACGGCCCCCCGCGCGCCCAGCCGCTCGAGCTTCCAGGCGATGTCGGGACGCGGCTGCGCCTCGACCAGCGCGATGGCGCCGCTCACGTTCGGCACGCCGTCGAACGGCGCGAGGGCGAGGAGCTCCCCCGTGGCGACGTCGATCTCCGGCAACGCGTCCGGACTGCCCACGTCCACCAGCGGCGCCTCCAGATTACGCGCACTCCGGGAAAACGCCACGGTGATCGCCTCGGGCGCCACCCTGGTCCCCAGCACTTCGACCCGTGCCGACACCGGATCGCTGGTGTACGCCATGAACTCGTGCACCTCGACGGGGACGCCGCTCGCCCGCAGCGTCTTCACGATGTAATCAATGGCCGCATACTCCCCCGGGCTCCCCGAGGGTCGCTGGTGCTGCACGATCTCCCACGTGTGGCGCTCCAGCTCGCCCAGCGTGATCGCGGCGCGCACACTATCCGCGATCTCTTGTGGCGTCGGGACGCGGGGCGCCCGGCCGCGGCGCTGTGCGGCGAGTGGCGCCGCATGACAGAGGATCGCAAGGCTCGCGAGCAGCACGGTTCTCATGGCTCGTCCCGTCTCCGCGGACCCGATCCGGCGGCGCATCATCCCGGCACCGAGCGCGCGGGGAACGCCTCGCCGATCTCCGCCGCGGCGCGAAGTCCCAGCGCCACGAACGTGAGCGTTCCGTTGGCGCATCCACCCGTGACGCACGTGGGCGCCCCCACGACGAACAGGTTCTCGTGGTCCCACGTGCGGCTCCAATCGTCGCACACGCTCGTCTGCGGATCGTCACCCATCCGACACCCGCCGGCCGGGTGGTCTTGGAAGTCGCTGACGCTCATGCGCAGGACCCGGCCGTCGCCGGCGCGCGCCATCTCGGCGAAGAGCCGCTTGATCGACTCCTCGGTATGCGCGCGGAGCGTTCGGGACGCCTCGCTGTCCCGGAACCGAAGCACCGGCAGCGGGTCTCCCCACGGCGTGCGTCGCGTCGGATCGAGGGTGAGCTCGCTGGCCCTGGCCGGCACGACATCGTAATAGGCGCGGACCCGCGCCGTGCCCCGCTCGGTGCGGCGGCGCCAGTCATCCAGCAGGGCGTCGCCCAGGAGCAGCGTGCCGGTGTCGTCGGTCAGGCGCGGCTCGCGGCCCACGCTGGATTCCCAGATGCGCAGGTCGTGGCGCACGTATCGGTCGAGCGGTCCCGGACGCATGAACTTCTTGGACACCAGACTGTGATGCGCGTTGAGACCGGGGTAGAGCTTGAGCGGCAGCTCGATGTACGCGATCACGTGCCGATGGCCGTTCATGTACCTACCCACGAGCCCCGAGCGGTTGGCGAGTCCGTCGGGGAAGCGCTCGGTGCGCGAGAGCAGGAGAAGGTGCGAGCTCCACACGTAGCCGCCCGCCACGACGAACGTCCCCGCCCGGAACTCCACCGATGCGTCGGGCCGGTCGCGGTCCAACGCAATGGCGCGCTCGATCCGGTCGGTGCGCGCGCCCGGGACGAGCCGCTGGACGACCGTGCGCGTCAGGAGCCGCACCTTGCCCTGGCGTCGAAGCGCGGTCCACGTGAAGTCGGGTGAATACTTGGCGCCGATCGGGCAGATGGGCGAGCACGTGTCGTTGCGGCAGCACACGGCGCGACCGCGGTACGGCACCGAGTTCTTGGCCGACGGCTGGCTCCAGAACGGGATCTCCAGCCCCTCACCCCACCGCTTGAGGAGACCCAGGTTATACGACAGGGGCAGCGGCGACAACGGATACGGCTTGCCACGAGGGTCGAGCGCCGCCGGCCCCTGCTCCCCCGCCACGCCCATCCGCTCCTCAGCCTCCTGGTAGAACGGATCGAGATCGTCGTAGGTGAGCGGCCAATCGTCCCCGACGCCGTACAACGACCGCAGCGCGAAATCCTCGGGGCTGAACCGGGGCGTCACCCCACCCCAGTGCATGGCCAGCCCGCCTACACACATCGAGCGGGACTGGATCCCATCGGTGCTCATGCCGTCGAGGTGGTCGGTGGGCCAGGGGTTCTCCCCGTATGCCAGGAACCGGCCGCGCCGCGCGGGCCGCTCCCGGAGCGGGATCACGTCGTCACCCGCTTCCACGACGACAATCGACACGTCGCGCTCCTCGCTCAGTTTTTCAGCGAGCAGCGCGGCGGTGATCCCGGAACCGATGATGCAGACGTCGCTCTCGACGACGCGGCGCATCACGCGCCTCCCCGGCGCGGCCCGGGCCGCTCCGGCGAGCTGGCCAGGGGCCGGCACCCGTATCGGCCGATCGCCGCCCGATAACAGAGATCGGTCGCGTCCGGCGTGTCGTAGAAGTGGGCGAGCAGCCCCACCGCCACGTGCGGCGCCTCGACCGCCGGCGGCAGTCGGTCGGCTGGCCGCTCGCCAAGTGCCGCCGCCACCAGCGCGCTCCGCTCCGCCGGGTCGAGCGAGGGGAACCGCGCCCCGAAGCGCTCACGCGCCGCGCCGTCCAACGCTTCCAGTTGAGCCTGCCAACGGGACGCCGGACTTGCCGGCGCGTGGTCGATCTCGGCCGTCCCGTAGCCGTGGTCCAGCTCCGCCCCCGGCCGGTAGCCGGCGAGCCACCGCTGAAAGCCCGTCACGACGCGCGTCATACCGTCGCGACCGAGCTCCGACGGCAACACCGCTTCCGCCACGGCGCGCAGCAAACGCTCGTCGAGGGGTTCCGCGTCAGCGCGCCGCGATCCCGCGCCCAGCGGCAGCGCCGCCACCGGCACGAGCGCGGCGACCGACTGCACGAAGCGGCGGCGCGTCAGATCGCCCATGGTCGTGTTCTCATCGAGGTCGGACACCGTCCCTTATGGTGCGCTCTGGGACCGCCGCGCGGAAGACTCGTCGGCGGGCGCGCCCGGGCGCCACGCGCGGCGCTCACTCGCGACGTTCGGAGTCCGGGGTCTGCGACACCGCGGGGCGGCGCGCGGACGGCAAACGCAAACGCACGGCGGGGAACACCATCGCCAGCGTGGCCCCAATTAGATAGGTCCCAAGGGAGACGCCGAGCGACACGAGGAACGGCACGGTCGACCCCCCGTAACTCGCCGCCAGATAGCTCAGCATCCCCGCCGCCAGCGTCGCCGCCGCCGTACGAGCGCCGCCCCACCGGGTGAACAGTCCGAAGATCACCGCGACCAGCGTGCCCGCGCTCCCGAGCGCCGATGCTTGCTCCACGAGTGCGAACACGCCCTCAGCGCGGACCGCCAGCATGTAGGCGATGATGCCGAAGCCGACGACGCCGGCCCTGGCGATGCCGACCTTTCGACGCTCGCTCGTCCTCCCCAGGAGTGGGACGACCAGGTTGTGCGAGAACAGCCCCGAGGCGACGAGCAACGTGGAGTCGACCGTGGAGAGGATCGCGGACAGCAGCCCGCCGGCAAACACGGCGTAGAACACCGTCGGCAACAGTTCCTGCGCGACCGCGGGCAGCAGTTGCTCGGCGTGCCCGGGTGCGTCCGACAACAGGGCCGGGCCGGTGAGCCCCACGAACACCGGAATCACGCCGAGCGCCAGGTAGATCCCTCCCGCGGCCACCGACGACCGGCGCGCTACGGTGGGCGAACGCGTGGCGATCACGCGCGCCACCAGCTCGGTCGCGACGACCGAACCGCACACCGGGATCGCCCATGCCTCCAGCGTCTCGAGCGGCGAAAGGCCGTGGCCGGCCAGTTGGATCCCGCCGGACGCGGCGACGGCCGCCGCGGCGTCGCCGACCCCGCCCAGCTGGCTCACCGCCGCCACGAGGACGACCACGAGCCCGACGGCGAGCAACGCCCCCTGAATCATGTCGGTGATCGCGTCCACCAGCAGCCCGCCGAATACCGTGTACGCGATGGTAATCGCGGCGGCCAGCCCGATCGCCACCTCCACTTCGAGCGCGGACGCCGCCGACAGGACCTGACCGAACGCCCGGATCTGCGCCGCGGCCCAGAGAATGGACGTCGGGATCAGGATCGCGGCTGCCAACCGCTCCACGCCCACCGAGTAGCGCTGGCGGAACAGGTCGGCGAGCGTCGTGAGCTTGCGCCGCCACAGCGGCACCGCGAACACGAGCCCCATGAGGATCAGACAGAGCCCGTACCCGAACGGCTCGGCGGACGCGAGGGAGACACCGTCGCGATACGTGACGCCGGCCGACCCGATGACCGTTTCGGCACCGAACCACGTGGCGAAGATCGAGAAGATCGCGAGCGGGTAGCCGAGGCGGCGGCCGGCGACCAGATAGTCGTCCTCGGTGCGGATCCGCCGGGACACCCACACGCCGATGCCGAACTGCACCAGCATGAACCCGGCGATCGCGATGAGCGCTGGCGTCACCGGGCGGGAGGAGCGGGAGCACGGGACATGGCAGCGCCACAAGATAGGGGGGTGACCGCCGGGGAGCGACCCGAACCAGTCGCCCTCTCGCATTTCGCCCCAACGGAGGCAATCCCCCGCCCGGCACCGCAGGCCACCCAGCCAGGCGCTCATAACCAACTGTCGTGTCACAGGTTACGGAGACACGCCCCGGCACGGCAGTTGCAGCGACGACCATACGCCCGCCGCCGGACGTGCACAGTGGGCGGGGTCGACCGTCCTACTCCATGAGACTGACATCTGGAGCCTGATCGAACCGTGCGTCCGCTCTATGTGATGGGGCTGCTCTATCTCGCCGTGAGCGTGGCCGCCCTGGTGCGGGGGCCCGCGCCGTTGTACGACGACGGTGGCGGGTACGACCTCGCCGACTTCACGTCCGACGGCGGTGCATGGTTCCGGAAGGCGAAGCCGTACTGCAATGCGCTCGAGGTCGAGACCGTCCACCGGCGGATCCCACCGCCCACCACGCTCCAGGGGACCGGGTTCAGCGCGGCCTGCTGGGCCCTCGCGGGGCGGATCGCGGAGGCCCGCGCCCGCATCGCGCCGCTCCGAGGAGATGACCAGTGGAAGGCCGCGGGTATCGTCTTCGAGATCGGCCACCCCGTGGCCGACATGGGCGACGACCGCTCGGCCGGACCGATCATGGAACTGGTGGTCGAGTTCTGGCCGAATCACTACCAGGCACTGTACCACGCGGGGGCGGCACGCTTCGGGTTGGGCCAATACACGCTCGCGGAGCGGCATCTGCGCGAGTTCCTCCAGTACTACAACGCCGGCGAAGATGGCTGGACGCGGAGCGCCCGGGCCATGCTCGCGACGATCGAGGCCCGATGAGCGCCGCCGACGCGCCTCGCTGCGTGCTCTGCGGGGCACCCGAGCCGTTCGGGCTGAGCGTCTGTCCACGCTGTGGCGGCACGGCACACGCCGCCGGCGACACGTTCGTCTTCGTGCGGCCCGAGGGCACGCGCGCCGACCGCCGGCGCGTGTTCGAGGCGTTGGATCCACTCCTCGCCGGCCGGGCGCATCGGGGGGAGCGCAACCTGGTCGCCGCCGGGCATCGCGCGCTGATCCGGATCCCGGGCGCGGCGGCCGACACGGCGCTCCGCCAGCTCGCGCTGCGCGGCATTCCCGCAGTCGCACGACCCGTCGCCCGCACCTGGACGTCGGCGCCGCCGTCGTTCTATCTGCTACTCGTCCTGGTGATCCTGGTGGGCGGGTTGGCGGGGCTGACGGCCGATCCGTTCCTGCTCTGGACGAGTCCGCTCATCGCGGTCGCCCTGCTGCTCGCCGCGCAGCTGCGGCTCCGACAGCCGGCGATCGCCACGCCGCGGCGGCGCGCCGCGTTTCCGCTGCCCGCAGAGCAGCGCATCGCGGACACGTTTGCGCGGCTGCCCGACGGCGGGGCCCGCGACCTGCTCGCGCGTCTCGTCCGCGCGGCGGAGCCCGCGTACCGCGCCGTCCGGGCGACCCCGGCGGCGACGCGTCCGCAGGACGTGATCGAGCTCTTAGGGCACGCCGGTCGTGTCGCGCTGGAACTCGCCGACCTGGACGCGGCGCTGGAGGCGCTCGATGGTCAGGAAGGATTGGCGCGCGTCACTCAGCTGCGGGATGGCCTGCGCGAGCGATTCCGCCAGGGGATCGGCGTGCTGCACCGGCTCCACGCCGAGACCGTGGACGCCGACCCGGCGCAGGCGGAGTTGACGGAGTTACTGCAGGCGCTGGATGACGACACCCGGGCGTACGCCGCGGCGCGTGACGAGGTGGCATCGCTGGTCGCCGACGGGCGCCGCGGGTAGCGGCCCGGCGGCTTACGGCAGCGCGAACGCCTTGAGCACGGCGTGCTCGCCCGCGCCGGTCGCGATCACCACGAACTGCCGACCCGCGCTCGTGCGGTAGGTCATGGGCACCGCGTAGCCGTCGGCCCCCAGCTCCCACGACCAGCGCGTCTCCCCGGTCGCCTTGTCGATCGCGTAGAGCGTCGAGCCACCACCGGTCAGGAAGACGAGCCCGCCGGCGGTCACGATGGGCCCCGGCGCCCCCATGACCCCGGTCGGCGGGAGGTCGAGCCCGGCAAGGAGCGGGTGACCGCGGAGTTCGGGCATGTCGCCCACGGTGATCTGCCAGAGGTGCTCCCCGGTGTCGAGCGCGATCGCCGTGAGCGTGCCGTACGGGGGCTTGTGGATGGGAATCGTTGGAGCGTCGCCCATGCCCGCAACCGCCGAGTCGAGATCAAGCCCCAGCCTCGCGCTGCGGTCGAAGACCCAGCGGGCCTGGATCGTGTCGGACGCCTCGGGGCCCCGCAGCCTGATGACCCAGGGCCAATTCGTGGCCTTGACGTACAGCACGCGGGTCTCGGGATCGACCGCCGCACCGCCCCAACCGGCTCCACCGATCAGCCCCGGCATCAGGATCGTGCCCTCGCGCGACGGCGGCGTGAAGATCGCGCCGATCCGATACTGGGAGACCTGCGCCAGGGCACGCGCGCGCAGCTCGGGCGTCCAGTCGATCACGTCGTCGGTCGAGAACGCTTGCTTCGCGAACGCCGCGGGTCTGGTCGGGAACGGTTGGGTCGGGGCCGCGCGCTCGCCCGGCACGTCCGAGGGCGGGACGGGCCGCTCGTCGATCGGCCACACCGGCGCGCCGGTCACGCGGTCGAAGACGTAGACCCATCCGGTCTTGGCGACGACGGCCACCGCGTCGACGCGGCGGCCGTTCACGGTGATCGTCGCGAGGACGGGCGGCGCGGGGAGATCGTAGTCCCACAGACCGTGGTGCACGGTCTGGAAGTGCCACACCCGCCTCCCCGTGTTCGCGTCGAGACACACGACCGCCTCGGCAAAGAGGTTGTCGCCCTTACGATCGCCGCCATAGAAGTCGTTGGACGGCGTGCTCACGGGTAGGTAGAGCAGGCCTCGCGCGGTGTCCACGGTGAACGGCGCCCACACGTTGGTATGCCCCGTACGGGCCCACGAGGAATCCTCCCAGGTCTCGTGACCGTATTCGCCCGGCTGGGGGATCGGACTGAAGCGCCAGACCCGCTTCCCCGTCCGCACGTCGAACGCCTGCACGTCGCCCGGTGGGTCGCGCCGATAGGTGAGGCGGTCGCCCACACCATTCCCCACGATCACGAGGTTGCGGTAGACGACGGGGGGCGACGTGTTGGTATAGTGCAGCCGATTCACGGGCCAGATGAGGTCGGCGGTGAGGTCCACTTCGCCGCCGCTCCCGAAGCTCGGGATCGGTCGGCCGGTGTGTGCGTCGAGCCCGATCAGCCGCCAGCGGCTGGCGATGAAGATCCGGCGCTCCCGGCCATCGCTCCACGTGGCCACGCCGCGGTGAACGAACCCGGTACCGTTGGACGGCTGGCCGAAGCGGTACGCCCCGGGATCGTAGATCCAGAACGGCGTGCCCGTGGCGGCATCGAGGGCAGCGACGCGGTTGTAGGGTGTGCTGAGGAAGAGCGTGTCGCCGATGGCGAGCGGCGTGGTCTGGAACGTGCCCGGTCGCGCCGCCTTCGAGGTGTCGCTGTCGGGGATCGGCGCCTCGCCGACGCGCCACTCCCAGACCGGCGTGAGCGTCGCCGCGTTGTCGCGGTGGATGTCCGCCAGGGGCGAGTACTTGCGTCCGGCCGCATCGCCGCCGTAGACCGGCCAGCCCACGGCGGGGCGCTCGCCACCCGGCGGCGCACGGCGCGGCGACCCCTGCTGGGCGTGCGCCGCCACCGTGCTCACCAGCGTCAGGACAGCCCAGACTTGGCGCACCAGTACTCCTCGCGGCGGAAACGCAGCAATGGTGCAGCCGTGGTCACGAGCGCGGAAGGGGTGATGGGGTGGCGCAGAAGTCACCGTGTGGCGACATTCGACGCTCGCGGCGCTTCGGCCGCACGCCGTCCCGCCATCGTTCTCCCCCGGCGCTCCCGCGTCGGAGCGACTGGAGCTCCCATGAACGTAGCCAAGCAGGGCGACACCGTCAGTGTGCATTACACCGGAACGCTCGAGGATGGGACCGTGTTCGATTCTTCCGACGGTCGCGAGCCGATCGAGTTCACGATCGGCGAGCGCGAATTGATCCCCGGCTTCGAGGATGCGATCGTCGGACTCAGCGTCGGCGAGCGAAAGACGGTGACGCTGGCGCCGGCGGACGGGTACGGCGAACGCCGGGACGAGCGGGTGATCGTCGTGGCGCGGGAGCACTTGCCGCCCGATTTCGACCCGCGGCCCGGCATGGTGGTCCAAAGCACCGTCCCCGGTGGAACGGTGATCCTCAACATCACGGACGTGACCGAAGAGGTGGTGACGCTGGACGCCAATCACCCCCTGGCGGGGAGGCAGCTGACCTTCGAGTTGGAGTTGACGGCGATCGCCGCGCCCTAACGGGAGAGGCGCCGCCGCGCGGCTCAGCGCTTGCGCGCGGTGCCGGCGCGGGCGGAGCCGAGCTGGTCCCGTAGCCCCGCGGCCGACATGTGTCGGAACGGCAGCATCGCAGTGCTGTAGCGCACCTCACCCGACGCCGAGCGAAACCGCGTGCAGAGCTGCGCGTTGTTGCCGCCCCGCGAGCCGTTCCAGCGGCTGCGATATCCCACGAACCACATTTCGCCATCCACTTCGATCTCGCGCTCCGCGTCGCAGTACAGGTCTTTGAGCCGATCCGTACCGAGGTCCCCGGGCGCGTCGTCCACGGCCTCTTCGCCGACGAGCCGGATGCTGCGGTGGGTGAATACCAGGACGGTCTCTCCCTGCTCGGACCGGCCGGAGCGGACCTGCCAGGTATAGCCGAAGCGGTCAGTGTATGTCACGTTGGCCATCTCAGGTCTTGTGCCGGAAGGTGATGCGACCCCGGCTCAGGTCGTAGGGTGACAGCGCCACGGTCACGCGGTCCCCGGCAAGCACCCTGATGCGAAACCGGCGCATCTTGCCGGCAAGGGTGCAGAGCACGATATGCGCGTTCTCCAACAATACACGGAACGTCGTATTGGGTAGCACCTCCGTTACGGTTCCTTGCATCTCAATCGCGTCACTCTTGGCCATCGCTGGTCTACCCTCCTTCAGCGCGTGCCGCGACGGCGGCCCTTGCTGCGCCGGCGGCGCGCCGCCGCCGCCTTGATGCGCTTCGCTTTGCTCGGCTTCACGTAGTAGCGCTTCTTGCGCAGATCCTTGAGAATGCCGGACCGCTGGACCTTGCGACGGAACGTCTTGATCGCCCATTCCACCCGGTCGCCCTCACCCAGAATGATTTCAGTCATTCGCTCCCCCATTGGTCGTGAACGTACGCGGGGCCGCCCCGACGCCATCGGGACGGCCCCGCGTCACGGTCGCGCTCGGCGCGGTCAGCTCACGCCTCGAGCACGGTCACGTTCTGTGCGGCGGGGCCCTTTTGGCCCTGCACCACCTCGAACTCCACCCGCTGTCCCTCGCGGAGTGTCTTGAAGCCGCTTGCCTCAATCGCGGAGAAGTGCACGAAGCAGTCCTTCTCGCCGTCCTCGCGCGTGATAAACCCGAACCCCTTGCTGTCGTTGAACCACTTCACGGTTCCCGTGGTGCGCATTGCCCTACTCCTTACGTGTGCCTGGTGATGTACGTCGGAGTCCGGGCATGCCGTCCCGCCCGACCGTGCATCAACTCCCGCGGTCACTGCCCCCGCGTTGGGCAGCCGGCGGCGGCCTCGGGACCGCTCGACCGGCGAGGCTCCTCTACGATGAGAAACGGGATCTGCGGCGTGCCAGATCCCGTATGCCGTGTTCACTGGTATCGCAGCGCACCGTCGGGCGCACGTGACGCTGCCGTCAAATTTAACCCGCTGACCCCAGCGATGGAAGTGGCGGTGCGAAGACAGCGTAGGACGCCGGTCCGTCCGCCGGGATTCGTGTGTTACGCCCTTATGCGGGTCACCGGAGCCGCACGAGAAACCCGCCCTGGTGGAGGTCCAGCGACCAGCCGCGCACGAACGCGGTCAGCTCCCCCTCGAGCAGGCGCTGTACCCTGGGACGCAGGACGGCGGGGCCGCCCGAGCCGGTCCCCTTCCCCGTGATGATGCGCACCACGGCCCCCGGCTGCCGGCGCCGCCATGTCATGAGAAAATTCCGGGCCTCCAGCGCCGCCTCGTGGGCGGTCCGGCCGTGGAGATCGAGCGTGGCGACCGGCGTGGCACCGAGGAGCGTCTCCGGTGGCGGAGACGGGGGGGACTCGGGTGGGGGCCGGCGTTTGCGGGGCATCAGTGCCGTCGTGGGCGCGCCATAGGGTCTCCCGGTCGGCGCTAGGCCGCGGGGGGCACCACGAGCTGCTCCGCGGCCGTGAAGAACCGGCGCCGGTACCACAGCGTCGTGAGCGCCGACGTCACCGCCACGGCGCCCGCGAGCATGAACATCACCACGATCTGGTAGCGCACCGCGAGGAGCGGTGACTCGCCGGAGAGAATCTGCCCGGTCATCATGCCTGGCAGGGCGACGATGCCCACCACCATGAGGTTGTTCACCGTCGGGATGAGCGCCGCCCGAAACGCGCGTCGCCCAGGCTCCCGCGAGGCGCGGGCCACCCCTGCCCCCAAGGCGAGGTACGCCTCGATCTCGCCGCGGCGGGCACTGATCTCTCCGCTCAGGCGCTCCGCCGCGAGGGTGGCACCGTTCATCGCGTTGCCCACGATCATCCCGAAGAGGGGGATGAGGTAGCGCGGGTTGTACCAGGGATCCACGCTCACGACGAACCCACCGACGTAAACGAGCGTGAACCCCGAGCCCACGAGGATCGCGAGCGCCATCAGCCCGTGGAGCCGGGCATCGGGCCGGTCCTGGCGGCGGGCGGCGGTGGCGGCCGCGACCGCCACCATGACGGCGAGGGCGGCGAGGACGAGGTACCAGCGATCCAGGTCGAAGACGAACACCAGCACGTAGCCCACGAGCAGGAGCTGCACGACGGTCCGCGCGGCCCCCCAGAGCAGCTGACGGCCGAGGCCGGCGCCCTGCCACCGCGAGATACCGACGGCGATGAGGACCAGCCCCGCCGCGAGCCCCAGTTCGGGCCACGACACGTCGGCCAGTGGTCGCCCCAGCCACTGGGGTGCCTGCGCGGCTGCGATCATGTCTCGTCGCTGCCGGCGGAGAAGCTCAGGTGCGCGGCGGGTCCGCCGGGCGCGAGGACCCGCTCGGTCGGCCCACAGTGCGCCACGCGGCCGTTGGTGAGCACGACCGTCTCGTCGCTGGCGGCGCGCGCTTCTTCCAACCGATGCGTGGCGAACAGCACCGTCAGCCCCGAGTCCCGCACGAGCCGCTTCACGGTCTCGAGCAGCCGGCCGGCCGTCGGCGGGTCGAGGCCCGCCGTGGGCTCGTCCAGCAGGAGCGCCTCCGGCGCCGTCATCAGGGCTCGCGCAATGGTGACGCGGCGCTGCTGACCCACCGAGAGGCGTTCCGCGTCGCGATCGAGGAGCGCGGGATCCAGCTGCGCCAGCGCGATCGCCCGCGCGACGCGCGCGTCGAGCTCGTGCTCCGGGGCGCTCACCACCTGCGCCGCCTCGGAGAGATTGTCCCGCACGGTGCCCGGGAACATCACGGGAAGCTGGGCCACGAACCCCACCCGACAGCGGAGCTCACGCACCGGCACGTCGACGAATCGCCGGTCGCGGAAGCGGATCTCGCCCGCCGTGGGATCGTCCAGCCGGTTGAGCAGGCGAAGCAGTGAGGTCTTTCCCGACCCGGAGGGACCGATCAGCGCCGTCACTCGCCCGGTTTGGATCCCGAGGTCCACGCCGTCCAGGATCCGGACACCTTCCCGCTCCTGCGAAACCCCCCGGAGGGTGAACGCCGCCCCGTCGGCCGGTGCCGCGACCCCGGCCCCGTACTCGGGGTGCCCGGCCGTCACGGCCGCGCGGGAGCGCTCGGCGCCACGTGGCGGTACACCGTGCCGCCCTTCATCACGAAGACCACGCGCCGCAGCGCGGTGATGTCCGTCAGCGGGTCGCCCTGCACCGCGATCAGATCGGCGCCGAGGCCGGGAGCGATTGCGCCGATTCGATCGTGCAGCCCGAGCGCCCGCGCCGCCACGGACGATGCGGACACGATCGCCTGCATCGGGTCCTGCCCGCCCTGCTGCACGCGGTAGACCAACTCCTCGACGTTGCGGCCGTGGGCGCCCGCCACGGCATCGGTCCCGAAGACGATCACGAGGCCCGGGACGCGCAGCGCCCGCTGAAAGACCTCGAGCGCCACGGGCACGGCTCTCGCCATCTGTGCGAACCCCTCGTCGGTGTAGTTGCCGACTCCGAGGAACCGATCCCGGTTCTCGAAGTAGTTCTGGAAGATGAGCCCGATGTGGGGATCGTAGACCGTGCCGCGCGCCGCCATGAGGCGGAGCGTCGCGTCGTCGAGCAGCGCGCCGTGTTCGATGGTCGTGCAACCGGCCGTCACGGCGCGCCGCGCGCTCTCCGGGCTGTGGGCGTGGACCGCCGTGCGAAGGCCCTGAACCCGTGCCTCGCCACACGCCGCGTCCAGCTGTTCCTGCGTCAGCGTCGGGGTCCCACCGTCCCGGATGCTCGCCGAGGCGAAGATCTTGATCACGTCGGCGCCGTCCGCCTTGCGCTGCCGTACGGCGGCGCGGATCTCCTCCGCCGAGCCGGTCCGGTCGGTGATCGCCTCGAGCGACGTGAGGAGGCGCGGTCCCGGAATCACGCCCCGGGCGATCGCGTCTCGCAGGTCGCGCTCCATCGGCGCTCCCAACCCCTGCGCCGTCGTGACCCCGCCCATGAGCGTCCGGTAGGCGTTCTCCACCGCGTAGAGCATGCTCTGGGCCGGGGTCTCGTCGCTCTCGGCGCTGTGGATGCGGCCGTTGGCGTCGAAGTGCCACGTGAGGTGGACGTGGGTGTCGATCAGGCCGGGCAGGAGGGTCAGGCCGGGGAGATCGTACGTCAGCGGACCGCGGTGGCTCGTCTCCACCGCCGCGATCGTGGACCCCTGGACGACGACCGTTGCGTGCTGCAGCACGGCGCCGCGCCCGTCGAGCACCCGGCTCGGGCGGATCGTGATCGGGGGGTCCTGGGCGACGGCTGGCGGCCCGGCCAGGCAGGCAGCCGCCAGCGCCAGGGCCGCTGGCCTCAGGAATGTCGCCGGCGGGTCACGCCGCGTCCGGCGCCTGCCCCCACTCATACCCGCACTTGCTGCAGTGCCAGTGCGGGTCGTCGCCGGTGACCACGCAGCCGCCGAGGACGATTTCCCCCGCGCGGGCCCGCTGCACCGTCTCGTCGTCGGGCAGGCCGAAGACGATGGGGACCACTTTCGTCGAACGGCAGGTGGGACAGCGACGGACGACGCGGCGCGCCATGGCCGGCCTTCCCGGTTACCGCTCACGGCTCACTGCTCACCCGCTCGTCCGCCGCGCGCTTCACGTAGTGGTCCAGCCAGGTCTGCATCTCCCACAGCATGTGGAGGATGGACTCGCGGGCGCGGTAGCCGTGGCTCTCGTGCGGCAACATCACCAGGCGCGCGGTCTGACCGAGGCCTTTCAACGCGTCGTAGAACCGCTCGCTCTGCATCGGCCAGGTGCCGGAGTTGTTGTCGGCCTCGCCATGGATCAGGAGGATCGGCTCGTTCACCTTGTCGGTGTGCATGAACGGCGACATGGCGAAATAGATCTCCGGCGCCTGCCACACGGTCCGTTCCTCGGCCTGGAAGCCGAATGGCGTGAGGGTTCGGTTGTAGGCCCCGCTCCGGGCGATCCCCGCGGCGAACAGATCCGAATGCGCGAGCAGGTTCGCCGCCATGAACGCGCCGTAGGAATGCCCGCCGATCCCGATCCGGCGCCGGTCCGCGACGCCGCGCCGCACGACCTCGTTCACCGCCGCTTCGGCGCTCGCCACCAGTTGCTGCACGTAGGTGTCATTGGGCTCCTGGTCGCCCTCGCCCACGATCGGCATCGTCGGCCCGTCCAGCACCGCGTAGCCCTGCGTGAGCCAGATGATCGTGGACCAACCGGAGAGCCGGTCGAAGCGGTAGGGCGAGTCGGTGATCTGGCTCGCCGCATCCGCGCTCTTGAACTCCCGCGGATAGGCCCACATCAGCACGGGGAGCGGCCCGGCTTCGCGCCGGTATCCCGGGGGCAGGTACAGCGTCCCGTTCAGCTTGACGCCGTCGGCGCGGTCGTACTGGATCAACTCCTTCTGCATCCCGGCGAGTTGCGGCGTCGGGTTGGAAAACGTTGTGATCGCCCGGAGCGTGCCCGCGCGGAGATCGCGCACGAAGTAGTTGGGCGGCTCCTCCACCGACTCGCGGCGGGTGAGCACGTAGCGCCCCGCATCGTCCAGGATCTGGATCGGCTGCTCGAAGTGCGGGGCTTCGGAGCGGAACAGGCGCGTCGCCCGCTTGCGCCGCAGGTCGAAGCGGTCCACGAACGGGCGGTTCCCCTCGGGGGACGCCCCCATGCCGATCAGGAAGATCGTGTTCCCACCGTCCCGGGTCACCATCACCGAGCGGCCGCTCGCGTTCCGTCGCATGTCGGGGGACCCGGGATCGGCATAGCGATCCTCGTAAGAGCGATCCCACACCAGCTCCGCCGGCGTGGCGGGCGCGCCGGGACGCACGCGCCACGTCCGGAGCTGACGCGTCCTCCACCACACCTCGGAGATCAGCGCCGTGTTGTCCGTGCCCCAGGCAAGTCCGCCGTACCGCAGGCCGAGCGTCGCGAGCGTCGCGGGGGCGCCGCCGAACGGCGCCGCGAGCACGAACACCTTGTCCCGCAGCTCGGCGTCGCGCCGGGCGTCGCCGCCGTCCTGTGCCTCCACCCAGACGAGCGTCGCCGGCGCGTCGGCGCGCCAGTTGACGTCGCGCGGCCCCGTGGGGACGCTCCCGAACGCCGTCGGCACGCCCTCCTGGAGCGGCAGGTCGGCCACGAGGTGCACGCGCCGACCCTCCAAGTCCACGACCTCGATGGTGCGCGGGAAGCGGGACGCCGGCACGAGATACGAGAACGGCCGGCGCAGCGTTTCCACGAGGATGTAGCGGCCGTCCGGGGAGGGCGCGACATCCCACACCATCCCGGCGGTCCCGACCGGCGCGACGGCGCCGTCCAGTGTCACCTTGACCAGGCGCGCCGTCGTGTAGTGCTCGAACAGCTGCTCATCGTACGGATTCTGGAGGAGGTCCTGGTAGGTCCGAGCGGGTGCCGTCTTTCCGATGTTCTCCTGGATCACCGGTCCGGGCGGTACCGGGGACGCCTGCGGCTCGGCGCCCCGCCCCTCGGGAACGATGGTCGCCAGCAGCGTACGGTTGTCCGCGAGCCACGCGACCCCGCGCGTGAGCGTGAGGTTGAGGCGCGGCCCCACGAGGCGCGTCGCCCGACCCGTCGCCACCTCCACCACCCACAGCTCGATCCCCTCCGACGTGGTGTTCGTGAACGCAATACGACCGCCGTCGGGCGACCATTCGACGTTCTCGATCCTGGGTTCCGCCGGCAGGCCGGTGATCGGCCGCTCCGCGCGATCGGCGATCCGCACGAGCGTGAGCCCGGTGAAGTAGCGGCCGCGACTCCGGCCGTTCACCTGCGGCGCGAGCCGCAGCCCCGCGAGGCGCAGCTCCCGCTCCGCGAGCTCGGCGATGGACGGAAGACTCGGCTGGGCCTCGAGCAACATCCACTCGTCGGTCGGCCCCAGGCTCACGGCCGGGGTGGGCGGCGCGTCCACGATGTCCACGAGCACACGGTCCGGGACACGGTACTGGGGCGTCGTGGCGGCCTGCTGCGCCATCGCGGGCGGCAGGACCAGCCCGGAGAGCGCCAAGACCACCGTCAGGCGTGCGGCGTTCCGGAGCGTGCGCGACGTTATCCGCATGATGGGTCTCCATCGAGGCGTACGGGGGTGATGCAACGGTCCAACGGAAAGATGGCGTCCGGGGACGGGCGCGGCTAGCCAGACCTCACGCCTGCCGGAGGGCTTCGGTGACCGGCAACCTGGCGGCGCGGCGGGCCGGGAGGAATCCGCCGATCACGCCCATCACCGCTGCGAAGACGAGGCCCTGCAGGAGGAGCCCCGGTGTCACCCGGAAGGCGAAGGCCAGCTCGCTGAACGAATTCCAGTTCGTCGTACTGGTGAGCAGGCCGTTGATGGGGAGCGTGAACAGGCATCCCAGCGCGCCACCCAGGACGGCGATCAAGATCGCCTCCGTCACGAAGGACGTGAGCACGTGGCGCGGCTTGAAGCCCAGGGTGAGCAGGACCCCAATCTCCGGCCCCCGCGAGGCGACGGCGGCGTACATCGTATTGATCGCGCCGAACACGGCGCCGACGGCCATGACCCCAGCGATGAACACGGCGATGAACTTGAGGATGGTGCCGAGGAAGAGCGACTGGTTCTCGTAGAAGTCCCGCTCGCGGTGCGCGTCCACATACAGGCGGGGGTCGCTCTCGAGCGTCGGCTTGATCCCGTCGAAGGCCGAGGGGTCCTGCATGCGGAAGGTCACCGACTGGAAGACCTGGCCGCGGAACACCGGCATGAGCTGCTCGTTCTCCCCCCAGATCTCCGACTCGAAGGCCGAGCCTTCGGCGGTGAACCGCCCCACGACGGTCCAGTCGCGTCCACCGAAGCTGAGCGTCTCGCCGATCCCCGTGTTGGCGAACCGGCGCGCCATGGTCGCCCCCACGATCACCTCATTGCTGCCCGGGGCGAACAGTCGCCCTTCGACGATCCGGACGCCTTTGCGCACCTCGAGCGCGCGGGGGCTGACGCCCCGGACCACGAGGTTGGCGAGGCCGCCGCCCAGGCGCTGGTAGCTGATGACGACGAACGTTTCCGGGCTCGCGAGCGGCCGCCCGTCGGTGCCACGGGCCACGAACGGCATCCCGCCGATGATGTTCGCCGCGTCGCGGCTCAAGCCGCTGCTCATCTCGGCGTCCGCGCCCTTGCGCAGCACCATCACGTTGTCCGGCGAGCCCGTGCTCACGAGGGCCGCGCGGAAACCGTTCGAGAGCGCCATCATCGCGACGAAGACGCCCACGACCAGGGCCATGCCGAACGCGGTGGTCAAGGTCGAGACCGGCCGGGCCCGCAGGCTCCGCAGGTTGTAGATCAGGGGGATCTTCATCGGCTACGCCACCCGCCGGAGGGCTTGCACCACCGAGAGGCGCGCCGCCTGCCATGCCGGCACCGCCCCGCTCGCGAGCCCCAAGCCGATCGCGATCGCGATACCGAACGCCACCGTGCTCCACGCCACGGCGAAGCCGGGGAGAATGCTGCTCAGCGCCCGCGTGGCGCCGAACAGGAGCCGGGCCCCGGCGATGCCGAGCAGGCCGCCGACCCCGGTGATCAGCACCGCCTCCACCAGCACCAGCGCCGAGAGCAGGCCGTCGCCGAACCCCAGCGTCTTCATGACCGCCACCTCATGCACGCGCTCCCGGGCCGCCATCATCATCGTGTTCGCCGCCACCAGCAAGATGGCGAAGAACACCGCCGTACCGATCGCCCGCACCAGGAACGCCACGTTCCCCCACATCGTCACGAACCCCGCCTGGAACGCCCGCTCGGTCTCGGTCTTGGTGGGGGCGCGGGAGTTCTTGAACTGCTCGTCGATGCGCGCGGAGACGGCGGCCGCCTGCGACGGGTCGCCGAGCCGGAGGATGAACCACCCCGGGGTCACGAACCGGCCCGTGCGCTCCAGGAGGTAGTCATAATGGAAGAAGAAGTTCTCGTCCCCGAAGCTGGGGTTGTCGGGGACGTACACCGCGCGGATCGTGAAATCCCAGTCGCCGGGAAAAATCGTGCCCTGAAGGGTGATCGTCTGGCCCAGCTGCCAGCCAAACCGCTCCATCAGCCCTTTCCCCGCCACGACGGCCGTGCGCTCCTGCATGAACGCCGCCAACTGCTCGGGCGGCATCCGCACCTCGGGGTACATCGGGAAGTACGTATCGGCATCGACGGCGAACTGGGCGAAGAAGTTCTGCGAGTTGATGTAGATGCCGCCGAACCAGTTGGCCCACGAGACGGCACTCACGCCGTCCGTGGCAGCCAGCCGGCCGGCGTAGGCCTCCGGCAGCGGGAAGGTGATCCCGATGGCGCTGCGCGTCACGAGCCGCGACTCACTCCCCACCTGCTCGCTGGCGGCGAGCGTGGTGAGTACCGAGCGTAGGGTCGCGAACAGGAACATCGCCACGGCGACGCTCAGCAGCGTGAGCACCGTGCGGCCCTTGCGGCGCCACAGGTTGGCCCAGACCAGCCGCGCGAACTTCATCGCGTGAGCACGCCTTTGTCGAGGTGCATGACCTCGTGGGCCCGCTCCGCGGCCCGCGCGTCGTGCGTCACCATGAGGATCGTCTTGCCGAACTCGTCATTCAGGCGCTGGAGCAGCGTCAGGATCTCGTCCGCCGACTGGGCGTCGAGATCGCCGGTGGGCTCGTCGGCGAGGATGATCGTCGGATCGCTGACGACGGCCCGCGCGATGCCCACGCGCTGTTCCTGCCCGCCCGAGAGCTGGCGCGGATAGTGCTCCGCCCGGTCAGTGAGGCCCACCACGCCCATGGCCGTCATCACGTGCTCCCGCCGCTCCTTCTTCGAGAGCCCCGTGAGCAGGAGCGGCAACTCGACGTTCTGGAACGCCGTGAGCACGGGCAGCAGGTTGTAGAACTGGAACACGAAGCCGATGTGCCGCGCCCGCCAGGCGGCCAGCGTCCTGGCTTTCATGCCCGTCACCTCGGCCCCGTCCACCGTCACGCGGCCCGCGGTCGGCGCGTCGAGACCGGCCACCAGGTTCAACAGGGTGCTCTTCCCGCTGCCCGACGGCCCCATCAGCGCGAGGAAGTCGCCCCGCTCGATGTTCAGATTCACTCCATGAAAGACCGCGATCTCCTGCGAGTCGCGGTAGAACGACTTGCTCAGCTCGCGGATCTCCACTAGCGCCATGCGTGTGCGCCTCCCGATAGATCGGTTACGGTGCGCGGACGGTCACCGCCGCCCCTTCCGCCAGCCCGCTCGTGGCGGAGGTCACCACCTGCTCACCGCCCGAGAGACCCGAGCGGATCTCCCGCCGCCCGCCCGACACGGGCCCGGCCTGGACGGCGCGCCGGGCAAGCCGTCCGTCCGCCACGACCCACACGACGGCCTGGCCCGCCTCGTCCCGTACGGCCGTCGCGGGAACGAAGATTCGCGGCGGCTCATCGGCGCCGCGCGCCGCCACCTGCGCCAGAAACTCCACCCGCGCCGCCATCTCCGGCAGGATGCGCTGATCGCGGTCCAAGATACTCACCTTCACCAGCACGGTGGCGCGTTGGCGGTCAGCCGTGGGAACGATCTGCCGTACCGCCCCTCGGTAGCTCTTGTCCGGATAGGCATCGAGCACGATCCGGCCGGGCTGGGCGTCCGTGATCTGGCCAATGTACGCCTCGTTCACGTCCACCTCGACCTCGAGCGTCTCGAGGTCGGCCATCGTCACGACCGCGCCCCGCGTGAGACCGCCGCCCGTCGCGACCGGCGCCACCACCTCGCCCACCTCGGCGTCCTTGCGCAGCACCGTGCCGTTGAACGGCGCGCGGATCAGCGTGTTCTCGAGGTTCGCCTGAGCGACCTGGACGGCGGCGTCCGCGGCGCGGACCTCAGCCTCCTGGACGCCCACCCGCGCCTCCGCCGCCGTGAGCTGGGCCGACAGATCCTCAACCGACTGCTCGGATACCAGGTTCTTGGCCAAGAGATCCCGGGCGCGTGCCACGTCACGCCGCAACTGATCCCGCTGGGCTTGCGCCTCGCGCAGCGCCGCGCGGCTACGCTCCGCTTCGGCCGCCGCCTGGGCGACCGACGCCTGGTAATCCCGGTTGTCGAGCCGCGCGATCACCTCGCCGCGCCGGACGACCGAGCCCTCCGCCACCCCAAGGTAGGCCAGCCGACCCGAGATGCGGGAGGAGACCGAGGCCTTGGTGCGGGCGACCACGTAGCCATTGGCGGTGATGCCCCCGCCCCCCGCGGTGCCCCCCACGACTTCGGCGCGTGCCACCGTCACCTCCGCCGCGCGGCCGCCGGCGAGCCAGACGTACACACCGGCGATCAACAGCAGCGCCACCCCGGCCAGCGACAGGCTCAGGACGAGCGCCCGCTTCGACGCCGGTGAGGGCCGGTCGCGGTCGATGCGCAGGCGAGAGAGATCGTGCACGGAGTCGCTCATGATCGGTCAGCGGATACGGCCGCATGGGGCCGCGGGTCTCGTGTGCCGTAATGTGGCGGAACGTCCGGGAGGCGGGCAAGCGGCGGCGTGAGCGGACCTTTAGACGCCCATCGAGCGCGCCGGACGGCGAACGAGCGTTATCGGAGTCTGTGCGGTGAGCCGGCGACCGCCCTGGTAGTGCGTCAGCCCGGTTACCGGCCTAGACGAGGAACTCGAGCGCGAGCACGAGAAGCCCGACGCCGCCGAACACGATGCCCAGGACTTTCTCCATCACGCCGGCCGGGAGATACGCGCTGATCCGACTCCCGATGGTGCTCCCCACCAGAACACCGGGAATGCTCCAGCCCACCACCGGCCACACGGGCTGCGCCGCGAGGGCGTGGATCACGGCCCCCACGGCCGCGACGAGAGCCAGGGTGAACACACTGGTCGCGACCGCGACGCGCGGTGGGACCCGGCAGCGGACGACGAGCTGCGTGGTAGAGATCTCCGGCAAGCCCGCGCTGATCATGCCGGTCAGCGCGCCACCCACCGCGGCCATGACGACGCCGGGCGGCCTCCAGCAGGTGGGATAGGTGAAGACCGTCCCGTCGCGCGCCCGGACGACGGTGGTCCCCTTGCCGACGGATTTGCGGTCGATCACGGCCATCGCCCGCTCGCCGGGCTCGCACGCCTCCGGCGACTCGACGAGGGTCAAGAATCCTGCGAGCACCAAGAGCCCGATCCCGAAGATCGCCTTGAGCAGGCGGTCCGAGATGACGTCGGCGGCGATGGCGCCCGCGATGACGGCCGGCATCGCGCCGAGCAGGAGCCAGCGCGCCGTGGCGAAATCCACGAGCTTCGCCCGAACATAGGAGCGGAGCCCGTTACCCATGCCGAATACTTCGGTGAGGAGCCCGGCGCCCACGGCCTGTGCCGGTGCGAGACCCACCACCAGCATGAAGAAGGGGCTGAAGAAGAGAGCGCCGGAGACGCCCGACCCGATCGCGACCGACGAGAAGACGATCGACGCCGGGAACACCCACCACAGTCCGAGGAATGCCTCCATGAGCCCGCGTCTCCGGTTGCGTCGCCCCAGGACAACCGCCTCGGCGGGCAGCCATCGGCTACGTCGTTGGCGTCACTCGCAGATGTAGCACGCGCCCGCACCTTCCACGGCTTGTGGTGTGTCGCGCTCGGCGTTCACGAGGCAGAGGAATCCGAAGGGCTCCACAGCGTCGTCGGGACAGCGGAATTGATGGGGATCGTCGGGGGCGACGTAGACCACGTCGCCGAAGCCGACCGGGTAGATGTAGCAGCCGAACCGCGCCTCGCCCCGGCCACGGATCGGGATCACCACGTGCTCGTGTGCGTGCCGCTCGAGCGTGCTGAACCCGCCGGGCGCGATCTCGAAGTAGCGGACGTGGAACTGCTGCGACTCGCCGCGCTTGCCGGCCAGCTCGCGCCGGGTGATCGCCTTCCAGAGGTCGGTCGTCGCCTTGTAGGGCTCGAGCGACACGCCGTCCCAGGTGAAGTCGCCCCGGTGGCGGATCACCTTCGAGTGGTTGCCCTCGAGCGGTGGGGGCTCGGGCGGCGCCGTGCCCCGCGGTCGGGCCGCGGTCGACGCGGCAGGCGTTTTCCGACTCATGGCACGTAAGCTAACATCCGGTCACTCCGCCACGCCGTTCTCCTTCAAGATCGTCCAGACTTTCTCCGGTGTGATCGGAATGTCGATGTGCGTGACGCCCAGGTGCGCCAGCGCGTCCACCACCGCGTTCACGATCGCGGGTGGGGCGCCGACCGTGGCGGACTCCCCGACCCCCTTCGCGCCCAGTGGATGGTGCGGCGACGGTGTGACCGTCTTGTCGGTCTCCCACTTGGGCGTCTCCACCGCCGTGGGCACTAGGTAGTCCATGAAGCTGCCACCCTGGATGTTGCCGTTCTCGTCGTAGCTGATCTCCTCGAACAGCGCGGGCGCCAGACCCATCGTGAGCCCGCCGTGGATCTGGCCGTCCACGATCATCGGGTTGATGATGTTGCCGCAGTCGTCCACCGCCACGAACCGCCGCACCTTCACCGCGCCGGTGCCGCGATCGATATCCACCACGCAGATGTAGCTCCCGAACGGGAAGGTCAGGTTCGGCGGGTCGTAGTAGTGCACCGCCTCGAGCCCCGCCTCCATCCCCTGCGGGTGGTTGGTGTACGCGGCGAACGCGATCTCCTGGATCGTCTTCGCCTTCTGGGGCGCGCCCTTCACGAAGAACTTGCCGGGCTCCCACTCGAGGTCGCGCTCGCTGACTTCCAGGAGGTGCGCCGCGATCTTCTTGGCCTTCTCCCGGATCTTGCGCGCCGCCATGGCGCCCGCCGCACCCGCCGTCGGCGTGGAGCGGCTGGCGTAGGTTCCGAGGCCGTACGGTGCCGTGTCGGTGTCCCCCTCTTCCACCTGCACGTGCTCGGCCGGGATTCCCAGCTCTTCCGCCACGATCTGGGCGTACGTCGTCTCGTGGCCCTGTCCTTGGGACTTGGTGCCGAATCGGGCGATCGCCTTGCCCGTGGGATGGATGCGGATCTCGGCGGAGTCGAACATCTTGATCCCCAGGATGTCGAACTGCTTCGACGGCCCCGCGCCGACGATCTCCGTGAAGCTCGAGATCCCGATGCCCATCAGCTCGCCCCGCTTGCGCTTCTCCGCCTGCTCCCGGCGCAGCGCGGCGTAGCCGATCTTGTCCATCGCCTTCTTGAGCGCCGCGGGGTAATTGCCGCTGTCGTACTCCCACCCCAGCGCCGACTGGTACGGGAACCGATCCGGCGGGATGAAGTTCTTCATGCGCAGCTCCGCCGGATCCATCTTCAGCCGTTGCGCCAGGACGTCCGTGATCCGCTCGATGGCGTGCACCGCCTCCGTCACCCGGAACGAGCACCGGTACGCGATCCCGCCGGGCGGCTTGTTGGTGTACGCGGCGTCCACCTCGACGAACGCCTGCTTGATGTCGTACGACCCGGTGCAGATCGAGAACAAGCCCGCCGGGAACTTGGACGGATTGGCAGCGGCGTCCGTGTAGCCGTGGTCGGCCAGCGTCTTGATGCGGAGCGCCGTGATCGTCCCGTCCTTCGTGGCACCGAGCTCCGCCGTGATGTGATAGTCGCGCGCGAACGAGTCCGCCTGGAGGTTCTCCATCCGGTCCTCGATCCACTTGACGGGCTTGCCGAGGAGGACCGACGCCGCCACGGCGATCACGTAGCCGGGATACACCGGGACCTTGCCGCCGAACCCGCCGCCGATGTCCGGCGAGACGATCCGGATCTTCTCCTCCGACAACCCGACGTGGCCGGCCACGAGCGCGAACACCGTGCGGATGGCGTGCGGCGCCTGCGTCGTCATGTACACCGTGAGCTTGCCGGTCGCCTTGTCGAAGTCCGCCACGCAGCCGCACGTCTCGATGGACGCCACGTGGATCCGCGGGATGTAGAGGTCCTGCGTGACGACGACGTCGGCCGCGGCGAGCGCCTTGGCCGTTCCGTCCCGGTCGCCCGCCTCCCAGTGGAAGATGTGGTTGTCTTTCTTGTCCTTCTTGTCCGTGCGGAGCACCGGAGCGCCCGGCTCCAGCGCCTTGAACGGATCGATCACGACAGGCAGCGGATCGTAGTCCACCTCCACCGCGTCCACCCCGTCGGCCGCCGCGTAGCGGCTCGTGGCGATGACCGCCGCCACCTCCTGCGCCTGGTACATGACGGTGTCGGTGGGCAGCACCATCTGCTGATCCGACATCAGCGTCGGCATCCAGTGGAGGTTGTACTTCGCCAGATCCGCGCCGGTGATCACGGCGAGGACGCCGGGGACCTTGAGCGCCTTGTCCGTCGTGATCGCCGTGATCTTGGCGTGGGCGAAGGGGCTCCGCACGATATCCAGGTACAGCATGCCGGGCAGTTCGACGTCGTCCACGTAGCGGCCGCGCCCACGGATGAACCGGGGATCCTCTTTCCGCTTCATCGCGTGCCCCATGCCCCCGACTTCTGCGGTGGTACGCGGTGCCATGACTCTCTCCTCCTCCCTAACGCAGCTTCGCAGCCGCGTATTGGATGGACTTCACGATGTTCACGTAGCCGGTGCAGCGACACAGGTTCCCTGAAATCGCGTGCCGGATCTCGTCCTCAGTGGGTGTCGGGTTCCGCTTGAGGAGCGCATACCCCGTCATCATCATCCCGGGAGTGCAGTACCCGCACTGGAGCCCGTGTTCCTCCCAGAACCCCTCCTGGATCGGATGCAGCTGGCCGTCCTGCTCCAGGCCCTCCACCGTGGTGATCTCGGCGCCGTCCGCCTGCACCGCCAGCACCGTGCACGATTTCACCGGCTCGCCGTCCAGGAGCACCGTGCACGCGCCGCAGTGGGTCGTGTCGCAGCCGATATGTGTTCCGGTCAACCGGAGCACGTCGCGGAGCAGATGCACCAGCAGCAGCCGGGACTCGACCTCGGCCTCGTGGGGCGTGCCGTTCACCGTCACGCGCATCGCATGCGTCGCCATGGTCACTTCCCTCCCGCGCGCCGCACGGCGATCCGCAACGCGCGCGTCACCAGGACCCGAGCCATCTCGCGCTTGTACTCCACCGACCCCCGGCGGTCCGCCGAGGGTGACGTGGCCGCCGCGGCGAGACGCGCGGCTTCGGCGATGGCGCCGTCGTCCGGGGTCTTTCCCTGGAGCGACGCTTCCGCCTGCACCGCCTTGATGGGGGTCGGTCCCGCGTTGGTGAGCCCGATGCCCGCCCGCTCGATCTTGCCTTTCTTGTCGAGCGTCACCTGCACGGCGGCGCCGGCCGTCGCGAAGTCTCCCACCTTGCGCTCGAGCTTGAGATACGCCCCGCCGCTCGTGGGCGGCGGCACGGGAATCCGGACCTCGGTCAGGATCTCGTCGGCCGCGAGCGCGGTGGTGAAGAGCCCCCGGAAGAACTTGTCAACGGGAATCGTCCGCTCGCCCTTGCGTCCCCGCACCACGACCTCGGCCGCCAGCGCCAGCATCGTCGCCGGGTGGTCGTTGGCGGGGTCGCCGTGGGCCAGATTGCCGCCCACGGTCGCCCGGTTGCGCACGAGCGGGTCGGCGATCACGAGCACCGTGTCGTGCAGGATCGGATACTTCGTCTTGATGAGCTCGGACCGCTCGAGCGCCGATTCTCGCGTGTTGGCGCCGATCCGCAGGTATCCCTTCTCTTCCTTGATGTGGTCGAGCCCCGGCACGCCGTTGATATCCACCAGGTGCTCGACGTACCCCAGCCGGATCTTGAGAAGGGGGAGGAGGCTCTGCCCACCCGAGAGCACCTTGGCGCCGTCGCCCAAGCGGGACAGCAGCCCCATCGCCTCGTCGAGCGTGGCGGGTCGGTGATAGTCGAAACCGGCAGGAATCATCGCGAGCTCCTTTCCGCCCGGCGGGCGTCAGGTCAGCCAGTAGATCACGAGCGCGAGCACGAGGGCGAGCGCCACCCAAAACCAGGGGCGCCGCACGATGCGCACGGCGGCCCGACCCGCCGCCTTGCTCCCGAGGGCCACCACATCCACCGCCGCGGGCTGCGGCGCCGGCGCCGCGCGCCCGCCCCCGCCGCCGCCCTCCAGCTCGGCCCGCATCGCCCCGGTGAACTGCTCGAACATCTGATCGCTCACGTCCTGAATCATCCCCCGGCCGAACTGCGCCATGATGCCGGTGACGTTCAGCTCGGCCACCACGGTCACGGCGGCGCCCCCCGGGGCGTTCGCCACGCGGCTGCGCATCCGCATGTCCGCCCCGCCCTTCCCGCGGACGTCCTGGCCCGTGGCGACGATTACCGCCCGCTGTTGGCCGGCATCGAGCTCTTCGAAATGCACCTTGCCTTTGAAGCTGCTGGAGACCGGACCGACCTTCACGGCCATCGTGCCCGTGTACGTGCGGTCGTCCACGCGGCCCGTGATCGCCGCTCCCGGCAGGCACGTCGCGACGCGGTGCGGATCGGTGAGGAAGTCCCAGACCGCTCCGGGCGGGGCCTTCACCGTGAACCGCTTCTCGATTTCGAAACCCATGTCAGCGTCCCACCCCGTCCAGCGCCCGCTCCAGCGACGCCAGGTCGTGCGCGGATCCGAAATGATCGATGAACGGCAGCGCGGCCTCCATGCCGCGCGCCGCCGGGCGATAGCGCGCATCGCCGAGCAGCGGGTTCAGCCAGACGATGGTGCGGGCCCGCGCACGCAGGTTCTGCATCGCGTGGCGCAGCAATTCGGGCTCGCCCAGGTCGAGACCGTCGCTCACGATCACGACGACCGTTCTCCGGTCCACCATATGCTGGTGTCCGGTCACGAACTCCGCCAGGCACGTCCCGATCCGCGTCCCGCCCGACCAGTCGGCGACACCCGCCGACAGCCGCCGGAGCGTCTCGGGGATCCTGGCGGGCGTGATCCACGGCGTGAGTCGGGTGAGGCTCGTGTTGAACGCGAAGATCTCGACCCGCCGCAGCGTCCGCCGGAGGGCCAGAGCGAACGTCAGCAGCAACCGCGTGTGGGGATCCATGCTGCCGCTCGTGTCGCACAGGACGACGAGC
>JBFJHJ010000037.1:0-28441 GCA_041613315.1 Gemmatimonadales bacterium
CTTCTTCTCCAGCAGCGGCGCGATCAGGAAATCGGCGACGACGTCCTCCGCTTCGACGAGGTTGGTCATCGGGGCGTCCGGGTTCGCGACCTGGATGCGCCGGAGCCGCACCGACCCCTCACCGAGCCGGACGTCCGCCGCCTCCACGTCCACCCGCGCCCCCACGACCCGGGCGCCGGCCTCCTCGACGCCGCGGCGGACGAGGGTGTCCAGATACAGCAGCCACCCCCCACCGAGGAGCACGAGCAAGAGGGCGAGCGGGACGATCGCCTTCCAGCGGAACAGGAGCCGCAAGAGCCGCAGGGGCGCGCTCACGGGCGGAACAGCCGGTACACGTTGTAGATCTTCGACGCCCGCACCGCCTGGAAGGCCTTCGTGTGCCGTAGCCGCTCGTACACCGTGGCACGGTAGCGCGCGACGCCCCACCGGGCGGCGAGGAAGAGCGGCAGCGTCAGGACCAGCCACCCCAAGAGACTTCCCAGCACGACGGAGTTGTTGAGGTTGGCAAGAGCGAGGACCGGCGTGTTGTAGACCGTGGTCCAGAGCCCCGCGAGCCCCGCTTGCGTGAGCACGGTCTGCCCCACGGCGTCGAATACCGGGTCCAAGAGGAATCCCACGGGGACCATCGCGATCCAGCCGAGGAGCGCCCCCGGCACGGAGACGCGGAACACAATGATGACGGCGATGACGACGAGGTTGTGCAGATTGATCAGCGGCGTGAGGCCCAGCGCCGCGCCCATCGCGAAGCCCGCCGCCACCTGCCCCGGCGTACCCTCGGAGTTCAGCGCGCGAACGAGATACTGGACCAGCTTGATCAGGGTGTACATGGTGAATGAATTGTTTCGTGTCGCACGCGGGTTGTCTAGGAGGCCCCGCTGAAGAACGGCGACACCCGCGAGGCCGAAGGGAGCCGGCGTGGAGTGCCTTCGACGGAGTCGCTGCCCGCCCACGCCGCCCGCCTGCTAGATTCGACCCCGATGTCGTCCCTCGACCCGATCCTCCGCCCGGCCTCGGTGGCCGTGATTGGCGCGTCGCGCCGCCCCGACACGATCGGCTGGCAGATCGTGGACAACCTCGTGCGACACGGCTTCCAGGGTCCGGTGTACCCGGTGAACCCACATGCCACGGCCATCCACTCGATCCGCGCCGCGGCCTCGGTGCGGGATCTTCCGGCACCGGTAGACCTGGGGGTCATCGTGGTTCCCAAGGAGCACGTGCTCACGGTCGTCCGCGACTGTATCGCCGCGGGCGTCCGGGGCCTCGTCGTGATCTCCGCGGGCTTCCGGGAAGTCGGGGGCGAGGGCGTCGAGCGGGAGCGGGCGCTCGTCGAGTTGGTCCGGGGCGCCGGTGTGCGCATGGTGGGGCCCAACTGCATGGGCGTGATCAATACCGATCCCGACGTTCGGCTGAACGCCACGTTCGCGCCGTCGATGCCCCCCACGGGGCCCGTGGCCTTCATCAGCCAGTCCGGCGCCATGGGGCTCAGCGTGCTGGACTACGCCGAGAGCCTCGGCATCGGCATCTCGATGTTCGTCTCGAGCGGCAACAAGGCCGACGTGAGCGGCAACGATCTCTTGGCCTACTGGCGAGACGACCCTGCCACCAAGGTCGTCCTGATGTATCTCGAGAATTTCGGCAATCCGCGCACGTTCGTGGAGCTCGGACGCGAGATCACGCGCACCAAACCCATCTGCGTCGTGAAATCGGGGCGCACGGGAGCCGGCGCCCGGGCGGCGGCCTCGCACACGGGCGCGCTGGCCGGGGCCGATCTCGCCACCGATGCGATCATCGCGCAGGCGGGCGCCATTCGGGCCGAGACCGTGGGCGAGCTGTTCGACGTGGCGATGGCGTTCGCCAACCAGCCTCTGCCACGCGGCAATCGGGTGGCGATCGTGACCAACGCGGGAGGGCCGGGGATCATCATCGCCGACGCCTGCGAGGCAAACGGTCTCGAGGTGACCGGGTTGAGCGCCGCGACCCAAGAGACGCTGCGGGCGCGTCTCCCCGAGGAAGCCAGTGTCCGCAACCCGGTGGACTTGATCGCCAGCGCCACCGCCGACAGCTATGCGTTCGCCCTCGGCTGCGTGTTCGACGACCCGTCGGTAGACGCCGCCATCGCGGCCTTCGTCCCGCCGCTGGGCATCCAGACCAGGGACGTGGCGGAGGCGATCGTGCGCGTCAACGCCCGCCATCAGGACAAGCCCCTCCTGGCGGTGCTCATGGGGCGCCAGGGGCTTCCGGCCGGCATCGCGGAGCTGCACGAGGCGCGTGTGCCGGCGTACATCTTTCCCGAGTCGGCGGCCCGCGCCCTGGGCGCGATGTGGCGCTTCCGCCGGAATTCGGAACGTCCGGCCGGACGGCCCGTGGTCCTCGAGGCCGACGACCGGCGGATCGCGGCGATTCTGGAAGAGGCGGCGGCGGCCGGCCGCGCGCGGCTGAGCGAGCCCGAGGCGCTCCGCGTGCTGGAGGCGGCGGGCATCACCACGGTGCCGTGGCGGTTCGTCCCCCATGCAGCGCCCGACAGTCTCGCGAGCGCCGCCGCCCGGGCCGCCACCGACCTGGGGTTCCCCGTCGCGCTCAAGATTGTGAGCCCCGCGATCATCCATAAGAGCGACGTCGGCGGCGTGGCGCTGGGGCTTACCGGACCGGCCGAGGTGGAAGACGTGGTGCGACAGATGCTCGCGCGTGTGGGCACGGCCAGGGGCGACGAGCCACCGGGTCCGCCGGACGAGCGGCAGAAGCGGGCGGCGCGTCAGCCGGAGGCGGTGTACCTTGACGGCGTGCTGGTCCAACGCATGGCGGAGGACGGCGTCGAGACGATCGTGGGACTCAACCGCGTCCCCCGCGTCGGGGCGCTCGTGATGTTCGGCATGGGCGGCATCTTTGTCGAGGTGATGCGGGACGTGGTGCTCCGGCTGAGTCCGCTGGTGGATACCGACGCCGCCACGATGCTCCGCCAGGTGAAAATGGCGCGACTGCTGGACGGCGTGCGTGGCCGGCCGCCGCGGGATCGCGCGGCGCTGATCGACGCGATCTTGCGGGTGTCCCAGCTGGCCGAGCGACATCCGCGCATCGTCGAGATGGACGTGAACCCACTCCTGGCGCTGGAGGTAGGGGCCGTGGCGATCGACGCCCGCATCGGGCTGGGGCCGGAGGCGAACCACGGGACATGAGGCGCGGAGCTTCAGGCGTCATCGTTGACGGCTCGGACGCCGCGATCCGCGGCGAGCGCGCGGAGGACCCATGCGTGTGTTCCTGACGGGCGGCACCGGCTTCATCGGCACGCACCTGGTGCGCGCGCTCGTGGCGCGCGGGGACGAGTGCATCGTCCTGTCGCGCTCCGGGCGCGACCCCTGGCAGGATGTGCGCGTCCGCCTCGTGCGCGGCGACCCCACGTCGCCGGGAGACTGGCAACGGGAGGTCGCTGGAGCGGATGCGGTGGTCAACCTCGCGGGGGCGAAGATCGTCGACCCGCCCACACGCTGGACGCGAGCGCGCAAGCAAGAGCTCCGGGCGAGCCGCGTCCACTCGACTCGGCAGGTGGTGGCCGCGATCCGCCAGGCCACGCCCGCGCCCACAGCGCTGCTCAGCTCGTCGGCGATCGGCTATTACGGTCCACAGGGCGACACGGTGCTCGACGAATCCGCTCCAGCCGGGACCGACTTCCTCGGTGACGTCGCTCGGGACTGGGAGGCGGCGGCGCGGGAGGCCGGGGACGTCACCCGGGTCGCCCTGCTGCGCACGGGAGCCGTGCTGGGAACCGACGGCGGGGCGCTCGCGCCGATGCTGCCGATCTTCCGATTGGGACTCGGCGGTCCGTGGGGCGACGGGAAGCAGTGGTGGTCCTGGATCCATCTGGCGGACGAAGTGGGCCTCATCCTGTTCGCGCTGGACCGGGAGGTACGGGGCCCGCTGAACCTCACCGCGCCGAATCCCGTCACGGTCAACGTGTTCGCGAAGACGATGGGGACCGTCTTGCGGCGGCCGGCGATCTTCCGAGTGCCCGCGCCGCTCCTGCGGCTCGCACTGGGGGAGCAAGCCGATGCCCTGCTCGCCCTGCCGCGGGTGGTGCCGAAACGGGCGCTCGACATGCAGTACCGGTTCCGCTTCCCGGAGCTCGAGGGCGCACTCCGAGACCTCTTGTGAGCCCGCCCGCGGCCGCCCGGCGTGATGACCTCCCCTCGCCCCCTCCTGCTGTTCCGAATCACGCTCGCCACCGTGGTCCTCGCGATGCTGGCCGTCACGCGATTCGGAACGCGCTGGCCCTCGATCTACGTCATGACGGGGCCGTCGATGGAACCGACGGTCGCGCCCCGCGAATACTTCCTCGCGTGGGATCCGCCCGGCCGCGTGGCCCGCGGCGACCTCGTCATCTTCCGGTTCGTGGATGCGGACGGTGAGTACGACGTGCTGCGGCGGGTCGCGGGACTGCCGGGCGACACCGTGGCGATGACGGACGGTGCGGTACTCGTGAACCGCCGGCGATCGCCGTGGCCCTATCAAGTCCTTCGCCCGGCCGCGTCTCGGTCTCCGTATGCGATCGGCGGCGAGCTCTACACGTGGGGACCGTGGGTCGTGCCGCGCGATTCTCTCCTGCTGCTGTCGGACACTCGCGACATGATCGGATGGCCCGACAGCAGGTTCATCGGCTTCGTGGGAGCGGACGCCATCGTGGCGCGGGCGACGAGAACCCTGAGGGGGCGGCGCCTGCGCTGAGGGCGTGAACTAGGCCCCCGGCAGCCGTCGCACGTCGGTCGCCCCGTGTCGAGTCCCCAACCCCACGCCCAGCCCAAAGACGAGTGCGGAGCCAAGCCCCACGGCCGGAAGCAGCCATGCGACGGGAATGGCAGCCAGCGCCGCGACGCCCCCGGCGATGAGGGGCGCCGCGGGCTTCTGCACCGCGTCCACGAAGCGCAACCGCTGCCGCACGAAGCGGCGCGCCTGCAGATAGCCGAGCACCGTGACCGCGAACGTCACGCCAAGCCCTAGGAATTCCATCGGTCCTCCTTCCTCTGTCTCACGACGAGACTCGGACTGTGGAGGTTTCACGCGCCGGCGCAGGCTCGCCGGTGACGGCCGCGCGGACGGCGCCGACGTCGGCCATCAGGCGGGCGAACTCGGGAAAGTCGAGGGACTGGTCCCCGTCGCTCAGGGCGTGATCGGGCGCGGGATGCACCTCGACCAGGAGTCCGTCGGCCCCGGCCGCCGCCGCCGCCAGGGCGAGCGGTCGCACCAGATCCCGCCGCCCCGCCGCGTGCGAGGGATCCACGATCACGGGCAGATGTGTCTCACGTTTGAGATAGGGGACCGCCCCGATATCCAACGTATTGCGCATCGCCCGCTCGAAGGTCCGGATCCCCCGCTCACACAAGACCACCCGCTCGTTGCCGGCGCTCAGCACGTACTCGGCCGCCAGCAGAAAATCTTCCAAGGTGGCGGACATCCCGCGCTTGAGCAGCACCGGTTTCCCGGCCGCTCCCGCCTCGGAAAGGAGCGCGAAATTCTGCATGTTGCGCGTCCCGATCTGGAGCACGTCGGCGTAACGCGCCACGAGGTCTACCTGCCGCGTGTCCAGCACCTCGGTCACGACCGGCAGGGCCGTGGCGGCCCGCACCTCGGCGAGCAGTTCCAGGGCCTCGAGCCCCAGGCCGCGAAACGAATATGGCGAGGTGCGGGGCTTGAACGCTCCCCCCCTGAGCGCCACCGCGCCCGCCGCCCGCACCGCCCGAGCGGTCTCCACCAGCATGTCCCGGTTCTCGACCGAGCACGGGCCGGCGATGACCGCGAAGTGACCATTCCCCACGCTGCCGTCGCCGAGGGCGATCACGGTGGGCCCGGCCGCGAACTCCCGGGACGCGAGCTTGTAGGCCCGGTCCACCGGCAGAAGAGTCTCGACGCCCGCGAGCGAGAGCAGCGGAAGCTCCCGCAGTCGATCCTCATCGCCGATGCAGCCGATGATGGTGCGGTGCTCACCTCGGGAGACATGGGGTGTCAGTCCCATCGCCCGGACCCGCGCGAGCACGGCGTCCCGCTGCTGGTCGGTGGCGTCCTGCCGCATGACGATGACCATACATCCTCCGGGAAACACGACGGCCCCGCGTCGCCGCGGGGCCGTCGGTGGTGGTCGTGCCGGAATCTCGTTAGCTCATGACTCCGCGCGCACGCACGCCGGCCGGCGGCCCCGAGAGGCCGTACCAATACTCATCGGCGTAGGTGCGGTGGCTGAGCATGTTCTGCCGAATCTACCGGCGCGTGCGGCGCCGGCAAGGGGCTTGATAGGGTCGCGGCGGGTTCGTGAGGCGGGGCGCCTTCAACCGCCCGGACGGTGCGGGCGTGGCGAGGCGAGAGAGAGCCACCGGTCGGAATCGAACCGACGACCACTCGATTACGAATCGAGAGCTCTACCGCTGAGCTACGGTGGCGGACCATCCGGGTGTGGCGAGGGATGCCCTGGCCCGGATTCGAACCGGGACGGCTTGCGCCACTGCCCCCTCAAGACAGCGTGTCTACCAGTTTCACCACCAGGGCGGAACCGACGTAACCTCAAAAGGCATCGGAACATATCCGACCCCGGCGAGGAGGTCAAGCGGCCCGCGGCAGGTGGCCGCGCCAGCGACGCCTTTCTAGATTGGCGTACGCCCGCTGGTCCCGGAATCGCGAAAGACTGCGCATGCACGTGCTCGTTGTCGAATCGAATCTCGCTGGTCAGGAGAGCCTCACCGCCCGTCTGCAACGGACCGGATTCAAGGTCACGACCGTGGCGGACGGCCGTTCGGCACTCACGGCGCTCGGGCGCTGGCCGATCGATGGGATCGTGTGCCACCCGCGCCTCCCCCTCGAGGGGGCCGTGGACTTCTATTCCGGCCTCGCGGCGCAGCATCCGGACGCCGCCGCCACCGTCGTCTTCCTCCTGCCCAAGACCGAGGCGGGCACCGTCCGCAAGGTGAAAAAGAAGACCGGGCGGCCCACGTTCGCCGAGCCCTGCGATATCGGCGAGTTGGCGAATGCCCTTCGGACCCTGGGGGACAAGGGCGCCAACCGCCGGGTCCTGATCATCGAGGACGACGTCGCGAATCGGACGGCCCTCACGAAGGCGATTCGCAAGGCGGGGTTCGAGGCGGATGCGGCCGAAGACGGGATCGCGGGCTATGCGCGCCTCCAGCAGCAGAGCTACGGTGTGATCGTCTGCGACGTGCGGATGCCTTACCTCGGCGGGAAGAGCTTCTTCGAGCAGATCGAGGAGACGTACCCCAACATGGCGAGCCGCGTGGTGTTCGTGACTGCGTGGGCGAACGAGCCCGACACGCGCGCCTTCCTGGAGCGGACGGGCCAGCCGTTCCTTCCCAAGCCATACGACGTCGAGCAGCTCACGCAGGCGGTGGCCGACATCGCCCGCCGGCCACGCTGAGCACCGAGCGCCGCTACTCGATCCGGATCTCCAGGCGCGCGTGCGCCTCGCGGAGCGCGGCCTCGACGCGGGCGGGGTGGGCGGCCCGCGCGAAGATGAAGCCCAGGTAGCGCGCGTCGTCCGGGAGGGGCACGAGGCGCTGGCCGTGATGCGCCGTGATCGCGATCCCGGTGACGCCCCCCACCTGGGCCGCCGCCCCGACGCCGGCCACATCCCGAAGCACACCCGCCTTGGGGATCGGGATCATCATCACGCCGGAGGCGCCCGGCTCGCGCATCGGGACCTCGCCCAGGCAACCGAGGGCGTGCGCCAGGACGATGTCCTCCAGCCCCCGCTCGCCGGCGGCGCCGAAGCGCAGCGCCCGGCCACACTTGCCGCCAATCGGCCGCGCGGCGAGCTCGATGAGCCACGCCCCCGCGTCGTTGTGTCTGAGCTCCACATGGACCGGTCCGCGGGTGAGCCCCAGCGCCTCGACCGCGGACCGTGCGCAGTGGAGCAGCGCCTCCTGGACGCGGACCGACGACCGGGACGGCGTCACGTAGATCGTCTCTTCGAAGAACGGCCCCTCGAGCGGGTCGGGCTTGTCGAACAGGGCGAGCATGTGAAGCCGGCCGTCCACGACGAGCCCCTCTAACGCGAACTCCGGACCCGGCACGTATCGCTCGACGAGATACCCGTCGGCATCGCGGCCACTCGCCTCGACGTCCGGCGCCCGCAGGATCGCCGCCAGCCGCTCACGCGCAGCCGCGAATTGGGCCGCGTCGTTCGCGCGCATCACCCCCCGGCTCGCCGCGAGGCTCACGGGCTTGAGCACACAGGGGAACGGGACGTGCGGGGCGGCCGATGCCCGGGTCTCCGACAGCCGCCGATACTCGAAATCCGGGACCGGCACGCCGGCGGCGCGGAGCACCGTCCGCTGGCGATGCTTGTCGCGGGCCGCCTCCACCGCCGGTAGCGGATTGTGCGGCAGGCCGAGCGCCCGGGCGACGGCGGCGGCGACCACCGCCGTGTCGTCATCCACCCCGACGACGGCGTCCACGGGCGTGGAGCGCGCGAACGCCTGGGCCGTCGCCGCCGCGCGGGCCGGGTCACGCAAGTCCAGCGTCAGGAGTCCCGCGGGCTCGTGCGCGGCGAACGCGCTGTCCACCTCGGAGGCCACCGTCAGCTCGGCGTCGAGCCGCGCGGCCGCCTCGACGAACGCCTCGGTGCGGTACGTCGTGGTGGGGAGGAGGAGGAGGAGGCGGGGGCGCCGGGCGGGCGGCTGGCCGGCGGTGGCCGCGGCCGGAGCGCCCTTACTTGGTGCCCGACGCGAAATACGGATTGGCGCCCGCCGCGTGGTCGGTGATGTCCCGGATACCCTTGACGCTCGGGATGGCCCGCCGCAGTGACGCCTCGATGCCCTGCCGCAGCGTCACGTTGGCCATGCCGCACCCCTGGCAGCCACCCATCATGCGGAGCACGACGAACCCGTCCTGGACGTCGAGCAGCTCGACTTTCCCGCCGTGCTGGGCCACGGAAGGATTGATCTGCGAGTCAAAGATGTCCGACACGCGATCGAACATCGCGTCGTCGGACGACGGGCTCACGGCGGCCGCGGGGCTCGATGCCGACGGTCCCGGCGTGCTCGCGACGACCGCGGTTTCGACCGCGTAGTGCACCAGGGGCTCGAGCGCGCTCCAGGGCCGCGCACCGTCCTGGACGACCGTGAGGACGTTGCCCGACGCCACGACCTCACAGACGCCGGGCACCGCGAGGACGGCCTGGGCGACCGGCGCGTCGGCCGCGTCGTCAGCCGAGGCATAGGTGCGCGCGCCCGGCGCGTGAACCGGCCGGTTCAGCAGGAACTTGCACCGCCGGGCGTCCAGGGGCTCGGCGGTGATCCGGATCGGGGTGGCGGCCTGCGTCATCGTATATGAATGAATAGCGCAATCACCCGGCGACCGGAACTCACCCCGCCGCCCGTCGGGCCCGGGGCTCCCGTAGGATCACCGCCGGCACGTTCCGCTCGGCGACGAAGGCGTTGAACGCCGGAATGTCGTTCTCCATGACCGCCTCCAGGCGGTCCAGGTGCGTCTGAAGCGCGGCCGATAGCTGTTCGAAGACGGTGGCCGCTTGGTCCGTGGGGCGCGCGTCCGACCCGTCGAGGAAGCTGGCCAGGGCGCCGAGCTTGTTGTTCAGCTTGATCGGGAAGTTGAGCGGATCCTGGCCGCTCCGGTTCCGCACCTGATAGATCTCCCCCTCAACGTCGCTCAGGCGTGTCGTGAGGCCGCGCGCGGCCTTCGTGATGGTGTCGGCGTCGGCATGGCCCGCCACGCGCTTGATCACGTCGTCGAGCTGCGACTTGATGTCGCGGATGCGGATCACGGCCTCGTTCGCCTCCGACACGCGGTCCCGAATCCTGGTGAGGAGGTCGAACTGCGCCTGCAAATCGGCCTGCGTCGCCGCCGAGCGCGGGTCCTTGAGGTACTGGACCGTCCGCGTCTCGGACCAGTCGCCGACACGGAGCCGCACCTGGTACGTGCCGGGCACGGCCATCGGTCCGGAGGACCGCGCGCCCCACATGATCATCCCGGGGAACCGCTTGAAGCCGGGATGCCGCATATTGAACGCGAACTGGTTCATCCCCTGCTCCGCCGGCACGGTCTCCGCCTGCCCGCCGCCGAAGAACCCACCGCCGCCGCCCTCGGCCTCTTCCTCACGCCCCTTGTTGGAGAACGACCGGATCACGCCGCCGGCCGCATCGAGGAACTCGAGGGTAACCTCCTCCTTCGGGGCGTTCTTGAACGCGTAACGTACGACGATGCCGTCGGGCGGATTCCGGGCGAATCCGGTGCGGTCGACGCCGCTCCCCGACGCCGCCAGGCGGTAGGCGTCGCGCGGCTGGAACAGGTGGGTTGCCGAGGCGGCGACCTGATCGGTCAGCTGGTGCAGGGGCGTCAGGTCGTCCAGTACCCAGAACCCGCGTCCGTGCGTCGCGGCGATCAGGTCCGTCCGGTGGACGATGAGGTCGTGGATCGGGGTCACTGGCAGGTTGAGCCGTAGCGACTGCCACCGTGCGCCGTCGTCGAACGACACATAGACGCCGAATTCCCCGCCTGCGTACAGCAGCCCCCGGCGATCCGGGTCGGCCCGGACGACACGGACGAAATGGGTCGCCGGAATCCCGGCCGTGATCTTCCGCCAACTCCGCCCGAAGTCGGTCGTCTTGTAGAGGTAGGGCGCGAAGTCGTCGAGCTTGTAGCGTGTGGCGGCGACATATGCCGTGCCGGGATCGTACGGCGACGCGTCGATGATGGAGATCAGCGCCCACTCGGGCAGGTCCCGGGGCGTGACGTTCTGCCACGAGGCGCCGCCGTCCCGGGTGATGTGCACCAACCCGTCGTCGGACCCCGCCCAGAACACGTTCGCGTCGCGCGGCGACGGCGCCAGGGCGAAGATCGTGCCGTAGTACTCCACGCTGGTGTTGTCTTTGGTGATCGGCCCACCCGAGGGGCCCTGCTTGCTCTTGTCGTTCCGGGTCAGGTCGGGGCTGATCGTCTCCCAGGTCTGCCCTTCGTTGGTCGAGCGGTGGACATACTGGGACGTGACGTAGAGGATATTCGGGTCGTGCGGGGACAGCACGATGGGATAGGTCCACTGGAAGCGATGCTTGAGACTGTCCGCGCCCCACCCCATCGGGTTCTCCGGCCACACCATGATGCTCCGCTCTTGGCCCGTCGCGAGGTCGTAGCGGTCGAGCTGGCCGCCGTAGCAGCCGGCGTAGCTCACGTTGGGGCGGTCCGGCCGCACGGCCACGTACCCACTCTCGCAGCCTCCAAGGCGGTAGTAGTCGCTCCACGTGATGCCGCCGCCGTCGGTCCGGAACGGTACGCAGATCGTGGAGTTGTCCTGCTGGCCGCCGCACACGCGGTAATGGAAATCGCTCGTCGCGAAGGCGTGGTACATCTGCGCGGTGGGCTGATTCTGCTGATCGGTCCAGGTCGCGCCGCCGTTGTAGCTCACGTTCGCGCCGCCGTCGTTTCCGTTGATCATGCGGCGCGCATCGTTTCGGGCGATCCAGAGGGCGTGGTTGTCGCCGTGCGGCACGCGGATGGTCGTATAGGTCTTGCCGCCGTCCACCGACTTGTAGAAGCCGGTGTTGAGCACGTACACCGTCTCATCGTCTTCCGGATCCGCGTAGATATGCGTGTAATACCACGCGCGCTGGCGCAGCCGGCGGTCGCTGTTGACGCGTGCCCACGTGCGTCCGCCGTTATCCGAGCGGAACACGCCGCCCTCCTCCGCCTCGACGATCGCCCACACCCGGTCGGGGTCGGCCGGCGACACGGTGACACCGATCTTGCCGATCGTGCCCGCCGGGAGCCCCTGGTTGCGCGTGATCTCGGTCCAGGTATCGCCGGCGTCCGTGGACTTGAACAGGCCGCTCCCGGGGCCGCCGCTCTCGAGCGCCCACGGGGACCGCCGCACCTGCCAGAGGGCGGCGTACATGATCCGCGGGTTGGTCGGGTCCACGGCGAGGTCGATCGCTCCCGCCTGGGCGTCGCGCGACAGCACGTTCTGCCAGCTCGCACCGCCGTCTCGCGAGCGGAAGACGCCCCGCTCGTCATTCGGCCCGAAGATGTGTCCCAGCGCCGCCGCGTAGACGAGATCGGGGTTCCGCGGGTCGACGTGCAGGTGGGCGATCTGCCCCGCACCCTGGAGCCCGGCCCGGCGCCACGTGCGGCCCGCGTCGGTAGACTTCCACATGCCGTTGCCGGGGGAGACGTTCCCTCGCGGCGGTGACTCGCCGGTCCCCACGTAGACGACGTTGGGGTCGGAGGGCGCCACGGCGATCGCGCCGATGGAGCCGGCCATGACCGTACTGTCCGAGACGGGCTCCCAGCTCATCCCCCCGTCCACGGTCTTCCACACCCCACCGCCGGTGGCACCGAGGTAGTACACGTACGGCTGGCTCACGATGCCCGCGACCGCGGTCACCCGGCCGCCGCGATAGGGGCCGATCTCTCGCCACGTGAGGGCGCGATACAGGGTGGTGTCGTACTGCGGGCGCGCCTGCGCCTGCGCGCCGGACGGCGCGCCGGAGGCGGCGACGCACGCGAGCACGGTGGCGGTTCCGGCGGCGAAGAGAGCACGTGGCAGCATGAGCGTGGACTCCGTGATCTGGCGTGAGTGCGGGATGGGGATGTTACCGCGAGTTCCGTAAGATCGCCAGTTGCGCCAGCCGCCTCCTTGCGCGGCTTCGCCATCGCATTTGGTTATAGGCCGCGCCCACCCTTGGCCCGTACTCGCCCGGAGGACCGTTCATGACGCTCCACCGCCTGCTCGCCCGCGTCACCTGCGCGCTCGCCGTCCTCGGCCTCGCTGCCGTCCCCGCCAGCGGACAGATCGACGCCGCCCGATTGGCTGGCATGAGCGCCCGCAGCATCGGCCCCTCGGGGATGAGCGGCCGGATCGGCGCCATCGACGCCGTGGACGCGAACCCGAACATCATCTACGTCGGCGCCGCCACCGGCGGGCTGTGGAAGTCCAGCTCCGGCGGTGTCACCTGGACGCCGCTCCTCGATTCTCTGCCGGCCAGCTCCATCGGCGCCGTCGCGATCTTCCAGGCCAGTCCTGACATCGTGTGGGTCGGCACGGGCGAGCGCAATCGCCGCAACAGCGCGGGCGTCGGCACGGGCGTCTACAAGTCGCAGGACGGCGGGGTCACCTGGTCGCGAGTGGGATTGGAGAACACCGGCGCGATCGACGCCATCGTCCTCCACCCGAGCGACCCCGCCGTGGCGTACGTCGGCGCGCTCGGTAACACCTGGGCCGACACGCCGGACCGTGGTGTCTATAAGACGACCGACGGCGGCAAGACCTGGCGCAAGATCCTGTACGTGAACGAGCGCACGGGCGCCGGCGACCTGGTGATGGATCCCGCGAATCCCCGTCACCTGATCGCGGCCATGTGGGAGCACCGCCGCTGGCCCTGGTTCTTCCGATCCGGCGGTGCCGGCAGCGGGCTCCACGTGACCTGGGACGGCGGCGAGTCGTGGCAGCGGCTCTCGGCCGAGGACGGACTTCCCAAGGGAGAGCTGGGCCGCATCGGCCTCGAGTTCGCGCGGGGCGCTCCCCAGGTCGTTTATGCCATCGTCGAGGCGGAGCGGAGCGTGCTGCTCCGGTCCGACGACGGCGGCCGCCGCTGGCGCACCGTGAACCGCGAGCGCGGGATCGCCCAGCGCCCCTTCTATTACGCCCAACTGCGGGTGGACCCGACGAACGAGAACCGCGTCTACAACATCCACGGCACGATCGACCTGAGTGAGGACGGCGGCAAGACGTTCCGCACGCTCCTCCCCTTCGCGCGGGTGCACGTGGACCATCACGCCTTCTGGATCAGCCCCGACGGCAACACGATCGTCGACGGCAACGACGGCGGCGTGTATCTGTCGCGGGACCGCGGGGGGAGCTGGCAGTTCGTCGAGAACTTGCCGCTCGCCCAGTTCTATCACATGAACGTGGATATGGCGACGCCGTTCAACGTGTACGGCGGACTGCAGGACAACGGCTCGTGGCAAGGGCCGAGCGTCACATGGCACAACGGCGGGATCCGGTTCTACGACTGGCAGGAGGTCGGGTTCGGCGACGGGTTCGCCACGCTCTCCGACCCGGCGACGCCGCGCTATGGCTACGCGATGTCCCAGGGCGGCGCTCTGATGCGCTTCGACAAAGAGACCGGGGAGCGCAAGGCAATCCGGCCGGCCCATCCCGAAGGGGTGCATTTGCGGTTCAACTGGAACGCCGGCATCGCGCTGGATCCATTCGACGGTGCGATCTACTACGGGAGCCAGTTCGTGCACCGGAGCACGGATCAGGGCGCCTCCTGGACCATCATGAGCCCCGATCTCACGACCAACGATCCCGACAAACAGCGGCAGCGGGAGACCGGCGGGCTCACCATTGACAACTCAACCGCCGAAAACCACACCACGATCCTGACGATCGCGCCCAGCCCGGTGGAGCGCGGCGTGCTCTGGGTCGGCACCGACGACGGGAACGTTCAACTCACCCGCGACGGCGGGCGCACCTGGACCAACGTGGGCGGTCGGATCCGTGGGGTGCCGCCTACCACGTGGGTACCGCACATCGAGCCGTCCCGCTTCGACGGCGGCACCGCGTTCGTCGTGTTCGACGACCACCGCCGCGGCAACAACACCCCCTACGTGTTTCGCACCACGGATCACGGCCGCTCCTGGACAAGCCTCGTGACACCCGACATCGAGCCCTTCAACTTCGTCCACGTGATCGAGCAGGATCCTGTGGCGCGGGACCTCCTCTACCTCGGGACGGAGTATGGGATGTACGTGTCGCTGAACGGCGGGCGGAACTGGCACCTCTGGCGGCACGGCCTGCCCCGCGCGCCGGTCCGGGCGCTGGTCGTGCACCCGCGAGACCACGATCTCGTGATCGGGACGCACGGTCGCTCGGCGTATATCGTGGACGACGTGCGGCCGCTCCGGGCACTCGCCCGCGACGCCTCGCTCCTGGAGCGCCCCGTCCACCTGTTCGAGATCCCGGACGCGATCCAGTACAACGTGGCACAGGTGGGAGGGATGCGGTTCACGGCGGACGCCATGTTCAAGGGCGAGAACCGGCCGTACGGCGCGCTGCTCACGTATGCCGTGCGGGACGGCAGCGACAGCACGAAGGCCACGATCCGGGTGCTGCGGGGCGACTCGGTGATCCGGTCGTTCGAGGGACCCGCCAAGGCCGGCGTCAACCGCACTGCCTGGAATCTGCGACGCGACGGGTTCAAGCGCCTGCAGGACGATGACGAGGAGCCGGAGTTCCTGCCGCCCGGCCCCGCGGCCCTGCCGGGCACCTACACCATACGCGTGGTCGTGCGCGGCGATTCCGGGTCCGCCACGGTGACGGTGGCGGCCGACTCGCGGTTTGCCATCAGCGCCGCTGACCGGCAGGCCAAGCTCGACGCGCTGATGCGGATCGGCGGCCGCCAGGAGGTTGCCGTCGAGGCGGTCGAGCGACTGCGCGCCGCCGGCCGGGGCGTGGACGCCGCGCTCACCCATCTCAAGGACCGGGACGCCGATACGGCCATGGCGCTCCGGGAGGCGGGCGACTCGCTCAAGAAGACCGTGGCGCGGGCGGAAGAGGCGTTCACCGGCCCACGAGAGATCCAAGGCTTCACGAGTGACCCCAACGCCGTGCTCACCACGATCGGCCGCGCCTACGGCCAACTGTCGTCGTCGTGGGAGGCCCCGACCGAGACGCACCTGATCTTCCTCCGCCAGGCGGAAGCCCGTCTCGAGGAGGGGATCCGGGAGGTGAACGCCGTGTTGAGCGGTCCCGTCGCCGCCTTCCGGCGCCAAGTGGAGGCCGCGGGACTGGAGCTCTTTCCAGCCATCGAGCCGCTGACGATGGACTGGAAGCGATAGAGTGACCACTCGCAGGAGCGGCAGTGGCGGCACCGAAACGTGCGCGGCGCTCACCGATCTCGCCCGCCGCTGCTGCCACGGGCACGTTCTGTCTCACGATTGACCAACGATCGACCGGAGTGATGCCATGAACCGGTTGCCGACTCTCGTCGCCGTGCTGGCGCTCGTCCCCGCCGTCGCCCACCCTCAGCTCGAGCCGGCCGACCTGGCGGCGCTCGCCGCGCGGAGCATCGGGCCGGCCGGGATGAGCGGCCGGGTGGCCGCGATCACCGCGGTCGCCGCCGATCCGAACGTGATCTACGTGGGCGCCGCGACGGGTGGCGTCTGGAAGTCGGTGGACGGTGGACTCACGTGGAGGCCGATCTTCGACGGGCAGCCCGCGTCCTCTATCGGAGCGGTCGCCGTCTTCGAGCCCAATCCCGACATCGTGTGGATCGGCACCGGCGAGGGGAACCCGCGCAACAGCGCCGGGGTCGGCAACGGGATCTACAAGAGCGTGGACGGCGGCCGCCGCTGGAAGCATCTGGGGCTCGAGCGGTCCGAACGGATTCATCGGGTGGTGCTTCATCCCACGAATCCCGACGTCGCCTATCTGGCGGTCATGGGTCCCACGTGGAGCGATGGTGAGGAGCGGGGCGTGTACCGTACGGCCGATGGTGGCCGCACGTGGCGCCGCGTGCTCGCCGGCAACGCGCGCACGGGCGCGGCCGATCTCGTCATGGACCCGGCCAACCCGAACAAGCTCTTCGCCGCAATGTGGGAGCACCGGCGCTGGCCCTGGTTCTTCACCTCGGGCGGTCCGGGGAGCGGCCTCTACGTCACCTACGACGGCGGCGACCAGTGGCGGAAGCTGACCGCGGAGGACGGGCTGCCCGCGGGGGAACTTGGGCGCATCGGCGTCGCCGTGGCGCGAAGCGACCCTACCGTGGTGTACGCACTCGTCGAAGCCACGAAGAGCGCGCTGCTCCGCTCCGACGATGGCGGCGGCTCGTGGCGCACCGTAAGTGACGAGCCCGGCATCGCGCCGCGGCCCTTCTATTACGCGGACATCCGCGTGGATCCCGTCAACGAGAACCGGATCTACAGCCTGCATGGGCGCATTCAGGTGAGCGAGGACGCTGGCAAGACGTGGCGCACGGTCGTGCCCAGCGGGACGATCCACGGCGACGTGCACGAGCTCTGGATCCATCCGGCCAACGGCCGGCTCCTGCTGATGGGCAATGACGGCGGCGTCGGAATTTCCCCCGACCGCGGCGCGAACTGGCGCTTCGTCGAGAATCTCCCACTGGCGCAGTTCTACCATATCAACGTGGACATGGCGACGCCGTTCAACGTGTACGGCGGGATGCAGGACAACGGGTCGTGGATGGGACCCAGCTCCACGTGGCACGCCGGCGGGATTCGCAACTACTACTGGCAGCGCGTCGGCAGCGGCGACGGGTTCGCCACGCTCACCGACTTCACGGACTCACGCTACGGCTACAGCATGTCGCAGCAGGGGAACCTGCGGCGGTTCGACACGGTGACCGGTGAGCGCAAGGACATCCAGCCCGTGCACCCCGAGGGAACGGCGCTCCGCTTCCATTGGAACGCCGCCATCGCGATGGATCCGTTCGACTCCACAACGATCTACTTCGGGAGCCAGTTCGTGCACCGTACGGCGGACGGCGGCAAGACCTGGACGATCATCTCCCCCGATCTCACGACCAACGATCCCGACAAACAGCGCCAGGCCGAGAGCGGCGGACTCACGCTCGACGTCACCGGCGCCGAGAACCATACCGCGATTCTGACGATCGCGCCCAGCCCGGTGGAGCGCGGCGTGCTCTGGGTCGGCACCGACGACGGGAACGTCCAGCTCACCCGCGACGGCGGGCGCACCTGGACCAACGTGGGCGGTCGGATCCGTGGGGTGCCGCCCACCACGTGGGTGCCGCACATCGAGGCGTCCCGCTTCGACGGCGCCACCGCGTTCGTCGTGTTCGACGACCACCGCCGCGGTAACTGGACACCGTACGTCTTTCAAACGACGGACTACGGTCGTTCCTGGCGGAGCCTCGCCACCGAGGATCTTCGCGGCTTCGTCCACGTGATCGAGGAGGACCCCGTCGAGCGCGGGCTGCTGTATCTCGGCACCGAGTTCGGGATGTACCTGAGCGTGGATGGGGGGCGGCGCTGGTGGAAGTGGACCCACGGCCTCCCGACGGTGCCGGTGCGGGCACTCATCGTGCATCCGCGCGATCATGATCTGGCGATCGGCACACACGGTCGTGGGGCGTTCGTGCTGGACGACGTGCGACCGCTCCGCGCGCTCGCACGGGCGGGCGGACGCCCGCCGGCCGCGCTGACGTTGTTCGCGCCGCCGCCCGCCATCCAGCATGAGGTGGCGGACGCGACGGGCTACCGCTCGACCGGACACGCGATGTTTTTCGGGGAGAACCGGCCGTACGGCGCGCTGCTCACCTTCTGGCTCGGGATCGCGGCCGATTCCGCCGTGCTCGAGATCCGGAGCGACGGGGGCGAGCATCTTCGGTCGTTCACGGTCGCGACGCGCCGGGGTCTCAACCGTACCGCGTGGGACCTGCGCCGCGACGGCTTCGAGAGCCCCACGGCCACGGGGATCAGCACGCTCGACGGCCCAGAGGTGCTCCCCGGCCGCTACACCGTGCGCGTCAGCGCGGGCGGGGCGGAGGCGACGGGCCCCCTCGAGATCGTGGCGGACCCCCGCACAGGCGTCTCACCGACTGACCGAACCGCGAAGGACGCCGCGATCGTGCGCGCCGGGCGGCGGCTCGAGGTGACCGCGGAGGCGGTCCGCCGGCTGCGACGCGCCGACCAGGCCGTGCAGCGAGTGCTCGACGGCGTGGGAGCTCGCGAGGACAGTCAGGCCGTGGCCGTGCGCGCCGCGGGGCGAGCGCTCCGGGACACGCTGGCGGCGGCGACGGCGTTGTTCGTGGACGCCTCGCGCCGCCAGGGGATCACGGGCGGTCCGCCGACGCTGGCCGACCGTTACCGGCGGGCGCTCTCTTCCCTGCAATCGTCGTGGGATGCGCCGACTGAGGCGCAGCGACTCCAGCTCGAGCAGGCCGACGCCGCGCTGGAACCGGCACTCGCACGACTGAACCGTGTCCTCACGCAGGAAGTCGACATCTTCCGCCAGCGCGTGCGCGCGGCCGGGTTCGATCCCGTGCCGGAGATCGAGGCACTGGGAGCGGACTGGCGAAAAGAGGCGCTAGTCCCCGTCCGTGGCTAGCCGGATTCCCGCAAACTGCCACCGTGCGGTGGGCGGGAAGAAGTTCCGGTAGGTCGCCCGGATGTGGCTCACGGGGGTGGCGCATGAGCCGCCCCGCAACACGTACTGGTTCGACATGAACTTGGCGTTGTACTCGCCCAGCGCGCCCTCGGGCTGACGGTACCCGGGATACGCCGCGTAGGCGCTCGTCGTCCACTCCCAGACATCCCCGAACAGCTGATGCGGCCCGTCGTCCGGCTCCGCCGAGAGCGGTCGAGGGTGGAAGTGCTCCTCGTCGACGAAGTTCCCTTCGATCGGCCGACGGACGGCGACCGTCTCCCACTCGGCCTCGCTCGGCAGGCGGGCCCCGGCCCAGCGGGCGTACGCATCCGCCTCGTAGAAGCTGACGTGGCACACCGGCTCGGCGTCGTCCACTCGGCGGAGGCCGCTGAGCGTGAACATCCACCACTCACCGTCACGCGTCATCCAGTAGAGCGGCGCCTCCCAGCCCTCCTGCCGGACCGTGTTCCAGCCGTCGGACAGCCACAGTTCGGGCCGTGCGTAGCCGCCGTCAGCCATGAAGGCGCGGTACTCGCCGCAGGTGACGAGCCGGGTCGCCAGCCGGTAGGGATGGAGGAAGACCCGGTGACGCGGCGTCTCGTGGTCGAAGGCGAAGCCCTCGCCGGCGTGGCCCACGTCGACCACGCCCTCGGGCCCGTCAACCCATGCCATCGCGGACGGTGCCTGCCCCTCGCGTCTCGGCTCCGCCCCCGCTCCCGAGCCTTCCCGATACACCGGGAACAGCGGATTGCACGACAAGAGGTGCTTGAGATCCGTGACGATCAACTCTTGATGCTGCTGCTCGTGATGCAGGCCGACCGTCACGACCGTCTCGGGTACGTCCACGCCGAGCGCTTCACTCCGCTCGAACAACTCCGTCATGTAGCGGTCCACGTGTCGCCGATACTCCAGCGTGTCCGCCAACGTCGGTCGGGTCACCAAACCTCGATGCGGGCGCAAGAACTGCTTCCCGATAGTGTTGTAGTAGGAATTGAACAGGAAGTTGTAGGCCGGGTTCAGCGGCCGATACGCGGGATGCGTGGGTTTCAGGACGAGCGTCTCGAAGAACCACGAGGTGTGCGCTAGGTGCCACTTCGTCGGGCTCGCATCGGGCATGGATTGCACGACGCAGTCCTCCGGCTCGAGCGGTGCGGCGAGCCGTTCGCTGGCGGCGCGCACGCGGCGGAAGCGCTCCATCAGCGTCAGATCAGGTATGGTCGCGGTACTCGTCACGGGCTCTCTCTCCTCTGCAGCAGCAACAGGGCGAACCAAGTGCGGTCATCGGTGTGCACCTGACGCACGTCGAACCCGAGACACCCGACGTACGTCCGCAGGTCGGCGAGCACGAACTTCCGGCTGATCTCGGTCATGACGAGATCGCCGGCGTTCAGCGTGAACGCGAGGTCCAGCGGCGCGACCCGGACCGTCTGCGGTCGGCGGAACCGGGCGAAGATCTCGATCCGCTGCCAGGTGGCGTTGTACCGTGCGACGTGCTCGACCGCCGTCACATCGACTCCCGATCCCAGCTCGCGGTTCATCCGGGTGAACAGATTCGTGGTGAACCGAGCCGTCACCCCGGCCGCGTCGTTGTAGGCCGCTTCGAGCACCGCACGGTCCTTGACCAAGTCCACGCCAAGCAGGAAGAAGTCCCCCGGCGCAAGATGCCCGGCCACCTGCGTCCAGAACGCCAATGATTCGGCGTGGGAAAAGTTCCCGATCGTGCTGCCCAAGAACATTCCCATGCACGGCGTGTGCGCGCGAAAGAGGGGAAAGGCGTCCTCGTAGGTGCCCAGGATGTCATGAACGTGCGCCGTTGGGTGCGCGCCCTCGATGCGTTGCTTCGCCTCCCGGAGGGCCGCCTCGCTCACATCAACCGGGACGTAGCGGCTTTCGCCAAAGCGCGCGGCGTACGCCCCGACGACGAGGTTGGTTTTCACGGCGTTGCCCGCGCCCAACTCGATCAGCGCCACGGGACCGGTGACGCGCGCGATAGCGCTCGCGGCGCGCTCGAGGATCGCGGTCTCGGTTCGGGTGAGGTAATACTCCGGCTGCCGCGTGATCCGGTCGAACAGGCTGCTCCCCGCGGCATCGTACAGATAGCGGCACGGCAGCCAGCGCGGCGTGTCACTCAGGCCGATCGCCACATCGGTAGCAAACTCCCGAACGTGACGGCTAACAGCGGGCGCCCCGCCGGCCCCACGGGACGACGGCTGGCGGGCACGGGACGCGGAGGTGGCGATGGGGAACCTCGCAGTGGGAGGGACGGGCGGGGGCGGTGCGCCGAAAGCTAGCGGGGCGCGAAGCGTGGATCAACCGGACGCCGTGATCGGCGGCCGCCGTCAGGGACCGATTCCGCCCGCGGGTGCACGCGGCCGCCGCAATGGACTATATTCGGACGTTACATGATGAATCGATTGCCTGGCTGCCTCGCCGCCCGTGCCCCTAGCCGCCACCGCCGCCCGCCGCGGCGGCCGGCCTCGCACACCTGATCGCGCGTACCCTCCTCCGACGCAACGATGTGTGGTATCTGTGGTGAGATTCGCTCCGACGGGCGGATTCCGTCCGCCGCAGCCGTGGAGCGGATGGCGGACGTGCTCGCCCCGCGCGGCCCCGACGGCGCGGGAATGGTCCTCCGAAACCACGCGGCGCTCGCGCAGCGCCGGCTCAAGATCTTCGATTTGTCGGAGCAGGCACAGCAGCCGATGGTCGACAGCGCCCTAGGTCTCACCCTCGTGCACAACGGCGCAGTCTACAACTACCTCGAGCTCCGCCGGGAGCTGGAAGCGCTGGGGTACCGCTTTTTCTCGGACGGCGATACCGAGGTCGTGCTCAAGGCGTACCACGCGTGGGGCGAGCGATGCGTGGAGCGTTTCAACGGCATGTTCGCCATTGTGCTCCTCGAGCGGGACACGGGCCGAGTGGTCATCGCCCGTGACCGGCTGGGGATCAAGCCGTTCTACTATGCCGAGATGTCCGGCGGTCTGCGGTTTGCGTCCACCCTTCCCGCGCTCGTGGCCGGCGGCGGCGTGGACGGCAAGGTGGATCCCGTCGCCTTGCACCACTACCTCACGTTTCACGCGGTTGTGCCCGCCCCACGGACGGTGCTTCGGAGCGTGCGCAAGCTGCCGCCCGCCACAATCATGACGATCGAGCCCGACGGCCGCCGCCACGAGCGGACCTATTGGCGGCTCCCGTTCGGGCCCCAAGACGGAGACGAAGCGCGGGAGTCCGGCGATTGGCAGGACGCGGTGCTCGACACGCTGCGGGCGGCCGTGCGGCGCCGACTCATCGCGGACGTCGAGGTCGGCGTCCTGCTCTCGGGGGGGCTCGACTCGAGTCTCATCGTGGGGCTGCTCGCGGAAGCGGGGGCGCACGGGCTCAAGACCTTCTCAGTCGGGTTCGAGGCAGTGGGCGACGAGTTGGGAGACGAGTTCCGCTACTCCGACCTCGTGGCGCGGTGCTTCGGCACCGATCATCAGCGCATGTTCGTCGCCTCCGATCGGCTCCTCCCGGCGCTGTCGGCGTGCATTCACGCGATGGCGGAGCCGATGGTGAGCCACGACGTGATCGGCTTCTACCTGCTGTCCCAAGAAGTGTCGCGGCATGTCAAGGTCGTGCAGAGCGGCCAGGGGGCGGACGAGGTGTTCGGCGGGTATCACTGGTACCCTCCGCTCGTGGACTCGCGAGATCCGATCGCTGACTACGCGCGGGTGTTCTTCGACCGCGACCACGCCGAGGTCGTCGAAGCGGTCCACCCACGCTTCGCGACGGACGACATGAGCCGTGCGTTCGTGGCCGAGCATTTCGCGGTCGCTGGGGCTGCGGCGCCGGTGGACCAGGCCCTCCGGCTCGACACGACGGTAATGCTCGTCGAGGATCCCGTGAAGCGGGTGGACAACATGACCATGGCCTGGGGGTTGGAGGCGCGGGTCCCGTTTCTCGACCACGAGTTGGTGGAGCTCGCCGCCCGCCTGCCGGCGGACCTCAAAGTCGCCGGCGGCGGCAAGTTCGTCTTGAAGGAGGCGGCCCGGCGCGTCATTCCGGAGGCAGTGATCGATCGGCCGAAGGGGTACTTTCCGGTGCCGGCGCTCAAGTATCTCCGGGGGCCGTACTACGACCTCGTGCGGGACGCGCTCACGAGTCGCCGTGCCGCGGCTCGTGGCCTGTTCCGCGAAGACTACGTTCGCCGGCTCCTGAAGGAGCCGGACGAGCACCTGACGCCGCTCCGGGGCTCGAAGCTGTGGCAACTCGGGCTGCTGGAGCTGTGGTTCCAGTCGCACGGACTCTAGCAGAGCGAGGCCGCGCATGGGTACCGCATCCAATCCCCATCGCTTCGAACGGCGCGACGCGCTCACGTTGCGAAGCTGGGGCGATCGGCCGGTCGGCCCCGACGCCGACCAGCTGCCGCCCAACGTCGTGGTGGAGTGCGGTTGGGGCCGACTCCTCTTCGCCCACACGTTCAAGGATCGCCAGGGGCTCGCCGACACGCTGCAGGCCGAGGCGGCCGGCACGCGGGACATCGCGTTCTATCTGCGAGACCCGCACGTCGTCGTGTCGCTGGCGCCGCAGGAGGTGTTCCTCGATCCGTCCCACACGTATCGGCTGTGGCTCTCCGACTACCGGCCCGCGCGGGCGCGGCCCCGCGGCTTCGTGCTCCGCAAGCTCCGGACCCGGGCGGACGCGGACGCGGTGAACCGGGTCTACGCGGGCCGCGGAATGGTCACGACGCAGCCGGCGTCGTTCCCGTGGCGCGAGCGCAAGTCGAAGATCTTGACCTATTACGTCGCCGAGGACCTCCGCACGGGCGATGTGATCGGTACCGTGACCGGGGTGGACCACGTCGAGGCGTTCGACGATCCCGAGAACGGCTCGAGCCTGTGGTGCCTCGCGGTGGACCCGCAGACCGAGCATCCCGGCATCGGTCAGGCGCTGGTGATGCAGCTCGCCGAGCACTACCTCGCCCGGGGCCGCGCGTTCATGGACCTCTCGGTGATGCACGACAACGCCGAGGCGATCGCGCTGTACGACAAACTCGGGTTCCAGCGCGTTCCGGTCTTCTGCCTCAAGCACAAGAATCCGATCAATGAACAGCTCTACGCCGGGCCCGCGGCCGAGGTGGACCTGAATCCCTACGCGATGATCGTCGTGAACGAAGCGCGGCGGCGGGGGATTGCCGTGGAGATCGTCGATGAGGACGCCGCGATCGTAGCCCTCTCGTTCGGTGGACGGACGATCCTGTGCCGCGAGTCGCTCTCGGACCTGACCTCAGCCGTCGCCTTCACGGTGTGCGACGACAAGGCGCTCACCCGGCGCGTCCTGCATCGGGCGGGCCTGCACGTGCCTCCGGCTCGGGAAGCCGGCGACCCACCCGAGAACGCCGCGTTTCTCGAGCGCTATGGGCGCGTCGTGGTCAAACCGGCCCGTGGCGAGCAGGGTATGGGTGTCTCTGTGGACATCCGCTCGCGGGAGGGCCTCGAGGCCGCCGTGGCGGCGGCCCGGGCCGTCGACGAGAAGGTGCTGCTCGAGGAGTACGTGGACGGGGACGATCTGCGCGTGATCGTCATCGACGGTCACGTGGTGGCAGCCGCGGTGCGCCGACCGCCGTGCGTCACCGGCACCGGCCGCCACACCGTGACCGAGTTGATCCGCAAGCAGTCCCGGCGGCGGAGCGCCGCTACCGGCGGCGAGAGCCGGATCCCGATGGATCACGAGACGCGCCGCGCGGTGACGGCCACCGGTCACGCGCTGGACGAGGTGCTCCCGGCCGGCGAGACGATCGCCGTGCGCCGGACCGCGAACGTGCACACCGGGGGGACGATTCACGACGTGACGCCGGAGCTGCATCCCACCCTGCGCGAGGTGGCGGAGGCCGCCGCCGACGCCCTCACGATTCCGGTCGTGGGACTCGACCTGATCGTTCCCACCGTGGACGGGCCCGAGTACGTGATCATCGAGGCCAACGAGCGCCCGGGGCTCGCGAACCACGAACCCCAGCCGACAGCCGAGCGATTCCTCGATCTGCTCTTTCCCCAGACCGCCGGGAGCGCGCGCAGCCGATGACAACGACGCCAAAACCGGTATCCGCCGACCGCGCGCGCCCGCGGGTGGACGCGGCGTACCTCGCGAACACGCTCACCGCGCTGCTCGAGATTCCGAGCCCCACCGGGTACACGGATCGGATCGTCCGCTGGACCGGCGAGGAGCTCGGCCGTCTCGGCATTCGCTACGAGTGCACCCGACGCGGCGCGATCCGCGCCGACCTGCCAGGACGGCGCCAAAGTCCCGACCGGGCCATCGTCGCGCATCTCGACACGCTCGGCGCGATGGTGACGGCGCTCAAGCCGAACGGCCGCCTCGCGCTCGCGCCGATCGGGACTTGGTCGAGCCGCTTCGCCGAGGGCGCGCGCGTGACGATCTTCACCGACGCGGCATCCCGGCGAGGGACGGTGCTGCCGCTCAAGGCGTCGGGGCACGCCTACGATGACGAGGTGGAAAGCCAGCCCGTGACCTGGGACCAGCTCGAGCTCCGGGTGGACGACGTGGCCCGCAGCGCCGATGAGCTCCGGGCCCTGGGGTTCGACATCGGAAATTACGTCGCGTTCGACGCCGCACCGGAGATCGCGCCGTCCGGCTTCGTGAATGCCCGGCATCTGGACGACAAGGCCGGTGTCGCCGTGGTGCTAACCGCGGCGCGCGCGGTGCTCGCGACCGAGCGCGAGCTACCCGTGGACTGCCACCTCATCTTCACGATCAGCGAGGAAGTGGGCTCGGGAAGCTCGCACACCCTGCATGGCGATGTGGCCGAGATGGTGACGGTGGACAACGCGACGCAGGCGCCCGGGCAAAACACGAGTGAGTTCGGCGTCACGATTGCGATGATGGATTCCGCCGGGCCGTTCGACTACCACCTCACCCACAAGTTGCTGCGCTTGTGCCGGGATCACGGCATTCCTCATCAGCGAGATGTCTTCAAGCACTACCGCAGCGACAGCGCCTCTGCCGTAGAGGCCGGCAACGATCTCCGCACCGCGCTCGCCTGCTTTGGGGTGGACGCCTCGCATGGGTACGAGCGGACGCACGTGGACGCGCTGCGTGCGCTCAGCGAACTGCTTGCCTTGTACATGCTCAGCGAGCCGGCGGTGGCGCGGGATGCGGACGAGTTGGCGCCGCTCGAAGGGTTTCCGACGCAGCCCGGAAGCTGACCAGGCCCGGTGCTTGACAACGTCGTGCACGCGGCGAAATACTTGATGTGATTGAGGTACGCCGCGGAACAACGGCCTCCGCCGGGTTCCGCGCAACGGGCGCGCCTCGGCGCGCTGCCCGTCCGGCTCTCCCTCAGGAGCCGTCTACGAACGTAACGCAGGATCGCTCGAATCTCCGCACGCCGCGGAGCGGCCCGCGCTGGGCGCTGGCGCGGCTGCCGCGCGGCACGTGGTTGGCAGGTGCGGTCGTCCTGCTCGGCGTGGGACCGATGGCTCCGGTCGCCGGTGCCCAGCAGCAGCAGACGAAGCAGCCATCGGGGTCGGCCACCTCCTGTGATGTGATCACGGCCGCGGACATGGAGCACGAGCGCTCGGTCACCACCGCATTACGATCACACGTGACGGGGCTCCACCTCACGCCCACGAGCGGTCAGGCGGGCGGCGGCAACAAGGTGAACCTGCGGGGCGTCACCAGCATGCGGCGAAACCCTCCGCTCCTGTTCATCGATGGGATCAAGATCGGAGAGCCCTACGGGAGCGGTCCGGACATCGGCATGCTGGACCAGCTGAACCCGGAGGACGTGTTGCTCATCGAGGTGTTTCACGGTCCGGCCGCCACGACCCTGTACGGGACCGAGGGGTCGGGGGGCGTGATCCGAGTCTTCACCAAACGCGGGAATCCACGCGCCGAGCTGCTGAGCGACCCACGCGCTCGGTGCCTACCGTAGGACCCGGCAGCCGGCCACAGGTCCGGCCGGCGCTGGCACAGCAACAGTGCAGTGCATCCTGTTGAGGAGGTTCCAATGAGTATCACGAGGTTTGTCAGGCACGGCTTCGGGCCGTCCAACCCGCAGTGCGACGCGGCGCGGCTCCTCCGCACGGCTCTGGTCACGTGCGCAGCGCTCCTGTGGGCGTTACCGCTCCAGGGTCAGACCGGGGCAGTCTCGGGGCGCGTCGTCGAGCAGGCGACCGCGCAGCCGATCGAAGGCGTCCAGGTGCTCGTCGTCGGCACCAATGTCAGCACGCGAACCGGACAGGACGGGCGCTACAGCCTGGTGGGCGTCCCAGCGGGATCGCACCAGATCCGGGCGGTGATCATCGGGTACGCCACCCGGACGGCGACATTGACGATCCAGTCGGGCGTGATCGCGACGCTGGACCTCCAACTCAGCCGCGCCGTGGTGTCGCTCGATGCCATGGTCGTGACCGGCACGGCCGGGGAAGTCAGCCGCAAGGAGATCGGGAACACCATCAGCCAGATCTCGGCGCGGGACATCGAGAATATCCCCACGCCCACGATGAGCGACGTGCTTCAGGGCATGGCCTCCGGCGTGATCGTCATGGACAACGCGGGACAGGCAGGAGCGGGGAAGCAGATTCGCCTCCGCGGCAACAACTCCATCTCGCAGGGCAACACGCCGCTCATCTACATCGACGGCGTCCGCATCTCCGAGCAATTCTATGCCGCGGCGGACGAAGCGGGGTACCAGGCCATGAACCCGATCGATGACATCAATCCCGCCGACATTGATCGCGTCGAGATCATCAAGGGCGCGGCTGCGACCACGCTGTACGGCACGCAGGCGTCCGCCGGCGTGATCCAAGTCTTCACGAAGCGCGGGGTGCAGGGGGCCCCACGCTGGTCGGTGGGCATCGACCAGGGGTTCAACACCATGGGGCACATCGGGCCCGACGAGAGCATCAATCCCACTGGGCTCGGATTGAACAACTGCAACTTCACCGGCATCGCCGGGAGTACCACGTTCGCGACGGGCGACCCGCTGTTTCCGGCGGACACGACCTGCCCGCCAAGTGGGAGCTGGTTCCAGACCGGTTACCTCCAGCGGTACAACGTGTCGGTGCGGGGTGGCGCCGAATCGCTCAATTACTTCGTGTCCGGTCGCTACGGACAGGAAGACGGCATTCTCGGAGACCAGGGAAGCGAGGAGTATAGCCTTCGAGGCAACTTCGGCTTTTCACCCGGGCGGACGTTCACGGTCCTGTTGAACAACAGCTACACCCGCCGAAAGGTCACATGGGTCCCGGACGGCAACAACCGCGAGGGGTTCCTGCTCAACGTGATGCGTGGGGAGAGCGACTACAC
>JBFJHJ010000038.1:0-24865 GCA_041613315.1 Gemmatimonadales bacterium
GCGTAGATTCCTCACCGACAATCGTGATCCGTGGTGATTTGCGCCTATTGCAGCCACGTTAAACAAGTCGCTAAAACGCCCGCCCCGGCGCCTCGCGACCGGGGTTTTTTCGTTTGACGTGAGGTGTGAGCGGTGAGCGGGCTAGGAGACGTGGTGTGACGGACGGACCGGGTCGAACCCCCGCGCTTCGCGCGCTCCTCGCGAAGCGAATCCTGGTGCTCGACGGCGCGATGGGCACGATGATCCAGAGCTACGGCCTGGAAGAGCGGGATTTTCGGGGCGAGCGGTTCGCCAAGCATCCCAAGCCGCTCACGGGCGACAACGACGTCCTGAGCCTCACCCGGCCCGACGTGATCGGCGCGATCCACCGGGCGTATCTCGAGGCGGGCGCCGACATCCTCGAGACCAACACGTTCAACGCCACGGCCATCTCCCAAGCCGACTACGGCCTCGAGAACGTCGTGCGCGACATCAACGTGGCCGCCGCTCGGATTGCGCGCGCGGCGGCGGACGAGATCGCCTCGCGGGATCCGGATCGGCCCCGGTTCGTAGCCGGAAGCATCGGCCCCACCAACCGCACCTGCTCGATGTCGCCGGACGTGAACAACCCTGGTTACCGCGACACCACGTTCGACGAGCTCGCTGCGGCGTACGCGGAGCAAGCCGACGCGCTGCTCGAAGGCGGGGTGGACCTCCTGATGGTCGAGACGGTGTTCGACACGCTCAACTGTAAGGCGGCGCTCTTCGCGATCCGCGACGTGCTGGACCGGCGGGCGCTGGACGTCCCCATCATGGTGTCGGGCACGATCACCGACCGGAGCGGTCGCACGCTGTCGGGACAGACGACCGAGGCTTTCTGGATCTCCGTGAGCCACGCCGAGCTGTTCAGCGTCGGGCTCAACTGCGCGCTGGGTGCCAAGGACCTGCGGCCGTACCTGGAAGAGCTGTCCAACGCCGCCGACACGTTGGTCACGTGCCACCCGAACGCGGGGCTGCCGAACGCGTTCGGGCAATACGACGAGTCGCCCGAGGCGATGGCCGCCATCCTGGGGGAGTTCGCGGCCAGCGGGTTCCTGAACATCGTCGGGGGCTGCTGCGGCACGACCCCCGAGCACATCCGCGCGATCGCCCAAGCGGTGGCGCCGCATCCGCCGCGCCGCGTCCCGACCGTCCCGCCCTACACTCGCCTCGCGGGGCTCGAGCCGCTGGTCATTCATCCGGATACCGGGTTCGTCAACGTCGGCGAGCGAACCAACGTCACCGGGTCCGCGCGCTTCGCGCGCCTGATCACGGAGGGTGACTACGAGGCCGCGCTCGACGTCGCCCGCGAGCAGGTGGTCAACGGCGCGCAGATGATCGACGTGAACATGGACGAGGGCCTGCTCGACTCGGCCGAAGCCATGGGGACGTTCCTGCGTCTCGTCGCCGCCGAGCCCGACATCGCCCGTGTGCCGGTGGTGGTCGACTCGTCGCGCTGGGAGGTGATCGAGGCGGGGCTCAAGTGCGTCCAGGGCAAGGGCGTCGTCAACTCCATCAGCCTCAAAGAGGGCGAGCGCGCCTTCGTGGAGCAGGCGCGCCGGGTGCGCCGCTACGGCGCCGCGGTGATCGTCATGGCGTTCGACGAGGAGGGGCAGGCGGACACCGCCGACCGCAAGATCGAGATCTGCACCCGGGCGTACCGGATCCTGACGGAGCAGGTCGGGTTCCCCCCGCAGGACATCATCTTCGACCCGAACGTCTTCGCCGTCGCCACGGGGATCGAAACCCATAACACATACGCCCTCGCGTATCTCGAGGCGTGCCGCCGCATCAAGGAGACGCTCCCCGGCGCGCTCGTGAGTGGCGGCGTCAGCAACCTCTCCTTTTCGTTCCGCGGCAACAACGTCGTGCGGGAAGCGATGCACGCCGCCTTCCTCTACCACGCCGTCCGTGCCGGGATGGACATGGGGATCGTGAACGCGGGCGCGCTTCCCGTCTATGACGACATCCCGGCGGAGCTCCGGGAGACCGTGGAGAGCGTGCTCTTCAACCGCGACCCGGACGCGACCGAGCGGCTCACGGCGATGGCGGCGACCGTCACCGGCGGGACCCGTAGCCGGCAGGAGGACCTGGCCTGGCGGGAGCTCCCCGTGGCGCGGCGGCTCGCGCATGCCCTGGTCGAGGGAATCCTCGACTACATCGAGGAGGACACCGAGGAGGCGCGTCGCGCGGCCGCGCGATCTATCGAGGTGATCGAAGGGCCGCTCATGGACGGGATGAACATCGTGGGCGACTTGTTCGGCAGCGGGCGGATGTTCCTGCCGCAGGTCGTGAAGAGCGCGCGGGTGATGAAGAAGGCGGTCGCCTACCTCGTGCCGTTCATCGAGGCGGAACAGGCCGCGGGCGGTGAAGCGCCGCGTGCCAAGGGGCGGATCGTCATGGCGACCGTCAAAGGCGACGTGCACGACATCGGCAAGAACATCGTGGGCGTCGTGCTCCGCTGCAACAACTACGAGGTGATCGACCTGGGCGTCATGGTCCCGGCCGCGACCATTCTCGAGACCGCACGGACGCAGCGCGCGGACATCGTCGGGCTGTCGGGACTGATCACGCCGTCGCTCGACGAGATGGTTCACGTGGCCAAGGAGCTTTCCCGGGAGGACTTCGACGTCCCGCTGCTGATCGGCGGCGCCACGACGTCGAAGATCCACACGGCGGTCAAGATCGAGCCTCACTATCGCGGCCCGACCGTGCATGTTATCGACGCATCCCGAAGCGTCGGGGTCGTCGGTGCGTTGCTGGGCGACGGCAAGCGCGACGGGTTCGTGCACGACACCCGCGCGGAGTACGCGGGCCTTCGGGAGCGGCACGCGGGACGCGCTGCACGCACGCGGATACTTCCCCTGGCCGAGGCGCGCCGGCGCAAACTGACGCTCGACTGGCCGGGCTACACGCCGCCCGCTCCCCGCGTGCTCGGCATCCAGACCTTCCGCGAGTATCCGCTGCGCGAGCTCGTCCGATACATCGACTGGACGCCGTTCTTCCGGACCTGGGAGCTCAAGGGGACCTACCCGGCGATTCTCGACGACGCGACTGTCGGAACCGAAGCGCGCTCCCTGTTCGACGACGCCCGGCGGCTCCTCGATCGGATCGTGGGAGACGGGTTGTTCACGGCGCACGGCGTGGTGGGGCTGTTCCCGGCGAACGCCGTGGGCGACGACGACATCGCGATCTATGACGGAGCGCCGCGGCGGCGCACCCGTGCGGTGAGTCGGCACCTCCGCCAGCAGATGGAGAAGCCGCCGGGCCGGCCCAATCTCTGCCTGGCCGATTTCGTGGCACCCGCCGGCAGCGGAGTGGCCGACCACATCGGCGCGTTTGCGGTGACCGCCGGGGTCGGCGCCGACGAGCTCGCGGCCCGGTTCGCACGCGAGCACGACGACTACAACGCGATCCTGGCCAAGGCGCTGGCCGACCGCCTCGCCGAGGCGTTCGCCGAGCGCTTGCACGAGCGCGTGCGCCGCGAGCTGTGGGGGTACGCCCCCGCCGAAGCCCCGACCGCCGAGGACCTCATCCGCGAGCGCTATGCGGGGATCCGCCCCGCGCCGGGATATCCGGCCTGCCCCGATCACACGGAGAAGCGCACGCTCTTCACCCTGCTCGACGTGCCCGGGCGCACGGGGATCACGCTGACCGAGAGTTACGCCATGCTCCCGGCCGCGTCGGTCTGCGGCTGGTACTTCGCGCATCCTGAGGCGTTCTACTTCGGCGTGGGGAAGATCGAGCGCGATCAGGTGGGAGATTATGCCGCGCGGACGGGGATGGACCTGGCCGAGGCGGAGCGGTGGCTGCGGCCCCATCTCGCCTACGCGACAGATGCCGAGGCGGTGACGGCATGAGCGACCGGCTGCGCACGCTCATTGCCGACCGCCGTATCCACGTCCTGGACGGCGCGATGGGCACGATGCTCTACACCAAGGGCGTTTTCGTCAACGTGTGCTACGACGAGTTGACCGTGTCGCAGCCGGCGCTGGTCCGGGAGGTGCACGAGGCCTACGTGCGCGCGGGGGCCGAAGGGATCGAGACCAACACGTTCGGGGCGAACCCGGTCAAGCTCTCGAGCTTCGGTCTCGACGCCCGCACCGAGGAGATCAACCGGCGCGCCGCGGAACTCGCCCGGGAGGTGGCGGGGGACCGGGTGGCCGTGTTGGGCGCGATCGGACCGCTCGGGATCCGGATCGAGCCGTTCGGGCCGACCGCCCGCGCCGAGGCGATCGCGTACTTCACCCGGCAGGCCACGGGGCTCGCGGGTGGCGGGGTGGACGGGTTCATGCTGGAGACCTTCAGCGACGCCGAAGAACTGTGGGCCGCGCTCCTCGCCGTGCGGGCCGTGTCCGACCGACCGGTGATGGCCCAGGTCACGATCACCGAGGACGGGAAGACGGCCTACGGCGCCGAGGTGGAACGGGTCACGGAGCAGATGACCGAGTGGGAAGCGGACGTGGTGGGCCTCAACTGCTCGGTCGGCCCCGCGTTCATGCTCGAGGCGCTGGAACGGATGGCGGCGGTCACCGACCGGCCACTCTCGGCCCAACCCAATGCCGGCATGCCGCGCGTCGTGGGCGACCGGAAGATCTACCTCTCGAGCCCGGAGTACATGGCGAATTACGCGCTTCGCATGATCGACGCCGGCGCGCGCTTCGTCGGGGGATGCTGCGGCACGACGCCCGAGCACATCAAATGCATTCGCGATCTCGTGGCGACACGGGAGCCCCGGCAGGTCACGGCGGTGGTGGAGCGCACGCGGGTGCGGGCGGCCTCGGGTGTGCAGCCCACGCCACTGGCGGAGCGCTCGCGATGGGGCCGCAAGCTGGCGGCGGGCGAGTGGGTCACGAGCGTCGAGATTCTCCCTCCCAAGGGGGCGTCGGCGGAGAGCTTGGTGCGACAGGCGAGAGCGCTCGAGGCCGCCGGCGTGGATGCGGTGAGTTTGTTGGACGGCTCTCGGGCCCAGAGTCGCATGGGCGTGATCCCGGCGGCGATCCTCGTGCAACGCGATGCGGGGATCGAAACGATCGCGCACTACAGCTGCCGCGACCGTAACATGCTGGGGATGATCAGCGATCTCCTGGGCGCCGCCGCGGCCGGGATTCGCAACCTCCTGATCGTGACCGGCGACCCGCCGCGCACGGGGCCCTACCCCGACTCGACGGCGGTGTTCGATATCGACTCGATCGGCCTGACCAACGTCGTCTACCGCCTGAATCACGGCGTGAACCCCGGCGGGGACGCCGTCGGCGACCCCACGCGCTACGTCATCGGTGTGGCGCTCAACTACGCGGCGGCGGACCCCGAACGGGAGCTGAGCCGCTTCCACTGGAAGGTGGACGCCGGCGCCGACTTCGCCGTGACCCAACCCGTGTTCGATCCCGAGCGGCTGGCGCGCTTCCTCGAACGGGTGTCGGATACCCGCATCCCGGTGATCGCCGGCATCTGGCCCCTGCTCTCACTCCGCAACGCCGAGTTCCTGGCGAACGAGGTGCCGGGGGTCCACGTGCCGCGACGGGTCATCGAGCGCATGCGCGCGGGACAGGCGCGGGGGGACGACGCTGCCCGAGCGGAGGGCATCGCCATGTCGCGGGAGATGCGCGATGCGATGGCGCCTCTGGTGCAGGGGATGCAGGTGAGCGCGCCGCTGGGGCACGTAGAGCTGGCGCTCGCGGTGGTGGGAGACTGACGGTTCGCCTATTCCACGATCTCGAGCACGTTCCGGTACCGCTCGTCCGGCCGCCGGTACCCCAGGTTGCTCACGTACACCTTGTCCACCCCGAGCTCGCGCAGGGCGCGGATCGTCCGCGCACAGATCTCCTCGCTCGACGCCCCCGCCTCGAATTCCCGCGTGAGCGCCTCGGCGGGAACGGGGAAGAAACGGTGCAGGCTCGCGAGCGTTCCCGGCGTGGCCGACCGGTAGTAAAACACGCCGAACACACCGGGGTACGGCACGCCGCGGCGCCTCGCCTCCCGGAGAAAGCCCTCCACTTCCCGCAGGCTGTGGTGCGAGACGACCTGTGTCAGGTAGAACTCGGCGGTGAACCCGTCGCGCAGCAGATAGTCCACCTGCCGCACCGGATCGCGATGCGGGTTCGCCCACCCGCCCAGCCCGAGCGCCGGGACGCGCTCGCGGATCAGCTCCCGCAACACGTACGCGAACTCGACGCAGCGGGGAGGTCCCACCGAACGGTCGCCGCCCAGGACCGTGAGAGCCTCGAACCCGTGCGAGGCCGCCCGGGCCGCGTACAGGAGGCAGTACTCCAACGTGTGCTTGGCCGTGAGAAACGGCACGACCCGCGCGGGGTCCACCTCGCCCGCCAGGTTCGCGGTGAGGTGCCAGAGGTTCTCCTCTTCGGACTGGCCCACGGCATTGTCCGTGAGGAAGACCACCGTATCGGACCGGATCAGCCGGCGGATCGCATGGTACGTGTCGATCCAGGTGTCCATGCTCTCGCTCGCCCGGAGTCCCGTGCGGGGCGGACGCAGCTCCACCGCCACGAGCGGACGCGGTGCCCGCAGGCGATCGAGCAATCCGGACTGGCGCAGACTCCCGAGATTCACCATTAGTGTTGCGCAACCTACTGAGTGCGTGAATTGGCGTCCACTGAACTTGACCGCTGCGCGATGATCTTGGGGAGACCCCGGCGGCTCGGGAGCGCACCGTGCTGACGCCGCCACGCGGCGACTGGCGGCGGCGCCCTGGGATCGTGCTGGCGGCGGGGATCGCGCTCATCGCCGCCATCGGGGGCCTCGACCTGGCGACCGGCGTCGAGCTCTCCTTCTCGGTCTTCTACCTGGCACCGGTGGGCGTCGTGGCCTGGGTCGCCGGCCGGGGCGCCGGCGTGGCGCTGTCCCTCCTCGGCGCCGCTGTCTGGATGCTTGCGGACCGGGCGGGCGGCCACAGCTACACGGCCGCGTGGATTCCGTTCTGGAACGCGGGCGTCCGGCTGGCGTTCTTCGTGATCGTCACCGACCTCCTCGCCCGCCTGCGGGACGCGCTCGATCGACAGCAGCAGTTCGCCACGACCGACTATCTCACCGGCGCGGCGAACCTCCGCGCCATCTTGGCGGCCGCCGACGCGGAGTTGCAGCGGCTGCGCCGCTACGGCCGCCCCCTCACGATCGCCTACACCGACCTGGACAACTTCAAGGAGGTGAACGACCGAGACGGACACGCGGCGGGCGATGCGCTCTTGCGGCTGGTCGCTCGCACGATCCGGGCGAACGTGCGAGCCGTGGACACCCTGGCTCGACTCGGGGGCGACGAGTTCGCCGTTCTGCTGCCCGAGACCGACGCCGACGCGGCACGAGCCGTATTCGACAAGGTGCACCGGCTGCTGACGATCGAAGCCCGCGAGTGGGGATACCCCGTCACGTTCAGCACGGGGGTGGTGACGTGCTTCCGTGCCCCCTCGTCGGTGGACGAACTGATGCGCCTGCCGGACAAACTCATGTACCGGGTCAAGCAGAGTGCCAAGAACGCCGTGCGCTACGAGACCTTCGGTGCGGAACGGCCCGACGCCCGGGACGAGCGGTACCCGGAGTCCGTTCCCGACCGCGCCCGGAGGCCGCCGGCGCCCGACGCGTGAACCAGCGCCGCGGAGCCACAGTCCTGATCACCGGGGCGTCGAAGGGCATCGGTGAGGCCGCCGCCCTCCACCTCGCCGAACAGGGGTTCCGCGTCTTCGCCGGCGTCCGCGCCGAGGCCGACGCCACCGCCTTACGCACGAAAGGGCCCGAGCGGCTCACCCCCGTCCCGCTAGACGTAACCGACGCCGCGTCCATTGCCGCGGCGGTCCGGACGCTCGAGGAGCGCTCGCCAGCCGGCCTACACGGGCTCGTCAACAACGCGGGTATCGTCATGGCAGCGCCGCTCGAGTTTCTCCCGCTCGAGCAGTTTCGCCGCCAGCTCGAGGTCAACGTGGTCGGGGTCCTCGCGGTGACGCAGGCCGCGCTGCCGCTGCTCCGGGTCGGCCAGGGACGCATCGTGAACGTGAGCTCGATCAACGGCCGAATGGCCACCCCGTTCGCCGGCGCGTATGCGGCGTCCAAGTTCGCACTCGAGGCGCTGAGCGACGCCCTGCGCATGGAGCTTCGCCGCTGGCACATCGGGGTGTCGGTCATCCAACCGGGCGCGGTCCAGACCCCGATCTGGGCGACGTCCACCACACGCGCGCTGGCGATCGCGCAGGCGATGCCGCCGCGCGCGAAGGAGCTCTACGGCGGGATCTTCCGCATGATGGCCGAGCGGGCCGGAGAACCCCCGAAGCGGGCCATCCCGCCGCTCAGGGTCGCCCGGACGATCGCCCGGGCCCTCACGGCCCGACGCCCCAAGACCCGTTACCTCGTCGGGAACGATGCGCGGCTGGGGGCCCTGCTCGTCGCCCTCCTCCCGGACCGGGTTCGGGACCGGATCCTGACGGGTCGCTGACGGGGGGTGCCCGTTCTGGCCCGCGACGTGTTACCGTTCCCCTCACGGGACGGTCGGTTTGAACGGAGCCCGCCGCCACGTCGGCGCGGGCGAGTGAAGGAGGTAACGACCATGCGCGTCCGTTGGATCGCGGCCAGCCTCGGGACGTTGGCGCTCGCCGGCTGTGCCGAATCGACCGACGTCGAGTGGCCAACGCTGCCTGCCGGCCTCTCGGCCGCGGGATTCACCGTGATCGAACAAGTCCACACGACGTTTTCGAGCGGCATTCAGGAGAAGCGCCGCCAGGTGATCCGCGACGAGGCGGCGTGGACGGCATTCTGGGACGCGTTCGTGGGCCCGGTCACGCCAAGGCCGGATCCGCCGGCGGTCGACTTCGGCCAGTCGATGGTCATCGTCGCCGCGATGGGCCAGCGGCCGACCGGGGGATACGCGATCTCCATCGAAGAGGTGTTCCTGGGGGACGGACTCGTCGTGGCTCGTGTGCTCGAGCAATCTCCCGGGGCTAACTGCCTAACGACGCAGGCCCTCACGGCACCGGTCACGGCGGTCATCGTGCCGCGAGTGGAGGGCGAAGTTCGGTTCCAGGAGGCGGCGCGGGCCGTTACGTGCGGCTGAGCCCAGGGCCGACGCGGACACACAGGTCACGGGGGCTCGGACAGACCGAGCCCCTCGTTCGTCGCCCTTGACTTTGCATTACAAAGTACTTTATCTTGGCGGTCATCCAACCGTCCCCTGGTGGAGGCCGCCGCCATGGACTTTCCCTACGCTGTTCCGCTCCAGCTCCTGACGGGCCTGGTCGCCGTGACCCTCGCCGGCATCATCGTCCACGCGCTGGCGAAGGGCCGGCCCCGCCGGGCTCGGCGGGCCGGCTGGGTCGCCGGCGCGTGGGGCGCCGCCTACCTCGCGACCGTCCTCGCGTTCTCGATCGCCAGCACCGAGCGGGTGCTCGACCTGCATCAGCCGAAGCGGTTCTGCGGCTTCTACCTCGACTGTCACGCCATGGTCGAAGTCGTGGATGTCCGAACCGCTCCGGTCCTGGGCGCCGGCCCCGACAGCGTGGGCGCGGAGGGACGCTTCTACATCGTGACGGTGCGCCGGAGCAGCGACGCCGGCCGCGTCCCGATCGGCATCGCCCACCCCATCGCCACGGTGGCGGACGGCGTCGGGCGGCACTTCCGGCCCTCGGCCGCCGGTCAGGAGGCGCTGGTCCGCCTCGAAGGCGACCAGCCGCCCCTGGGACGGGCCATCCTGGCAGGGCAAGCGTATACGACCAAGCTCGTCTTCGATCTCCCGGCCGACCTCAGGGACCCGAAGCTACACATCGCGGAAGGCGACTGGCTCGCGAAGCTGTCCGAGCTGCTCCTCATCGGCGACGAGGACAGCCTCCTCCACAAGCGAACGGTCTTTCGCATCGCACCACCCCCGAACGTGACCGGCTGAGACGCGCCGGAGTCCTCCCATGGCGCTGCCCACCCGCACCGCGCTCGTCGTCTTGCTCGGCGGAGCGTCCTTAGGGATCGTCGGGGACGCCTTCCTCCGGCGCCTCCCGTGGGGGCTCAACTTCCCCCTGTGGGTTCTCCTCCTCGCCGGCCTCGCTTGGGTAACCCTCCGCGCCGTGCGGCACCACCCCCCGGAGCGGCCCGCAGCACTCGCGCTCGGCCTCGCCGTGCTCTTCGCCGCGGGCTTTGCCGTGCGCGACTCCTGGTTCCTGCGCGCGTGGGATGTGCTGGCGGTGCTCGCCGCTCTGTCCATCGCCGTGCTGGCGACGCAGGGCACGCGCCTCGCCACCGGAAGGATCCGGGACTACGCCGGTGGCGCGGCGCTGGCCGGGATGGGCCTCGCCGTCGGTGCCGTGCCGTTGCTCGCGACCGACACCCCGTGGGCGGAGATCACCGGTAACGGGAGGCGGCGCCGGATGGGGTCACTGCTCGTGGGTTCGATCCTCGCGATTCCCGTGGCCCTCGTCTTCGGCGGGCTGTTCGCGTCCGCCGACCCCGTGTTCGAAACTGTCGTTGAGAGCCTCTTCCATTGGACCGCGGACACGATGGTATCCCATCTGTTCGTGGTCGGAGTCTGCACGTGGGTCGCCGCCGGCTACCTCCGGGGGCTCATCGTACGCGCTCGGATGCCGTCGAGCGACTCCTCGGCGTCCCGGGCATTCGGCATGCTCGAGCTGGGGATCCCGCTCGGGCTGCTGCTGTTCCTCCTCGTCGTGTTCGTCGCGATTCAGGTTGGGTACTTGTTTGGCGGCAACGAGTTCGTGCAGCAGGCGACGGGACCGAGCTACGCCACGTACGCACGGCGGGGCTTTTTCGAGCTCGTCGCCGCGTCAACCCTGGTGCTGCCGATCCTGCTCGGGGCGTGGTGGGCGCTGGACGCCGAACGCCCCGGCGCGATGCAGAGCTTCCGCGCGCTCGCGGTAGCCATCCTCGTGCTCGTCGGCATGGTGATGATCTCGGCCCTGACCCGGATGCGCCTCTACGTGATCGCCTACGGCCTCACGGAGGACCGGCTCTACGCCACGGCGTTCATGCTGTGGATCGGCTTCGTGCTCGGATGGTTCGGGTGGACGGTCCTGCGGGCGCGCCCCGCGCCGTTCGCCTTCGGAAGCGTCGTGAGCGGTTTCCTGGTACTCGCGGGACTCAACATCGTGAATCCGGACGCCCTCATCGTGCGGACGAACATGGAGCGAGCCGCGGCGGGGATGGCCTTCGATGTGGCGTATATCGACGGGCTGAGCGCCGACGCCGCACCCGCGCTTCTCTCGAGATGGCCCGCGTTGACCGAATCGGACCGGTGCCGTCTGCGCCAAGGCTTCCTCGCTCGTGAGGTGCGCGCCGACGGTGACTGGCGGAGTTGGAACATCGCGCGCTGGCGAGCCCGACGCGAGATGGAACGGAGCGGGGTGACCCCGGGCGAAGCGGTGGCCTGCGCGACGGCCTCACCACCGCCCACGGACTGACGGGTCGGACGCGACCGCGGCGCGAATCGCGCGGCGGCCGACGGCGGGTTACCGAGCGCCTCCACGCACGGAGAACGGGAAGACACTCACAACCGCCCCCGCCGCTTGAGCTGCAGGTATTGCTCCACGACCGCCGGGCTCGCGTGGCTCGGCTGGACGTCGAGCACGAGCGCGCCCGCACGGCGCATCTCGGCCAGCGCTTCCGCGCGGGCCGCCAGCAGCTCCTCCGCCGCGGCCTTCCGGTAGGCCTGCGGCACCGTCTGCGGCCGCGTCGACGCCGTGCCGTCCAACTCCGGGTTCCGGAGCGTGACGACGAGCGGCAGGTGCCGCGGCCGCAGCGACGCCACGTGGCTCACCAACGCCTCGGACGCCAGTCGATCGATCACATCGGTGAAGACGATCGTCAGGGCGCGCTTGCGGTTGCGAATGGCGAGGTAGCGGAACGCATTCGGATAATCGGGCTCCACCAACACCGGCTCGACCACGGCCAGAACGTCGAGGACGCGCCGGAGTCCGCGGCGGCCGCGCTGCGGCATCACGTAATGGTGCACGCGGTCGGAGAACACCATCACTCCCACGTTGTCGTCGTGGTAGGTGGCGGCGAACGCGACCCACAGGGCGGCCCGCACCACGTGCTCCATCCGTGCCTCGCCTGCGATGTCCGCCGTGAGGAGCCGACCCGCGTCCAACACCAAGAGCACTTGTTGGCGTCGCTCCTCCTCGAACTGCCGGGCGATCAGTGTGCGCCGCCGCGCGCTCGCTTTCCAGTCGATGTGACGCGGGTCGTCGCCGGGAACCCATTCGCGCAGGCTCTCGAACTGGCGACCCTCTCCCAATCGCCTGGCGCCGCGCAGTCCCGCCTCGGGCCGCCGCACCGCTGCCGCAATCGAAGCCTTGAGCCGCGACGCCGGCAGGCCCGGATACACGATCACGCTCCACGGCAGGTCGAGCCGCCACTGCCGCTGGCCCAGCCCAAGGGCGCCTCGGCTGCGCACGACGAGCGAGCCGGCGGCGTCGCGTCCCCGCCGGCGCGGCAGGACCTCGATCTCGTCGCGCGCCGACGCCTCAGGGGGCACCACAAGATCGCGCGGGGGCTGCACCCCCCCCAACAGAGCCGGCCGGGTTTCCCGAATCCGGAGCCGGGCCGCTCTCGAGCGGCGATTCGCCCATACGTAGGCGCCCGTCGTGGGACGACCGACGGAGAAGCTCCCCGGCGCGTCGCGCTGCACGTCGAGGCGTCGCGCGCCCGGTGCGAAGTAGCCGTCGGCGATCACGAGCAGGATCAAAGCAGCATCCAGTCCCACCACGACGTCCAGCGCGACCGGCGTCACGTACCCGAGCACCGCCACCGGCGCCACCACGGCGATGAGCCATAACGCCCGTCGAGTGGGGAGGATCACGTTGCCGGGGCCTCGGTCTGCTCGAGGATCGCTCTGAGCGCGACGTCGGGTGAGACACCCTCGAGCTCGAGCTCCGGCGCTACCTGCACACGGTGCCGCAGCACGGCGGGGGCGAACCGCTTCACGTCGTCGGGGATCACGAAGTCGCGGCCCTCGAGAAAGGCGTGCGCCCGCGCCGTCTTGAGCAGTGCGACGCCGGCGCGGGGGCTCCCGCCCAGCGTGAGCGACGCCGCGTCCCGGGTCGCCCTGACGATGGTGGTGATGTAGGCGGTGATGCGTTCGTCCACCCGCACGCGGCGCACGGCTTCCCGGAGCGCGCCCACGCCGTCCGCGTCCAGCACCGGCGTGATGCCGTATGTCTCGGGCTCGTCCGCCTCGAAGCCCTCGAGGTAGCGCCCCAGGATGCCCTGCTCGACGTCGGCCGCCGGGTAGTCGATCGACACCTTCACCAGGAAGCGATCCAGCTCCGCCTCGGGCAACGGATACGTGCCCTCGAACTCGATGGGGTTCTGCGTAGCGAACACGGTGAAGGTCGGCGGCAGCGGGTGGCTCGTGCCGTCCACGGTGACCATGCGCTCTTGCATCGCCTCCAACAGCGCGGCCTGCGTCTTGGCCGGCGCCCGGTTGATCTCGTCCGCCAGCACCAGGTCGTGGAACACGGGACCCGGTCGAAACAGGAATTCGTAACGGTCCGTGAGTACGGAGATGCCGGTGATGTCTCCCGGCATGAGATCGGGCGTGAACTGGATGCGCGCATAGCTCACGTTGATCGCGCGGGCGAGGGCCCGCACCAGGAGCGTCTTGGCGGTGCCGGGCACCCCTTCCAGCAACACGTGGCCGCGTGCCAGGAGCGCCACCAGGCACTCGCGGAGAGCGTCGTCCTGTCCCAGCACGACCCCGCGGAGCGACGCTAGGACCGCCCGGGCCTGGTCGATGGTCGCAGTGCTTCCCACACATCCTCCACGGCTAGGGCGGCCGCGAGCACGTCTGCGTGGCCGCCGGGTTCACGCACGAGTCGGCGGAGCTGCTCCACCGCTCGCCGCGCTTCCGGACGTTCCGTTGCGAGCGCGAGGGAGCCGAGCCAGGCGTCGAGGTTACCGCCTCCCCGGCGCAGCGTGCCGCCGGCGCGACTCAGCCGCCGCCGCAGCCCTTCGGCGATGCGCTGGACCGAAATCTCCTTCCCCTGTCCCCGCTCCAGCCCGACCGCGAGGGCCTCGAGGTGCTCCATCGGCGAGCGGCGGCGGCGTTCCACGACCCGCAACGCCGGGCCGAAGCGTACCGCCGCCGCGGCGAGCGCGAGCAGCCCCGCGAAAGCGAGCTGGAGCATCGCCCACCCCGCCGGCGAGTGCACCGACCACCGCCAGGCAGCGGCGAAGATCGAGCCACCCGTGCCAAACCCCTGGTGATACTCGTCCACCACGACCCGCGCGGGACCTTCGTCCAGCAGCCACGAGAGCACCAGCACTCCGGCATCCGTCGTCCGCATCTCCCGGTTCGTGACGTATCGTGAGTCGGCGAGCACGACGGCGCGCCCGCCGCTTTCCGTGGTGAAGCGAACGGCGACCGGGGCACCGTCGCGCGTCGCCAACAACTCGTCGCGTGACGCGCCACCCCGCACCGCGCACGACTCCTCGTCCGACGTCCGCACGAACCGGGAGCGGCGGCGCTCTGCCGTGTCCGGTACCAACACGACGCGCGGGGCCGGCAGCGAGTCGAAGCCACGTGGTATCACCACCGGACGTCCTTCCTGCTCGTCCCAGGGGTCGCGCACCGTCTCGAGACGGAGGCCGAAGCACCGCTCGACACCGGTCTCGCCCGCGCTGAGCACCGCACCCCCTCGCTCGATGTACCGCGCCACCTCCCGGACCTCGACGTCGGAGGGTGGGGCGGCGCCGGTGCGGACGCTCCCGAGTGCCGGACTGAACGTCACGGGCGCGAAATCCAGGAGCAGGAGCCAGCTGTCCCGATCCACCTCGGTGCTCTCCGCCGCGAGCCCGAACAGCGAGCGCCGACGGCGCTCGACCGGGATCCGCAGTGCTTCCAACGCCTCCGCGAGACCGCTCGAGCCCCAGGGCCCGGTGATCGCCACTGAGCGGCGAGGGTCGAGCATCCGGCGGTCCGGCGCCGCGCGAAGGCCGGCGAGCGCGGCCAGGACCACCGCAGTCGCCGAGAGGACGAGCGCGACGACGATCAGCGGACGTGCCGCCGATTCACGCGCCATGCGTCACGAGGCCGGCCGCCCGCTCGCGGAACCGGCGGGCGTCCTCCGCGGTGCAAGGCGCGCCGCCGAAGAGATGCCGGTATAGCGTCCCCACCAGTTCGGCGAGAACGCCGACGCCCTCGCCGTCGAGCCGCGCTTCGCCGACGTACTCCGCCGGCGTCTTGGAGGGGTGGAACACGAGCGACTTGCGTCGGTCGAGCTCGAGCAACGTCGCGGTGAAGCGGTGGCCCAGCGCTTCCGCGTAACGGCCGTCGGCCTCCAGCCGGTCCGCCCGCTCCCGGTACCAGCCCGCGCCGCGTCCCTCGGCAGCCGCAGTCGGCGCGGCGGCACCCGGGTCGCGCCGTGGCCGCAGCGCACGCGTCACGAGATACACGAAATGGGCGAGTATGGCGACCACGGCGGCGGCGAGCACGGCGACGACCACCCAATGCACGATGGGGTGCTCCTGCTCGAGTCTGGCGAACCACTCCAGGACCGCCTGCCACAGCTCCACCAGCACCACGAAGGGGTTGGCCGGCATCGAGCGCCACTCGTATGCCGGCGTGCCGTATACGTGGTCGAGGACCGCTCGGAGGGAATCGGGGGAAACGTGCTGGGCCGGGTCGATCACGCGCCGGCAGGTTCGGAGCCGAACCCCAACTGCTCGCTCAGGTGCACGAGATCGAAGGCTTCCTTACGGACGCGGAGGTCGTAATAGAACAGCGTGAACGCGCACGCGATGAGGGGATAGAGCATGAACCCCACGACGCGACCGACGAGGTCGAGCGGCATCGCGAGCGACGGCACAAAGATCGCGAGCACACCCATCGCAGCACCGGGGAGGGACGCCAAGACGTAGATCACGAAGCCGAGTCCCAGCGCCTTGCCTTTGAATCCCTTCGTCAGGCTCCAGGAGCGCCCCAGGGCATCGATCGCCGAACCGCCCTCGAGCACGACCACCTGGGCGACCACCGCGTAGCCGCACGCGACGATGATGCCGGGCACGATGAGGAAGATGCTCGCGAAGATGATGAGGAGGTACTTCACGAGCCCCGACACCAGGAGTCCCCACATCTTGCCGAGCGCGAAACCCAGCGCCTCCCCGACGGTTGGCGAGCGTCCGAGGTAGCCTTCCGATACCACGTGGACGATCGCCCCGGCGGCCCAGAGCCCGCCGATCATGAAGAGCAGCAGGCTCAAGGAAAACAGTCCGAGGTACATCGGCTCGAAGGCGACGCCCCCGATGGCGAGCACGGAGTACATCATCAGGGCGAAGGGGAGCCCCTCGGAGACGAGCAGGATCCCCATGAGCACGGGGAACTGGCGCCCGAAGATCGTGAAGGCGCCGTCGAGGATCTCCCCGAACGACATGGCGCGGAGTTGATACGTAGCCATAGGCCCCCCTCGGCGATAAGATGGTCCTCCGATGCCGCCGACGCGAGCCCCGAGGACGCCCGAATTCTCCAGACGGATCTCCGTCGAGACCCCCGAGCACGTCACGCTCAAGTTCGAGCTCGCGGGCCTGGGATCGCGTGCCGCGGCGGCAATCTACGACATCGTCGCGCTCGGCTTCATCGCCATCGCCGTCGGCGTGCTATTCGCCGTCGTCGCGGGTGGCCTCATGAGCGCCACGAGCGGGGCCGGCGGCGGGTGGGTGAGCGCGGGCCTCATTCTCCTCTTTTTCGGCGTGGTGTGGGGCTACTTCGCGCTGTTCGAGGCCTTTTCCGAGGGCCGCACGCCGGGCAAGCGACGCATGGGCATCCGCGTCGTGATGGACACCGGCCATCCCGTCACCTTCCAGGCGGCGATGGTGCGGAACCTGGTGCGGATCGTGGACGTCCAGCCGGGTTTCTCGTACGTCGTCGGCATCCTGTTCGCCGCGTTTCACCCGGCGAACAAGCGTCTGGGCGACATCGTGGCCGGTACGATCGTCGTCCGCGACCGCCCCGAGGACCTGACGCTGGCGCTGCCGGCGACCGGTGAGGCCGAGCCGATCAATGCCGGGCCGCCCCGGCTGTCCGACGACGAGTTCCGGTTGCTCGACCAGTTCATGGCCCGGTACGTGGAGCTCCCGGCGGCGGTGCGCGACCGCTTCGCCGCCGAGCTTGCCGGCCGGCTGGCCGACCGGTTCCCGGACCGGGATCCGCGCCCCGGCACATTCTTGATGCACCTCCATCGCGACGAGCGCGACCGGCGCCGTGCCCGCACGGCCGTGCGCCGCGGGGCGGGCGGGGCCGCGGCGTTGGCGAGCGGCGACCGCTTCGTCGCGCTTCGCCAGCCGGTGTGGGAACGTTTCCGGGAGCGCGCGAGCGCCGCGGAGCGGCGGGGGCTCAAGAACTTCACGGGCCGGGAGCTCACCGCGTTCGCCGCCGACTACCGGATGGTCGCCGCCGACCTCGCGCGCGCCCGTACGTACGCGGTGGACCCTCGTGTGCTCGCCTATCTCGAGCGGGTGGTGAGCAGCGGTCACAATGCGTTGTACGGACTCCGCGGAGTCTCACGCCTGCCGATCGGCCGGCTGCTCTTGACGGAGCTTCCCGCCGCAGCGTACCGCGCCCGGCGCTACGTGCTGGCCGCGTGTCTGATGTTCGTCCTTCCGGGCATTGCCGGGTACGTGCTGATCCGCGAGCAGCCGGAGGTGGCGCGCCAGGTGCTGCCGGACGAGATGATCGCCCGGGCCGAGGCGGGGCTGTATCGGCAGCAAGAGGGCGTCGGCTATGCGCAGTCCCCGGACCCGTTCCTCCCGATCGTGGCATCCACGATCATCGCGAACAACGTGCAGGTGGCGTTCGGCGCGTTCGCCTTCGGGATCACCGCCGGCGTGGGCACGGTCTTCGTGCTGGTCTTCAACGGCCTCTTCTTCGGCGCCATCCTCGGGATGTTCGCGAACTACGGGCTGGCGGGATGGATCCTGACGTTCGTGGCGGGGCACGGGGTGCTGGAGCTGACGGCGATCTTCATGGCGGGCGGGGCCGGGCTGCTGATCGCCCGGGCGTTGGTGGCGCCCGGCGATCTCACGCGCCGGGATGCGTTGGTGACCGCGGGGCGGACGGCGGTGCGCGTTGTTGGGGCGGCGGTGTGCCTGCTCCTCCTCGCCGGGACGATCGAGGGGCTCCTGTCGGCGAGCGGCGCGCCCGCCGCGTTCAAGCTGGGCGTGAGTGCGGCGAGCGCGCTGCTCGTGGTGCTCTACTTCGAAGCCGGCCGCCGGGCGGCGGCTTCATTCAGTTCACCGGAAACCGGACGCGCTAGCCCTTCGTGATAGGGATCTTCACGCGCGTCCGCTCCCACTCGAGGATCAGGGTCGCCCCTTTCCCCGCCGATTCGGCCCGAATCGTGAACTGCTCGATGGGCGTCTCGATGGTCCCGCTCTTGACCGTGCCGCGACCCAGCTCCTGCGCCTCAACGTCCTTGGTGTAGTAGCGCTCGTGGCCCCACTGGCTGATCGAGCGATTGACGATGACCTGCCACTCGGTCTCACCGGGCACCGTGTACAACGAATACGAGCCTGGCGGCACGGCAACGCCCGCGATGCGCATCGCCGCCGTCGTGTGGATCATCGTGGGCTCGTTGGCGCCTGTCCGCCACACCTTCGCGAACGGCACCGCGCCCCCGCCGATCATGGTGCGGCCCCGCGCCGCGGGGCGACCGTAGCACACCTTGACGGGACTGCCGTCGACCGTGAACGACAGCGAGTCGAGGGGGCTGCGCCGCCCCTCGGCGGCCATGTTCATCACGATGCAGGCGGTGTCGGAAGCCGCAACAGGCGGGGCCCACGTGGGCGCCGCCGCACTCAAGAGCAGCCCGGTAGCGATCGCAATCATCAATCGTTCCTCCCGCTGACGTTCGTAGCGATGGTGACAACGGCTACCAATCTACCCAGCGGACACGCCCGATGCACCCTCGGCTCCGGCTCCCGGTATATTCTCTCCCCCCGGGGCCTCGCCACACTGACGAGGAGGAGGCATGACGCGCGTCGCTCTCATGGTCCTGATGTGTACGGTGTTCGCGCCGACGGCTCTGCCCGGCCAGCACGACCCGTCTCCCTATGCTGGCGAGGAGCGGCGCGACATCAAGGCGCTGTCGGACCGGGAGGTGGCCGCCTATCTGGCGGGCGACGGGTTCGGGTTCGCCCTGGCCGCGGAGCTCAACCACTATCCCGGGCCGCGCCATGTGCTCGATCTCGCCGACTCGCTCGCGCTGACGCCGGCACAGCGGGCGGAGATCGAGCGGATTCAGGAGAGGATGCGGCGCCGGGCGACGGCGCTGGGCGCCGAACTGATCGAGCGCGAGCGGGACTTGGACCGCCTGTTCGCCACGAACGTTATCACCGGCGCGCGCCTCGATGTGCTCCTCGGTGAGATCGCGGCCTTGCAGGGCCGCATCCGCGGGACGCACCTGCATGCCCATCTCGAGACCCGCCACGTGCTGACCGCCGCGCAGGTCCACCGTTACGACACGCTGCGGGGCTACGGCGCGGGGGCGCACGAGCACCCGCGGCAGTAACCGCGGCGCGCGACGCAGCGACCGCCGAGCACGATGCGGAGCATCGATTATCTGCTGATCGGGGGCGGCCTCGCCTCGAGCCGTGCCGCGCGGCAGCTCCGCAAGCACGACGACGCCGGCTCGATCCTCTTGGTGAGCGACGAGCCGCACCCGCCGTACGACCGCCCCCCGCTCTCCAAGGAGTTCCTCCGGGGCGAGAAGGCCCGCGACGCCCTGTTCTACGACTCGCCGACGGAATTGCATGCGCGGAGGGTGGAGACCCTGTTGGGCGTGCGGGTCGAGTCACTCGACCCCGAGGATCGGGTGGCGCGCCTCTCCGAGGACGGCCCCGTCCGGTATCGCCGCGCCCTGCTCGCCACCGGCGGGCGCCCGGCGCGGCTCGACGTGCCGGGCGCGACGCTCGAGGGCATTCACTACCTCCGCACACTGGATGACGCCCAGGCGATCGCCGGCGCCGCACAGTCCGGGCGACGCGCCGTGATCGTCGGGGCGGGATTCATCGGGCTCGAGGTGGCGGCCTCGCTCACCACGCTCGGCCTCGGTGTGACGGTCCTCGAGGCGGCGCCGCGCGTGTGGGCGCGCTTCGCGCCGGAGCCGCTCTCGGCGTTCGTCGCCGAGCACTGCGCCGCGCGTGGCATCGCGTTCCGCACCGGCGCCACGGTGATGGGGTTCGCGGGCCACGGCCGAGTTGCCGCCGTCAACACGGCGGATGGCGTGGTCCCGTGCGATTTCGCGCTCGTGGCCGTCGGCATCAGGCCCGGCACGACACTGGCCGCGGCAGCCGGTCTCACGCTCGACGACGGGATCGTCGTAGATGCGCGCATGGAGACTTCCGCCCCGGGGCTCTATGCCGCCGGTGACGTGGCCGCCTATCCCGATCCGCACTTCGGGAAGCGCCGGCGGGTCGAGCACTGGGGCCACGCGGAGCACTCGGGACAGATCGCCGGGGCGAACATGGCGGGCGCCGAGACGCCGTACGGCCTGCTGAGCTACGTCTGGTCCGACATCTTCGACCTGCACCTGGAGTTCGCGGGCGACGAGACCGAGCACGACCGGGTCCTCATCCGCGGAGCGCCGGAGACCGGCGTGTTTACCGTGCTCTACCTCAAAGACGACCGCCTGACGGCATACTTCTCGGTCAACGGGCCGGCCCGTGAATTCGCCACCCTCCGGACGCTCCTCAAGCGCCGGGTGGATCTGGCCGATAACGTGTCGCAGGTCACCGACCCTGGATTCGCCCTCAAGCAACTTCTGTGAGGCCCGGAAGGCGGGGGCATCCCCCTCCTCCCAGTGTGCAAGCAACTGCGTGGCAGGCAATCACTTGCGCTCAGCGGCGGGCATGGCCGGCGGTGCTCCGAGGGGCATCGCCGGCCCGGTCGCTCCTAACGGACTGAGCAGCAAGGAGTTATGTTAGGCAGATGACGCGCCCTAGATTCCGGCCCACCCCGGCCGGCAGCATCGCTGCCGGCTACACCCTGATCGAGCTCGCGATCACGCTGACCCTCGCCGGCCTGCTCTCGGGGATGGTGTTCTGGGGACTGGGCTCGTCCCTGGGCCGGGCCCGCGTCAACCGGGTGGCGTCGACCTTGGCCTCCGACCTCCAGTACGCCCAGGTCACCGCCGCCCGTCAGCGCCGCCCGGTCGTCGTCATCGTGGATCCGTCCGTGAGGATGTACCTGATCCGCGACCGGGCGAACGCCAGCCTGGTGTTCCGGCGCCGCTTCCTGGGGGCCGGCTCCGAGCACGGACTCGATTCCCTGGCGGCGACCCCTGCCACGTCCGTCGAGATCTTCCCCAACGGCGTGGCGCGGGAGACCACCACCTTCACGGTGGGACTCGGGGGCTACGCGCGGCAGGTCAAGCTCACCCGCGCGGGCCAGGTGCGGCTCGGTGGCTAGCCGGTCGCGGGAGGCGGGCGTCTCGCTGATCGAGATCATGCTCGCGCTGAGCATTCTCTCGACGGTGCTCGTCGCCTTGGGGGGCCTCATGTTCCAGGCGGCCTCGCACACGCGCCGCTCGGCCGCCATCGCCTTTCGCGGCGCGGCCAGCGAGCGGGCCGCGGCGTGGGTCCAGAACCTGCCCTGGGACAGCCTCACCTCCGCGGTGGGGTGCGCGACGGACACGTCGGGCCAGCTCGTCTACACGCGGTGCGTCACCCTACAGACCACGTCGCCCCAACTCCGGCGCATGTCGGTGGTGATCACGCCCACCGGGCCCGTCGTGATCAAACCGGACACCGTCGTGATTGACCGCAACCGGCCGCGCCAGCGGTCCACGCTCAGCCCATGAACCCACGGGGGTTCACCCTGGTCGAGCTGCTGATCGCGCTGACGGTGTTCGCGATCCTGGGCGTCGCGCTCGCGCGCATGCTGGTGAGCGACTCGCGGTTCGTGAGCGAGCAGGAGGCGATGATGCTGGCGCGCCAGACCGCCCGGGCCGCGCGGAACGCGATGACGGTGGAGCTCCGGATGGTGGGCGACAACGGGCTCCTCGCCGCGGCGGCAGAGAGCGTGGCGGTTCGCGTGCCCTACGCGTTCGGGATGACCTGTCAGAGCGGGATGGCCGGGACGGTCGCCACCCTGATGCCGCCGGATTCTCTCATGTACGCGTCCGCGGTCCCGAGCGGCATGGCGTGGCGCGGGACGACCGGCACGTACACGTTCGTGACCGGCGTGACGGTCACGTCCTCGACGGTCACGTCCGCCTGCACGGCCGACAGCATCCGGACCGTGCCCGGCAGCATGCTGATCAACATCAGCGGCATCCCGGGGCCGCTGATCCCCCCGTCGGGGCGCATCTTCCACCTCTACCAGAACGTCACCTACCGTTTCGGAGCCTCCACCGAGTTCCCGGGGCGGCGTGCGCTGTGGCGGCGGCGGGGCACCGATCCGGTGGACGAACTGGTCGCGCCGTTCGACACCGCCGCGCGGTTCGCGTTCCTGGTCGGCCCGAACTCCACGATGCAAGAGGCCCCGCCCTTCGACCTCACGACGGTGCGCGGCCTCGAGCTGCGGCTCGTGGGCGCCAGCGTGTCCCCGGCTCAGGGCCGGACGAGCCCCGAAACGTTCCCGCTCGTCACCCGCGTCGCCTTCGCCAACCGGTTGAACTGACGTGCGCCGCGCGTTCCGCGAAGACGGCATGGCGCTTCCCGCGACGCTCCTCCTCGTCGCGCTCATCACGGTGATGCTGGCCACGGCGTTCGTGCGGGTGGAGGCGGACCGGCGGATCGCTGAATCGGCCGGCGACTTGGTGGACGCGCTGACCGTGGCACAGAGCGGCCTGCACACCTATTTCGCCACCGCGAGCTTCGACGCGTGCGACCGCGCCGTGCGGCCGCCCGACGGCGACTCGGTCCGCATCAACGTCACGGGCGGGTACGCGGACGTCGTGGCGCGGGTCGTGCGAAAGCCGCCCGACACTCTGACCGCGTGGACCTACGTCGTGCGCGCGACCGGCCGCGTGATCGAGCCGGTGATGGGGAGCGACCCGCAGGCGTCGCGCACCGTCGCACAGTTCGCCGAATGGCAGCGCGCGCGGTTGACCGCCCCGGCGGTGTTCAGCGCGGCGAACGGGTTGGTCCGCACCGGCAGCACCGCCGAGTTTAGAGGCACCGACTACGCGTCGGGAGGCTGCGCCGTCTCGACGATTGGCGCCATGATGTTGCCGGTGGCCGAACAGCCGGCGTCGTATTCCGGCTGGACGATCAGCGGTTCCATCCTCACGGGCGCCGACGGCCCTGCCGTCGCCAACGCCACCGGCATCGACTGGGCCGGCACGATCACGCGCACCATCCCCGACTACACCACCGTGCAAATGGGCGACCCATCGTACCCCGTGATGCTCGTGACGGGCGACGCCACGATCAGCAGCGGCGTCACGAGCTACGGAGCCTTGATCGTGACCGGCAACCTCACGTTCAGCAACAGCGCGGAACTCAGGTGGTACGGCGTGATCTTGGTGGGCGGGCAGCTCAGCTTTACAGGCGGTGGTGAGCTCCACATGCACGGTCTCGTGGCGGGCGGTCTCAATGAGCAGCTCGGCTCGAATCCGCCCCTGACCGGGGTGGGGACGAAAGACGTGAAGATCCACTACGACTCGCGAGAGCTCCGACGCGCGCTCCGTTCCTGGGCCGGGTGGGTACCGATCCGGAACGCGTGGGTGGACAACTGGGCCACCTACTAGACCCCCACGGACTCCGGCGCCGCATCGGCAGCACCTGACGGACGCCACACCGGCATTCCGTGTTACATTCCCCACCGTGCTCGCCCCCATACCGCGTTCCATCACCCGCACGGCCCGTCGCCCGAAGGCGCACGCGCCTGCTGCGGTCGCGACAGGGCTTCTGGCCCTCGCGATGCTCCTCGCGGCGTGCGGACCGGCGCCGACTCCACGGGATCTCCGTGGCACCGTGCTGGCGGAGCCGTGGGAAAAGCCGGCGTTCACCCTGGCACGGACTGACGGCTCACCGTTCGACTTTGGCCGCGAGACCGACGGGTCGGTTACCCTCCTTTTCTTCGGCTACACCCACTGCCCCGACGTTTGTCCGGTGCACATGGCGAACCTGGCCGCGGTGCTGGCCAGATTGCCGCCCGACGTGGCGAGCCGCGTCATGGTTGTATTCGTCACGACGGACCCCGCGCGAGACACGCCCGAACGGCTCCGGCGGTGGCTCGCCGAGTTCGACCCGCGGTTCGTCGGCTTGCTCGGCCCGCTGGAGAAGGTGAACGCAATCCAGCAGCGTATCGGGCTGGCACCGGCCGTGCCGCAGGAGCCGGCCACACCGGGCGCGGACTATCTCGTGGGGCACGCGGCGCGAGTCATCGCCTACGGCGCGGACGGGCTCGCCCGCGTCGTCTACCCCTTCGGGACTCGGCAGGCGGATTGGGCGCACGATCTCCCGATCCTGGTGCGCGCGCGATGGGAGCGCGGAGCGGGACCGCCGACAACACGCCGCGGCACCGACGGACCGTGATCTGGTGGTGTTCGGCCCAGGGGACCCCCTGGAGTTGGTCGTGGCAGGCGTATCCCGGAGCGTGGCTCTTCGTGGCGGCGCTCGTCGCGGGCTACGTGCTCGCCGCGCGGCGATTGGGCGACCGGGGAGGCGGGGCCGCACCGCACCGGGTCCTGTCGTTCGCGGCGGGCGCGGTCCTCCTCTGGATCGTCGTGGACTGGCCCGTCGGGCCCCTCGGCGCCGGCTATCTCGCCAGCGTCAACATGGGGCGCTACCTCGTCTTCGCCCTGATTGCGCCGCCGCTCCTGATCCACGGCCTGCCGCCGCACGCGCTCCGCGCGCTTCTCGCGCCACGCTGGGCGATGCGGGCGGCCCGGCGGCTCAGCCACCC
>JBFJHJ010000039.1:0-23746 GCA_041613315.1 Gemmatimonadales bacterium
CCTGCCGGTGGTGGCGGGCGTGACGCTCGGGGTCTTTATGCTCAAGGCGCTGATGGCCGCGGGTGCCACCCGCTCCCTCAAGCGTAGCATCCAGGTGAGCGTGCTGAGCGGCCTGGGGCTCGCCCAGGTGGGCGAGTTCTCCTTCGTGCTCGCGGTCGTGGGGGCGCCGCTCGGCTTGCTCGATCAGGACACCTACCAGCTCTTCCTGGCCATGTCGGTCCTGACGATGCTGGCGACGCCGTTCCTGATCGCCGCCGCGGGGCCCGTGGCCGAGGTCCTCTGCCGGGTGATGCGTCAACCCACCCTGGAGGTGCCGCCCCACGAAGAGCCGCTCATCGCCGAACTGCACGATCACGTGATTCTGGTGGGGTACGGTCTGGGCGGGCGGCATCTCGCCCGGGTGCTGAAGGCCGCCGGCATCGCGTACGTGATCCTCGAGCAGAACGGTCAGGTCGTTCGGCTCGCGCGGATGAACCGCGAGCCGATCTACTTCGGCGACGGCACGCGGCGCGAGGTGCTCGAGCGGGTACGCATCGAGCGGGCGCGGGTGATCGTGTTCGCCATCTCTGCGCCCGCGGAGGAGCGGCGGGGCGTGGTCGTGGCGCGCCACGCGAGCCCCCACGTGCGAATCGTGGCCCGCACCCGCTACACCGCCGCGATCAAGGAGTTGCTGCGTCTCGGTGCCGACGAGGTCGTGCCCGAGGAGTTCGAGACCTCCATCGAGATCTTCGCGCGCGTGCTCCACATGTACGGCATTCCGCAGAACCTGATCGAGCGGGAGATCGTGGCGATCCGCGGCGAGCAGTACGAGATGTTGCGCGGGCTCGCCCTGCCCGATCTGCGGCTCGATGCCCTCAAGCACCTGGGGATCCACACGGCCCTCGACACCGTGCAGGTGGAAGCGGGCGCGGCGGCGATTGGCGAGAACCCCGTCACGATGGAGCTGCGACGCGCCACCGGCGCCATGGTGATCGCCGTCGTTCGCGACGGGGTGGCGCGCTACACCCCGGACCCCAGCTACCGCTTCCGGAGCGGCGACACCGTGGTCATGGTGGGAGATCGTGAAGCGCTGGACCGCGCGACCGCCTTGTTCCGCGTTCGACACGCGGAATCGGCCTGAAGGCCGGAGGCGCGAAGGCGCTCACCGCTCCGGACGGCAGGGCGCTCTCCAGCGCCGCCAGGCGCACCGTTTCGAAATGGATGTCGACCGTATCGCGCACGTCGGCAGCGTACCCGCCGCCCATCGTGACGGCAACCGGGATGCCCGCCGCCCGGCATCGCTCGAGCACCCGCCGGTCGCGCGCGGCGAGCCCCGACTTGCTCACTGCCAGACGGCCAAGCCGGTCACCCGCGAAGGGATCGGCCCCGGCGAGGTAGATCGCGAGATCGGCATCCGCACACGCGAGTGCGCGCGCCACGCCCCGCTCAAGAGCGTCCAGATACACATCGTCCGTCGCGCCGTCCTCCAGCGGCACGTCCAGGTCACTCGGGACTTTCTCGAACGGATAGTTGTGGGCCCCGAACAGATCGAACGTAAATACCGTCGAGTCCTCCGCGAAGATCGCCGCCGTGCCGTTCCCCTGGTGCACATCGCAATCCAGGATCACGACGCGGCGCGCCCGTCCCTCCGCCTGCATCGCGCGCGCCGCGACGGCAGCGTCGTTGAACACGCAAAAGCCCTCACCGCGGTCACGCGAGGCGTGATGTGTGCCCCCCGCGAGGCTCACGGCCACGCCATCAGCGAGCGCTGCGCGGCTCGCGGCGATCGTCGCGCCGACAGACCGCCGGGACCGTTCCACGAGCTGGGGCGACCACGGGAACCCGATGCGACGCACCGCCGCGCGCTCGAGGGTCCCCGACGCGACGTGCTGCACGTAGTCGGCGTCGTGCGCCCGCACCAGCTCCGTGTCCGTGGCGGGCGGCGGGACGAGCACCTCGCCCGGCCCCACCAGTGCCGCCGCCACCACGCGCTCGCGCAGCAATCGGTACTTCGCCATCGGAAAGCGATGACGCGGGGGTAAGGGCAACACGAACTGGTCGCTGGAGAAGACCCTCACGGCGCCAGCCGCTCGATCACCCAGCGGCCGTCAGATCCGCGCCGGTACCGCAGGCGGTCGTGCAGCCGGTCGGGCCGCCCTTGCCAGAAGACGATGGCCTCGGGCGCCAACCGGTAGCCGCCCCAATGCGGCGGTCGCGGCACGTCCTGGCCGTCGAACCGCCGCCCGAACTCCGCGACGCGGCGCTCCAACACCTCCCGGCCCGCGATCACGGCACTCTGCTCCGACGCCCAGGCGCCGATCTGACTGCCCCGAGGCCGCGTGCGAAAATAGGCGTCGGCCTCCGCCGCCGACACCGGCGCCACCGTCCCCATGATCACAACCTGGCGCTCGAGCTCCGGCCAGAAACAGACGAGCGCGGCCCGCGGATTCGCCGCGAGGTCGCGGCCTTTGCGGCTGAGGTAGTTCGTGAAGAACGTGAAGCCGTCGGCGTCGTAGCCCTTGATGAGCACGACGCGGCCCGATGGGTGTCCGGCAGCGTCCGCCGTGGCCAGCGTGGCCGCGGTCGGCTCGGGCAGTCCCGACTCGGTCGCCGCATCCATCCAGCGCGCGAACTGGCGGATCGGGTCGCGATCCATGTCCCGCTCGCTCAGTCCCGCCCGCTCGTCCTCGCGCCGCGCGGCCGCCGCGTCCCCGCCCGCAGTGGTGGCATCAGAAGAATGCTGCATCGCGTTCGTCCTCCGCTCCGCCGGCACGGCGTTGCGGCCCGCGCAATATACCAGGAATCGCCTGGTGATTCCCGCCGGCACCGTCCGGTGCGCCCGGTCCCCTCGCACGAGGGTCATTTGACCTTCCTACGGGTGGGCACCGTCACCGAGGTGCGCCCCGCACCGTCCTACATTGAGCCAACAGGACCCGCGTGATCTCATCACGCGCCGGCCGCGGTAACGGCGGCCGAGTGGCATTCTCTCCAACTCGTTGGGGGAACCCCATGAGCAGCACCCGCACCCTGCCGGCGCGCGCTGTGGCGCGCCCGGTCCTCTTGTTGGCCGCCCTCGCCCTGGCCGCCTGCACCGACGGCCTCGGCCCGATCGAGAACCTCGACCCGGTAACGGCGAGCCAGCGGGCGGAGGAGATCTACACCACCATGTCGGGCAACCCCGCGCTCGAGAGCATGGGCATTCTCGAGACGGCGTCCCCGTTCCCCGCAGCCTCCGCGATGATGGCGGCCACCACGCCGTTCGCGCCCTCGGGTGAGCGCGGCGAATGGTTGGGGACCCGGATCCAACGCCTCGCCGCGGCCGCGCCGTATGTCACCTCGGCCGAGCCGGCGGTGATCTTCCCGGCCGACCTGCTCGGGAAGGTGCTCATCTACAACCCGGCCACGGGCAAGTACGAGGTCGCGCCCAACCAGTCCGGCGCGCCGCCCAACGGCGTCCGGTTCATTCTCTACGCCATCGACCCGGTGTTCAAGAAGCCGCTGACGGATACGCCGGTCGGGTATGCCGACTTCATGGACGAGTCCACCCCGGCGGCCGACGCACTCCACATCATTGTCACGATCAATGACCGCGTCGTGATCGACTACCTCGCGACGGCGTCCGTCGAGGCCGCCGACGGCGGGACCGTCGTGTTCGGCGCCCTGGGATTCGTCGACAACGGCACCAAGCGGCTGGACTTCGACCTGTCGCAGCGTATCTCCGAGCTGGCCGGTGTGTCCTTCAACTACCTGCTCGAAGCGACCGGCGAGGCCGCGTCCGTGCGGCTCACGGCGGAAGCCCGGCCCAACCAGCCGGCGCACATTACCCTCACCGTCAGTCGCGGCGCGTCCAGCGTCGTGCTGGACGTGACCGCGGGTGAGCGAGAGATCGCGGGCACCGTCAGCGTGAACGGGACGGTCGTCATCGAGATCTCGGGCACGCACGAGGCGCCCGTCTTCCAACATCCGGACGGCAGCCCGATCACCGAGGAAGACGCGCGTGCGCTGCGCGACTTGTTCCGGATGGTTGACAAAATGTCCGGCGTGGTACACGCTCTCCTCAGAACGGCACACAGGATTCTCAAGGTCCCGGTCTTTGCGATCTAGGTGAGCCAACCACATCGACTGGCCGGCGCGCTGGCCGCCACGCTTCTGGCGGCCTGCGCGTCGGCCCCGCAGCACGATCTGTTGTTCGTCGACGGGCGGGGGGTCGCCCCGGCCGGCGACACCCTGCTCGCCCTCACCCGGCCGAACGTCCCCGCCCTCCTGGTCCTGGACCGCCGTACCGGCATCGTGGACACGATCGGCCGTGGCGAACTCGCGAGCCCGCTGCATGTCGAATACCACGGCGGCCGGTGGTACGTCTCGGATCTGCGGGACGGGCGGCCGGTCGTGACCGTGCTCAACAGCGCCGGCACGCTCGAGCGACGCATCCCGCTCGCCCCCACTCCCGCCACCCCACATCAGTTCGCCGTGCTCCCCGACGGCCGCATCGTGATACAGGTGGCCGGCGGGGAGCTCGTGGCGCTCCGCGGCGACAGCGTCCTCCCCTTCGCGGTCGGCGACCAGAGCGAGCGGCCCGGTCTCCTCCTCGGCGCGCAGGGCGGTGTGGTCCTGGCCGCCCCCGGCCAGGCCGTCACGCTGTTCAACGCCAACGGCAACATCCGCTGGCGTCTCGAATGGCCGTGGAACGAGCGCGCCTATGTCAGCGACATGGCCCTCGATGCACAGGGACGCCTGCATCTGCTGGCGGGGGAAGAGGGCACGAACCAGTTCGTGGTGTTCACCCTCTCCTATGTGACCGGTGAGGTGATGCGGTGGTCGGTTCCCGGGCCCTACGCGACGTTCTCGGTCAGGCGGTTAGGGGAGATACGGCCCGACACCGCAGGCCACTGGCTGGGCGAGCGACCGTAGAAGGCACGGCCGGCGGCGTCACGGCCGCTCCCGCCGCTCGGATCTAGTACTTCAGCTTCGCCTGATCGGCAAAGGCCTTGAGCGACTTCTCCTGCTCGGGCGTCAGGCGCTCCGGCACGGCCACGCTGATCTCCACTAACTGATCACCTCGCTGGCCGTTCTTCTCGACCCCCTGTCCTCGGATTCGGAACTTCCGTCCGGGCTGGGTGCCGGGCGGGATCTTCAGGACGACGCGCCGGCCATCGATCGTGCGCACGCGCAGCTTCGTCCCAAGGGCGGCCTGCGCGATGTTCACCGGCACCGTACAGACGAGATCGACCCCCTCACGCCGGAAGAAACGATCGGCCTGCACCTGAAACGTGACGATGATGTCGCCGGGCGGCCCGCCGTCGGCACGCCGCTGTCCCTGACCCTTCAGCCGCGCCCGCTGCCCGGACTCGACCCCGGGCTTCACGCTCACCAGGATGCGCTTGTTCACCGACACATCACCGTCGCCGCCGCAGCGTGGGCACGGCGTGGCCGGCACCCGTCCCCGGCCGCGGCACGCGGGACAGGGCCGGTTCACCGCGAACCCCCCTTGGCCAAACGTCACCGTGCCCCGCCCGCCGCACTCGCCGCAGGTGTTGACCTTGGTCCCAGGGGCGGCGCCCGAGCCGCCGCATGCGGGACAGGCTTCCGTAACCCCGATCGTGACGGGGATCTTGCCACCCAGCACCGCCGTGCGGAACGGGACCTCCACCGCGACCTCGATCGGCTCCGGCACCGACGACTTCCGGCCCCGCCCGAAGATCGACGAGAAGAGATCGCCGAGGCCGCCCAGCCCACCCAGGCCGCCAAAATCGAACTCTTCGACCCGGATCCCCCCGCCCGCCCCGCGCCCACCCGCGCCACCGGGCCAGCCACCACCCAGCCCCCCGAACCGGCGCATCTGATCGTACTGCTTGCGCTTCGCGGCGTCGCTCAGGACCGTGTGGGCCTCCGAGATCTCTTTGAACCGCTCGGCCGCCGCCGCGTCGTTCGGGTTCGCATCCGGATGGTACTGTTTCGCCAGCCGACGATAGGCCGTCTTGATCTCGGCAGCTGTCGCGTCCGGCTTGACGCCCAGGACCTGGTAATAGTCCTTGACGGCGGTCATGCGTCAGGCTCCGTCCCCGTCGGACGCGTCACCGTCGTCGCGCGACACGAACACCCGGACACGGGCGGGCCGGAGGAGCTGCGGACCGAATCGGTAGCCCGGTTGGAGTACCGCCGCCACCGTACCGTCCGCCTCGGGTGAGCCCGCCTGGGCCGTGCCGACGGCTTCGTGAGCGTTCGGGTCGAATCGCTCGCCCTCGACCCCGACACGCATCAGCCCGCCGCTCTCCAGCACCCGCATGAGCTTGCGCTCCACCAACTCGACGCCGGCGATCACGTCCCAGGTGCTGGTTTGCTCGGGAGCGAGATCGGCCACACGGCCCAGATCGTCCAGCGCCTCGAGGACAGTCTCCACCAGCGCGGCCTGGGCTCGCGTCCGGAGCTCGGCCTGCTCACGCGCGATACGCTTGCGGTAGTTGTCGAAATCGGCGGCGAGCCTGAGGTGAGCGTCCCGCGCGTCGTCCAGCTCCGCGGTAAGGCGTTGGACCTCCTCGGACACCTCCGCGACCGGCGTGGCTTCCGCCGCCGAGGGCGCCCGGTCCACCGCCCCACCCTCTGGCGCCCTGGGGCCCGGCGCGTCTGGTTCGCTCGCCAGGGGGGCGGTCTCCGGCGGGGCCTTGGCGGAGGGATGGGTGTGACGAGAGCCGGTCTTGCGTCTTGGCATCGCTCAGTCTCAGAAAGCCGGTATTTGACAATGATTTACGGTCATGGAACTTAACAGCAGGAGCAAGGAGCATACCAGGTGATTCGGCCGAACTGGCAGGACACGTCGCCCCTTCGTCCTACGGCGGTCACGGTGCCGCAGTTTCCTCCTGCAACGCGAGGCGGAGCAGGTTGAGGCCTGCCTGCGCGCTCCGATGCCGGATCTCCTCCCGGTCACCGTGGAGCCGCGTCCGCACCGTGCGGACCTTCCCGTGCACGGTGACGCCGAGACACACGGTCCCCACCGGCTTGTCGCGCGTCCCGCCGGCCGGTCCGGCGATTCCGGTCACGGCGATGGCGGCCCCGGTAGCGAACCGCCGCGCCGCGCCCTCCGCCATCGCAGCCGCCACGGTCTCGCTGACCGCGCCGTGCTCCGCGAGCATCCGGGGCGGCACCTCCAGGTCGCGGACCTTGGCGGCGTCCTCGTAGGCGATCACGCCGCCGGCGAACACGTCCGACGCTCCCGGGACGGCGGTGAGCCGCCCGCCCAGGAGCCCGCCGGTGCACGACTCCGCCACCGCCAACCGCAGCCCGCGGGCGCGCACGCGCTCCAGCACGAGGGCTGCGAGATCCTGTTCTCCTTCACCGTAGTGGTGCGCGCCGAGGATGGGCGTGACCCGCGCGACCGCCCGCCCCATCGCGTCGTCGGCTTCCGGGGCCGGCAGGCCCCAGACGGTGAACCGGAGATCCACGCCCTCCCACCCGGGCAGATAGGCCAGCGTGACGGGCGCGAGCGCGTGCTCGACGTCGCCCACGGCGGACGCGAGAGCCGACTCGGCGATGCCCGTCGTCCGCAGCGTCCGCCACCGCACGCTCGTCCCCGCCGATGCCGCGCCGATGCGGTCCCGCAGGCGCGGGACCACCTGGTCTGCGAGCAAGGCCCGCATCTCGAACGGCACCCCCGGGAGGAGGACCGCAGTCCCCGGGCCCCCGTCGAGCCACAGCCCCGGCGCCGTCCCCAACCGATTGGGCAGCACGACGGCGCCTCTGGGGACTTCGGCCTGAGATCGGTTGCTCGGCGGCATCGGGCCGCGGCGGAATGCGGCAAACCGTCGCTCGAGCGCGGCCAGCAGCTCGTGATCCAGCTCGAGGGGTGCGCGGAACACCTCGGCGATGGCGGTCTTCGTCACGTCATCGCGCGTGGGGCCGAGTCCGCCGGTCGCGAGCACGAAGCCGGCCCGCGCGAGGGCGTCCGTCAGGGCGCTCCGGATGGCGTCCCGGTCATCGCCCACGGTGGACTTCCGCACCACGCGGGCGCCGAGCGGCGCGAGGGTGCGCGCGATATGAGCGGCATTCGTATCGATGGTGAGCCCGAGCAGGAGCTCGGTGCCGATCGTCAGGACCTCAAGCTCCATCGCCGGAGGCGCCGCCGCCCGCCGACGAGCTGGTGAAGAGCTTCCGGTACCGGTAGACGTAGACCCCAAGGGAGTACGCCGTGAGCAGGACGGCGCCCGCGAGCGTCACCGCCACGAGCGCGCCGTGGAACTCGTCCCAGAACGCCCCCAGCCAGCCCCGCTCCCACCCGAACGCGATCCGCATGTCCTTCCAGGCGAACCACGCGATCGTGGCGCCGATGAAGATGTCCTGCACGATGGTCTTGGCCTTGCCGGCGCCGGCGGCGGCGATCACGACGCCGCGGCGTTTCGCCACGAACCGGAAGATCGTCATCGCGACCTCGCGGCCCACGAGCAGGATCGCCACCCACAGCGGGAGGTTCCCCCACCAGGGGATCTCGTACTGTCGCATCGGGTAGCGCGTGATCCAGTAGATCGGGATCAGCGTGGCGAAGAGCAGCAGCTTGTCCGCCAGGGGGTCGAGCATCTTCCCCAGCTCGGTGATCTGCTTGCGTTCGCGCGCGAGCCGGCCGTCGTAGATGTCACTGATCGCCGCCGCCAAGAAGACGACAAACGCGATCAGCTTGGGCGCATACCCGTTGATGAACGGCAAGAGGGCGATCACAGGCGTGAGCGCGATACGGGCGAGAGTCAGGATGTTGGGCAGGGTCCAGAGCATGCCCGGCATCTCAGCTCAGCTGCTTGAGCACCAGCTTGGCGGCCATCCGCAGGGTGTCGAACACACCGTCCCCGGTGACGGCCACGGACTCGAAATACGGCGCCCGACGGACCCAGGTGCCGTTCATGTGCTCCACCAACATCTCGCCGGCGTGCGTCGGGTCGGGGAGCGGCTTCTGCTGGGCCGGGTCCTCGACGGGCCACCCCGGATTGAGCTGGGCCTGGAGGTCTTTGATGGGCGCGGCATTGGGCAGATCGCGCTTGTTGTACTGCACGACGAACGGCAGCTTCGTGATATCGTAGCCGTACTCCGCCATGTTGTCGTACAAGTTCTGCATGGACTCGATGTTCGCCTCCATGCGCTCCATCTGGCTGTCCGCCACGAACACCACGCCGTCGACGCCCTTCAGGATGAGCTTGCGGGACGCATTGTAGTACACTTGGCCCGGCACGGTGTAGAGGTGGAACCGGGTCTTGAAGCCGCGGATCGTTCCCAGATCGACGGGAAGGAAATCGAAGAACAGCGTGCGCTCGGTCTCCGTGGCGAGGGACACCATCTTGCCCCGGACGTTAGGGGCCACCTTCCCGTAGATGTGCTCGAGGTTCGTCGTCTTCCCGCCGAGGCCGGGACCGTAGTAGACCACTTTACAGTTGATCTCGCGCGAGGCGTAGTTGATCATCGACATGACCGGCTTCGCCCCCGCTTACTCACCGAAGAGTTTGTCAATTTCGTCCTCCGCCCCCTCCAGCAAGCCACCCGGCCTACCCTTCGCGTCGCCTTCGGCGCCGGCGCGATCGAACAGCTCGGCGAAGAGCTTCCCTAAGTCGCTCACCGTCTGCTTCACCCGCAGCCGGACCATCCCCACCGTGGTCCGCTGGTCGAACAGCACGACGAGGATGACCCGCCGAGCCACGTCCGCCAGGTACATGGACTCCCGCTCCCCCTGGTGGAACAGCGAGGCGAACTCCGGCTCGCCGATCATCTTGGCGAGCTGATCGTTGGCGCTGAAGTCCGCCGCCGTGAGCGACGCGAACGTCGTGGGATCGAACGCGAGCTCCTCCCCGGCGTTCGCCAGGAGCTGGCCCGCGCGGTCCACCAGCAACGCACATCGCGCGTTCGATTCCTTCAGGAGGGCGCTCAGGTGCTCGGTGATCTGGCGGTAGTCGTCCTCGCCCAGTGACCAGGTGCCGGCACCCGTCATCCGCGTCTCACGTCAACCAAGTTTCCCCTCCATGCGCCGGACGATCCGTTCGGCCCGGCGCCGCAACATCGGATGCTGTTCCCACTCCAGGTAGTCCCGCAGCAGCCGCACCGTCTCCACACTGGGGTGCCCGTTGAGGTACCCGAGGGCCGACAGGCGGCGCAGGGGGTGAACGCTGAACAGATCGCGGCGATGCTTGCCCATCGAGTGCTGGGCCCACACCGCCCCCAACGCCGTCCCTACCACGAACGCGGCGAGGAGCGCGCGGGTCCGCGGACCCGTCACGGGCCCATCTCCCGCCGGGCCGCCATGGCCCGGGCGATCGTCACGTTGTCCGCGTACTCCAGGTCGCCCCCCATCGGGAGCCCCAGGGCGATCCGCGTCACACGGACGCCCGGACGCTCCACGACGCTCCGCACGTAGGTCGCCGTCACTTCCCCTTCCATAGACGGATTTGTGGCTACGATCACTTCGCGGATCGCCGTGCCGTTCACCAGACGGCGCCGGAGCCCCTCGATCCGGAGATCGTCCGGCCCGATCCCGTCGAGTGGAGACAGGTGGCCCTCCAGCACGTGATACAGCCCACGATACTCGCCCGTCCGCTCGATTGCTGTGATATCTGACGCTTCCTCGACCACGCACACGACGCTGCCGTCCCGCCGGGGATCCCCGCAGATGACACAGGGGTCGGTCTCCCCCAAGTTCCCGCACGCCGAGCACGGACGCACGCGGTCGGCGAGGCCGGCGATCGCGCTCGCCAGCCGCCGCGTCGTCTCGGGCGACTGCTTCAGGAGGAAATACGTGAGTCGGGTGGCCGTCTTCTTCCCGATGCCGGGCAGGCGGCTCAACTCGCCGACCAGCTCGTCGATGGCCGACACGGCGCTACAGCGGGAACTGAAACGGTAGGGGCAACCCGCCGGTCAGCTTGCTCAACTCGCTGCGGTACAGTTCTCCCGCCTTGCGCTGGGCGTCGGTTACCGCCGCCAGCACGAGATCTTCCAGCATCTCGACATCGGCGTCGGCCGCCACGGCCGGATCGATCCGGATCGACTGGATCTGCCCGCGGCCGTCCGCGATGGCCGTCACCATGCCGCCGCCCGCCGACCCGGTCAGACTGCGCTGGGCCAGCTCGGTCTGCATCTGGGACAGGCGCCCCTGCACCTGCTGACCAAGCTGAAAAAGCTGTGAGAGATCCGCCATGACCCTGCTAGAATCGGACGAGCGCCACGCGACTGTAGATCAGAGGGTGCAAGCTACCCTGGGCGGAACAGCGCCGCAAGCTATTCCAGGAGTTCAAGATCCAACGCCTCCGCCACCGCGTCGAGACTCTGGTCCCGCGTCCGATAGATCCTCAGCCGTTCGTCGCGGTCGGCGTCGCGGTCGAGCCGTCGCGGAGCCTCCGAGGCCGCCGTCCGGCCTTCGCCGACGGGGCGATAGCGCACCGTCGCCGGCCGGCCCGTGACCTCACGGATCGCCGTCGCCACGAGCTCTCGTCCCCGTTCCAACCCCTCCAGGTGGACCTTCGAATCGGACACCTCCAGGGTGACCGCCGCTCCGTCCACCTCAGCCGGCCTCGCATGCGCCAGCGCCTCCTGGAGCATCCGCCGACGCTGACCGACCGTCTCCGCGACCGTGGGCCACGCGGCACGGAGCTCGTCCAGGGTGAGCGGGCCGTCGCGCCGCACATACGGCGGCCGCTCGCGCACGGGCGGCTCCCGCGCCTCGCCCCGCCCCTCCTGGCGGTCGGGCGGGCGCCGGGACGCGGCGCGCGGCCCCTCCGCCGCCTCACCGCCCGCCCGTGTCGCCTGCTCGCCCGACCGCCCCGCAGGAGGCGGGGCGGTGGGGGACCCGCCGCCTCGCAGGGCCTCGAGCAGGTCCGCCAGCTCCACGGTGCGGTCCAGGAGCGTCCACTGCACGAGCAGGGTCTCTACGTGCAGCCGGGCGTTCGGGCTGCGGCGGATCGCCACTTCCGCATCGGCCAGGAGCCGGAGCATCCGCAGCAGGTCACCCTCGGCGAAGCCCGCGGCGTGGCGTTCCACGACCGTGCGGAGCGTCTCGGTGAGCCCCTCCGGCCGGCCGCCGAGGACCGTGAGCAGCACGGCGCGCAGGACCTCCCCCAGCCCCGCGACGAACTCCATCAGGTCGGCGCCCTGCTCGGCGAGGCGCTGCACGAAGGGGAACACGTCGGCGGTGCGCCGCGCGGCCACCACATCCAGGAGCACCGCGTAGGTCTCGTCGCCGATCAGCCCCAGCGCCTCACGGACCCGACCCGCCGATACGGCGCCGTCGCCGAAGGCCAACGCCTGGTCGAGGAGCGAGAGGGCGTCCCGCATCCCGCCGTCGGCGACGCGGGCGATGAGCCGGAGGGCGTCGTCCTCCAGCACGATCCCCTCCTCGGCGGCAACGTGCGTCAGTCGCTCGGCGATCGCCGCGGGGCCGATGCGGCGGAAATCGAAGCGCTGTACGCGACTCATGACCGGCGCGGCCGTGTTGGCGATCTTCTGCGGTTCGGTCGTCGCGAAGACGAAGACCACGCGGGGCGGGGGCTCTTCGAGGATCTTGAGGAGCGCGTTCCACGCCTCCCGCGTGAGCATGTGGGCCTCGTCCACGATGTAGACCTTATGGCGGTCGGGTCCGCTGGCGGCGTACATCGCGCGTTCGCGGAGATCCCGCGCGTCGTCGACGCCGCGGTTGCTGGCGGCGTCGATCTCGACGACGTCGAAATTGGCCGCGCCCGACCAGATGCGCCGGCAGGAGTCGCACGTGGCACAGGGCTCGCCCGGTGGGACGTCGCCCTCGCCGCCCGCCGCCCGCCGCTCGCAGTTCAGCGCCATCGCGAGGATGCGCGCGGCGCTCGTCTTCCCCACGCCGCGCGGCCCGGTGAGCAAGTAGGCGTGCGCGACGCGCTTGTTCGCCACGGCACCCGCGAGGCCCGCCGCGACGTGGTTCTGGGCGACGAGATCCGCGAAGCGGGAGGGTCGGTACTTCCGGGCGAGGGCCGTGTGGGTCATGCGGTGTCGGGTGATGCCCCAGGCACCCCGAAGCGACGAACGACAGCGCTTAGCGCTGCTACCTGCACGGTCCTGACGCGGTTCGCGCGCGTGCGCCCTTCGGACCTGGGGCGCCCGAAAGGTATGCTCGGGATCCCGTCGGGGACAGGGGGCATCTAGTGGCGGCCGCCCCCGCGCAACCAGGTGCCGGGCATGACGAGCACCAGCAACGTGTAGAACTCGAGCCGCCCGAGCAGCATCAGCAGCGTCAGCAGCAGATGCGCGGTCGCCGGGAGCTCGCCGTAGTGCGCCGCGGGGCCGACGGCGCCCAGCCCGGGACCGATGCTCGACATCGCGGCGAGTGCCGCACTCGTCGCGGTCACGAGATCCAGGCCCAGGGCCGCGAGGAGGATGGTCCCGATGCCGTGCGTCACGACGTACAGCGTCAGAAAGCCGAGGACGTTCAGCAGCACGTCGGAACGGATGGCCCGGTGTCCCAGTTTGGTGACGAAGACGGCCCGTGGGTGCAGCACCTTGCGGATCTCGCCGGCGGCGTGCGTGAGCACCACGGCGGCGCGCACCACCTTGAAGCCGCCGCCAGTCGAGCCTCCCATCGCGCCCACGAACATGAGTCCCAGCAGGAGCACCTGGCAGAACGCGGGCCACGCCGCAAAGTCGGACGTGGCAAAGCCGGTCGTGGTGATTACGGCCGCGGTATTGAAGACGGCGCGTTGCAGGACCGGGAGGCTCCACTCTCGACCGCTCAGCGCCAGCGACAGGAAGACCGCCACCATCGCCCCCGCCGCCAGGCCGGCGTACCAGCGCCATTCCTGGTCGCGCGTCCACGCCGTGAGACGTCCGGCCAGCAGACGGTAGTGCAGCGTGAAGTTCGTGCCCGCGATGAGCATGAAGACGACCGTGACCCACTGAATCGGGGCCGAGAAGGCACCGATGGAGGCGGTGCGGGTGGAGAAGCCGCCGGTCGCGAGGCAGCTCATGGCGTGGTTCACCGCGTCAAACGGCGACATACCCAGCACGATGTAGATGACCGCGAGGAGCGCGGTGAAGAAGGCATACACGACCCACAAGAGCCGTGCCGTGGACGCGATCCGCGGCCTCAGCCGGTCGGTGGCGATGCCCGGCGCCTCGGCATGGAACAGCTGCGCGCCGCCCATGCCGAGGAGCGGGAGGATGGCTACACCCAAAACGATGATCCCCATCCCCCCGATCCAGTGCGTCACGCTGCGCCACAGCAGGATGCTGCGCGGAAGCTCCTCGATCACGGGGAAGACCGTGGCGCCGGTGGTGGTGAACCCCGAAGCGGACTCGAACAGCGCCGCCCACGGCGCGGCGACGACGCCGGTCACGACGAACGGGACGGCCCCCGCCAGCACCACGGCGATCCACCCCAGGCCCACGACGGCCAGCCCTTCCCGGGGGTTGAGGGACACGCGCCGCGGCGTCGCCAGCCACAGCGTGACGCCGACCGCGGCGGTGCCGAGGGCGGCGCCCAGCCATGGGAGGAGCAGCCCCTCCCCGAACCCGAACGCGGCCGACGGCAGCATCGCCACCGCCGTCCACACGAGCAGCGCGCCGACGATATGCAGGACCTCGGGCAGGTTCATGCGGGTGCCCGTCGGGTCATGACGGGAAGAGCCGGGTCACGGCCTCCACGGCGTGGGGGAGGGTGAACACGATCGCGGTATCCCCGACGTCCAGCACGTGGTGGCCGCGCGGAACCGTGACCTGCCGGCCGTGGATGAGCGCCGCCACGATGGCGCCGTCCGGGAAGTGCAGCTCCGCGATCGGCGTGCCGACGACCGGGCTCCGAGCGGATACTCGGAACGCGATTGCTTCGGCATCGCTGTCTTTGAAGGTCGTCACCCGCCGCACGCTGCCCCGCCGGACGTAGCGGAGGATCGCCCCGGCCGCCGAGAGGCGCGGGCTGACGGCGGCGTCGATGCCGACCCGGCGCGCCAGCGGTACGTACTCGCTCTTGTTCACCAGCGTGATGACCTGCTTCGCACCGGCATGCTTCGCGATCAGCGACGAGAGGATATTGGTGTCGTCCTCTTCGGTCAGGGCGACGAAGGCGTCGGCCCCCCCAACCCCTTCCATCTCCAGGAGCTCGACATCCGTGGCGTCGCCGTGCAGCACCAGAGCCCGGTCGAGGCGTTCCGCGAGCTCCTGGGCCCGCTCCCGATCGCTCACCAGGAGCGTCGCCTCGACGCCAAGCTCCTGGAGGAGCTGGGCGAGATAGAACGCCTCGAGGCTGCCCCCCGCGATCATCACGCGGCGGAGCGTCGCCCGCTCGTAGCCGCACAGCTCCAGCGCCCGGGAAACCTCTCGGCCCGCCGCCACGACATAGAGGTTGTCGCCCGCCAGCACCTGGGTGCTGCCCCTGGGCACGACCGTCTCGCCCTGCCGTTCCAGCGCCACGGTGAGCATCTCTCGGTTCGTTTCTTCGGCGCCGATGTCCGCGAGGCGTCGCCCCGCGATCGGCGCGTCGTCGGTCACTCGCAGTTTGACGAGCTGGACCGCGCCGCCCGCGAACGCGGCCACATCGGTCGCCGCGGTGGACTCGAGCAACCGGACCGTCTCGAGGGCCAGCTCCCGCTCGGGGTTGATCAGCACGTCCACGCCGAACCGTTCGGGCTGAAGCTGGTCGGCCTGGCCGTAGAAGTCCGGATTGGACACGCGCGCAATGCGCACCAGGGTGGGTTGGCCCCGGGCTGCCATGCAGCAGACCAGATTCACCTCGTCAATGTTGGTCACGGCCACGAGGAGCCCCGCTTTGCCCACGTTCGCCCGATCGAGGACGGCCGGGCTGATGCCGCTCCCCGCCATCACCGCCACGTCCAGGTGGCTGCTCACGTAGTCGAGGCGTCCGGGGTCCGTGTCCACCACGACCACGTCGTGCTTCTCGCTGGACAGCTTCTCGGCGACGTGATAGCCCACCTCACCCGCCCCGACGATCACGATCCGCATGGGCCCCTCACCGAGTTCGTTACGATCATCGGCGTCTCACCTGCGCACCGGTCTCGAACACGCGATCCCCGGGGAGGCGGAAGCACTCCGTCGCCCGCCGCGCGTTGCGCAACATCAGCGCGAGGAGCCTCTCGCGCCAGATGGCCACCCTAGAGCGGTCCGGTCGAACAGGGGTTCACCCCAGGAGAACGTGGTGTTCTCCAGCGGGATCCCCCAACCCTGTGTCGCGCATTGCTTCAGGATCAATGATGCTCGGGTTTGCGGCTCGAGGCGGCATCCGCGCCGCCCCACCCCGATCCCGTTCGGACCGGGAGGCAGGCGTTCTCATCCCGCGCGGAGGCTCACCGAAGAGTCTTGGCGATCACTCGAGCCGCGTGCTCGATCTGGTCCCGGGACACGTCGCGATGCGTCACCGCTCGCAGCCGCCGTTCGCCGAAGGCCACGAGCAGCACGCCCCGCTCGGCGAGCCGCCGGACCGCGTCCCGTGCGGCGGCTGCCGGCGCCAGCAGGTCCAGCATGACGATGTTGGTCTCGGGTCGAAGTGGCCGCACCGCGGAGACTCCCTCGAGGCGCTCCGCCAGGAGACGCGCGTTGGCGTGATCCGCCGCGAGCCCGTCGAGGTGGTGGTCGAGGGCATAGAGCCCCGCCGCCGCAAGGATGCCGGTCTGGCGCATTCCGCCGCCCAGCCGCTTGCGAATCTGCCACGCCTGCTCGATGTGCGCCCGCGAGCCCGCGAGGCAGCTCCCCACCGGACAGCCCAAGCCCTTCGAGAGTGAGACCATCACGGTGGTGGCCCCACGCGCGAGGCGGGCGGGCGGTGCATCCAACGCGACGGCGGCGTTCCAGAGTCGCGCGCCGTCCAGATGGATCGGCACGCCGCGCTCGGCCGCGAGCGTGGTGAGCCCGTCCCACACGGCGGTGCTCATCACTCGCCCACCCGCCGCGTTGTGCGTGTTTTCGGCCGCGATCGCGCTGATCCGCGGCACGTAGCGGCCCGAGCGCCAGGCAGCGCACGCCAGTTCGGCCGTCAGGATGCCGTCCGGCGTCGCCACCGGCCGGATCTGCACGCCCGCCAGTGCCGCGACGCCCGCGAGCTCGTAGTGGACATGATGGGCGTCGGCTTCGAGCACCAGCTCGGTGCCGCGTTCGCCCAGCAGGAGGATCGCCGCCTGATTCGCCTGCACACCGGAGGGGAAGAACAATGCCGCCTCCAGTCCCAGGAGCTCGGCGATCCGCGCTTCGAGCCGGCGGGTCGTCGGGTCGCCGTCCAGCACGTCGTCTCCCACCTCGGCGTCCGTCATGGCCCGGCGCATCGCATCCGAGGGCTTGGTCACGGTATCGCTGCGGAGATCGATGGCGCCCGCGCTCATCGCGCGTCCCCGGCGGGAAGGACGGAAGAGATGGTGCGAAGGTCCAGTCCAGACCCCTGCCGAAGTCGGCCTGGCCGCGGCACGCCTTGCGGGAGCCGCAGCACCCGCACCGTCCGTGCCGCCCTCACGTCAGGATCGCCCGTTGCTCACGCTGGCGCCGCATGAGGTCGTAGGTTTCCGCCACCTCGCCACCGATGAGGAAGACGATCGCGGTATAGTACAGCCACAGCACGAGCAACAGCACCGCGATGACGTTGGCGTTCGAGATGAGTCGGTCCACGGTCGCGAACTCCGCCAGATAGAGCCCGTACAGCTTCTTCGCGACCTCGAACCCCAACGACGCGACGGCCGAAGCCACGAGCGCGGTGTCCCACGGTACCTTACGGCTCGGGGCGACGGTGTAGACCACAAAGAAGAGCACGACGCCCAAGCCGAACGTCGTAAGCCCGGCGACGAAGCGGGTGAACCAGGGCCACGAGGTGAGGATCACGGTGAGCACGGCGTTCACGATCACCAGGACGAGCGCCGCGAGCACCATCAGCAAGTCCAGCCCCTTGCCGGCCAGCCACGGGCGGGATTCCCGCGTGTCGAACACCTCGTTCAGCGCCGCCCGAGCCGCGCCGAAGAGACGCGTGGAGAACCACACGAACAGCGGCACGCCGACCAGCGACAGACCCGCGCGGCTGTTGACCAGGTTCGCCAGCAGCTGTTCCGCCGGGGCGAGCGGGTTGTCCTGTCCCGGAGAGGCTGAGGGAGTGAGTTGGCTGAACAGGCGGAGAATGTCCTCCCGCGCTTCGCCGCCCTGAGCGAGGTAGCCCAGGGCGGCGAGGAGCAGGAGGACAAACGGGACCGCGGCGAGCAGGGCGTCGAACGTGAGCGCGCTCGCCAGAAACGGGATATTGTCCTCGTACGCCCCGATCGCCACGCGGCGCAGGAACCCGAACGGAGAGAACGCCCAGCCGCGGCGGGTCGAACGAACCACCTCGCGGTCCGCGCGCGGCTACTCGGTGTCGGTCTCCTCAGTGGCGGCCATCTTTCCCCGCGCCGCCCGAGACTTGGCCAGCCGCCGGTCGAGTTCTTCCCGCGCCGAATGGACCGCCGCCTTGCCCGCATCCAGGGCGTCGCGCGCACCGGTCCGCTTTTCGTCGATGGTGCGCCGCGCGGTGTCGAAGCCTTCCTCCAGCCGGGCTTTGGCGCGCTCGTACCCTTCCTCTACGCGGTCGCCTAGCTCCTCGGCCCGCTCACCCACGGTCTCCCGCAACCGGCGGCTCCGCTCGCGGATCACGCGTCGCGTTTCCTCCCCGCTGTGCGGCGCGAGTAACAGCGCGGCACCGGCGCCGAGCAACAGTCCCAGCAGAAACGCCCCGACGCCGCCGTTCGATTTCTCCACCACCACAACGGGTGCGTCGTCTCGTCCGTGTGTCATACACGCTCCTGATGTCTCTCGCCGGCGGCGCCCGGCGCCACGCGGCGTCGTCGTATCCGGCTGCTTAAGTGTCGATGTTGAAACCTAGCAGGCCGCCGGAGAGGCGTCAAAACGGGATTTCGAGACCGTCGTAGGCCGGTTCGACGCCCGCCGGCAGGCGCGCGGCGAGCTCGACGTGCGAATAGGAGTGGGTGAGGTGCGTGAGATACGTGCGGCGGGCGCCCACCGCCGCCGCAACGGCGAGCGCCTCGGGAATCGAGAGGTGCGTCGGGTGGGGACGCTCGAACAGGGCGTTCAGCACCAGCGCCTCGACACCCCGGAGGTGCTGCAGCACCTCCGGCGGCACCCATTTGACGTCCGTGAGATACGCCACCGGGCCGAGACGATAACCGAAGACGGGGGTCCCCCCATGATCGCATGCAAGCGGCAACACCCGTACGCCCGCCACGGTCACTTCCCGACCGGGCTCGAGCGGCTCCGCACGGAGCACCGGTTTACTGGTCCCCTCGGGCGGCACGACCGTGTCGTCGAAGATGTAGCGAAAGCGCGTCGTGAGCTCAGCGATGGTCGCGGCGGGACCGTACACCGTGAGGCTCCCCCGGCGCCCGGTCACGGCTCGCAGATCATCCACGCCGTGCAGGTGGTCAGCGTGTTCGTGTGTGTAGAGGACGGCGTCGACGTCGCGGACCCGCGCGGCGAGGAGCTGGAGGCGCAATTCCGGCGGTGTGTCGATGAGGATCCGCGCCCCACCCGCGTCCTCCAGGACGGCTCCCGTTCGCGTGCGCCGATCCCGCGGATCGGGCGAGGTGCAGACCCGGCAACGGCATCCGATGACGGGCACACCGAACGACGTACCCGAGCCGAGGATCACGAGGCGCCCGCTCAGACCACCTCGACTTTGAGGAGGTTCGTGGTGCCCGGGACCTCGAAGGGGACGCCGGCCGTCACAACGATGTGGTCCCCGGGTCGTACCAACCCCAGGGCGAGCAGCGCGCCGCGCGCCTCGCCGAGCATGGCGTCGTAGGTGGGCATCTTCCCCACGTGGAGCGGTATGACACCCCAACAGGCGGAAAGGTAGCGGCAGGTGGCGGCCTCGGTGGACAGCCCCACCACGGGCACCGACGGCCGGTAGGCCGCCACCTTGCGCGCGGTGAACCCGCTCCGGGTGAAACACACGATCAGCGGGACGCGGAGGAGCTCCGCCGCAACGCTCGTGGCCGACGCGATCGCTTCGTCCACGGCCGCCCCACGGTCCGGGGTCGTCGTGGCGCGCCGACGTCGAGCCGGATCCGTCATCACCGTCCGCTCGATCTCCGTGATGATCCGGGCCATCGCGCGGACAGCGTCGACGGGGTAGGCGCCCACGGCCGTCTCAGCCGAGAGCATCACCGCGTCCGTGCCGTCGAGGATCGCGTTCGCCACATCCGACGCTTCGGCGCGGGTGGGACGCGGATTGCGCACCATGGATTCCAGCATCTGCGTCGCCGTGATCACCGGTGTGGCGGTCCGGTTCGCGACGGCGATGAGCCGCTTTTGCGTGAGCGGCACTTCCTCGAACGGCAACTCCACCCCCAGGTCCCCACGGGCGACCATGAGCAGATCGGCAGCCGTCACGATTCGGTCGAGGTCCGCTAGGGCCGCCGCTTTCTCGATCTTGGCCACGAGCTGCACCCCGGGCGCCAGCGCGCGGACGGCCTCGAGGTCCTCGGCCCGCCTGACGAAGGAGACCCCGATGAAGTCGGCGCCATGCTCGAGGGCGAGGGCGAGGTCTTCTCGATCCTTCGCCGTCACCGCCGGGGCGCTGACCTGCACCCCGGGGAGGTTCATACCCTTGTGGCTCTTGAGGACCCCGCCGTCCCGCACCACGGCCCGCACACGCCGGCCCCGGACCGTCGTCACCTCCACCGCGAGCAACCCATCGTCCAACAAGATCCGGGCGCCCGGCGCGACGTCGTCCGCGAGCGCGTCGTAGGTTGTGGGGATCTCGCCGGGTCGCGCGTCGTCCTCGGGCGCGAAGACCACTTCAGCGTCCGGCGCCAGCTGCAGCGGCCGCTCCAGGCCCCCCACGCGGATACGCGGGCCCTGGAGGTCCACCAGCAGCGCCACGTGCATCTCCAGCTCCTGGCTCAGGCGGCGTACGAGGCGCATCGCCGCCACCCGCTCGCCCGGCGCCCCGTGCGAGCTGTTGACGCGGACGACGTTCACGCCCGCCTCGAGCATCGCGCTCAGCACCGGCTCGGTCGCCGACGCCGGGCCTAGTGTCGCGACGATCTTCGTGCGGCGGATCGGCGCCCCCATCAGGCGCTCCGCCCGCGGGAAAGGTGCTCCAGCAGCGCGGGAAGCGCCGTGCCGGCTCGCTCGTCCCACCACACGTCGGCTCGCTCCGAGAGCGCGGTCGCCTGGGGATTGATCTCGATGACCCGGGCACCGACCGCACGGGCGATCGCGGGAAGGTGTGCGGCGGGATAGACCAGCGACGACGTGCCGATCACCAGTAGCACATCGCACCGCCCCACCCAATGCCACGCCCGCTCGACGGCCGGTTGCGGCAGGAGCTCGCCGAACCAGACCACCCCCGGCCGCACCGGGCTGCCGCAGACCGCGCACCGCGGCGGCGGCACCAGCCCCGACGCCGGCGCTTCCAGCGCGGCCACGCTCGCCGGATCGGCCGGGTGGCCGGCGTCGGCGCACCGGAAGGCCTCGAGCGACCCATGCAGTTCGACCACGTCCCGGCTCCCGGCCCGCTGATGCAGGCCGTCCACGTTTTGGGTGATCACGAGAAAATCGTCGTACATGGTCTCGAGCGCCGCCAAGGCGCGATGCCCGGCGTGAGGCTCAGCCCGGCACGCCGTGCGCCACCGCTCGAGGTACCAGCCGAACACGCGGTCGGGATGGCGGCGAAACGCCTGGGGGCTTGCGAGCTCGGCGGCATCGTAACGCGACCAGAGACCGGTCTGCGCATCGCGAAACGTCGGCACGCCCGATTCCTGCGACATCCCGGCCCCGGTGAGGGCCGCAACCCGGCGCGCTCCCGCCAGCAGCTCCACCACCAGTTCCGCGCTCAGCCGCGGCGTATCCACGGCTCCACACGATTCCACAGGCCGTCCACGGGCACCTTCCACACGGGTGTTGATAGCTCGAGGCCGGTCGGTTGGATCAAGCGCCGGCAGAGACCGTGGAGGGATACGTCCGGTCTACGTAGTCGTTCAGGATGTCGAGGAACTCGGCGACGATGCGGTCGCCCTTGAGCGTCACGGAGAGCTGCCCGTCCACGTAGACGGGTGCCTTGGGTTCCTCCGCGGTCCCCGGCAGGGAGATGCCGATGTCGGCGTGCTTGGACTCGCCGGGCCCGTTCACGACGCAGCCCATGACGGCCACCCGCATCGCTTCAACGCCGGGGCGCGTCCGTCGCCAGACGGGCATCTGGGCGCGAAGGTACGATTGGATCTCTTCCGCCATCTGTTGAAAGAAGGTGCTCGTGGTGCGGCCGCAGCCTGGGCAGGCGGTCACCTGCGGCACGAAGCTCCGGAGGCCGAGCGTCTGGAGAATCTGCTGGGCGACGCGCACCTCCTCCGTACGGTCCCCGCCGGGCGACGGGGTGAGCGACGCGCGGATCGTGTCGCCGATCCCCTCCTGCAGCAACAGCGCGATGCCGGCCGTGCTGGCCACGACGCCTTTCGCCCCCATGCCCGCTTCGGTGAGCCCCACATGCAGCGGGTAGTCGCACCGGGGCGCGAGGGCGCGGTAGACCTCCACGAGATCCTGCACCTGCGACATCTTCACCGAGAGGATGATCCGATCATGCCCCAACCCCACCGCTTCGGCCAGCTCCGCCGAGCGGATCGCGCTCTCCACCATCGCGGCGAGGGTCACGTCGCGCGCCTCGAGCGGCTCCGGCCGACGGGCATTCGCGTCCATCAGCTCGGTGAGGAGCCGACGGTCGAGCGATCCCCAGTTCACGCCGATGCGGACCGGCTTGTCGTGCGTGCGCGCGATCTCCACGATCGTGCGGAAATTCTCGTCGCGCCGCTTGCCGCCCACGTTCCCGGGGTTGATCCGGTACTTGGCGAGCGCGCCGGCGCAGGCCGGATACTTCGCCAAGAGCAGATGGCCGTTGTAGTGGAAGTCGCCGATGATGGGCACCGTCACGCCCAGGTCCGCGAGGCCCTGGACGATGTCGGACACGGCGCGGGCCGCCGCGTCGTTGTTCACCGTCACGCGCACCAACTCGCTCCCCGCGTCCGCCAGCGCCGCCACTTGCGCCACGGTCCCGGCGACGTCGGCCGTGTCCGTGTTCGTCATCGATTGCACGACGATCGGATGGGCCGATCCGACGGGCACGCCGCCCACGGGGACGGTCACGGCGCGACGGCGGGTGATAGGTGTCATGAGGGGTAATATAGGCGGGATGGCGACGTCGCGGCACGACGCGACACGGGCTAAGGCGTTATGTCAACATGCTATGCGCCGCGAGCCGCCGTCCCCGAGGCCGCACAGCACCGGACCCGGGCTCAGCAGGGTTCCGTCCAGTCCACCCCGAATTCGCCACCGCAGTTGGGACACACCATCTCCTGGGCGTCGGAGGGCTCCAGCCGGCATCGGGCCTTGCACGACGGGCAGACGGCGTAGACGTGGCCGTAATTGGCGCGCGTCGCCTGATGGGCGCCGCGCTGCCGATCGGCCCATTCGACGACCGACCACATGGCCGGCCGCTCCTCACGGAGCTCCAGCAGATCACGCGGGACGGGGATGTTCTTCTTGTTCACGTCCAGGACCACCAGGTCCGCCCGCGATTCGTTGACCACCGGGTACCAAGCGCCGCGCCGAAGCCCGTGCGCTCCGGTCTTCCGCACGCGCGCCCATTTTTTCGGCTGCATGAACGCTTCCCCGCTCAGGTCGATCGCCGTGCGGCACCCTCACCCACCGGGCGCGATGGGCCCGCGCGACGCGCGTTACAAGAATAGGGCCGCTCACCGCCGGGAGCCAGCGGCACGCCCCAAAATGGCCGAGGGGTGCGCGCCACAGCGCGCAC
>JBFJHJ010000040.1:0-23012 GCA_041613315.1 Gemmatimonadales bacterium
CTCGCCTCCGGCCTCGTCTTCTGGTGGCCCGTCCTGGCACCGCTGCCCGAGCTCGAACCGCTTCCCTATCCCGGCCGGATCGTGTATCTGATCGCCAACGTCTTCATTCCCACCGTCCCGGCCGCGTTCCTCACGTTCTCCGACTATCCGTTGTACGCACTCTACGAGCTCGCCCCGCCGGTGGGCCGGCTCTCCACGGTCGAGGATCAGCAGTTGGCCGGACTCGCGATGAAGATCGCGGGTGGGATGATCATCTTCGCCACGGCGTCGGTGCTGTTCTTCCGCTGGCACGCCGTGGAGGAACGGGCGGAGGGGGTGGCGTGAAGGCCATCCTGATCGTGGACCACGGGAGCCGGCGCGACGACGCCGGCTCGACGCTGGCCGAGGTGGTGCGGCTCGTACGCGAACGGGTCGGCCCCGAGGTGATCGTGGAGGGCGCGCACATGGAGTTCGCCGAGCCGACGGTGGCGCAGGGATTCGACCGTTGCGTGGGACGGGGTGCCACCGACGTCGTGGCCCACCCGCTCATGCTCGCGCCGGGGCGGCATGCCACCGAGGACGTGCCCCGGCTCGTCGCGACGGCGGCGGCGCGCCACCCCGGTGTCCGCTATCGGGTCACGGCGCCCCTGGGGCCGGATCCCCGGATCGCGGACCTGGTGGTGGAGCGGTGTGCCGCCCCGATACCCCGCCCCCCCGGGCGGTAACGCGGACGGGCGGACGGCCACACCTCATGACCGCCGGGCTCGACATCCCGCCCGCCCGTCCGTCCGCCCTACCGTGCGAGCAGCTTCCGCATGTCGCCCGTCGTCACCCGGTAGAGGAAGTAGATGACGAGCGCGAGCAGCACGACACCGGGCATCGTGCCCTCGTGCGTTCCCCAGAACGCCAAGGCGTCCGCACGCCCGCGCACCACGATCGGGATCGCCAGCAGGATGCCGAGCAGCGCCTCGCCGGTGATCAGGCCGGCCGCGAAGAGCAGGCCGTGCTGCTCGCCCGTGGTCTGCGCGGCCGTTACGCCCGGGTCGGTGCCCAGCCGCGCCCGGCCGCGCCGATACACGCGGCTCGCCGCCCAGGCGATGAGGCCACCGATGAAGATCGCCACCGACAGCTCCAATGGGAGGTAGATCCCGACGGCCACCGCCAACACCGGCGTGCGGAAGTCGCTGCCGCGCCGCTCCAGCGTCACGTCCAACAGGATCACCGCGACCGCCACCGCCATCCCGATCACGATCATCGTCCACGGGAGGCCGCCGCCGAACACGCCGCCCGCCACCGCCGCCATGAGCGTCGCCTGCGGGGCGCTCAGCGGGTTGGGGTGCGCCGCGGTGGGCGCGCCAATGCCGTACGCCTGGAGCAGCAGGGTGAGCACGGGCGCCATCACGAACGCCGCCGCCACCACGCCGACCGACTGCATGATCTGCTGCTTGAACGGCGTCGCGCCCACGATTCTGCCCGCCTTCAGGTCCTGCAGGTTGTCGCCGGCGATGGCGGCGGCGCAGGCGACGACCGCGCCGATCAGGATCGCCGCGGCCGGCCCCGCGGCGCTGCCGGTGCCCATGAAGACGACGAGCAGGAGCGCCGATGTGAGAATCGTCGCGATCGTCACCCCGGAGATCGGGTTGTTCGACGACCCGACGAGCCCCGCCATATAGCCGGCGACCGCCGAGAACAGGAACCCGGCGACGAGCATGATCACCGCCATGATCGCCGCCACGCCCGCGCGCCCGGTAACCTGCCAGAACACGAAGAAGAGCGGGATGGCCGAGAGGGCAATGGCGGTGCCGATCCACTGCATCGGCGCGTCGCGCTCGGTGCGCGCCACCGCGTCGCCCCCGGTTTGCTTGCTGCGGCGATAGGCGTCGAGCCCCGACCGGATCCCGCCCAGGATGCTCCCGCGCACCTTGATGAGCGTCCAGACGCCACCCACCACCATCGCCCCGACACCCAGGTAGCGCGTCTGCGTGGACCAGAGCTGGTTCGCGGCGTCCACCGCTGCGGTGTCGGGCGGGACGCCCATGACGGAGGCCACGATGGGGATGGCCACGAACCAGTTGATGGCGCCGCCTAGGAAGATCAGCGTGGCGATATTGAGCCCCACGATGAAGCCCACCCCGACCAGCGCCGGCGAGAGGTTGGTCCCGAAGTAGGCGATGCCGCCACCCACGTAGCGGGCTTTCTCGAACACGGCGGCCCACAGCCGGAACCCGGTTTCCCCCAGCTTGAACAGCGCCCCGATCACCCCGGCGGCCGCCAAATACTTGATCCCCGCCCCGCCCACGTCGCCGACCTTGAGGACCTCGGCCGTCGCGACCCCCTCGGGGAACTTCAAGGGGTTCTCGACGATGAGCGCCCGACGCAGCGGGATCGTGAACATGACGCCGATGATGCCGCCCAGGCCCGCGATGATCGTGGTGTCGATGTAATTGAACTCCGTCCACGCATTGAGGATGATCATCGCGGGGATCGTGAAGATGACCCCCGCCGCCAGACTCTCCCCCGCCGACGCAGCCGTCTGCACGATGTTGTTTTCGAGAATGTTGGCGTTCCGGAACATCCGCAGGATCGCCATCGAGATGACCGCCGCCGGAATGGAAGCCGACACCGTCATGCCGGCGAACAACCCGAGATAGGCGTTGGCGCCGGCGAGGGTCACCGAGAGGATCACGCCCAGGATGAGCGCCCGCGCGGTGATCTCCGGAAGCGACGTGGCCGCCGAGATGTACGGGGCGGGTTCGGCCGGCGCGTGGCCGGCGGCGCGGGCGGGGTCAGCCTGCATGACGATCTCCTGAACGTGTGGGCACGCGCGGTTCAAGCCCGAGGGCGCGGCGCGATCGGCAACCCGAACGAGGCGCGTAGCCCGGGGAGCGCCGGAGGGCGAGGCGGCGAAACACGGATCGCCCCGAGGCTGCGCCGCACAATGTTTCGGCCGGCCGAGGGCCTGTCAAGCGCTTGCCGCTCGTCGGTTTGAGACTACGTTGAGATCGAGCAACCACGGTGATCGGATGCAGAAGAACTCGCTCAGCTTCCTCAAGACCCTGCTGGACACCCCCGGGCCCTCGGGGTTCGAGACGGCGCCTGCCCGGGCGTGGCGCCACGAGGCCGAACGGTTCGCCGACCGGGTGACCGGGGACGTCTCCGGCAACTCCGTCGCCGTCGTCCACCCCGACGGATCTCCCCGCGTCATGTTCGCCGGCCACATCGACGAAATCGGCCTGATGATCCTGCACGTGGACGACGAGGGGTTCCTCTATTTCTCCACGATCGGAGGCTGGGACCCGCAGGTGCTCGTCGGGCAACGCGTCCTGATCGCCACCCGCAATGGCGCCGTGGAGGGCGTCATCGGGAAAAAGGCGATCCATATGATACGCTCCGAGGATCGGGACAAGGTGTCGAAGCCCTCCGACCTGTGGATCGACATCGGGGCGAAGGACAAGGCCGACGCGCTCGCGCGGGTCCGCGTCGGCGATCCCGCCGTCCTGGCCGGCGCCGCGCTGGAGCTCCCCAACGGCCGGATCGTCTCCCGCAGCATCGATAACCGGATCGGCGCTTTTGTGGTGTTGGAAGCGCTGCGGCTGCTCGCCGAGTCTCAGCCCAAGGCGGCGGTGTTCGCGGTCGCGACGACGCAGGAGGAGATCGCGTGGGGCGGCGGCGGCGCCCGCACCAGCGCCGTCGGGCTCGACCCCACCGTCGCCGTGGTGGTCGACGTCACCCACGCCACCGACTATCCCAGCGCCAAGAAAGAGGAGCACGGCGACTTCGCCCTCGGCGGCGGCCCGGTGCTCTCCCGGGGGTCGGCAGTCAACCCGGTGGTGTTCGAGCTGTTGGTGGAAGCGGCGGAGGCGGAGAAGATCCCGTACCGCATCGCGGCCGCGCCACGCGATACCGGCACGGACGCGGACGCGATCTACAGCGCCCAACGCGGGATCGCCACCGGCCTCGTATCGGTCCCCAATCGCTACATGCACAGCCCGAACGAGATGGTGGCTACCACGGACCTCGAGCGGGCGGCCGTGCTCCTGGCGACCTTCGCTCGACGGGTCACGCCGGATACCGACTTCACGCCCCGCTAGCTGCCCTTCTCCTGGAGCGCCCGCAGGCCGCGCTCCGCCGCCACACGGACGCTCTTCTCGCGGTCCTCCAGAAGACCCTCGAGCGTCCCGATCACGACCGGCCCCCCCACCAGCTTGAGACCCTCGATCGCCGCGACCCGCAGGTCGGCGGACTTGCGGCCCAGCAGCACGCCGCCCGGCTGCACGGCCGTGATGAGCGCCTGGAGCGCGTCCGTCGTGCCGATGCGCCCCAATGCACGATAGCACGCTCGCCGCACGTCGAGATCACCTTCTTCCTCGGCGATCGCCACGAGCGGCATCGCGAGCGCACCGGACTTGCGCCCGCTCACGGCGCCGGCCACGAGTTTCCGCAGCTCGGGGTCGTCGCTCGCCAACGCCGCCCGGAGGTACTCCACCGTGCCCCGTCCGCCGATCTTGGCCAGCGCCACGGCGGCCGACTGGCGCACGCGCGGCTCCGGATGCTCCAAGGCGCGGCCCAGCGCCGGCACGGCATCTTCCACCTCGAGGTCGCCAAGCACGTCCGCGACGCTCTGCGCCACATACCACTCCTTGTGATCGAGTAGCGGAATGAGCAGCGGGATGCCTTCGGTAATCCCCCGTAGGGCGTCGTAGTACGCGCGGCGCTCCTGCGTGCCGGGCGTGCGCTCCAAGCGCTCCAGCAGCACGACGGTGCCGTCTTCGCCGGCACGCACCAGAATACGGGCGGCGTCCACCGTATGCCGGGCGTCCAGCACCATGTCAGCCGCGCGATCGAGCGTCTCGCGCGTCAGCTGGCGTCGGAGCGCGATGGCATAGCTCCGGGCCGGCGACCCCTCTGGCGCGGTCGCCTCGAGGTCGAGCACCACGGCCAGCGCCTCGATGGCCGCTTCGACCCGGTCTTGCTCCAACGCGGCGGCGACCTGGTCGGTGACCGCCGTCAGCCGCCCGAGCACGTCGCCGCCGTGCGGCTCCTTGCGAAGCGCCTTGAGGGCCGAGTCCAACGTGGCGGCTTTGGCCGGCGGCGCCACGGCCGCGGGCGGGGTTGGGTCGACCGCCGCCTCCGCGTCCGGCGTGGTCGGCACCGGCAGCTTCGGGGCCGGGGGCGGCGTGAATCCCTCCATGGCGGCCAGGTTGGGATCGATGATCCCGACCTCCTCGAACGCCTCGGTGACCCGCGCCTCGCGACCGTGCGCGGGATTCGCATCGGACGGCACCGATACCGTCGAAACCTGAATCGCCCGCGAACTCCGCAGGTCCACCACGATCCCGTCGGCGCCGCTCCGGGGATCCTGCGCCAAGCTGCGCACCAGCTTCAGCAAGTCCGCCGGCGCGGCGTCCTTGGCGATTTGCACTTCAGTGACGCCATGCGCCTTGAGCTGGACGATCAGTGCCGGGACGGCGGGAAGGGACAGGGAGACGGGCGCGTCCTGCACCTTGAGTGTCTCGCCGTCGAGCGCCAGCGAGACCTCGCCGAGCTTGGACAACGCGACGAGCGCCCGGAGGGCGGTCTTTTGCTCGGGCACCGCGTCGGGGCGCGTACGGAACAGCTCAACGCCCCGGGCGAACGTGATAACGAAGTGGTCAGGGCTCAGCATGGTGTCGGGGCGAAGATACGCGAGACGCCAAGGCCCGACAACGATCGACCAGCGCCGCCGCGACGTCCGCCGCGGTGATCGGGAGATCGGGCAGGGTCAGCGCCCGACTGAGCCGTGCGAGCGGCGGCTCGGCCAGTCCCAGCGCCGCCAGCCGCTCCCCGTCGAGCATCAGGGGGCGAGACGGGCCATCGTAGGCCACCCGGCCCTCGGCCAGAACCACGGCGCGCGGGAAGGCTTCGGCAACGACGCCCAAATCGTGCGTGACGGCGAGGACCGCCACGCCCTCCTCCACGAGGCCGCAGATCACCGTCGCGACCCGAGCCGTGCCGACCCGGTCCAACCCCTGCGTCGGCTCGTCCAGCACCAGCAGTCGTGGCCGCTGGGCGAGGGCGGCGGCGAGCGTCACGAGCTTCCGTCTCGCGGGCGGCAGATCGTACGGGTGGGCCTCGCCCAACGCATCGAGCCCCACCCGCCGCAGCGCGCTCGCCACCACGGCATCGGCCTCCTCCCGCCCTACACCCTGCTGCCGCGGCGCAAACGCCACTTCGTCCCATACGGTTCTCGCGAACAGCTGCTGATCGGCGTGCTGGAAGACGTACGCCGCCCGCCGCGCGACTTCCTCGGGAGCCCGGCCCTCGATGTTGCGGTCGCCCACCCACACGGCGCCGCGGGCGGGGCGCAGCAGCGCCATGACGAGGCGGGTGAGCGTGGTCTTCCCCACGCCGTTGCGCCCGAGCAGCGCCACAGCCTCGCCCTGGCGGATGTCCAGCGAGATCGCCTGCAGCACCGGTACGTCGGCATAGGCGAACCACACGTCGGCGAGCCGCAGCGCGATCATTCACCGAATCGCCGCACCGCGGCGTCCACGGTGAGTGGGTAGGGCGGCGGGCACCCGGCCGCGCGAGTGATCTCCGCAATGGCGGTGCTGGCCCCGGTGACGACGGCGCGCTCCGCGCCGAGCACGTCGGCGGGCGCTCCGTCGGCGACCAGCAGGCCACGGTCCAGCAGCAGGATGCGGTCGGCGACGTCGACGGTCCGGTCGAGATCGGTGGTCGCAACGAGGAGCGCCGCGCCTTCGGCGAGTTGGGGAAGGAGTGCGACCAAGGCATCGGCACTCTCGGCGTCGAGCTCCAACGTCGGCTCGTCCAGAAGCAGCACCTCCGGCTCCATCGCCAGGATCGCCGCCAGCATCACCCGTTGGAGCTCACCGCCCGAGAGCGTCCGTGGATCGCGCGCGGAGAGGTGCGCCGCACCGGCGAGCGCCAGCGAGCGCGTCACGCTCGCGGCGATCCGCGCGCGGTCCCACCCGAGGTTGGCAGGACCGAACGCGACCTCGTCGCTGACGCTGTACGCCATGCCCGAGAGTTGGGTCCACGGGGTCGAAAAGAGGATGCCGACCCGCCCGGCGAGCGCCGCTCGACCTTCCGCGGATGCGGGATCGTGGCCGAGCGTCTCGACGACGCCGTCGCGCGTGCCGCCGGTCGCGTGCGGGGCGAGGCCCGCGACGGTGAGCAGCAGCGTGCTCGCCCCTGACCCGAGACGACCCGTGACGAGTGTGACCGCACCCGGTGCGCACGCCGCGCTGATGTTGCGGATCGCGTCGCTGGGCGCGCCGGGGTAGCGGAACGTCACACCGTCGAGCCGGACGGTCACCACAGCACCCGCAGGAGCACGGCCGCCACCGCACCCGCCGCCATGCTCCACCGGAGCACACGCTCGCCCGTCGTATCCGACGGCGGGGCGAGCGGCGTGCGGTGTCGGACCCCCGCCGCCGCCCGCGCCTCGAGAGCCAGCGCGCGCTGGTCCACCTCCGCGAGCGCACCGAGCACGAGCGGCACCGTGAGGGGAACGACCGCTCGGACGCGGTTCCACACCGAGCCGCTCACGCGGAGCCCCCGACAGCGTTGCGCATCGAGGATCGCGCGCGCTCGCTCGCGGAGCCGCGGCACCGCCTGGAGGGTCGCCGCAAGCAGATACGCCACGGCGAACGGGACGCGCCGGGCGACGAGCGCGTCCACGAGTCGGGCCGGGTGGACCGCCGCAACGACCATGAGGAACGCGACCAAGATCGCGGTGACCTGGGATCCCACGACCAATGCGCGGCCCGGCGTGTCGCCGAATCCCCAATGAATGAGGAGCAGAAACACCCAGAAGGGCGCGGCCATCACGAGCGCGGTCCCCAACGCTCCGGGAAGCCGCGCCGCGAGCGCGACCGCGGCGAGCACGACCGCCAAGAGCGCGGGCCCGGTCGGCGCCGGCAGCGCGAACGCCCAGACGATGGCGGCGCCCGCCAACGCGAACGGCGTGAACGGGTGGGCTCGATGGAGGAAGCCCCGCCCCGGCGTGTAGCCGACGATCACGCCCGGCCCAACGCCCGCGCGCCGGCCGGGAACCGGGCGGCCATGGTCGCGGGGAGCGCCACGAGGATCGCCCGGACGAGCAAGAAGGTCGCCGTCTTGTCGAGCACGTCGTTGCCGAGGCTCGCGGCGTAGACGGCCCACTTGAGCGGCATGCCCGAGCCCACGAGGACCGTGGTCACGATGGTGACGCCGCTCGCGGTCACCCCGCCGAAGACGAGGTAGGCGATCGGCCACGACAGCGTCGCCGCGACCGCGCCCAGCAGGAGTCCGCCCACGACGGCCCGCGGGGTCGTCGCGAAGAGCGAGCGGCCGGCCGCCCATGACGCATACACAGCCACCGTGAGCTGCACGGGCAGGAACGCCATCCACATCACCTTGCCGTCGAGCAAGGTGAGCGCGCCCTGTGACACCAGTCCCGTCACGAGCGCGGCCGGTAGGCCGACCAGGGCCGCGACCAACACCGTCCCGATCGTATCGAGGAACACGGGGAGCGCGATCGCCGCCGCGAACTTGCCCATCGCGAGGTTGATCCCTACCGCAAGCGGAATCAGCGCCAGCAGGCGTGGGGAGGCGGCGAGGCTGTTAGCTTTCATGGCGCTGGTAAGATAGAGAACTGGCGCGAGAGGCAGGAGGGGTCATGAATGCGATGGGCACGATGCGACAGCGCGGCGCGCGACAGCGACCGTGGCCGCCGGGAGATCGCGCGAGCGCGCTGACACGTGGCATAGGGTGCGCGAGTCTGCTGGCGCTCGTCCTCGCCGGGGCCCTCGAGGCGCAGTCGGCAGTGCCCAGCGCCGCAGCCCTGGTGCAGGCCGACGTGCGCTGGCTCGCGGACGACGGCCGGGAAGGCCGGGGCGTGGGCACCGCCGGCCTCGACTCCGCAGCGGCGTATATCGCACGCCGATTCCGCGACGTGGGTCTGCGTCCCGGCGGCACCGACGGGTACTTCCAGCCGTTCCGTTTGGATCCCTCCGCGCCGGCTCTGGCGCATGCGGGCATCACGTCGGAGGCACCGGTGCGGAACGTGATCGGGGTGATCCCGGGCCGCGGCACGCTTGCCGGAGAGACCGTCGTCCTCGGCGCGCACTACGATCACCTCGGGTTGGGTGGGATGGGGAGCCTCGATCCCGACAGCGCGGGCGTGGTCCATAACGGTGCGGACGACAACGCGAGCGGCACCGCCGCGCTCATCGAGGCCGCACGCCTGCTCGTGGCGCGGCGGACGTCGAGCCACCGCACCGTCGTGTTCGTCGCATTCACCGCCGAGGAGCTCGGCTTGATCGGCTCGGAGCATTACGCCCGCCACCCGACGCCGGGCGGTCCCACGGTCGCGATGATCAATTTCGACATGGTCGGGCGGCTGGAAGACGACTCGCTCGTCGTGATCGGGACGGGGTCGGCGCCGGAGTGGCCAGCGCTGCTGGATTCGGTGAACGCGCGGCGCGGGCTCCCGCTGAGCCGGGTGGCCGATCCCTGGGGGCGGAGCGATCACTCCTCGTTCTACGGGCGCGGCATTCCGGTCATTCACTTCTTCACCAACACGCACGCGGACTACCATCGCACGACCGACGACTGGGTGCGGATCGACGCCCCCGGTCTGGCACGGGTGGCGGCGCTCGCGGCAGACCTCGCGTGGGCGCTCGCCACGCGGCGGGAGGCCCCGACTTTCGTGGACGTGCCCCGACCGCAGCCCATCGCTGGGGGCGGTTACGGCGCATACCTCGGAACGATCCCGGACATGAGCGAATCCCCCGGTGGCGTGCGGCTGACGGGCGTGCGCGCGGGGAGCCCCGCCGACAGCGCCGGGGTCCGCGGCGGCGACACCCTCATTCAGCTCGGGGACTTCACGATCACCAACCTCTACGACATGACCGAGGCCTTGCGGAGCCACACACCGGGTGACGTCGTGACGCTCGTCGTGCTCCGCGACGGCCAGCGGATCGAGCTGACGGCGACGCTCGGGAGGCGGGGTGGCTGAGCCGGTTCTGCACGCCGACGCGATCGTGCGGGCTCTGCATGCCGCGTACTGCCGCAACGCCTCGCGACGAGAGCTGCTCCAACTCGTGGCCACGAAGCTGCGGGCGGCGGGTCCGCCGTACACCGGCATCTACCTCTATATGGTGCACGGGGACGAGCTGGTGCTCGAAGCCTACGACGGGCGCCCGACCGACCACACACACATCCCGGTCGGGACCGGCATCTGCGGCCGCGCCGTTGCCGAGCGCCGCGACCTCAACGTGCGGGACGTGACGCAGGCCGATGGTTATCTGGCGTGCAGCGTCGAGACTCGCTCCGAGCTCGTGGCCCTGATCCGGCGCAACGATGAGATCCTGGGTCAGATTGACGTCGACAGCGACATCCCCGACGGCTTCCCCGCGGCGGAGGAGGCCGCGGTGCGGGAGGTGGCCGACGCGCTGGCGGCGCTCCTGTGAAGGGCGCACGCAGCGTCGCGACGGCGCTCGAGGAGACGGTGGGCGTCGACGGCGTCGAGCTCTATACGCGCACCGTGGGCGCCGGTCCGGACGTGGTGGTCCTGCACGGCGGGCCGGGGGCCCATCACGATTACCTACTTCCCCAGTTCGACGCGCTCGCCACGGGGCGCCGGCTTCGCTACTACGATCAGCGGGGGGGCGGTCGCTCGGCTGTGGCGCGCGACGTGCCCGTCGGCTGGCGTCGACAGGTGGCGGATCTCGAGGCGTTGCTGGACTACTGGGACCTCGCCGCCGCGCCGCTGCTCGGCTATTCGTGGGGCGGGCTGCTCGCGCTCCTCTTCGCGGTGACGCATCCGACGCGGGTGGCGCGGCTCGCGCTCGTCTCGCCCGCCGCGATCACGGTGGCGCACCGGCGCGCGTTCGAGGCTCGGTTCGCCGAGCGCATGCGCGATCCGCGTATCGTGGAGGCACGCCGCGCTCTCCAAGCGTCGGAGCTGCGCGAGCGCGATCCCGAGGCCTACCGCCAGCGGCTGTTCGAGCTCTCCGTCGCCGGCTACTTCCGAGATCCCGAACGGGCCCGCGACCTCACCCCGTTTCGGGTGACGGGACGCACCCAGCAGGAGGTGTGGGCCAGCCTCGGCGCGTACGACCTCACCGGCGACCTGCGTGCGCTCTCGGTGCCGGCCCTGGTAACGCACGGGCGGTACGATCCCATCCCTCTCGAGAGCGCCGAGCGCACGGCACGGGTGCTGGGCGCCCCGTTCGAGATCTTCGAGCACTCCGGGCACGTGCCCTACGTAGAGGAGTTCGACCGGTTTGTGGAGGTGCTCGACGGATTTCTACCGACGGCGGCGTGAACCGGCTGGACCCCTTTACCTACGCGTTCGCGGACCTGGCCGAGTCGCGATTCGCGACGGTCCGCCGCGAGGCGGCTGCTCGTGGGACCGGCGCGGGCCATCGGGCGTCGTTTGCCGCGCTGCCGGCGGTGCAGCGGATTCTCGCCGAGATCGAAACGCCGGAGCTCATCGCCGCCGCGCCGCAGGCGGCCGCCGAGTATCTCCATACGCTGTACGTCGCATTCCTGTTCTGGGACGCCGGCCGCCGAGTCGTTGCGCTGGAGCGCTCGGCGCTCGATGGTGCGCTGGGCGGCGACCCACCTCGTGTGCTCCCTCCGGTGCCGTCCGGCGCCTGCTATGTCCAGCTGCCCGAGCGGTGGTTCTGGGCGCGCGTCGGTCCGGACGACCCACCCGAGCCCCTGGACGGCGTGTTCGTCGTCTCGTCGGGCGACGGGCGCGAGATCACGGCGGTGGCCGTGCTCGGGCTGCGCCCGGATCGCGACGGCTTCAGCCAGATCGCGGTGACGGCGACGCCCGCCGAGGTCCTGGAGGCGCGGGCGGCGTCGCGCACGCCGCCCTTCGCGAGCGTGCTCGAGGGAGGCGACCGGGCCGGCGTGCGATCCCTCGTGACGACGGGTGAGCTGTTGCATCTGGTGCAACTCGCGTTGGCGGTAGCCGCGGGGTAGGTTGGGGAAAGATGTGACCATTCTGTCCGTTTCCCGTCGTCCGTATGCCGTGCGGCGGAGTGCGGCCTCGCAAGTCGCCGTCACGCCCGGCCGTCCCCGCTTCGATCGCCGCGCGAACGGAACACGGGTAACGGATGACGGACGGCGTGCTTTCATGGACCGACACGACGTCGCACAGGCGCTCCAGGAGATCGCCGCCTACCTCGCATTCACCGGTGAGGACCACTTCCGCATCCGGGCATACGAAACCGCCGCCCGCGCGGTGCAGGCGTATCAGGGCGACCTGCGCGAGGGACTGGCGAGCGGCGAGTTGGCCGCGCTCAAGGGCATCGGTCCGGCGACGCTCGAGGTGATCGGCGAGGTGCTGGGTACCGGCACCAGCCGGATCCTGGAGGACCTCCGGGACCGCGTTCCCCCCGGGCTGGTGGAGATGCTGCGCATTTCGGGCCTGGGCGTCGCGAAAGTCCGTCAGATCTATGACACCCTGCACATCGACACGATGGGGGAACTCGAACAGGCGGCGCGGGATGGCCGGCTCGCGAGCCTCCCCCGCTTTGGGACCAAGACCGCCGACAACATTCTCAAGGGGATCCAGTTCCTGCGGCAGGCGAGCGAGTTCCGCTTGCTGCACCACGCGCTGGAGGAAGCGGCGGCACTGGCGAAGGTGCTCTCGGGCCTGCCCGGGGTGATGCGTGCGGAGGTGGCGGGCAGCGTACGACGCCGCCGCGAGTTGATCCGCGATCTGGACTTCGTCGTGGAGCTCGCGGGTGAGCCCGGAGCGCTGCTTCGGCGCCTCGGTGCGGTGCCGGGGGTGCGAGAGTTCGTCACCGAGTCCGATCGCGCCTTGACCTTACGCTTCACCAGCGGGACCGTGGCGGACGTGTACTGGTCGGGACCCGACACGTTCGGGCTGCAGCTGGTACGAGCCACCGGCAGTGCGGAGCACCTCGAGGCGCTGGCCGCCCGCGCGGCGGCTGTGGGGGTGACGTGGCACGACACCGGATTGGAGCGGGACGGGGTGCGCCTGCCGACTCACGACGAGGGGGACGTGTACCGAGCGCTGTCGTTGCCCTGCATCCCGGCGGAGCTCCGTGAGGGGCGCGGCGAGGTGGAGGCGGCGGTCGCCGGGCGGCTCCCGGCGGTCGTGACGGTGGGCGACATCCGCGGATTCATCCATTGCCACTCGGACTATTCCGACGGCGGAAGCACGGTGCGGGAGTGGGCCGAGGCGGCGCGGGCGGCGGGCTACGCGTACGTCGGCATCACCGACCATAGTCAGGCGTCCACCTACGCCGGTGGCCTCAGCGCCGCCGACATCCACCGCCAGCACGCGGAGATCGACGCGGTCAACGCCGAGGGCCTGGGCCTGCGGGTGCTCAAGGGCGTCGAGGCGGACATCCTGTTCGACGGCACGCTCGATTACACACCCGAAGTCCGCGCCTCGTTCGACTTCATCATCGCCTCGGTGCATTCCCGCCACGGTATGACGCGCCGCCAGATGACCGACCGCCTCCTCACGGCGATGGACGATCCGCACATGGCGATCCTGGGACATCCCACTGGGCGACTTCTCCTCTCGCGCGATCCGTACCCGGTGGACTGGGATGCGGTGTTCGACAAGGCGGCGGCCACCGGCGTGGCGATCGAGATCAACGCGGATCCCCAGCGGTTGGACCTGGACTGGCAGGCCGTCCGCGACGCGGTCGCACGCGGCGTCACGATTTCCATCGGAGCGGACGCGCACAGCGTCGCGGGGATGCCGAACATGGAGCTGGGTGTGGCGATCGCCCGCAAGGGATGGCTTACGCCGGCCCAGGTGCTCAACACCCGACCGGTGGACGGCTTCCTCGATCACGCGCGGCAACGGAGGGCACGGGGGTGACGAAGACCAGGAGCGTCGCGGCGCGCCCCAGCCTCCGAAACGCCAAGGAGCGCACTCGGCCCATCATCCGGAAGCTCCGGCGTCGTTACCCGGAGGCGCGGTGCGCGCTCGACCACGAGAACCCACTCCAGCTGCTCGTGGCGACCATCCTGAGCGCCCAGTGCACCGACGTGCGGGTGAACATGGTGACGCGCGAGCTCTTCACGAAATACCGGACCGCCGCCGACTACGCGAACGCCGATCCCGCGGCGTTCGAGGAGGACATCAAATCCACCGGCTTCTACCGGAACAAGACCAAGTCGATCCTGGGAATGGCGCAGGCGCTGCTGGAGCGGCACGGCGCCGACGTGCCGCGCACCATGGACGAGCTCACGGCGCTGCCGGGCGTGGGGCGAAAGACGGCCAATGTCGTCCTCGGGACGGCCTTTGGCCGGAACGACGGCGTGGTGGTGGACACCCATGTGCGCCGGATCGCGAACCGATTGAAGCTGACGACCAAACACGATCCCGAAAAGATCGAGCAGGACCTCATGCGGCTGGTGCCGCGCAAAGACTGGACCGACTTCTCTCACCTCCTCATCCACCACGGGCGACAGATCTGTGTGGCGCGGAGCCCCAAGTGCGAGATCTGTCCCGTGCACACGCTGTGCCCGGCCTCGACGGTGTGATCAGGGACGTGCGTTCCCTGAGCCGGGTGCGAGACGGGTGACCCGGTCCAGGCCAGGGACGACCGAACAACGGGTAACGGGTGACACTTCCCTTACGTCCGTTGTGCTCCCATCATACACCACATGACCGCGCGCCTCGCGACCCAGCAGTCGTCCTATCTCCGGTCGGCGAAAGATCAGCCTGTCCACTGGTATCCGTGGAGCGACGAGGCGTTCGCGCGCGCGCGCCGCGAGGCAAGACCGATTCTGCTCGACATCGGCGCGGTGTGGTGTCACTGGTGCCACGTGATGGACCACGAGTCGTACGAAGATCCCGAGATCGCCGAGTTGCTCAACCGCGACTGGGTGTGTATCAAAGTGGACCGTGACGAGCGGCCCGATGTGGACGCACGCTACCAGCGCGCCGTGCAGGCCCTCACCGGTCAGGGCGGCTGGCCCTTGACGGCGTTCCTCACGCCCGATGGCGACGTCTTCTACGGCGGCACGTATTTCCCGCCGGACGGGAAACACGGCCGGCCGGGGTTTCGCGCCGTCCTCACCGAGCTGGCCCGTCTGTACCGTGAGGACCCCGAGCGGGTCGCGAGGCAGGCCGGCGAGATCGCCGGACGCCTCCGGGCCGCTCGGACCGAGGCGACGCAGGGTTCGCTCTCCCCCGAGGTCCTCGCCGAGGCCGCCGACCACATGGCCCGCCAGTTTGATTTCCGCCACGGCGGGTTCGGCGCCCAGCCCAAGTTCCCGCACCCGGGCGCGTGTGACTTCCTGCTCAACCGCTGGTTCGACACGCGCCAGACGTGGCAGTGGGAGATCGTGGAGCGCACGCTCTCGGGGATGGCCCGTGGTGGCATCCGGGATCACGTGGGTGGCGGTTTCCACCGCTACGCCGTGGACGCGCGGTGGATCGTGCCGCATTTCGAGAAGATGCTGTACGACAATTCGGAGCTGCTCCGGGCGTACGTGCACGCGGCGGGGGCCGCGGCCGCTCCTGCCCCCGCGGCCCCTTCTCCCCCGGGAGACGCGGGGCAGCTCTACACCGAAGTCATCGACGGCATCGTCCGGTGGGTCAGCGAGGTCATGTCCGATCCCGCCGGAGGCTATCACGCGTCGCAAGACGCCGACGTGGGACCCGACGACGACGGTGACTACTTCACGTGGACCCCGGACGAGGCGCGCGCGGTCGTGGCGCCGGACGAGTTCGAGGCGCTCACGCGCCACTACGACATCGACGAGGCCGGGGAGATGCATCACCACGCCGGTAAGAACGTCCTGTGGATCCGGCAGCCACCGGAGGCGATCGCGGCGGCGATGCAGCGCACCCCCGAGGACGTCGAACGGTTGCTCGCGGCCGGCCGCGCCAAACTCAAGCGCGCGCGGGACGCGCGGCCCACGCCCTTCGTGGATCGCACGCTCTACACCGGCTGGAACGCGATGATGGCCTCGGCGATGCTCGAGGCCGCCGCGTTTCTGGATCGCCCCGACTTGGAGCGCCACGCGCTCGCGACGCTCGAACGGCTGTTTCGGGAGGCCGCCGCGCCCGATCTCGCGGGCGGGATGCGCCATGCCCCGGGAAGCGACGTGGACGGCATCCTGGACGACCAGGTCCAAGCCGCGGCGGCGGCCTTGGACGCCTACGAGGCAACGGGCGACGACGCCTGGCAGGACCGGGCCGGTCGGCTCATGGAGCTGGTCTGGCGGGACTACCGCGCCGACGACGGCGGCCTGCGGGATACGGCACGCGGCCGAGGCGGCGTCGGGTTCCTCGCGCACGAGCTCACGCCGGCGCAGGATGCACCGACGCCCTCTCCCAACGGGGTCGCCGGCATCGTGATCGCGCGCCTCGCGGCGCATGCCGGGGACGAGCGGTGGAGCGAGCGGTGCCGCGCGCTGCTCGATGCGTTCGCCGGCGGGCTCGCCGAGCTCTCGGTGTTCGGCGCGACGCTGCTTCGGGCCGCCGATTGGGCACTGATGCCGTTGACCCACGTGGTGGTGGTTGGAGAAGACGACGAGGCGACGATGCGGCTCCACCGCGCCGCGCGCGCGGCCTTTCGGCCGCGCAAGGTGCTGACCCGGCTCGCGCCCGACGCCACCTCCCGGAACCGGCTGCCCCCCGTCTTGCAGGCGATGCTGGACGGCGCGGCACCCCGCGCCTATGTCTGCGCGGGGACTCAGTGCGCCGCGCCGATGACGGCGCCCGACGCGCTCACCCGAACGCTCGCCACCTTCGGGCTCGGGAACTGACGACCACCCTTCGCCGTCGAGCGACATGAAGATCGATTTCGCGGTCGTCTGCGACTACGCCGTCGTCGATCAGTATGGGAAGCTCTCGGCCATGGGGATCTTCCAGCACATCTGGGTCCCGCAGTTCCCGGCCGTGCACCCCAGGACCCATCTCGTTCTCCGGCTCAAGGGCACCCGCACCGAGGTCGGCACGCACCGCGTACGGATCGTGTTCAGCGATCACGACGGCGGCGAGGTCCTGCGCGGCGATGGGACCGTCACTTTCTCCGAGCCGCCGGCCGGCGTCCTCGAGATCGAGGCGGCGGCGATCCTCGTGTTCGACGTGCCGTTCCAGCAAGCGGGCCGGTACCGCTTCGACATCACCGTGGACGACGATATTCACACCGAGGTGCCGATCACCGTCGCCACCGGGCCTAGTTCACGCGGCTCTGGATCCTCCGGATCGCCGACGTGATGGGCGCGTGGTCGGGCGACTCCGCCGCGGCCCGGGTGAGCTCGGCCAGCGCCTCGAGGTAGCGCCCGCGACCCTCGTAGATGCGCGCGAGATTCATGTGGGGAAAGTGGCGGGACGCGTACCGGGGCACTTGAGTCGCCCGCTGGAACCAGGGGATCGCCTCCTCCTCCCGGCCGAGCTCCACGAGATACGCGCCGATGTCGTTATAGGGATTACCGAAGGTGGGGTCTACCGCGATCGCGCGCTTGCACTCCACGATGGCCTCGTCCAGACGCCGCTGCATCCCGTACACCCAGCCGAGAAACGTGTACGCTTCCGCCGTGGGACTCTCGGCGATGGAGGCCTGATACAGCCGCTCCGCACCTTCGAGATCGCCCTCGCGCTGGCACTCGTAGGCGCGCTCGAATAGCTTTAGCGCCCGTTCGCGGTCGCCCATACGCTTCCTTCACTATACCCGTCCTTCACAGCGTGACAATCTCTTGGCGGACGCTCTTGCTCGGCGCGTGCACCGCGCTCCTCGCCGCGGCGTTCGGGTTCGGCGTCGGATCCTACCCCCTGCTCGACCCGGACGAGGGTCGGAACGCCGAGGTCGCGCGGGAGATGGCGGCTTCGAACGATTACGTGCTCCCGCGGTTGAACGGCGTCCCCTACGTGGACAAGCCGGTCCTCTATTTCGCGGCCGGCGCCCTGACCATGGAACTGCTGGGACCCACGCCTGGCGCGGCGCGCCTCCCCTCCCTGCTCTTCACCATCGCTACGATCGCGCTCGTCGCCTGGTTCGCCCACCGAACGCTCGGCCGTGACGCCGCGTGGGTCGCCGCCCTGGCCACGGCCGCGACACCGTTCACGTTGGCTTACGCCCGCACCGTGATCTTCGACAGCGCGCTCACCTTCTTCGCCGTCGCGGCGATCGTGGCGTTCTACGTCGCGGCGCAGGCGGCGACGGCGCGCCACCCGGACGAGATCGTGTCACCACCCGGATCACGGACGGCGGACAGCGGATGGCGTGGCGGTGGCGGGGAGGACTCGGCGGCGGCCTGGTGTGCCGCGGCGTGGGCCGCCATGGGGCTCGGTGTCCTCACGAAGGGGCCTATCGCGCTGGCGCTTCCGCTCCTCGTCGCGCTGCCCTACGTCGCGTGGCGGCGGGCCTGGCGCGCGCTGGCCGATCCCGTGGCCGTGCTGCTGTTCGCCGCGATCGTCCTGCCGTGGCTCTTCGCCGTGTCACGCGAGGTCCCGGGCTTTCTTCAGTATGCCCTCGTGACCGAAACGGCGGCGCGCCTCACGACCGACGCGCTGGGACGCAGCGGGCCGTTGTGGTACTTCTTGGTGATTCTCCCGGCGGCCGCGCTCCCCTGGTCGGCGGTGGCGCTCGGGGCGGCCCACACGCTCGGTCGGTCGGTTGGAGCGACGGGACGACGCCTCACGACGCCACGCGATCCGCTGGTCGTGTACCTCGCGCTGTGGATCGTCATGCCACTCGTCTTCTTCACGCTGTCCCAGTCCAAGCGGCCGCAGTACATCCTGCCGCTGATGCCGGCGGTCGGACTGTTCGTCGCGGCCACCTGGCGCCGCGCCGCGAACAGGCTCCCCGGCGTCCGGGCGGCTGCCGTCACGCTCGCGGGACTGGGCGCGGCGTTCCTGATCGGGGATCGTGCGATCCCGGACCTCGTCCCCGCGACGCCGGCCGTCGCCGCGGCGATCCCGGCGACGGCGCGCGCCCTCGGCGTCGTCTGCCTTGCGGCCGGGATTGCCGCGTGGCTCGCGGCACGCACCGCGCCCGTGGCGCTCCTGGCGCTCAGCCTCCCGGTGGCGGCCATCCCGTTCGTGAGCCTCTCGCTCATGCGCGAGATCGGCCGCGACCGCTCGGCGGTGGAGATCGCCGCGGCCGTCGAGGCCGCCGCGGCCCCCGGCACGGAGGTGATCGGGGTCCGGGCCTTCCCGCCCTCGCTCCCCTTCTACCTGCGCCGACCGATCGTGCTCGCCAGCGCGGACGGGAGCGAGCTCACGAGCAACTACGTGTCCCGTCACTACGACCGTCTGGCCTCGGCGGCGGAGACTCTCCAACCGGCCGACTGGTGGCGTTCGGTTCTCCTGCCCTGCCGGCGGCCGCGCGTCTTCGTCGTTCGGGCCGACGACCACGAATCGCGGCGCATCCTCGCCGGACGGCTCGGCCTCCTCGCGGAGACGCGGAAGTACGCTGCCTACGGCCCCTGCGTCCTCGCCGATCTCGCCCGAGCGGACCGCTAGCCCGTGTGCGGGATCTACGGCGGGGCGGCCACCGGAGGCGGTTCCCTCCGCACACCCGAAAGCTTCGAGCGGATGGGCGCCCGCCTTACCCACCGGGGACCCGACGGCCGAGGGGCCCTCACCAACGACGCCGCGCGGCTCGGCGTCGAGCGCCTCCGGGTGGTGGATCCGCACCCCCGGAGCGACCAACCGTTCCGCGACCCGTCCGGCACCGTGTGGCTCGCCTGTAACGGCGAGATCTACAACACGGCGGACCTGCGCCGCCGCTACGCGGACTACCCGTACCGCTCGCGGTCCGACATCGAACCGATCCTCCCGCTCTACCTGCACCGCGGTCCCGATGGTCTCACGGACCTCGACGGGATGTTCGCCATCGCCCTGTGGGACGCGTCCCGGTGCCGCCTCGTGCTCGCGCGCGACCGAGCCGGCGAGAAGCCGCTGTTCTACACCCGCACGGGACCGGACGTGTGGTTCGGGTCCGAGATCCAGGCTCTGCTCGAGGACCCAACGCGCTCCCGCGAGCTCGACCCAGCGGCGGTGGGCGACCTCACGACGCTGGGCTACGTGCGACAACCGCGGACCCTGTTCGCCGACATCCGCAGCGTCGAGCCCGGAACGGTCCGGACGTTCGAACCCCGAGGCGACACCGCCATCCGCTTCTGGAATCCGGCGGAGGTCTCCCCGCAGCGCCATTCGGTGGAGGACGCGGAGCGCCGGCTCGACCGCCTGCTGCAGGGCGCGGTCGCGCGACAGGTGGCGGCCGACGTGCCGATCGGCGTGTTCACGAGCGGCGTCGTGGACTCGGGGCTGCTCGCAGCACTCGCGGCCCGCCTCGTCGGCCCCGGCGCGCTCCACACGTTTACCGTAGGGTTCGGCGAACGAGGCTATGACGAGCGGACGCCGGCGGCGCGGCTGGCCCGGGCCGTGGGGACGCGGCACATCGCCGTCGTGTGCGATGAGCCCGCGCGCCGTGAGGCCCTCGAGGCGCTCACGTCACGGCTCGCCGAGCCCGTGGCCGATCCCGCGGCGCTTCCCACGTATCTCCTCGCGCGCACCGCTCGAGAGCACGTGACCGCGGTGCTGAGCGGCGAGGGTGCGGACGAGTTGTTCGGCGGCTACCCAACCTACCTCGGTCATCGGGCGGCGCCGTGGTTCGCCGGCCTGCCGGCGCCCGTGCGCCGCGCCCTGCGGCGGGTGGTCAACGCCCTCCCGCCATCGTCCGGCAAGGTTCCGCTCGAGGCTCTGCTCAAGCGGTTCGTCGCCGGCGCCGCCCTTCCGCCCGGCGAGCGGCACGTCGCGTGGTTTGGGAGCGGCGCCGACGATCTGTCGGTGGCCGGCGCGTCGGCAGTCACCGCATTCGACGCCGTGTCGAGCGACGATGTCCTGCGATGCGCCATGCTGTTCGACTATCTCACCTACCTCCCGAACCAGCTGCTGGTGAAGGTCGACCGCGCGACCATGCTCGCGTCGCTCGAGGCGCGCTCGCCGTACCTGGACCACCGGCTCACCGAGTTCGCGCTCGCGCTCGAGCCGTCCCTCAAGGTGCGCGGCCTCACCACCAAGTGGCTGCTCAAGCGGGTCGCGCGGCGGTGGCTCCCGCGATCCGTGGTCCGTCGGCGCAAGCGCGGGCTGAGCGTGCCGGTTGGAGCGTGGATCAACGGCTCGCTCCGGCCCGAGGTGGACCGGCTGCTGGCGCCGGCGCGGCTCCGAGGCGAGGGGGTGTTGCACGGCGATCGGGTTCAGCACCTTCTGGGTGAGCATCGCCGCGGCGCCCGCGACTATGCGCGCGCCCTGTGGCCCCTGATCATCTTCCAATACTGGCGGGAACGCTGGCTGGGACGGTAACGACATGACCTACGATGACGCCCTGACCCTCATGCACGAGTACACGGAGTCCGACGCCCTCCGCAAGCATATGTACGCGGTGGAGGCCGCGATGCGCGCGTATGCGCGGCGCGACGGCGAGGACGAGGAAGCCTGGGCCATCGTGGGCCTGCTGCACGATTTCGACTACGAGCGATATCCGAACCACGAGCATCACCCGACGGACGGCCATCCCTCCCACGGCGTGGGAGTCCTGCGGGCCCGCGGCGTGTCGGAGGCGGTGTGCACCGCCATCCTGGGCCACGCGACGTACACGGGGGTGCCTCGTGCCTCGCGCATGGCCAAGACGCTGTTCGCGGTGGACGAGTTGTGCGGGTTCCTCGTCGCCTGCGCGCTCGTGCGACCCTCGAAGAGTCTCGCGGATCTGACGGTGAAGAGCGTGAAGAAGAAGCTCAAGGACAAGGCGTTCGCGCGCGGGGTGAGCCGTGACGATATCCAGCAGGGCGCCGAGGAGCTGGGCGTGCCGCTCGACGCCCACCTCCAGTTCGTCATCGAGGCGCTGCGCCCCGTCGAGTCGCGCCTCGGGCTCGGAACGGCGTGACCCAGCCGGCCCGCACCCGACCGCCGCAGAGCGGTGGCGGCGACCTCGCCCGGGCCCTCGACCGCGCGGCGGCCGCGCGTGCCATCCCCGGCAACGCGGTCACCCATCTCACGGACGGGCCCGAAGCCTTCGCCGCCATGCTGCGGCTGATCGAGAGCGCCCGCCGGTGGATCCACTTCGAGAATTACATCATAAGGGACGACGACACGGGACGCGCGTTCGCCGCACAGTTGCGCCGCGCTGCGGGCCGCAGCGTGCGGGTGCGGGTGTTGTACGATCACTTCGGCTGCCGCGGAACGTCGCGGGCGTTCTGGCGCCGGCTGCGCGAGGCTGGGGTCGCGGTGCAGACCTTCAACCCCGTGAACCCGTTCCGGCCCCTCCGGTCGGTCCGGCGCGATCACCGCAAGTACGTCTCCGCTGACGGGACCGGGGCCGTGGTTGGGGGGATCTGCATCGGCGACGAGTGGGCAGGCAGCGCCGCACGCGGGCACGCCGCCTGGCGCGACACGGCCGTCGAGGTGTGCGGTCCCGCCGTGCCGGCGCTCGAGCTGAGCTTCCTCCGACTCTGGCACCGGCGGGAAGGAGGCGTGGGCGCCTCGACCGAGTCGGTCCCGGCTCGGCCGGAGGCATGCGGCGGTGCCCTCGTGCGGGTGGTCGACGGCATCCCGGGCCGGCTCCGGCTGTACCGGACGATGGAGCTGCTGTTCGCGGGCGCCGCCGAGCGCCTCTGGCTGACCGACGCGTATCTCGTGGCCCCCACCCCGCTCTATCGGAGCCTCATCGACGCCGCCCGCGACGGGGCGGATGTGCGGGTCCTGGTCCCGGGGGTCACCGACATCCCGACGATCCGGGCCCTGACCCGGGTCGGCTACCGCGAGTTGCTCGAAGCCGGGGCGCGGATCTGGGAGTACCGGGGGCCCATGCTCCACGCCAAGACCGCCATCGCCGACGACATATGGTTCAAGGTCGGCTCCAGTAACCTCAATCCGTCCAGCCTGCTCGGGAACTACGAGCTGGACCTGCTGATCGAGGATCGGGACCTGGCGGCGGCCGCGGCGCAGCAGTTCCGCCGCGATCTCGCCGACGCCGTGGAGATCGTCCTCCGTCCGCGGGGGCGGCCGGTGGTCGCCCACCGGCTGCCCC
>JBFJHJ010000041.1:0-22283 GCA_041613315.1 Gemmatimonadales bacterium
AACGGCAAGATCGCGCACTGGCAGGTCCGCGTCACCATCGGGTTCACGCTCGACGACTGACGCCGGGCCGTCAGCCGCCCACCCGGTGAAACCGAATGCCCTGCGCGCGGCCGCCGTTGAGCTCGAACCCGACAACCGGGCCGCCCTCCCGCAGGAACCGGATCTCCTGGCCGCGCGGATGCCGAAAGCGATCACGCCCGGCGGACCGGAGCGGCGTCGCCTCCTCGCCGGGCCGTCGGACGGTGAGCGACGCGCCAGCCACCTCAGCGTGCCACGTGACGCCAAGCTCCTCCGACCGGTACGTCCCAGCGTAGGCGGCGAGCGCGGTGGCAAAGCGGTCCTGCAGGTACACGTCCGCGACCTGTCGCGCCCGCGCGCTGGGGTTGGCGTCCGCGCGGTTGCACAGGCAGATGACCGTGAGCCGCTCATCCGGGAACCGGAGGGAATACGTGCGGAAGCCCATCATCGAGCCGCCGTGCTCCACCGTGCGGAGCCCCTGGTACTCGCCGAGCTCGAGCCCGAGCGCATAGTCGAGCGTGTCGCCATCGGCGAGCACGCCGCGGGTCAGTTGGAGCTGACGGAGGGCGGGCCCGCCCACGGTGCCGCTGTCGAAGTGGCCATCCCAGCGGGCGAGATCCTCGACCGTGCTCAGCAACCCGCCCGAGCCCACCTGGTCGAAGCGCGGTAGGAAGTCCACCTCATAGCCGCCGCCGTCCGCCGGCCGGTAGGCAAGGGCCCGTCGCGCCACCGCGTGGCGCCAGTCGTCGTGGAAATGACTGTGTTCCATTCCCAGGGGACCGAAGAGGTGCGTCGCGGTCCACGCCCGCAACGGGTGCCCCGTCACGCGCTGCACGATGATCGGAATCAGGAAATAGCCGGTGTTGCTGTAGAGATACCGCGCGCCCGGTGGGAAGTTGAGTCCTGCCTGACGAGCCACCAGCGCCAGGATGGTATCCGGCGTCCATGCCTCATCAAGCGACATCCCGGCCATCCCCATCAGCTCGAGATAGTCGCGCAGGCCGCTCGTGTGATGCAGGAGATGGCGGATGGTGATGCGGGCGCCGTAGTCGGGCAGCTCGGGCACATACCGGCGGACATCGTCGTCGAGCGAGAGCCGTCCTTGGACGGCGAGGAGCGCGGCGCTGGCGGCGACGAACTGCTTCGACACGGACGCGAGATAGAAGACCGTGGACGGCGTGATCGGCTCACGTCGCTCGAGGTTGGCCATCCCGTACCCGTTGGCAAACCGCAGCACGCCCTCATGCACGACGCCGACGGCGCACCCCGGGGCGTCACCGCGGTTCAGGTCGGCGAACACGGCGTCGATCTGCGCGGCCCGCCGGTCCTGCGCGGCGAGCGGCGACGCGCCAACGAGTGCCACGATGAGCGGCACGAGGCATCGGCGGGGCATGGACACTCCTTTCGCGGGCGGTCGGCTCGGGGCGCGGTAGCGCGCCGCCGGCGGTTCGCGATGAGCATATCCGTCGGTGACCCTCACGGCCAGGGACGCGGCGGGGTAGCTTAGGGCCACGCCATCACAGGAGGGACTATGCACGCGCGACGGCTGGCCGCGGTGGCGCTCGCCGGGTGCCTCTGGATCGGGCATGCCCAGGACGCGGGTGCGCAGCGCCGCGGGCTCAAGCTCTACATCTCCGCGGACATGGAGGGCGTCGTCGGCGCAGTCACGGGAGACCAGCTCGGTCCGGCGGGGTTCGAGTATCCGCGCTTCCGCGAGTTCATGACGCGCGAAGTGCTGGCGGCGATCCGTGGCGCCCGGGCTGCCGGCGTGACGGACATACTGGTGAGCGACTCCCACGGGAACGGGGAGAACCTGTTGATCGAGATGTTCCCGGGCGACGTGACGATCGTGCGCTCCTGGCCCCGACCGCTGATGATGATGGAGGGGATCGATTCCACCTTCGACGCCGCCGTCCTCCTCGGGTATCACGCGGGTACGACGAATCCCGAGGGTGTGCGCGCCCACACGATTTCGAGCGCCCGGCTCGCTGACGTCCGGCTGAACGGTCGAACCGTGCCGGAGGCGGGCTTGAGCGCCGCCATCGCGGGGCACTTCGGCGTGCCCGTGATCATGATCTCGGGCGACGATGCCGCGGTGGGCGAGGCGCAGGCGCTTCTGGGGAACGTCGAAGGCGCCGTGGTCAAGTGGAGCTACGGGTTTCACGCCGCGCGCACGTTGACGCCGGAGGCGGCGTACGCGCTCATCGAGGCCAAGACCCGTGCCGCGTTGGCACGGCTCCGGACGTTCCGCCCGTTCGTGGTGTCTACGCCCGTGACCCTCGACGTCCGATTCAAGAACTACCGGCCGGCGCAGCTCCTCGCGTACCTCCCCATCGTCGAGCGGCCCGACGCCCACAGCATCCGTTATGTGGGGCCCGACATGCCCGCGGTGTCTCGGTTCCTGGAATTCGTGATGAGCTACGACTCGACGGCGGAACCGTAAGTGGCGCAGGGCCGCCACCGCACGACGCTCGCCACATCGCGACACGCGCACCCAGCCACGGACGTGATCATGGCATCGAACCGGCGCCGACGCTCGCCGTGCAGCTTCGGTCTCCCGCTGCGGCTCGCGGTGCTCGTGTCTCTTCCCAGTGCCCTCGCAGCGCAGGAGCCCGGCCTCGTTCAACAATATCGGGCTGCGGCGGACCGGATCATCGATGCGGCGCTGTCCGACAGCGCCGCTTATCGGCGGCTCGCGGTGCTCGTGGACCGCTTCGGACACCGCTTCAGCGGTTCGGAGAGTCTCGAGCGCGCCATCGACTGGATCCTGCGTGAGATGCAGGCCGATGGGCTGGCCAACGTGCGGGGCGAACCGGTCATGGTCCCCCGCTGGGTGCGCGGGCAAGAATCGGCCGAGCTGGTGTCGCCCCGTGCCCGTCGGCTCCCGATGCTCGGTCTCGGCGGCAGCGTCGGGACGCCGCGCGGCGGGATCACGGCGCCGGTCCTGGTGGTGCGCGGCTTTGAGGAGCTCACCATGCGGGCGGGAGAGGCGGCCGGGAAGATCGTGGTGTTCAACGTGCCGTTCACCACCTATGGCGAGACCGTGCGCTTCCGTGTGGCCGGCGCGGTGGCGGCCGCGCGGGTGGGGGCGGTGGCCAGCCTCATCCGGTCGGTGACGCCCGTGTCGCTCCAGACGCCGCATACTGGCAGCATGCAGTACGCCGATACCGCTCGCCGCATCCCGCACGCGGCGATCACCGTGGAAGACGCCGAGTTACTCCAGCGGCTACAGGACCGGGGCGAACGGGTGGTCGTGCGCCTGCGCATGGCCGCGCGGCTCCACCCGGATGTCCCGTCACGGAACGTCGTCGCTGAGCTGGTGGGCCGGGAGCGCCCGGACGAGGTGGTCGTGGTTGGTGGTCACATCGACTCGTGGGACGTCGGACAGGGCGCGATGGACGACGGTGGCGGCAGCGTCGCCGCGTGGGAGGCGGTGCGGCTGCTCACACGGCTCGGCCTGCGTCCGCGCCGCACCATCCGAGTCGTGTTGTGGACCAACGAGGAGAACGGCCTGGGCGGCGGTCGGGCGTATCGAGACGCCCACGCCGACCAGCTGGACGCCCACGTGCTCGCCATCGAGTCGGATGCCGGCGCCTTCGCGCCCATCGGGTTCGGGTTCGGCGGAACGGACGAGGCGTACGCGATCGTCGCCGAGATCGGCGGGTTGCTGGCGCGGATCGACGCGGCGGCCGTGACGCGGCCCGGCGGCGGCGCGGACATCGGGCCGTTGATGCGGGCCGGCGTGCCCGGGATGGGGCTGCAGGTCGATGGGTCCCGCTACTTCTGGTACCATCACACGGAGGCGGACACCATCGACAAGCTCGATCCGGCGGAGATGGCCAGGTGCGTTGCCGCGCTCGCGGTGATGGCGTACGTGGTGGCGGACCTGCCGGAGCCGCTCCCCCGCGCGGCGCCATAGCCACGGGATCCGGAACTGCCGATCCCGCTCGCGCGTTGTGGCAACAGGCGCGAACATTACACTCACGGCTGTTTCTGGAGGGAGCATGACGCGACACACCATCGCTCGGTATATCGGGTTGGGTCTCATCACGGGTGTGCTGGGATGTTACGGCGGCGAGCGGGGCCAGACCGCTGAGGAGCAGGCGGCCGCCCGTCCGGACACGACCGCCGCGGCAGTCTGGGCCCACCTGACGCAGGCCGGCTATCAGCAGAACTGGCCGCTCTGGCCCGGCAAGGGCCGCCTGTACGGAGGGCAGGAGCCGCACGGCATGCTTCTGACCACCTACGTGAACGGGGCGGCACAGAACGCGATCACGACCAAGGCCGGTTCCATGCCCGCCGGCGCGATCATCGTCAAAGAGAACTACATGCCCGACTCGACGTTGGCCGCGGTCACGGTCATGTACAAGAGCCGCGGCTACAACACGAGCCACAACGACTGGTTCTTCGTGAAGCGCCTGACGGACGGCACGGTGGAAGCCTCGGGACGCGTGGACGGCTGTCAGGCATGCCACAGTGCCAGGAAGGACAACGACTACCTGTTCACGTCGTCTCTGCGCGGCCAGTAAGCTGGCTCGTGGTCTGGGCGAGGACCGGTCCGCTCGCCGCGTCGAGGGCGATGGGGAAATAGAGTGACACGGTCGTCCCGATGCCGCGCTCACTTGCGACGTCCACGTGGCCGCCGTGCTGCTGCATCAGCCCAAAGGTCATGGCCATTCCGAGACCCGTCCCCATGCCGGGCGGCTTGGTCGTGAAGAACGGCTCGAACACTTTCGCCATCGTGTGGTCGTCCATGCCGACGCCCGTGTCACGGACCGCGACCCGGGCGTAGGGGGCCGGGGTGAGCTGGGGGTTCGCGGCGCGCGTGTCTTCATCCAAGTGTGCCACGCCGGTGGTGAACTCCAAGACCCCGCCCGCCGGCATCGCATCGCGCGCGTTGGTTGCCAGGTTGATCAGCATCTGCTCGATGGCGCCGGGGTCGGCCTCCACCCACACCGGGGCGGACTCGGGGGCCCGGATCTCGATGTGCTCGGGCAAGATGCGCCGCAACATCGTGGCCGCGTCCGCGGCGATCTTCGTGAGGTCGAGGCGCCGCCGCGTCAGGAGCTCGCGCCGGCTGAAGGCCAGGAGCTTCCGCACCATGGTGGAGCCGCGGCGCGCGGCTGCGATCAGCTCATCGAGGTCGGCGCGCGCCTCGCCCTGATCGGGCTGCAGCGCGCCCGTCACGAGTTCAGCATTCGCCATGATGACGGTGAGCAGGTTGTTGAAGTCGTGGGCGACCCCGCCGGTGAGCTGGCCGATGGCTTCCATCTTCTGCGCCTGTCGTAGCTGGCGTTCCAGCTGGCGGCGCTCCGTCACGTTCTCCACGACCATCTCGAATCCCTCAAAGGCGCCGTTGGGCCCCCGCACCGGGCGGCCGCTCAGGCGGACGACCAGCGGGCGGCCGTCCTTGTGCCGCCAGCGGATCTCGACGCCCTCCACCGTCTCCCGCTCCCGGTACTGCTCCACCAAGCGGGCACGGTCGGCAGGGTCGGCATATAGGCCCGCCTCGCCCAAGCGCACCAGCTCGTCGTCGTGGCTGTATCCCAACATGCGAGCCAGGGCGGGGTTCACCATCACCAGCGTGCCCGCCTCCGTGGACCGATAAATCCCGTACAGGGCGCCGCGTACCAGGGTGCGGTAGCGCTCCTCTGAGAGCCGCAGGCGCTCTTCCGCACGGGTCCGCGCCGTGAGAATGCGTTCGAGGGCGATCACGGCCAGGAAGGTGAGGACGCTGACGGCCAGGCCCGGCAGCTCGGTCAGCGTGGCGGTGCTGCGCAGCGTCCAGGAAGGTGCTTCGGTGACGAGAGTCAGCACCTGGCGCAGCGTCATGAGGGCGACCAGCGCCGTGACGAAGCCCATGCGCCAATCGCGTAACCGACGCAAGAGCACGACCGACCACACCACGGCGGCCACGCGAACCGCGATCGACACCAGCAGGACCAACGTCACGGCACGTCACCTGAACCTGCCGCGGCGCCGGGAAGGCGGACGCCGCGGGCCAAGAGTTAGACCCGCGATCTCAGCGAGTGCGGGCCTCGTGGTACGACTCGGGGATCAGCCGGCTCCACCCCCCCTCGCGTCGGGATCGTGCCGGAGCGCGACCGAGTTGATGCAGTACCGCTGCCCCGTGGGCGCGGGACCGTCATCGAAGACGTGTCCCAAGTGGGCGTCACACGCCCGACACACCACCTCGGTGCGGCGCATGCCGAGGCTGTCGTCCGGCTTCACGTGCACGCGCTCCGGACTCGCCGGGCGCGAGAAGCTCGGCCAGCCGGTGCCGGAGTCGAACTTGGCGTCGGCTGCGAACAGGATCTCGCCACAACACACGCAACGGTAGACCCCGTCGGCCGCCGACCGGTCATGGCGCCCGCTGAACGGAGGCTCCGTCCCCCCCTCGCGGGTCACGTGGTACTCTTCGGGCGTCAGCTGCCGCCGCCACTCCGCGTCCGACTTGGTCACCTTCGACGTCATTGTGCCCCCTCCGTCGGTGCCGGCGTTGACGCATCCACCCATTGCACGGGATCGCCGACCGCGATCTCGCCCCCGTCCAGCACCTCGCCATACGCGCCGCCGCGCCAGTCCGGCCGCAGCGCCGCCTGCAGTCCGGGATACGCTTCGTCCATACGCTCGCACGGGCGTGTCTCGCCGAGGACGCGGATGCGGCACCCCCCGACCTGGAGGACTCGCCCACGTGTCTCGGCCAGGCGCACTCCGCGGACGAGGAGATTGGCACGACGGGCCGCGGGATCCACCTCCGCCCCCAATTCGTCCGTCACGGCTCGCCAGCTCTCGGCCTCGAGCAGCGTGACCTGACGATGCCCCCCCTGGTTCGCGTTACCGGCCAATCCCGCCCCCGATACCAGGGACGCCCGGGGCGCCGGGTCCATCGGACCGCGGCGGGCGCGCTTGATCCAGATCGCGTCGAGCGTCCCCGCGCTTCGGGGCATGCCGGTTTCCTCTCGTGCCGGTGCGTCGATCCTGCCCGAATTGGGGAGAAAGCTAGTCGCCACCGGGTCGGCGGTCCATGGGCGGCGAACCCTCCGAAAAGCGAGGAACGTCCAGGTGCAGTGACCACTCACTTGTGCCGGGCGCTGCCCGCTCTACCGGAAGGACCGGTGCACTACTTGACACTCGCGGCTAGCGGATGCACGGTGCGCGCCGGGTAGTACGCGGTCGCGCCCTCGGACTCCACCCCAAGATCGGAGGGTACCGGCATGGCCAGCATCAACACCGGTCGGGTCGTCGCTGGCGGGCTGCTGGCGGGGCTCGTCATCAACGTGGGCGAGTACCTGCTGAACGAGGTCGTCTTGCAGGCCGAGATGGCCGCGTTCATGGAGCGGTTCAACCTTCCCCCCACGAGCGGTGCCTCAATGGCCGTACTGGTGGCGCTCGGGTTCGTGGGCGGCATAGCCCTGGTATGGATCTATGCCGGCATCCGGCCCCGGTTCGGCCCAGGGCCGCGGACCGCGGCGTACGCCGGGGTGGCCGGCTGGCTATTCGCGTATTTCTGGCCCGGCATCGTCTTTGCGGCGCTCGGTATGTGGGCCTGGGGCCCCACGATGCTCGCGCTCGTGTGGGGAATCGTGGAGTTTGCGCTGGCGGCGGTGGCCGGCGCGTGGTTGTACAAGGAAGGCGGCGCGGCGCCCGCGATGTAGGTCGCTTGGTGGGCGGACAGGCGGTAGGTCGGAATGTCGGTGAGGTCCTCCTCCCAGCTCCAAGGCCTGCCGCCGACCGCCTCCCCGCCCGTCCTCAGAAGAACACGCCGCCTGCGCTGTTCATGCGTGGGTTCACGACGTTGGCGTACTTCGAGCCGAACCGGAAACTGAAGCCGAGGTTCAGGTCGAATCGGAAGTCGGTCTCCCGTTCGCGCCGTTGCACGAGGATCTCCTCCTCGGTGAGACCGGCGGCCGGAAGGGAGAACTGATCCTTGATGCGCGAGAACTCCACGAACGCGTTGAAGGTGAATCCGCGAAAGAGTCGTAACTCGACGCCACCGAACGTGTCGATCCGGTGCACGCCGAGATCGTGAAAATACTGGGTGCCCTGAACCGAGCCGTGCACCTGGCCCCAGTGTTGACGCACCGCGGCGGACACGGTGAGGCGGTGCCGCGCTCGGAGCTCCGACAGCCGTCCGGCGACCGTGGTCTCCTGATAGTCGAACGCTGAACCCTCGACGCGATAGAGGATGCTCAGCTGCTGGCGCGTCGACTGGGCGTAGGGGAAGATGTTGTATTCGATGGCCGGCCCGCCGGACACGCTCAGGTCCTGGTTCGAGAACGTGGACCGGTTGGCGTCGGCGGCCACTCCGACGGACCAGTGGGGGCCCATGCTCCATACAGCAAGGACATCGGCCGAGTACCGCTCGGAGATGTTCACGAACGTCGAGCTGTCCTCCAGCACGAACGCCTCCCGGTTGTAACGTCCGGAGGCGCCGACTTGAATCTTCGACGCCTCCGTGGTCCGGCTCGCGCTCACCGAGCCGCGCACCGACCACTCGTCCTGCTGTGCCTCTCCCTCCACCGAGCCGTTGAGACCGACCCGAAAGGTCCAGAAGTTCCAGGGGTCGTCCGCCGGCGCTGCCTGCACGACCGCGCCTGTGAGGGGAGCGTACGCCACGTGCAGCCGCGGCGCCACCGCCGTCTGCGCCGCGTAGCGCACCAGACCGAGCGCGATGGTGCGAGTGAGCCCGTCACGGACCTCGGCGTCGGTGTCGGTGTTTCGCGAGGTGTAGGCGATTGTGTCGGCGCGACCCGCGAAGCCCCGCCGCCCGAGGAACGCGAGGCTGAACGCCCGGCCGCCGCCGCCCGTCGCCTCGGCGGTGATGAGCACGTGGACCCCGGCGTCTTCGCGGTCCCGGACCCAGTTCACGAAGTCCACCTCGCGCCGAATATGGTCGAAGTCGCAGTGCCGCGTCTGACAGTCGAGGAAGACGCTGAGCGCTTCCTCCGCCGGGGCGGGCTCTTGGGCAGCCGCGGCGAGCGGCCAGGCGGCGAGCGCCGCGGCGAGGGCGACGAAGCGTGATCCCATTTCTTCTCCCGGTTGGGGCCGCAGGGTACCAGGGACGCAGGTTGCGATCACCGGGGTCCCTGTGCCACCCGAACCTGGCCCGAGACGCCGGCGCCGGATGCACCGGTTGACCCGACCTCGCCGCGGGATACATTCGCCCCGACGACAACTGCGGCGGGTAGCTCGTGACGCGACAGCCTATGTTTTCCACGCTGACGTTCGTTCTGACGATAATGACCTTCGGCCTTCCAGCCCAGGCGGCGGGGCAGGCGGCCGCGATTCCCCAAGAGCTGCTCCGGGCCCTGCGGTTCCGCCAGGTGGGCCCCGCCGTCACCGGCGGACGCATTCACGACATTGCGGCGTTGCCGAGCGATCCGTCTACCCTGATCGTGGCGAGCGCGTCGGGTGGGCTGTGGATCTCCACCAACAAGGGGACCACGTGGACGCCGGTGTTCGACGACCAGGCGGTGAGCACGTTTGGCGCCGTGGCCATCGCACCGTCCAACCCCGCCATCATCTGGGCCGGCACCGGCGAGCAGAATAATCGACAGAGCACGTCGTGGGGGAACGGGGTGTACCGCTCGCTCGACGGCGGCGAATCGTGGGCCCACTTGGGGCTGGCGGAGACGCGACACATCGGCCGCGTCGTCGTGCACCCGCGTGATCCCGACGTAGCGTACGTGGCCGCGCTGGGCAACCTCTGGAAGCCCTCGGCGGACCGCGGCGTCTATCGGACGCGTGACGGGGGGCGCACGTGGGCGAAGGTGCTGTACGTGGACTCGCTCACGGGTGTCGTGGACCTCGTGATGGATCCGAGTGACCCCGACATCCTGTACGCGGCGGCGTACCAGCGGCTCCGGCGGACGTGGGGCTTCAACGGGGGCGGGGCGGGGAGCGGGATCTACAAGACGTCGGACGGCGGAGGGCGCTGGCAGCGTCTCACGAACGGCGTCCCGGATGGCGACAAGGGCCGGATCGGCCTCGCGATCAGCCGCACGAACCCACGGGTCTTGAACGCGCTCATCGAGCATGGCAGCGCGTCCGGAACCTACCGCACGGAGAACGGCGGCGCCCAGTGGTCGAAGGTGAACGACCTGAACCCCCGGCCGATGTACTACAGCCACATCGTGATCGATCCCACGAACGAGCGTCGGGTGTACGTGCTGGCGACGTCGTTCTACAAGAGCGAGGACGGCGGTCGTTCGTTCGAGACGTTGCCGACCCGGTCCACGTACGACGTCGGCGTGCACAGCGACTTCCACGCCCTGTGGATCGACCCGGCCAATCCAGCGCACTTCTACCTGGGTGGCGACGGGGGCCTGCACGAGTCGTGGGACATGGGCCGGACCTACATGCGCCTCAACAATCTTCCCATTGGCCAGTTCTACGCGATCGGGGTCGATCGGCGCGCGCCGTACTGGATCTACGGCGGGATGCAGGACAACCACTCGTGGATGGGGCCGAACGCCACGCGCCGCTGGAGCGGGATCATCAACGACGACTGGTTGCAGATCGGCTTCGGTGACGGGATGTACCAGCAACCGGATCCCACGAGCCATCGGTACGTCTACGTCAACGCGCAGAACGGGAGCTACACGCGGGTGGATGCCGAGACGGGAGATATCCTCGGGATCCGTCCGCGCCCGCCCGCGGGCGAGCCGGACTACCGCTGGGACTGGGCGTCGCCCAGCCTCGTGTCACGCCACGACGCGGCGGTCGTCTACGTGGGTGGCAACCGTCTCTTCATCTCTCGCGACCGCGGCGGGCGCTGGGAACGCACCGATGACCTGACGCGGCGGATCGACCGGGACACGCTCACGCTGATGGGCGTCACGGGTTCGGCCCGCATGCTCTCCAAGAACGACGGCACGAGCTCCTTCGGACAGATCGTGACGATCGCCGAGTCGCCGCTCGACGCGCGGGTGCTGTGGGTCGGCACGGACGACGGGAACGTGCAGGTCTCGCAGGACGGCGGCCGCCGCTGGACCGAGGTATCCCGGAACGTGCGCGGCGTGCCCCCCGGGACGTACGTGAGCCGGGTGGTGGCGTCGCACGCTGGGCGGGGCACGGCGTGGGCCACGTTCGACGCGCATCGCGACGGCGACTTCCGGCCGTACGTGTTTCGCACGGCGGACTTCGGCCGCACGTGGGAGCCTCACGTGCGCGGGCTGCCGTCGATGGGCTCGGTGAACGTGCTGGTGGAGCACCCCGACCGTCCGACGCTCCTCTTCCTGGGAACGGAGCACGCGCTGTTCGTTTCGACGGACGCCGGGGCGACGTGGGTCCGGTTCGCGGGCAACCTCCCGACGACGTTGTATGACGACCTCGTCGTCCACCCGCGGGATCACGACCTCATCGTCGGCACCCACGGGCGGAGCCTGTGGATCCTGGACGACGTGACCCCGCTGGCGGAGTGGTCGGCCGACGTCGCGGCGGCGGCGCTCCATCTCTTTTCGGTGCGTCCTCCAATGATCTTCCAGTACTGGAAGAACACGTCCTACCGGGGACAGGCGGCATTCTCGGGCGAGAACCCGCCGTTCGGCGTCGTCGTGACGTACTGGCTGAAAGCCGGGGCGCCGGACGCGCGACTCGTCGTGACGAACGGCCGGGGCGAGGAGGTGCGCGTGCTGGACGTACCGGCCGCAGGCGGCCTACATCGGGTGACGTGGGACTTGCGGCATCGGCCGCCGCCGTTCGCCGAGGAGGACGACGAGGAGGGCGAGGAGTCGCCCACGCTGCCACACCCGGTGACGCCGCGCGGGCCGTTCGTGGCGCCCGGCGACTACACGCTCACGCTCGAGGCGGCGGGTCGGCAGGCGCGTCGGTCGGTGACGGTCCGTGGCGACACCCTGATGTCGCTCAGCGCCGGCGACTGGGACGCGCGTGAACGGTTTCTCTTGAGTGTGCTGCGGATGCAAGAAGCGGTGTGGCACGGCGAGCAGCGGGCCGGCGAAGCGGCGGACCGGGGCGGAGCGGCTGCCGACTCCGCGCGCGCGCTCCAGCGCCGAGTCGCCGGCCTACGCCGGCAGATCTATGGACTGGCCGGGGAGTTCAACGGGAACGGTGTCCGGCAGGGCAGTCTCTATCCGCCCACGGATACGCACCGCCAGCGACGCGAGGAGCTGGAAGCCGCCTTGAGCCGGGAGCTGGATGCGGTGGAGAGGGTGGTGAGGCAGTAGGGCGCCGAAGGCGGTCAGACGGACGGGCGGCCAAAACACTGCCTGGCTGTCTTGGCACCGCGGTCCCGTCCCGGTCAGGCGCGGTGAGTCCCTGACCGCCCGTCCGTCTGACCGCCTGACCGTCCTACCGCTGTCCCCGTGCCAGCACCCGGCCGCCGAGCTGCCCCGTCACCGCTCCGCGGTCGATCGCCAGCGTGCCGTTCACGAGGACAAACACCATGCCCTCGGCGAGCTGATGCGGCTTCTGGTAGGTCGCCGTATCCCGGATCCGCTCGAGATCGAACACCACCAGGTCGGCCGCCGCGCCGGCCCGGACGATCCCGCGGTCCCCGAGGCGGAATACCTGCGCCGGCAGCCCGGTCATGCTGCGGATGGCGGTCTCCAGGTCCACGACGCCCCGTTCCAGCGCGTAGCGGCGGATCTTCCGCGGAAACGTGCCGTAGCTGCGCGGGTGGGGGACGCCCTCGCCCATCGGCACCAGGTCCCCGTCCGAGGCGGTCATCGTCCAGGGGTGGCGCATCAGCGCCTCGATGTCTCCGTCGCTCATGTTGAACGACACGACGGCGGCTCCGCCGGCCTTCAGCAGCTCGATCGCCACGTCCACCGGCTCGAGGCCACGCTCCGACGCCACGGCCGCGAGCGTCCGGCCCTCGATCGAGGGGTCCGCTCGGTGATGACGGAATTGCAGTCGCGCGGCGCCACCCCGCCGGTCGAGGTTCTCGAGCATGTCCGCACGGAGCCGCGCGCGTTCGGCGGGCGTTTCGATGCGCGCGCGCAGCGCCGCGTCGCCCCCCACCAGCGCCCAGCGCGGCACCAGGGCTCCGGTAATGCTCGTGCCGGAGGCCTCGTACGGATACTGGTCGGCGTACACCTCGATGCCGTCGCCACGCGCCCGCTCGATCCGCTGCACCAAGGCCTGCGAGTACCCCCAGACCCGGGGCCCCAGCGCCTTGATGTGTGTGACGACGCCCGGCAGCCCCGCCTCCCGCGCGATCTGGATCACCTCGTCCACCGCCGCGACCACACCGATCGTGTAATCCGCCTCGTCGCGGATGTGGCTCGTATACGCGCCGCCGTACTGTGCCGCCACCTTCGCCAAAGCAATGACCTCGTCGGTCGTCGCGTAGCTCCCCGGCGCGTAGTAGAGGCCTGATGAGAGACCCAGGGCGCCAGCCTCCATCCCGGCGCGCACGAGCGTACGCATGCGCTCCAGTTCCGCCGCCGTCGGCGCCCGGTCCTCCATCCCGAGCACGGCGCGCCGCACCGAACCGTGCGGGACGAGCAGCGCCACGTTGACGCCGAGCCCGTGCTCGAGCAGCGCGCGCCGCTGCTGGACGAGATCCGTCGGACCGCCGCCGTCGTGGTTCGCGAAGATCGTCGTGATGCCCTGCGCCAGCAGCGGGCGTCCGTGGCTTAGTGCGGCGGTGGCGAGTCCGTCTCCGGCGTGGGAATGCGCGTCGATGAATCCGGGCGCCGCATAGAGGCCGGTGGCATCGATGACGCGCGCGGCGCGCGCTCCGGCAAGGTCACCCACGGCGGCGATCCGGTCACCGGCGACGGCGATGTCCGCCCGACGCCACGGGTTCCCGCTCCCGTCGAATAGCCGCGCGTTGGTGATGAGGAGGTCGTAGCGTTGCTGGGCAGGCACGGCACGGGGCACCGGAGGCAGGAGGGGCAGGAGGGGCAGGACAGCGGACACGAGTCGTCGCCGAAGGCTGAGTGTCCATCGTGCTTGCCGTTGCCGCGGTCGATCCATCGTCAACATCCTCATTGCCGTGACCTGTTGGTTTACGGGCACCGACGCCCGTCATGGCGATCAGTGCCGTGCGCCGCGTGCCGTACCCTGCCAGCGCGAGTCCGCTACCCCGATGAGCTCGCCGGTCTCGCGATCGACGGCGATGGCATGAATCCGCGCAAAGTACGGCGCCGACGCCCGCGCCTCACTGGGGAAGCCGAAAGACGCCAGGCGGGCCAGGCTCTCGGGGGTCCAGCTCGAGCCGGGGCGGCCTTCCATATAGAACACCGTCGGCGTGGGATGGAAGCGCGGCGCCGCCATCGCGTCGGGCAGCGGCTGCCCGTCGTCGAGCAGCCGGCTGGTCACCTGGACGATCGCCGAGATGATGCGCCGGGCGCCGGCCGCGCCCAGCACGTACGCCGGCTCGCCGTCGCGCACGATGATGAGGGGCGACTGCGAGGAAAAGGGCCGGTCCCCGGGAGCGAGCCGGCCCAGATATCCCATCGTCGCCGCGTAGACGAACCCGAGCCCGGGAGCCGCGACCTTGGACCCCATGTTGGGACCCACGGACTGGGTGAGGGCGACGAGCCCACCGTGTCCGTCGGCGACCGAGAGGTGGGTCGTATGCGGCGGCTCGGCCGGGAGCCCGGAGAGCGCCGCACCCGCCGCCGGCCCCACCGGTGCTGCGGCCGGGTCCCGCACGTAGGCAGCGCGCTCGGCAGCCCACTCCTTGGAGACCAGCGTTCGGAGGTGAGTGGCGGGCGGGCCGAGGTCCGCTACGCGGTCCTCGAACGCGAGCAGCAGAGCCTGCCCCACCAGGGCGGCCCACTCGGCCGTTCCGGTCCGCCCGGAGACCTCGAACTGCTCCAGGATGTGGAGGGCTTCGATCGTGGTGGCACCGGACGCGGGGAGATAGGTGCCCACGAGATCGAATCCCCGGTAGCTCCCCCGGGCGACCAGGGCGTCCTGTGCCTCGTACTGCGCGAGTGCGGCCCGGGTGACGTAGCCGCCGTGTCGCGCCATCGCCGCCGCGATGCTGTCGGCGATCCATCCCCGATAGAAGACCTGCACGCCGGAGTCGCCGATGGCTCGGAGGACGCGGGCGAGATCGCGTTGCACGAGTCGATCGCCCGCCTGATACGGTGAGCCGTCGGGGCGCAGGAAATAACGGCGCGATCCGGCGAATTCCTGGAGTTGGGGTGCGGCCTGCGCGAGCCGTTGGGTCTCGTCGGCCGGAAGGAGAAACCCATCCTCGGCGAGCGTGACGGCGAGCGCCACCAGCTCGGCCAGGGGTCGGGAGCCGTGCGCGGCGTGGGCCGCCACGAGGGCGGCCACCGTGCCCGGAATCCCGACCGTCGCGTAACCGTAGGCACCTTCGTCGTCCTCCGCCGCGGCGGTCGGAGCCCCGGCCGGCACCTCCGTGGTGCCGTCGATGCCGACGAACGCGCCTTGGGTCGTCCGTAGCAGCATCTGGGTCCGACCTCCCAGTCCCGACATGGACGGCTCCACGACCGCGAGGGCGAACGCCGTTGCGACCGCCGCGTCCACGGCGTTGCCGCCCGCCTCCAGCACGCCGACGCCGACTTGGGTGGCGATGGGCGAGCCGCTCACGACCATGCCGTGGCGCGCGCGCGCGATCTGTCCCGCCTGATAGGCCGGGTGCGCGGGGGTGCCGGCTCCGGGATCGCACGCCCCGAGGAGGAGGGCGAGGAGCCCGGGCGCCGCATGGCGCCGCCGGATCCACGTCATCGCGACGCCCCCCCAGTTGGACGGCGGATCGGGCGGCCGGGCCGCGCGCCCGTGACGAACGCCCCGTCGTCCAGGACGAGGGTGCCGTTCACGAGCACGTACCTGACGCCCTCCGAATACTGGGCCGGATCGCGATAGGTCGCCCGGTCGATGATCGTAGCGGGGTCGAAGATCGTGAGGTCGGCGTATGCGCCGGGCGCGATGCGTCCGCGCAGCCGCATCGTGGAATCGGCCCGCTCCAACCGCTCGGCGGGCATGAGAGTCATCTTGCGCAGCGCGTCCATCAAGCTCAGGTGGCCTTCGTCCCGCACCAGGCGACCGAGGACGTGGGCGAAGGTCCCGGCCCCACGCGGATGGCCCCTGCCGTTCACGATCACGCCGTCACTCGTGATCATGACCGACGGGTGGCGCAACGCCATCAGCACTTCGTCTTTCGGGATGAAGAACGTGATCACCGTCGCGCCCGTGGCCCGCCAGTACGCGAAGGACGAGTCGTTCAGGCGCTCACCGGTGTCCACCAGCATGATCGAATCCACGGTGACGCCGCCGAAGCGCTCCTCCCAGCCGGGGTCGTACAGGGCCGACTCGAGCCGGGTGCTGTTCGCCAGATAGGGATGCATGTCGGCCATGACGTCCACACCGTGGCGGCGCGCGCCGTCCAACATCTCCAGGGCCGGCGCCATCGAGCCGATCGCGGACGATGGCAGGTGGACCACCAGCGCGCTCGCGCCGGTGATGGCCGCGGCGGCGATCACCTCCTGTACGGACTGGAGGATCGTCTCCGGGAAGACCGATCCCTTGTAGCGCGAATGGACGTGGGCGGGCACGTCGTGGGCCGCCGCCTCGGCGAACAGGTCGACGATCTCCTCGTAGGAGGCCCCAGGAGTGTAGTTGATACCGAAGCCCACGCCCACGGCGCCGCTCTCGATGGCCTGGGCGGCGATGCGGCGCATCGCGCGCCGCTGCGCGTCCGTGGCGGGTCGGTACGGATCGGTGGCCCCGGCGGCCTCCCGCACGTCGGGGTGTCCGACGGTGGTGCCGTAGTTCACGAGAGCCCCTGACTCCGTGAACCGGGCGTACCAACCGGCGACGTCCACCGGCCCGCCGTGCATGCTCACGACGGTCGTGACGCCGTCCTTGATCTTGTAGCGTTGCGGCTCCTGCGTCGGCCGGATGCGCGCGAGGAGATCGATGAAGCCCGGCGCGACGACCAGCCCCGCCGCGTCGATCACCCGCGCCGCCCGGACGGGTCGGTCCGTCACGGCGACGACCCGGTCGCCGCGGATCAGCACCGTCCGGACGGCGTCCAGGTCGGTGGCGGGATCCAGCACGCGGCCGTTCACGATGGCGATGTCGCCCTGCTGCTGGGCGTTCACGGGGAGGAGTGGGAGGAGGGCGAGGAAAGGAAGCAGGCGTGGCAGCGCCCGCGGGTGGACGCCCCGAGACTGATTCTCGCGCCGTCGCGTCAGCATCCTGGCCCCTCCTTGGCCGACATTCACCGACACTCACACCGGAGAGTTCTATCTCGCCGGACGGTCCGGCCGCAAGTGTCTCGCGAGGAAGGTCCAAATCTCGCGGCGCGATTCCTTGGCGAGTCTCGTGTCGAGCCGGTTGAAGGCGTGCCCGCCCGGCGCGTTCTCGTAGATCTTGTACTGGAACCCCTGCTTGCCCTCTGCCGTGAGGGCCTGGATCAGTCGCTCTACCTCGAGGACGTTCACGTCTTCGTCATTGGTGTTGGTGTGGATCAGGAGTGGGGTGCCCTGGTACTTGTGCGTGTTCCACGAGGGGGAGCGCCGGCGGTACTCGTTCACGTCTTCGTACGCCGACTTGCCGATGTGGTAGTCCGCCGAGTAGAGATCCCGGTAGCCCTGTGTCTTGTAGCCCATGCGGGCGATCAGGTCGCTCACGGGGACGCCGGCGTACGCCGCGGCGTAGCCGTCCGGGTGCTCGAAGATGTTCATCAAGGCGTGGAGGCCGCCGTGGCTCCACCCCACGATGCCCACGCGGGCGGGATCGAGGAACTCGTAGGTCTCGAGCATGAACGCGCGGGCGGCGTAGGTATCCTCGATCTCGAGGCCGCCGTAGTCGATGGCCTCGTAAAAGCCTCGGCCATATCCAGTGCTGCCCCGGTACTCGGGTGCCACCACGGTGTAGCCCTGGGTGAGCATCTCGCGCAGCACGTTGGCGGCGCCCGTGCCGAAGTTGCTATGCACGCCACCGTGGGGGAAGACGATGAGCGGCTGCTTCTTTGAGCGGTTCAGGCTCTGGGGGATGAACACGTACGCGCGGAGCCGGAGCGGGTTGCCGGCTCCTTGCGCGGTGGGGTTCGGCTCGTGCCGCGGCGGCGGGCCCGTGAACGAGACGATGTCGATCTCGGCGATGTCACCGACGCGGTGGTAGAACATGAGGTCGTCGATGCGGCGGTGGAGGACATCGATCTCGTGATCGAGGTTCTCGGCGTGACGCTCCAGCATCCGCTGCACCCGCTCGACCGATGCCCCCTCCTGGGCGGTGACCGGCCATCCGATCGGCGCGAACGCGAGTGACAGCACAGCTAGTCGGATGAGCTTCATCGTTCCTCCTGTCCTGACTTGTGGCAGCGGGCTGGCGTGGCCAAACTTGAGGCGACCAGGCCACTGCGACTAGCCGTGACTGCCGTGTCTCCCTTACGTGGTTTCAATGTGCTCGTGTCGGTCGTCGTCGTGACGGCAGCCGTGGGCTGTGCCGGCGATGGGACGGGGGTGATCCGCCTCGATCTCGTGGCGCGGTACGGGCTCGAGACGCTGCCCGTCATGGTGCACCCGCGCGACAACGCGCCGGACCCCGATCGCGTCACGCTCGGCCGGCTGCTGTTCTTCGACCCCATCATGAGCGCGAAGAAGGACGTCGCGTGTGCCACGTGCCATCTGCCGAGGTTCGCGATGGCGGACGGTCGGCCGCTGCCGGCCGGGCCCAGCGGCGTCGGGCTGGGTCCCGAGCGGCGGCTCACGGACCCCAACATGGTGTTCGAGGCCCGGAACAGTCCGACCGTCATCAACGCCGGCTTCAACCGCTTCCGCAATTTCCGGACGGCCGACGGTTTTCTCTTCTGGGACGGTCGCGTCCGGCGGCTCGAAAACCTGGTCACACTGCCGCAGCGCGAGTTCAGCGAGATGCGCGGGGAGGCGCTGCCGCTGGAGAGCGCACTCGACTCGATTTTGCAGCGGCTGCGCGGGATCCCCGAGTACGTCGCACTCTTTAGTGCGGCGTTTCCGAATCGGCCGCCCCAGGGCTCGATCGACTCGGTGTCGCTGTCGCAGGCGCTCGCCCAGTTCGTTCGGTCGCTCGTCGGAGACCAGTCCCCCTACGATCGATTCGTGGCCGGCGACGCCAACGCTCTCACCGACGCCCAAAAACGCGGTCTCGTGCTGTTCCACGAGAAGGCGGCGTGCGTCAGATGTCACGCGGGTCCCATGTTCAGCGACTTCGACTTCCACGTGGTCGGCGCCCGCCAGCAGGGACCGGGATTCCAGTCCACGCCGCACGAGGATTTCGGTCGGTGGAACGCGACGCATCTCGAGGGTGACCGCTGGAAATTCCGCACGCCGTCGCTCAGAAACGTGGCGGTGACGGCCCCGTACACCCACTCGGGCGCGTACGCCACGTTGCATGACATGGTGGAATTCTTCGATCGTGGCGGCGGCGATCATCCCACCATCCCTCGCGACCGGCTCGATCCTGCGCTGGGTCCCCTCGCACTGGCCGCCGTGGAGATCGACGACCTCGTCGCCTTTCTCATCGCCCTCACCGACGTGCCGGAGGTCGCGATCCCGGATCGGGTACCGAGCGGGCTCCAGCCGCCGCGCTAGTCGTTCCCCCGGACAATCGTGGCGGTGCCCATCGGGATGAACTCCGGATGGTATTCGATCGTTCGAGGCTCGTCGACGAGTCCCTGGCCGATCGCGTTGCGGTACGGTTGCAGGAGGAACGGTTTCGCTGTCCACGGCATCTCGGGCTGCAGGTTCGGTCCCCAGGGTTCGATCGTAATGACGTGGGTCCACCGGCTCGGGATGCCCTGGCTCGCGTCGCCGTTGAGATCCAGGGGGAGATCGTCATCGGTGAGGGTACCGGGCAGCGGATACCCGTAGGCGTTCGCCACCCAGTCGTCGCCAGGCATCACGATCTCCAGCGGGTTCCAGTGGCGATAGTCGAGCTGGCCGGAGTACGGCCCCACCCCCGTGTCGTCTCGGCCCTTCTGCTTCTTGAAGATGTCGGGCGTGAACTTGCCGTACGACACCCAGATGGCGTCGGTGGTGCCGTAGTCTCGCACCACCCAGCCTTCGTAGGCCCAACCCACCGTGAGCGGGGTGAATGTGAGGAAGAACGACCCGCTCACCGTGTCGCCGTGGATGTTGAACAGCCAGAGGCCCGCGTCCTCATTGGACGGGTACGCGAGTTCCGCGTTGTCGCTCGGCGTGAACAACACGTGTGTGCCGGGGTTCGGTTCCAACGGAATCCCGCCGGTGACGTACCGGTCGATGCCCAGCACGGCGACGTCGCCGGTGAACGGGCCGCCCAAGAGCTTGTGCGGGGACGGCACGTCGTCGGCGTCGCCCGGCGGTTCGACCGTCACCATCAGGTACGCGGGGTTCTCGATCGGGCTCACCACCGGGGTCGGGCCGTTGGCCGGCGGCACGAAGCGTCCAGCCGAATGGATGGTTCCGTCGGAACCGATCGCCCACGCCTCGTAGGTGCCCTCGGTTGACGGGTCCAGGGCCCGAAGTCCCGCGAGCTCGAGACGCACGTTCACGTCACCGATCACCGGTGGCCCTACGCCGCTCTCGCCGCAGGCAAGCAGGAGAACGGTCAACGCGAGCAAGCCGAGATTGCGGAGCGCGACCAAGGGAATCACCGCCTCACCTCGTGAGTCGGCGCCGCTCCACCGCGCGCCGACTCGAGCGGACGCGCGTGGCACGCGGCGCCGAGGTCGAGCCACGAGAATGGCCCGTCCCACCGGGCTCGGCCCGGTGGGACGGGGGGCTACTCCACCGTACGGCACTGGCTACGGTTGCACGAAACTGCCTGCACACTGCGGCGAGCCGAGCACGTTCCGGTTCGTTTGGCACTCGGCCAACGAGATGGGAATACAGTACGCCCGTTTGGGGACACTCGTATCCTTGTCGAACGTCGGCGTCAGCGGCATGGGATCCCCGTACACGGTCACGGGATCGCCGTACACGAACTGCACCGCCGGCAGGAACGTCTTGTTGCCTTCCTCGTCCCACCGCCGGGCGTCGTGCCAGCGGCGGCCCTCCATCCAGAGGGTGAGCTCGCGCTCGTTGTCCAGCAGCACCCACGCGTCGTTGATCGTCGTGGGGACGGGCGAGGCAGCTCCGAGACCGTAGGCGGCCCGGGCCTCGTCGATCTTGGCGACCGCGTTCCCCAGATCGCTGTTGCGCAGGAACGCCTCCGCTTCGATCAGCCGCATTTCGGCACCCTTCACGACCGGGATATCGGAACCGACGTCGTCGTACTTCCGCTGCAGATAGAACGGCGTCGCGCCGTCGGCACCTTGAGCCGATCGGCAGTCGCCGGGACGTGGGGTGACCGTGCAATCGGTAAACGGCGCTCGGGGATCCGTCGCGCGCCGTGCGGCGAGCGTATTGTAGGCCGACATTTCCGGCCGACCCCAGGTTTCGTTGTACATCACGTTTTCGGGACCGTTTACGTCGAGCAGGGTCTCGTACACAAAGCCCGTCGGCACCATTCCTGCATCCGCGGTCGCGGCAGCCCAATTCCCCCGCGCTGCGTTGGCCTGGGCGCGGAGCCCGTAGGCTGCGGTGACGACGGCGCTCGCTGCGGCGAGCTGCCCGTGATGAATCGCACTGTCGGCTCGGACCACGGCGCTGTCGAAGTGCACTTCGTGATCCAACACCCCCGAGCCGTCAATCACGGCGAAGCACGACGTCTCACCCAGGGTACGGTGTGCCAGGCCGGCGAACAGGAATGCCCGCGCGACGCGCGCGTCGCCCGCGTAGGCGGCTCCCAGCACGCTGTCCATGCGGATCAGCCCGTTTTCCGCGACCCATCGGGCTCGGTGCTGCGCACCCCACTCGAAGTTCTGGTCCTCGCGGTTCACGATCCCGCGGCGCAGCAGTCCGGTCTCGAAGTAGCTGCCGCCGCCCGTCATCTCGCCGCTGGCGATCGCCATATCGAAGGCGATGTCGTCCATCATGGTCGCGTGGTCTCGCGACATGCCGGTGACGAGGGCGTCGAGCACGAGCTGGTCGTTCAAGTCCTTATCGAGGACCGTGCCGGGGTTCGTGACGTCGCAGCCCGTCGTCAGCAGCACCATGCCGGCGACGACGGGGGCGAGGACCCCGGCGCCGATGCGTCGAAGCTGTGGTATTCGAATCATGGTTGTCTCCTCGCCCTTAGAACTCGAGCCTGAGGCCCGCGATGAACGATCGATAGGGCGGCAAGTTGTAGTACTCCTGCCGCAACAAGACTTCCTGCGTGCCGCCTTCCTCCGACGCTTCCGGGTCCAGGCCGGCGAAGCTCGTGATCTTGAACAGGTTCCTCGCCTGGAGCTGCAGGGTCGCGGATCGCGTTCC
>JBFJHJ010000042.1:0-21853 GCA_041613315.1 Gemmatimonadales bacterium
ACCGACAGCACATTGTTGAAATCGTGCGCCACCCCACCGGCGAGGCGCCCCACCTCCTCCAGTTTCTGCGCCTGGCGGAGCTGGGCCTCGAGCATCTCCCGCTCGCGGTCGCGGAGCTGAGTCAGCGCCCGCTCGACGCGTTTGCGCTCCGTGATGTCCTGGCAGGTCGTGACGACGCCGATCGGCTCGCCCGCGACATCACGCACCACATCCGACAGTAGCTCGACGGGGAACTCGCTCCCGTCCTTCCGCACGTTGACGCTCTCACGCTTCCAACTGGTGAGCGTCCGTAGCGCTTCCCTCGTGAGTGGTGTGCGCTCCCCCTCCGTCGCGAAGACCGCGACGCTTCGGCCTAGCAGCTCGCTCACCGTGTAGCCGTGCATGACCGCATCGGTCCGGTTCGTGTATACGATCCGGCCGTCGGGATCGGTGATCGTCACGCCAAGCTGCATCGTCTCGAGCGCGTGGCTGAGGCGGTGCAGGGTGTCTTGGGACGGCGCCCGCAGGCCCGAGTCCCACGGCCTTGGCTTCACCGGCTGACCATCCATAGGCTCACGCATCGGCCACGCCGCTCTGCCGTGGCGTCGTGTCGGCCGCCGCCAGCAGCGTCTGAAGCGGCTCGCGCAGCTCGTCCAGGGTCCACGGCTTCGCGAGAAACGGGACACCGGAGTCGAGCTGGTCCCACCCACCCTGACCGCGGGACGGGTTCCCGCTCATCATCAAGAACTTCATCTCGCGGTCGCCGCCGTCACGCACCGCGCGATACAACTCGCCCCCCGACATCCGCGGCATCGCCATATCCGAGAGAATCAGGTCGATCTCGCCGCCACGGGCGCGGTAGATCTCCAACGCCTCGTGGCCGTCCGCCGCGACGAAAAGTCGAAACCCCAACCGTTCGAGGACGCGGCCGGTGAGACGCCGCACGTCCGGATCGTCGTCGACGACCAGGATCGTCTGGCGCGGCCTTCCGGGATCGCCGGCGGACCCGCGATGCCAGTGGGCCTCGTTCTGCGGCGCCCGTTCCGGTGGTCTCGTCATCAGACTCATCGCTCCCTCGTTAGTTGCCGACCGGGGGCCGGCTCGCTGAACGCTGTTTCGGGGTGCGCTTGGACTCTCGCGGCACGGCCTCCCGCCACGCGAAGTGCCGGTCGCAGGACGGGCAGATCACCCACGCCCCCAGAACGTCCTGCCGCACATGCGTCGTGACCGAGCGGCAGTGGGGACATTGCAGTCTCATCTCCTGTTGCTCCGGCATAGGTCCGGTCCTCCATTCCATCCGGTGTTCCCGCCTTGCAGCACGGATAGAAGCAGAGACCGTGCCCATGCGATGCCGAGATTCCGCCATGCTGTAAGTCCATTTAATACAACCATTTGAGACACGTCTTATCGTTAGGTGTTGCCCCGTTTCCCCCGTGCCCCGTTACCGGCTCGTAACGCGCGTCGTAACGCTCCCCGACGCGCCACTATTCGGCCGGCGCGTCTTCGAGCGCGTGAAACAGTCGCGCCTCCAGCACTTCGCGGTCACGCTCGCGCCCGCGGTTCGCCACCTCGCCGCGCTCTGGCCGGTCCGAGATGTCCTGACACGTCGTCACGATGCCGATCGGCTCGCCGTCGGCCCCCCGGATCACGTCGGAGAGCAGCTCGACCGGAAACACGGTCCCGTCCTTGCGCACGTTGAGCGTCTCCCGCTTCCAACTCCGGAGCGCCTGGAGCCCCTCCAGTGTGAGCGGACGGCGCGCGCCCTCCGGCGCGAAGACTTCCACGTCGCGTCCGGCGAGCTCCTCGACCGTGTAGCCATGCATCTCGGCCTCCGTCCGGTTCACGTACACGATCCGGCCCTCGAGGTCGGCGATGGTGACCCCCATCGGCATCGCCTCCAGCGCGGACGACAGCCGGCGCAGGGTCTCCGCCGCTTGTTCCAGTGCGACGCGGTCTGCGTCGCGCTCTTTATCACGCATCGTCGCGCCCCGTGGGTCTCAGTTGTGGCCGAGCCGCGCCCGCCAGAACTCCGCTAGCGACGCAAACGACCGCTCGGTCAGTGCGGCGCCGAACGTGACGAACCACCCGGCCCCGCCGTTCACGGCGAAGTCGGGATCCCGCAGGTCGCCGAGGCGGTAGCCGCCGGCCACTTCCAGGCCGCGCACCGGCTGCAACACGAGTTGCGGGGCGAGATCCCAGCGGTAGGTGTCGCTGGTGCGTTCGATGAGCAGGCGACCCTCGCCCCGCACCCCCAACCACGGCGTCATCTCGAGGTCGAGTCGCGCGCCCGCGTAGTCGGCGAGCGATCGGAGATCCTGCGCCGTGCCGTCGGGGTGGGCGACACTGGCCGAGCTGCGACGCACGGCGTAGCGGGCGGCGAGCTCGCCCCACGCCACCGGCGCCCAGATCGCCTCAGCGGCGAGGATGGTCCGGGTCTCGTGGCCGTCGGTGGCCAGCACGGCGCCGCCTAGAGGATTCACGGCGTCCACGTACTGCACCTTGGCGAGCACGTTGAGCGCGTCGGAGCCGACCGGCCGGAAGGCGAGGCCGTTGAGCGACGAGAGCTGCCGGTGCGAGGTGGTCCCGCCGGGCAGCGCCTGCTCCGTCGCCAGCAGCTCCTGCCGGGTGAGCAGGGCGAACGAGCGGCCCAGCGACACGTCACCGGCCGCGGTGACGAGCCGGCTCGACCGGATCTCACCTTCCCGCAGTTCCCCGCGCGCGCTCAGGCGATACGGCGCGCCGGGCGGCAGCAGTTCCACCCCCAGGCCGAGCGACCAGTAGTCCTCTTCCTGTTGGAGGAACGGCAGGGCGCGCACCGGATCGGCGACCGGTGCAGCGGCCAAGCCCATCCGACGCTCGAAGAGCGCCTGGACGGTCCAGGCCTGTCCCAGCTTGAGGCGGTTGTTGAGACCGACGACGGCGGCATTGTGCGCCCCGTCGGCGCCGGCGATCTGGTACGAGCCCCACGCCTCGGTGCCGAACCCGATGTCGGTCCGCATCCCGAGATTGGTGAGTGCGTAGCTCGCGCCGCCCGGCAACAACACCTGGCGATGGAAGGCCTCGAGCGAGACCCGCGGGCCGACGCGGAGCCGGGCACCGCCGCCCACGTGATCCGGCCGGACGACGCTCCCGCTGGAGCTGAGCTGGCGGCGGCCCTCGGTCCACAGGCTGAGCGCGGGCACCGGGGTCCAGCTCAGCTTGAACTCGCCGGCCTGTGAGAGATCGGTGCCGGTGCCGGTCTCGAACCGATCGGCCGCGACGCCGGCCTCCACCTGGACCTGGCCGCCCAGGGACTGCACCACGGTCCCGCTCGTGCGGGAACGGGTCACATCCTGCGCGTCGAAGTGCTGGCTCGTGTGCTCGACGCGAAGCTCGCTCGCCCCGACCTTGAACCGGCCGCCCAGGCGCAGCTCCTCCGTCCCGCCCTGGAGCGCCACGTTCGCCGGATTGTGGAACTCCTGATCCGCGTGCAGCCACGCGCCACTCAACATCACGGCGCCACCAGCCAGGGACAGGGTGCCCTCGACGGCGGTCGCAAATCCGCTCGAGTCGGGCGACTCGGAGTGCGCGACCTCGGCCCCAAGCGCGAGCCCGTCACGGCGCAGGATCTTGAGGTCCACGCCGGCGAGCCGCCGCTCCGCACCCGGCCGCCCGTCCTGGATGAAGGTCGTTCCGAGCTGCAGGGAATCGACCAGGTCGCCCGCCAACGCCCGCGCGTCCACCGCCGCCCGCACGCCCCACACCGTGGACGCCGAACCGCCATCCTCGGCCTCGTAGGTCACGACGATGAACACCGGGTTGCCGGACGCGTCGGTGGCCGGCACCGGGCGCTTGAAGAGCAGGAGCCCCAGCCCGTAGTCGATCTGGTAGTCCACGAACCGGCCGAGCACCTGACGCGCGACCGTCCGCTGCGGGTTCTCGAACGCGCGCGTCTCGATCGTGATCCGCTCGGTCCCCGGCCTGATATCCGGCCGGAGATTGTAGGGGCCGGACACGCCGGCGCCCCGCACCTGGAGCTGCTCGACGCGCTGGCTGGTGGAGCTCCCGAAGCCCTGCCACACCACCGGGCCGGTCGTGACGCGGCCGGCGGCCCCCGCCAGCGTCCGATCGTAGCCGGAAAGGGTGAGTCCCTCGGCGAAGGCGCCGGTCGAGACGTCACCCAACGCCACCCAGTCGAAGCCGCGCTCCAGGCGGGCCGCGAAGGCGTACGGCGAGGCGCTCATGGTGCGCCGCGCGCTCGCGTCGCCCAGAATCGGGTAGCGCGACTCCTCCAACGGATCGTACGAGCGACCGAACGCGTCGCGACCGGCGTCGAGCCGCCGCGAGTCGAAGCTCAGCACGACCGACGTGCGCCGATCCAGCCGCCCTCGCGCCGTCACCGCGCCGAACGCGTCCGGACTCGCGCCCACGCCCACCCGCCCGACCGCCGTCACCATGAGCGGCCGGATCGCCGGCAAGACCTCGAGCGCGACCTGCTGCACCGCGTCCCCGGACGCCACCCGGAGCGTCCCCGTCCGCACCTCCCGACCCGGCCGGAGCGCCACGTCCACCCAGCCGGACTCGTCCGAGCGGACCTGCAGCCCGACCGACGACGGATCGGCGTCTGCACCGGCCGGCTCCGCGCCCTCGGCCGACACGGTCACGAACGCCCCACCCGTCACCGGCACACCCCACCGGTCCACGACCCGGACCGCAACCGTCTCGACGCTCTGCCCGTCCGCGACGAGTTGAACCGGGGCACCGTTCACCACGAGCCGGGCCGGCCGGCCCGACACGTGGACGGCCACGCTGTCCCACCGCTCCTGGTTCCACGAGTTGGTCATCCGGACGCGCAGCACGTGCGGCCCGCGATCGAGGGACACCGCGATGAAGTCGTGCACGCCGTCGGGCCGGAGCTTGGCCCGCGCGATGATCGAGTCACCGTCGAACAGCTCGACCGGCGCGCCCGGCTCGCCGCGCACGCCCACGAAGACCCGATCGCTGGGAAGCACCGCGCCATCGGCGGGGGTGAACACGGTGACCGCTGGGCCGTTCAGGAACGCCCGCGTGCCCTCGGCCTCCCGTTCTTCGGCGCTCCTCAAGGCGGCGACGACGACCGGTGCGGACTCACGGCGTGCCACCGGCGCGATCACTGCCGCCCCCGCCGGGGCGAGCGAGCCCTCCACGGGCCGGAGCGGGTTGTGCACCTCGGCCAGCAGCCGGGTGGGTGACCCGTCGCCGAGCGCCACCAGGACGGCCGCCGAATCCGACCGGGCCGCGCGCGCGCGGAACGTCCGGGTCGCCCCGGCCGGAATGCTCGCCAGCGCCCAACGCCCGTCGCCCAGCGCGGTGACGTTGGAGCCGTCGTCGCTCGTCAGTCCCACGGCCTGCGGATCGAAGGTCAGGACGAGACCCGCCAGCGCGGCGCCCGATGGGTTGGTGACCGCGACCTCGTACTCCACCGCGCGCGTCGCGCCGTCACGCTCAACGAGACGAACCTCGACCCGACGGTTGCGCTGGGCCGATTCCGTGTCCGACACACCGGCCATCGGCTCGGACGAGCCGACCCCTCTGACCGCGACGACCGGGCCGGTGAGACCGCTTCCCTGAAGCTCGTACGCCACCCATTCCGCCCGGGCGTCCGAGAGGACCCAATTGTTCCAGTACGGCGCGCCCCGCACGTCGGCGCTGTCGGCGTGCCCGACGATCTCCACCACGCAGTCGGGATGCTCGGCGCGCGCCGTGCTGAGGTGCCGCACGAGCCGCGCCGGGTCGAGCGCGTAGGTGGGCCGCGCGCTGTTGGTCGCGAAGTGTGCGACCGCCGCGCGGTCGGCCCGGGCACCCGGCACGAGATCGGCGAGCCCGGAGCAGACGGGGCGCGCGGTAAAGCGCACCGGCACCGGAAGCCGCTCGGCCTGCGGCGCGCCTTTGCGCGGCACGACCGCGAAGTTCATCCGGGGCGTCGTCCAACCGCTGCCGTCCCGGACGACGATGTCCGTGCCGGCGCCGACCGCGTACGCCGCCGGGAGCGTCGCGGGATCCAGCCGGTAGGCGTGGCGCCCGGGCCGCATGTTGTGGAACGAGAACTTCCCGTCCGGATCGGTCGTGACGATCTCGCCGTCGTCGCTCCACACGTCGACCCCTTCGATCCCCGGCTCACCCCCGTCCTGGACGCCGTTCCGGTTCACGTCGGCAAAGACCTTGCCGATTGCCGCCCGGGTCTCCATCGGCCAACCGCGCCGGACCCGGACCCACGCCGTCACCGACGCCGACCGCACGAAATCCGCCTCGGCGGTCGCGTAGGCCGTGTTCTCCAGCACCTCGCGGTCGGCCGACACAACGGCAACCGCGTAGCGGACCGTGTGGCTGGCCCCGGGGGCTAGCGGCCCCGCGATGTAGATCGTGAGGTTGGGTCCGTCCGCCGTGACCGAGTCCGCGCCGCGGACGCTGCCCCGAGCGTAGCGACCCCCGTCGGGCAGCCGGTCGTAGATCCGGATGTCGGCGAGCGGCAAGGTGCCGGTGTTTCGGACCGTCAGCGTGTAGGGCGCGGTCTCGCCCAGCCCTACCTCCAACACGTCGGCGGCCTTCTCGAGGTCGAGCTGGTTGGCGGCGATCCCGAACAGCGTCACCGGCGGGGCGGCGGCCGTGGTCGTCGGACCGTTATCGGCGTCCATGACGACGCCGTTCACGGCCACCACCGAATCGCGGACGCTCGCCGCGACGCTCAGCTGGAGGACGATCTCGGCCGTGGCGCCCGCCGCCACGTCGCCGACCGCCCAGGTGAGGACCGATCCGGCGACGGCCGCCGCGGGCGTCGCGCTCACGTAGTCGAGCCCCGTCGGCAGCGTGTCGGTCAAGACGACGTTGCGCGCGGCGACCGTTGGCGAGGTATTGCCGTAGCGGATCCGATAGGCCACCACGTCGCCCACGCGCGCCGTCGCCGCGCTCTCGAGCAGCTTCTCCACGAAGAGCTCGGGGAGCACGAGCGTCGTCGTCACCGCGTTCGACACGACGGAATCGGTGCCGGCGACCGTCTCGTAGCTCGCCCGGGCCACGTTGGACGGCGAGCCGCGTCCGTCGAGCCTCGCCTGGAAGCTCACCGTGCCGCGAGCGCCCGGCGCCGCGGCGGCGATCGTCACACTCACGCGGTTGGCGCCGGCGTCGTAGGCGCCGGCATCGTCCCCGGCGACGTCGGTGAGCGGCGCGCCGTCCAACAGCAGGCTCCCCGCCACGTAGGCGGTGCCGAACGGCACGGCGTCCGTGATCACCAGGTTGGTCGCCGGAGTCGACCCGCTGGCGTCGTACGTCACGGCGTAGGTGACGACGTCGCCCGTGGTGGCCGACGCCAGGTCCACGACCTTGGAGAGGCCCACCACGATGCCGACGTCCCGCACCGACACGATGTCCTGGAGCTGGTCGGCGACCGCCGCGTCGAACTGGCTGACCCCGCGAACGTCGATCGTGTCGGCGGTGCCGCGCACGGTGGCGACGCCCGGGACATCGACGACCACGAGCAGGTAGGCCGAGTCGCCCGCGGCGAGCGCGACCGGTGCGGTGACCAGGGGGTCGCCGGCGTCCAGCGCTCCGTCACGATTGGCGTCGATGTGGAGGCGGACGGCCCATCCGGCGCGCGAGACGGCCGTCAGGGCGACCACGTCGCTGCCGTTGCCGAGGTTCGCCAGCGTGTGCGGGAAGACGACCGTGTTGCCGGGGTCGGCGATGCTCGTGCGCGCGGGCTCCAGATCCAGGCCGGCCACCTGCCCAACGGTGAGCAGGGAGGTGTCCGACGTCACGGAGAGGGTGAGGCCGTTCGCCGCCTGGTAGGTGGCCGCGGCCCAGTTGCGGATGGTGGTACCCGCGGGCGTCTGCGCCCGCAGCTCGGTCCCGCCCAGCGCCAGAAACGCCACAAGCCCGGCCACCATCACGTGACGGTGCCGGTGCCAGCGTTCCTTCGCTGTAAGACCGACTGCGAGCCAGGTGTTCAAGTTGACCTCTTTGCTCGAGCGTGCTGCGGTACTGCTGCCTAGGCGCTGGCTACCAGTAGCACGGGACGTGCCGCGGTGGGCGCTGCGGGGCCGATCGTAAGCCCTTCTTTCACAATGGATTACAGACCTTCAGAGCAGTGGGGAAACCACGGAAGGGGCTCCGGTTACCGTCCGGGAACACGTCGAGTAACCGCGCTGGGGGAGGCGGGATCGTGAGTCGGGGTGGCGCGTGCCCAAACGACGAGCCCCCATCGGCCCACGGGCCGATGGGGGCGGTGTCGCTCCGCCCGACTTTGGGGGCGGGTTAGTTCACGCTCGCCCGGATCCAGAAGAACCGGCTCGCGCCTGCTGCGAGGGACCCCGAGAGGTCCGCGTCGACATCGTTGCCGACGTTGTTGAACGTCCATCCTGCCGCGTCACCGGTGGCCGACGCGAAGGTCAGCTGCGCCGGGAGCAGGTCGTCCACGTGCACGCTGTCCGCCGGCGCGGAGCCGCCGTTGGTGACCGTGATCCGGTACTGGATGAACTCGCCCGGAAGCACCCGGTCGGCCGCGCCGATGACCGTCGTCTGGTCGTCGCGGTACGCCACCTTGGCGATGGTCAGGGCCGGCCGCACCACGGTGAGGTCGGCAAAGCCGTTGTCGCTGATCGCACTGTTCGTCACCGAGCGGGCCATGAGCACGAGTGTGTCAACCGTACCCGCGGCGACCTGGCCGATCGAGTAGATGACGTCGATGTTCTGCGACGCGCCGGACAGGACGCCGGTGATGCGCGTGCTGTCGCCGGCCACACCGTTGACCGAGACGATGGTGATCGCGACACCGGGGTTCGACGCAATGAGGTCGAATCCGTCGGTGCCGTTTCCGGTGTTGGTCACGGTGAACGAGAACGTGTAGTTCGTCCCGTTACTGGGCAGCTGCTGGAGGTTCTGCCCGCCGTCGGGCGTCACCGTCACGGCCACCACCTGATTGGGCGTGATCGTCGTGGCATCGTTGTCCGACACCCCGGCGTCACGGCGCGACGTGGCCGTCATCGTGTAGACCGTCGATTGACCGCCGGTCCCCGCGGCGACGTCGTAGATCACCTGGATGGTGATGGACCCACCCTGGGCGATCCCAACCGAGGACAGCGCGGTGTTGAGCGCCGCCAGGCTGCCGTAGGTCGTTCCCGCGTAGCGGTAGCCCGTCACCGTGATGATGCCGCCGACGGAGATCGCCTCCGAGACGGTGACACTGTCCGTGCCGTTCCCGATGTTGTCGATCTGGAACGCGATCGTGTCCGCCGTGCTGGGCGACGCCGGCGCCACCGCGGCGGCGGCGGCGATCACGTCAATGCCGGCCACGAAGCCGACCGTGACGTCCACCGTGTCCGCCACGGGCGTATAGGTATTGTTGTTCGCGTCGGTGAACGTCACCGTCGCGATGTTGCGGATGACCGTCCCCTCCGGGGTCTGGCCATGCGCCGGGCGCGCGATGAACGCCGCTGCCAGCGCAGCGAGCGTCAGGAGCAGCCCGATCTTGATCAAGCGGTTGCCGTGCATCGAAAGTCTCCTTGGCTCACTCATCGTCGTTAGGGCTGCTCGCTCGTCTGTCGCGAGCCGAATCATTCTCAAGACCGGCCGGTGGGGCGAGCTCCGCTCGGAACTCGGCCGTCACCTGGGCGCCGGGTGCCACCCATCCCTTCACCGTCCACCGCACGTGGGTGTACGCCTCGGGCGGCGCGGGCCGCTCGACCCGCTCGCCGTCCACCTCCACCACCACCGTGGGGTGCGTGACGAACGTGGCTCCGCCGTCAATCGAGTACTCGACGGTCACGTCGTCGCGGTCGGCCGTCGCCGAGGCCAGCACATAGCGCAGCCCCGACGGGACCGGATTCGTGAAGACCACGCCGCGCACCTCGGCGGCGGTCACGTTCGTGAACAGCAGGCGGTAGCGGACCGTGTCGCCCGGAAGCAGCGCAGCGGCGTCCCCCCCGCGCGCCTCGAACTCCTGGTGCCGCGCGTCGCCCGCCTGGAGATTCTCCGCCGTCACCACCAGCGCCCGGGCCGGCTCCGGCTCCTGGCCCGCCAGTGGCGCCGCGGTCGCGACCGCACAGACCGCGAGGACGGCCGCCACGCCCGCCGCGAACGGCGTGCGGGCACGGGCGCCCTCCCACGCGAAGTGCCGATCGCACGCGGGACAGATCACCCACCCACTTCGGACGTCGTTCGCGTCGTGGCTCCCGATCGCGCGGCAGTGCGCGCAGCGAATCATCACGACACTCCGTGCTGACATCCCCTCACTCCTCTGTGGCGGAGCGGCGCTCGGCCGCCCAGTGTTCACCCTGCGGGTGTACCTGCGCCCGCTCGTTCCTTGCTATTTGCAGGGGCCGTGCCGGACCGGCGACTTCAGGTCCAACAGCGTAACACCCTGTTCCACAAGCGTTTGCGATCAACTGCCGGTGCTCTCAGTCGAGCCGTTCACGCCCCAGTGTTACCGAACGGGAACGGGCTCGGTAACCGCCATGACGCCGCAAGCGTGAGCTCGGCGCACCGGCATCGAAGGCTCTCCCATTCACCGCACCCGCGCGACGAACTCGAACTGGCCCGTGTCGTCGGGTGCGATGTGGCTCAGCGGATCCTGCAGCGCCCAGCGGATGTGCGTGACGCAGTCATCGTAGCCCGCGGGCGCGCTGCACCCCGCATCCACCGGCGTGTACGTCCAGGAGGCGGCCCCATCGTTGGAGTAGCTCACGGTGACCCCCACGCCGGGGGGAAGCGTGGTCGCGACGCTCCCGACTTTGAAGCCCACCTGCGCCGGAAGCGAGTCCACATGGACCACGCTCACCGCCGCTTCGCTGCCGGCGTTGGTCACGGTGATCGTGTAGCTGAGATCGGTACCGGGCAGGGGCGTCCCGCCCGGGGTCACGGTTTTGCCGATCGTGAGGTTGGGCCGCACGACCACCAGTTCCAACCGGGCGTCGTCGGCCTTGCTTGGAGCGCCGACGGAGCGCGCGGTCAGGACCAGCGTGTCGGTGGTCCCCGCCGGCACCGAGGCCACGGCGTAGGTCACGGTGACCGTGGCGGTCAGGCCCTGCCCGAGATTCGCGAGGCGCGCGCTATCGGGGTTCGCCCCCTGGGTCACGCCGGGCCCCGTGATCGAGATGACGGTGATCGTGCCGCCCGGGAGCTTGACGGTCAGGAGATCATAGCTGTCGCTGATGCTCCCGATGTTCGCCACGGTGAAATCGACCGTGTAGTTGGTGCCGTTGCTCGGCAGGCGCGACGCCCTTTGCGTATCGGGCACGACGGCCACGTCGTAGGTCGGCCCGAAGATGGTCTTGGTCCGCGTGTCCGACGTGTTCGCCACGCCGTCGTTGTAGACCTCCAGCTCCAGCCGGCGGGCGAACGACGCGGACGTGAAGTTCATGAAGCTCAGCCCCTTCACGTTCAGCCAGTCGTCGGCCGCGAAGTTCGTGAGCACGTCGATCACCAGCGTCTTGCCGCCGTCCTCGTAGGTCACGGTACTCGACACCTTGTTCCGGGCGCGGCCGGAGAGTTGCGGGCTGACGTCCGTCGTGTCCCAGATCATGTCCAGGCCGGCGGGAATCCTGATCCGGATGTCGTTGGCCGCCGTGATCTGTGGGAACGGGTCGTCGGTCACCCGGAGCGTGACCATTTCGGTGACGGGATCGCCCACCGTGAAGCTCTGATCGGCGGCCGATGAGAGGTTGGGCGTAACGGCGATGAACACGATGAAGACGACCTTGTCGTCCTCGGCCGAGACCGCACCGTCGTTCCGCACCTCCAGCTCCAGGTTGTCATCCGGCGAGGCGGCGGTGAAGTTCCGGAAGCTCAGTCCCGAGATTGTGATGACGTCGTTCGGCGCGAAGTCGGTGAGCACGTCGATCACCAGGGTCTTGCCCCCGTCCTCATAGCTCACCGTGCTCGACACCTTGCCCGCCGCCGTGCCGAGGATCAGCGCCGAGACGTCCGTCACGTCCCAGCTCATGTTGAAGCCCGCCGGGATCCGGATCCGGATGTCGTTGACCGCGGTGATCGACCGCGTGACGGCATCGTCGGTCACGGTGATCGTGCTGATCGTGGTCGGCGCGTCGCCCACCCGGAAGCTCTGGTCGAACTCCGAGGAGATGCGCGGCACACCAGCGGCGATGACCGTGATCGTCTTGTCGTCGGTCGCCATCACCGTGTCGTCGTTGCGCACTTCGAGCTCGAGCCGGGCCGGCCCCGAGGTCGTCGTGAAGCTGGCGAAGCTCAACCCCGACACGGTGATCTGGTCTCCCGCCACGAAGTTGCTCGTCACGTCGAGCACCAGCGTCTTGCCACCGTCCTCGTAGCTCACCGTGCTCGAGACCTTGCTCGCGGCCGCACCCCCGATCACCGCGGAGAGATCGGCGGTGTCCCACGTCATGGTGAGCCCCGCTGGGATGCGGATCCGGATGTCGTTGGCCGCCGTGATCGAGGCGACCGTGCTCTCGGTGATCGTGATCGTGCCGATCGGCTGCGGCGGGTCCCCCACCGGGAAGTTCTGGTTCGCCGCCGAGGAGATCGTTGGCCGCACCACCTGGAGGTCAGCCGACCCGTCGTCGAATACGGCAGGCGTCGTCACCGAGCGCGCCCGGAGCCTCAGCGTGTCCACCGTCCCGGCCGGGACGTCGCCGATCGAGTAGACAACGGCGATGTTCTGCGATGCGCCGGCCGCCAAATTGGTGATCCGCGTGCTGTCCCCGGCCACGCCGTTGACGGAGATGATCGTGATCGCCGCCCCCGTCTTCGAGGCCAACAGATCAAAGGACTGCGAACCCGCTCCCGTGCCGTTCGTCACGGTGAACGTGAAGCTGTAGGTCGGGCCGCTCGGGAGGTGCCGCAGGTTCTGCCCGTTATCGGGCGTCACGGTCACCGAGGGGAGCACCTGCACCTCGAACGCGCCAACATCGCTCGCGGGACCCTGCGGGCGCGCAATGCCTCGCTGGTCGGTGGCGGGCGCGTCGGCCGCGAGCGCGTAGTCTATCGCGGGGCTGCCGACTCCTAGCGCGCGGGTAAAGCTGTTACCCCCGTTGTCCTGCAATGGGCCGAGGAGCGGGTCGCCGGTGAGGTCCGTCGGCGCGCAGCCCGTGCACCCCCCCTGGACCACGTTCCGCCCGTTGGAGACGAGGCTTCCGCCCGTGCCGCCGATCTGCCCACCCGTGTTGTTTGCCACGATCGTGTTCCGCAGGGTCAGGGTCCCCCCGCTTCGCATGATCCCCCCACCGCTCCCGCTGGGTGCGCTGTTGTGGCTGATCGTGCTGTTGATCAGCGTCAGCTGCACGCCGTCGTTGAGAATCCCGCCGCCCTGGCCCCCTGTCGTGACCGTGTTCCCGCTAACTGTCGAGTTTCGCAGCGTCAGCGTCTGCCTGTTGATGATGCCGCCCCCATCGCTGCCGCCGGCGTTATTCCCGCTGATCGTGCTTTGGACGACGGTGAGCGTCCCGTCGTTGCGGATGCCCGCGCCGTCCTGGCCGGCCCCTCCACGGATCGTGAGCCCCGTGAAAGTGACCACGACATTGTCAACGCGAAACACGCGCGAGGCACCGTTCGCGTCGATGACGACGCGGCCACCGCCCGTGTTCTGAATCGTGAGGTTCCGGCTGATACGGAGCTCGCCTGATCCACTGCTCGTCAGGAGATACGTACCGGGGACGATGTTGATCGTGCTGATGCTGGGGTTCGCGATGGCGGCCCGAAGCTCGGCCATCGTGGTGACGGTCGTCGACTGTCCCTGCGCCGCCTCCCACGAGAATACGAGCGCCACGAGGGCCCCCAGGAGGACCCATCCCGTCCGTCGGATTTCGCTGCGCGCTGGGCTCATCGCTCCCCTACGTATCCAGATCGGCTCGCCGCCGTCGGTTCTGGACGCCGGCCGCGCCGGCCGCCTCACGCTGTCGTACCGGTCACTTGTCCCTGAAGCAGCACTCGTGCCGCCGCTCCGACTTGGCGTAAGATGTTGTCTCGCATGACGATGGAGGGAACGCACCGGCCCGGGCCGGCGGGAGCGCGTTACCGTCCGGTGACGGCCGCGGTAACGGAAACCCCGTTTGGAAGGTGAGCTAGTCCAGCAGCCCGTACTTCTTCCTTCTTTCCCACAGGCTCTTGCGGGAGATCCCCAACACCTCGGCGGCCCGCTGCACGCTCCCCTCGCACGCATCGAGCGTGCGGCGGATGTACTCCTTCTCCACGTCGGCCAGCGTGAGCCCCTTGGGGATCGCGAAGGCGTCCCCGGCAGCGCGTGCCGCGTCCGGCACCCCCGCCACGGCTTCGAACGGCGGCAGGTGCTCCGGCAAGAGCGCCGCGCCGTCCGCGAAGATCATCGCTCGCTCGATCACGTTCCGGAGCTCTCTCACGTTTCCCGGCCATGGCCATGCCTCGAGCTGCTGGAGCGCGGCCGGCGCGATCGTCGTCACGTCCTTGCGGAACTCCCGGCTGAAGAACTCGCGGAAGTGGTCGGCGAGGGCCGGGAGATCCGCGATGATCTCCCGGAGCGGCGGGAGCGTGATCGTGGCCACGCGGACCCGATAGTAGAGATCCGCCCGGAACTGCCCGCCCTTGACGGCGTCTTCCAGGTTCCGGTTGGTCGCCGTGACCAGCCGTGAGCGGACTTCGATCTCGTCGGTCCCGCCCACCCGGCGGAACCGCCGCGACTCGAGCACGTTGAGCAGCTTCGCCTGGAGCTCCGGCGAGAGATCCCCGATCTCGTCCAGGAAGACCGTGCCGTCCTCGGCCACCTCGAAGAGCCCCCGCTTGGACTCGCGGGCGTCGGTGAACGCGCCCTTCTGATAACCGAAGAGCTCGGCCTCCAGGAGTTGCGGCGGGAGCGCGGAACAGTTGATCTCGACGAACCGGCCGCCCGAATGGGGACTCGAGTAATGGATGGCGCAGGCCACCAGGTTCTTGCCCGTGCCGCTTTCGCCCAACAACAGCACCGTGGCGTGAGGCGTGTCGGCCACGCGCCGCACGAACTGACGCACCGCCTCGATCTTGGGATCGGCTCCGAGGATCGCCCCGGCGGAAAACTCCTTCTTGCGGGCCCGTTCCAGAGACGCCGCGTCTTCCTTGATCGGCCGTTCCTTGAGCGCCCGCTTGAGGACGGTCGTCAGCTCGTCGATGTTGACGGGTTTGGTGAGGTACTCGTTCGCGCCCGCCTTGAGGGCCTCGATGGCCGTGGCCATCTCAGCGTGGCCCGTGAGCACGAAGACCGGCAGATGCGGGTCGCTCTGGCGCAGCCGGCGGGTCACCTCGATGCCGTCCAGGTCGGGCATCACGAGGTCGGTGATGACCGCGTCGGGTGGCTCCTCGGCCCGGCGGGTGAAGAGCTGTTCCGCCCGCTCGAACACCTCCACCCGAAAGGTCCCCGCGCCGCGCAGGTTCACGGCCAGGAGCTTCCCGAACGAGAGGTCGTCGTCCAGGATGTAGACTTTAGGCGCCATCTATCGAATCTTTCTTCCCATGAGCGTCGCTCACAAGCCCGCCGGGCACCCCCGGCGCCCCCAGCGGTAACCTCCGCGCCATGGCGAAAGGCTTCAGCGTCGTCGTCATCGAGGACGATCCCGATCTCAGAAAGCTGATCCAAGTCACCCTGCAGTTTACGGCGGGGTGGGAGGTCGCGACAGCCGAGGACGGCCCGAGTGGCATCGCGGCCGTCCAGGCGGCGCGCCCCGACGCCGTCGTCGTTGACCTCATGATGCCGGGCATGGACGGCTACGAGGTCTGCCGGCGGCTCAAGGCCGACAAGGCGACCACCGGCATTCCGCTCGTCTTGCTGACCGCACGGAAGGAGGTGGACGAGAACCGCGTGCGAGCGGCCGGGGCCGCCGGCGTGATTCTCAAGCCCTTTAGCCTCGACGAGTTGGCGCCCCGCATCCGTGGACTGAGCGGCCACCAGGAACCATGAGCGAGCCGACCAGCGCGGAGCCGTTCGATCACGAGCGAGCGTTGGCGCAGGTGCGCCGCGAGTTCGTGGGCGGGCTCGGCGCCCGCCTCGTGTCCATACGCGTGGCGCTGGACCGGCTCGCCCGAGAGTTCGCCCCGCGCCACGCGGAGGCGTTCTACCTGCCGGTCCATTCGCTGAAAGGCACCGCGGCCGCGTTCGGCGCGACCGAGCTGGTGCCGCATGCGACGCGCCTGGCCGATCTCGGCCGGGTGTGGAGAGAGAGCGGCGCCGCCCCGCCGGCGACCGACGTCGCGAGCGCCCGCCGCGAGCTCGAGCTGTTGGAGACCGCGGTCCAGCACTACGTCGACCGCCTCCCGGATGGCGGCTCGTGAGCAAACCGGCCCGGAAGGCCAGCCCTTCGGCGGCGCACCGCCTGGAGTTGGTGGGCGAGCTCGCCTCGCTCATCAACTCGACGTTCGACCTGGACGAGATCTTTCAGGAGGCGATCCTCAAGCTGCGCGGCGTGATGGAATTCCGCCGGGCGAGCGTCGCGCTGGTCACCGACGACCGGGCCTCCTATTACCTGCACACGTTGTACGACGCCGCCCGTGAGGGCTTCATCGAGCGGAGCGGCTCCTACCCCATCGGAGCCGGGCTCACCGGCAAGGCGATCAACACCGGTACGCCGATCCGGGTGGACGACTTCCACGGCACCGAGGGCATCCGGCTCAAGGGCGAGCGGCGCGTCTCCATTCTCATCATCCCGCTCCGGGTGGACGGCGAGGTGATCGGCACGCTCAACCTCGGGGCCGAGGCGACGGCGCCGTACGGAGATGACGACCTCGAGCTGGCGGTCCTGCTGGGCCGGCAGATCGAGACCTCGCTGCACTACTCCAAGCTCCTCGCCACCATCGAGCAGCAGCGCTCCCGACTCGAGGCGGAGCACGCGCAGGTGCAATCGGAGCGGAGCCGCCTGGTAGCCCTGATCGACGCCAGCGAGGCCGCCGTGTTGATGGTGAGTCACGGGAGGGTGGCGCACACGAACCGGGGGTTCGCCCGGCTCATCGGCCGGCCCCGCGAAGTCCTCCTGGGCTCGCCGATCGAGCCGGTGCATGAGGCGTTGGCGGGAGCGTTCGCCGACCCGGCGATGCTCACCCCTCAGGTCGCGGCACTAGCCGGCGGCGAGGCGCTGCACGACCGCGTGCAGTTCACGTTCCCCGAGCGCGTCATCTGTGAGCGGACCGTGGCGCCCGTGCTCGACCGGACCGACCGCGTCCTCGGCCATGTCCTGATCTATCGGGACGTGACGCGTGAGGCCGAAGCGGCGGCCGCGAAGGACGAGTTCGTCTCCATCGTGAGCCACGAGCTCCGGACCCCCCTCACCTCCATCAAGACATCGCTCGACCTCCTCAGTCGCGGAGCCGCTGGGGAGCTGCCGGCGGCGATGGCCGACCTCGCGGACATCGCGCTCCGGAACCTCGACCGGCTCATCCGGCTGGTGGACGACCTCCTCGACCTCTCTCGGATCCAGAGCGGGCGTGTGGTCACCGAGCTCCACCCGGTCTCCGCGACGGAAGCCGCCGCCCGGGCCCACGAGGCGGTGCGGGCGTTCGCGGAGGACCGGGGCGTGCGGCTGGAAACGACCTTCCGCCAGCGACCGATCACGGTGATGGGGGACGCCGACCGACTCGAGCAGGTCTTCGTGAACCTGCTAGCCAACGCGGTCAAGTTCTCTCCCCGCGGGACGCGTGTGTGTCTCAGCGGGTGGATCGACGGCGACTCGGCGCTGTTCGAGGTGACCGACGAAGGGCCGGGGATTCCGGCGGACCAACTCGAGACGATCTTCGAGCGGTTCCGGCAGCTCGAGACCGCGACCACCCGTAGTCACGGCGGGGCGGGGCTCGGGCTCGCGATCAGCCGCGGCATCGTGCAGCACGTGGGCGGCCGCCTGTGGGCCGAGAGCGAAGAGGGGGCCGGGTCGCGGTTCTACGTGCGGCTCCCGCTCGCGGCTGCGGAGCAGGAAGGGAAACAGGCGTAGCCGCGTCCGTTCCCGCCAAGAAGGGCGGCGCCCGACCCGGGAGGCGAACACATGGACATCTTGGAGAGACGTCCTCGGGCGGTACGCTTCGTGGACTTCACGCTCGAAAAACTCGAGGGCGGGCGGTGCCGCGCGCGCGTCGAGCTGGACCGGCAGCTCAACCCCGCGCTCCGGCAGCGCTACATCGGGACGGCGGAAGACGCGGCCTCCGCGGCAGGGACGATCAAGTGCTCCGCGCTCGCCGCCCTCGAGGCGCTCCGCCGCGTCGTGGGTGCGGCGGAGGAGGACCTCACGCTCGAGGACCTCAAGGCGGTCAAAGTGTTCGATGAGTCGGCGGTGATCGTGGCCCTTCGCGCGCGCCACAAGACGCAGGCCAGGCGGCTCGTGGGGTTCTGTCTGGTGGAGGAGAACGCGGCGCAGGCGGCGGCGCTGGCGGTGCTCAACGCGACGAACCGGTTCCTCGGGACCGGATGAGAGTCCCGGCCGCGGCAGTGCGCAGCGATCCTGCAGTCGAGTGCGCAGCCGAGATCACACCTATCTGGTTGTGACGTAGATTCTTGCGCAGGCCCTCCGGGCCGCATATGGTGTCACGCCTCCCGGGCCCTGGTCGTCCGGGACCAAGAGGGGATCGGGCACTCACACGGAACGGGAGGGGACTGCGCCCATGAATGGTCGCTCGAATTGGCGTCGGACGCTCGTCCGCTACCTGCCGCTGATCACGGCCTCAGCCGGCGTCGTGATCGTGTACGTCAGCTCGTTGTACGAAGACCGTCTCACCGCCCTTTTCATCATCACGGCGGGCCTCGTCAGCTTGCTGGCGAGCATCTGGTACGCGGCGAACCCCTTTCTCAAGACCGAGCGCCGTTTCTTCGCGCTGCGCGAAGAGGTGGCCCAGTTCATCAACCTCGTGCGCGAGCTGAATCAGGGCGCGATCGCCGGCGCGCGAGACGCCACCGAGCGGGCCAAGGCGGAGATGCATCGGTCGGTTGACCGGATGGGCTCGCTTGCGGGGAAGGAGGGGCCCGCGGATTAGGCGGCCCCCCGAGCGATCCGCGGCGACGACGGCGTGGGAACGCCCGTTCAGGTGATGGCCAGGGGCAGAATCGAACTGCCGACACGCGGATTTTCAGTCCGCTGCTCTACCATCTGAGCTACCTGGCCGGAAGCGGAGAAGTATACAGCGGTAAGGCCGTCAGCTGCACCTCCCGGCGCGTGCGACTTCAACTCGCGCTTCGCGCTGGCATTCTGCAACACCCACCTGCACTCGTCAATCACGGCCGTCGCGGATGGGGTGCGTCGCGGCACGCTCGCGATCCGCCGACTGCCTGCCGTGGCTGCGCCTTGCCGTGGCACCACGGGTCACGGCACGGAGCTTGCTAATGTGGGGGCGCTCGCAGACATGTGGAGATGGTCGGGGCTATGAGCACCGCTGCCGTGCTGGCGCCCTCGCCGGGCGACGCGCATCACCACCTGCCGGCGCCCATCGCAGGGCGGGGGGCGGTGGCGCGCGCGCATGCTCGGGTGATGAGCACTACGGGGTTCAGCCTGGTCGAGCTCGTGGTGGCGATCATCGTCCTCGGCATCCTCGCCGCGATCTCGGTAAAAGTCGCCGACGGGAGGCGCGCGGCGTACGTGGCGGCCATGATGTCCGACCTGCGGAACCTGGTCACGGAGCAGGAGCACTATCACCAGGACAACGCGCAGTACGCGAACAACCTCCAGCAGCTCAAGTGGGACGCGACGCCCGGCGTGACGCTCGTCATCGTCGGCGGACCCGACGGCTGGACGGCACGCGCCCAGCACCCGAACCGCCCGGACATTCGCTGCGCGGTCTACATCGGTGACGCCAAGCCAATCTTCGACCCGGCCAAGGTCGAAGGGCAGATCGAGTGCGACCCCAAGGGCGGCGGGGGTGGAGGAGGCGGTGGCGGCGGGGGTGGCGGCGGTGGTGGCGGCAAGGGCAAAGGCAAAGGGCCGGGCTAGTCGACACGTACATCCGAGCAGCGCCTGGAGGAGCGATGGCGGTGAACACGCAGCTACCCGAGCATCAGTCGCACCCAGCGGAAGCACAGCCCGCCAAAGCGGCCCGCGAGCGGCGCCGCGTGGTTCTGTACGTCCCACTCGCCTCCGCCATCTTCGGCATGGTCCTCGTCTTCGCCGCGGTCGTCGCGCTGACGAACGACTACGCGAAGATCGCGGTGGCGTCAGTCGGCCTCCTCGCCTTCCTCGCGGGCATCTGGTACGCGGCGCACCCTTACTTCGCCAACGAGCGCCGAAACTGGGCGCTTCGGGCCGAGGTGTCGGCGTTCATGAAGCTGGTACGAGCGCTCCACCGATCGAGGCACGACCCGGACGCTGCGGCCACGATCGAGCGGCTTCGCTCGGAGATGCACGCGTCCGTGGACCGCATGGCCGACCTCTCCAAGATCAGGACCGACCAAGCTGCAGTCTGAGCCGATCGTCGGGGCGTCCGCGCCCGCGGGCGTTCAGTCGTAGCGCTGCAGCTCGGGCGCGTCCGGATACCGCTCCCTCACCGTCCGGATCACCCGTCTCGCCTTGGCCGGATCGCGCTTGATCGCCCGGTAGATCTCTTCCAGGCGGATCGCCGCGTTGATGTCCACCTGCCGCGTGGTGGGGCGCTCGAGGTGCCGCTCCAGCAGTTGGATCGTCTCGTCGAGCGTCGGCCGCACGTTGGGCGGCGGCCCCAACCCGTCGCCGGCGAGCGTACGGGTGGTCCACGCCTCGAGCGGCGCGAAGACGTGGGCGACGAGCAGGTCCCACGCCCACCACACGGCGCCGAACGCCGCGGCGGCAGCGAGCCAGCGCGGGTCGCGCGCAAGGAGCAACCCGATCAACGTGAAACCGACCGTGGCCGTTCCGAAGATCGCCCGCACGACCCGGCCGGCACCGATGGGAAGGGGCTGTGGCGGCACGCGTCTATCCAGTTGACGGGGGACCGTTTGGCGCTGACAGTTCAAGGTATGCCTAGAAGCGGATCGGCGCGTTCGCAAGAGGCCGTGCTCGAGGGCCGGCGCATCGTCGTGACCCGGCCCGAGCCCGACGCCGGGCGGCTCGCCGCGCGATTGCGAGCGGCGGGGGCGACGCCCGTCCTCGCTCCGGCCATTCGCATCGCATTCACGGACCCGCCGGAGCTGGACGCCGCGCTCTCCCGAATCGCAACGTTCGACTGGGTCGTGTTCACCAGCAAAAACGGCGTGGAGGCGGTCTTCCGCCGCACGCGCCGCCTCGACGGCCCGCGCATCGCCGCGATCGGCCCCGCGACGGCCGCCGCGCTGGCGGCGCATGGCGTGACGGTCGACCTGGTCCCCGCCGAGTACGTGGCGGAGGCCGTCCTCGAGGCGTTGGGCGACGTGGCGGGCCGTCAGATCCTGCTCCCCCGCGCCGACATCGCCCGGCGCGCCCTGGCCGACGGTCTGCGCGCCCGCGGGGCCACGGTGGTGGAGATCGCGGCGTACCGCACCCACCCCGTCGCCGGCGAGCGTCCGGATCTGGCAGCGGTCGACGCTGTTACCTTTACCAGTTCTTCGACCGTCCGTGCGTTCCTGGACGAGGGACCGCTGCCGGCGAGCGCCAGAGTGGTGTGCATCGGTCCCATCACGGCGCGCACCGCGCGAGCGCTCGGCGTGCCGGTGAGCGAGGTCGCGGACGAATACACGGAGGACGGCCTGATCGCCGCGCTCGTGGCGGCGTTCAGCCGGTGACGGTGAGAGAACGACGCGTATGCCCAGCGAACGGCGCCAACTCGTACGGTATCTCTTCCTGAGACTCGAGCCCGAGTGGCGGCGCCTGAACGCCGCCGAGCAGGCCGAGCAGAAAGAAGAGTTCGGCCTCACCGTGATGCGGTTTCACGGCCGGCTGCTCCTGCGGTGCTACAGCTTGATGGGCACCCGCGGCGACTGTGACCTCATGTTCTGGCAGGTCGCGGAGAACCTGGAAACGCTCCAGGC
>JBFJHJ010000043.1:0-21401 GCA_041613315.1 Gemmatimonadales bacterium
CTTCGTCTCGGGCGAAGGCCTGGGCGGCCGGCTGGACTGCGGTACCGAGGGCGTCCGGGAAGCGGTGAGCCATCACCGCCTGCGCGGCATCCGGATCTTCGACGTGAGCGACATCCGGAATCCCAAGTACATCACCAACGTGCAGACCTGCCGCGGCTCCCACACGCACTCGGTGCTCGAACACCCGAACGACAAGGCGAACGTCTACATCTACGTCTCGGGCTCGGCCCCCGTGCGCCCAGCGGAAGAGCTGCCCGGCTGCTCGGGCCTCGCACCGGACGACGACCCGAACTCCGCACTCTTCCGGATCGAGGTGATCCGGGTGCCGCTCGCCGATCCGACGAAGGCGGCGATCGTGAGCTCGCCCAGGATCTTCCACGACCTCGTCGCCCCGCCTCGGCACGGTCCGGCGCCCGAGGACCTCGCCGAGATCGAGCGGGCCCGGGCAGCGGGCGCGTTCGTCATCGAGATCGAGGGACAGCCGATGCTGCTACCGGGACGGATGACCCGCAGGATGCTCGACAGCATCGTCACGGCGCGTGGCGACAGCGGCGCGCCGACCGCCGCCGATAGCGCCGCCCTGCGCGAGTATCTCCCGACATTGGTCGCAGAGATCGAGGGCCGGCGCGGCGACGGTCCGCGTCCCGGCCCCACCCAGTGCCACGACATCACCCTCTATCCGGCGATCGGCCTGGCCGGCGGCGCCTGCGGGGGCTACGGGCTCCTGCTCGACATCAGCGACCCCGTCAACCCGACGCGCATCGGGGCGGTGAGCGACTCGAACTTCGCCTACTGGCACTCAGCCACGTTCAACAACGACGGCACTAAGGTGCTGTTCACCGACGAGTGGGGCGGGGGTGGCCAGCCCAAGTGCCGCCCCACGGATCCCACAGAGTGGGGCGCGAACGCCATCTTCACCGTCGAGAACCGGGAGATGCGGTTCCGGAGCTACTACAAGCTGCCGGCCCCGCAGACGCCCCTCGAGAACTGCGTCGCGCACAACGGCTCGCTGATCCCGATCCCGGGACGCGACGTCATGGTGCAGGGGTGGTACCAGGGCGGCATCTCGGTCTTCGACTGGACCGATCCCGCGAACCCAATGGAGATCGCCTTCCACGACCGCGGGCCCGTGGACTCGACCCGCATGGAGATGGGCGGGAGCTGGTCGGTCTACTGGTACAACGGCGTGATCGTGAGCTCGGAGATCGCGCGCGGGCTCGACATCTTCGAGCTCAGCCCAAGCGGCTTCCTCTCGCAGAACGAGATTGACGCGGCCAAGTCGGTGAGGCTCGACTACCTGAACGCCCAGGGCCAGCCGAAGTTCGTCTGGCCGGCCACGTTCGCGCTGGCCAGGGCGTACGTGGACCAGCTCGAGCGGTCGAACGGCCTCTCGGCCGACCGGATCGCCTCGGTGCGGCAGGAGCTCGCCGGCGCCGAGCGCGCCTCGGGTCGCACGCGACAGGAGGCGCTGGCGACGCTCGCGACCGACCTCTCCGGTGAAGCGGGCATGTCCCGCGATGCGCGGAAGGTGCGGATGCTGGCGGGCGCGGTGCGGGAGCTGGCGCGCTAGGTCGCTGGAGGAGCCCCCGCGCTCGACGCCGCGGATGGTGGGAGACGCCTAGCATGACGTGGCGGCGGGCCCGCGCTCAGGGGACAACCGTGCAGGGAGTCGTCGCGGGGCTGTGCCTCGTGGCCGTCCCCCTGCACGCGCAGGAGCGGCCGCTCCCCGGCGGCCTCGCTCCGTTCGTTTCGGTGAACGCGCCGGTCGTGGCCCTTACGCACGTGCGGCTGGTGGACGGCACCGGCGCGACCGCACTCGAGGACCAGACCGTGATCATCCGCGGCGCTTCCATTGCCGCGGTGGGGCCCGCCGCCAGCACGGCGATCCCCGCGGACGCGCAGGTGCTGGATCTCCGCGACCACACCGTCCTGCCCGGCCTGGTCGGCCTCCACGAGCACACCTATTTCGGCGGCGTGCGCCGCATGACTCAGATGAGCACCAGCGGACCGCTGCTCTACCTGGCGTACGGCGTGACGTCGGCGATGACGGCGGGGAGCCAGTTCCCCTACGAAGAGCTCAACCTCAAGCGCGCCGTGGACGCCGGTGTGCTCCCCGGCCCGCGGCTCCACATCACCGGCCCCTACCTGAACGGCGGCCAGCCGCGGCCCACCCGGAGCCTCATCGTGACGAGCCCCGAGGACGTGAGGCGCGTGATCGCCTACTGGACGGCCGAAGGGGCCACGTGGTTCAAGTTCCAGGGCAGCGTGACGCGTGAGGTGCTCGCCGCCGCGATCCGCGAGGCGCACGCGCGCGGCGCTCGCGTGACCGGCCACCTCTGCTCCGTCACGTTCACGGAGGCGGCCGCGCTCGGCCTGGATGCACTGCAACACGGCTTCATCACCAACAGCGACTACGTTCCGGATAAGCAGCCGAACGTGTGCCCGTCGGAGAATATGCGCGTTCAGGCGGACGTGGACGTGGGCGATGCCGCGGTCCAGGCGAGCATCCGCGCGATCGTGGCGGCCGGGTCGGCCGTGGTATCCACGCTCGGCGTCTACGAGACCTTCGTACCGGGCCGCGCGCGTCTCGATCCTCGCGGACTCGAGCTGCTCGATCCCGACGTCCGCACCGAGGTCGAGGCGACACACGCGGCGCTGCCAGGCAGCGCCTTCACCGTCCCCCCGCGACTCTTCCAGAAGATGATGGAGTGGGAGCGCGCGTTCGTCGCCGCGGGTGGGCTGCTCGGTGCCGGAACGGACCCGTGGGGCACGGGGTTCCTCCCGGGCCTCGGCAGCCTGCGCAACTACGAGGTACTCGTCGAAGCCGGCTTCACACCGGAACAGGCGATTCAGATCATGACGCTCAACGGTGCGCGGATCCTGGGCGAGGACCGCCGCCTGGGCTCCATCGCGCCGCGTAAGCTCGCGGACCTGGTGGTCATCCGCGGGGATCCGATCGGTACGCCCGACGACATCTACGAGGTCGTGACCGTGTTCAAGGACGGCGTGGGCTATGACTCGGCGCGGCTCCGCGAGGCTGCGCAGGGGAAAGTCGGGGCGCCGTAGCCGACCGTCGCACGCTTCACGTCGACGGGGCAGGGTTGCGCGACATGGCGACGCGGCTGATCCGGGCAATCACGCGTTAGCCTGCGCTCATCGTGAACGTTTGATGAACGGCCGTGCCCCGCCACGGCTGGGCGGTTTCCAGTTTCTCACCGTGCCGGGCTGCGTAACCCGGCGAAGAAGCTGCCGAGCGGCGCATGATCCGGATGAACGAGTCTGATCGCAACGCCGTTTGCCAAGTGCACGCGCGCTGGATCCAGGCCGAGCTCCGCGGAGACTGTGAGGCCGTGCTCGACCTATGCACCGACGATGTGCGCTGGCTCGTCCCCGATTCGCCCGTGCTCGAGGGCAAGAATGCCGCTCGACGGTTTCTCGGAAGTCGCTCCGTTTCGCTCGACAGGATCGACACCACCGACGTTCGTATCGAGGGCACCGATGCGCTCGCGTACAAGACCTGCCGCTACGAGACGCATTTTGGCGAGCACGGCGCGGCTGAGTCAATGATCGCGCGCGGCACCCATCTCTGGATCTTGCGGCGTGTTCAGGGACGTTGGAAGGTCGCCCTGGTGACCTGGCAGCCCGAAGATGAGAGCGTGTGACGTCGCCGCCCCTTACTCGTACCGCAACGCCTCCACCGGATCCAACCGCGCCGCCCGGTTGGCTGGGAGCAAGCCGAAGATGAGCCCGATGGCGACCGACACGGCGGTGGCGACCACGGCGCTCCACACCGGCACGCCGGTCTCGAAGCCCAGTGCCCCCTTGAGTACCTGACCGGCGCCGAGACCGATCAGGATGCCGAGGGCGCCGCCCACCAGGGTCAGGGTCGCGGCCTCGATCAGGAACTGCCACAGGATCTCATGGCGCGTCGCCCCGACCGCCTTGCGCACGCCGATCTCCCGCGTGCGGCTCGTGACCGACACCATCATGATGGCCATCACCCCGATCCCGCCCACCATGAGGGCGACGCTCGACAGGACGATCATGACGAGGAAGAACACTCCGGTCAGCCGGTTGAAGATCCCCAGCACCTCGTCCGAGGTGAGCAGGTCGAACGTGTTCGGCTCCCCGGGCTTGAGTCCCCGCATGCGGCGCAGCTGGAGCGTCGCCGCGTCCATCGCGCCCTCGACCGTGACGGCGGGCTTCGGCTTCACCAGGACGACGAGCGCGTTGGTCTCGTCGTAGCGGAACGCCCGGCGCGCCGCCTCGAACGGGACGACCGCCGCGATGCTCTGACCCGGCGGCTCGAAGATGTTTTCCGGCTTGCGGTAGACGCCGACGATGCGGAACGGGCGTCCGTTCAGCCGCACGACGCGCCCCACGGGCTGGATCTGACCGAACAGCCGGTCCACCGCTTCCTGCTCCAGGACGACTAGGGGCGTGCCGCTCCGGGCTTCGGCCGACGTGAAGACGCGGCCGGCTACCACGGCACCGCCCAGGATCTCCATGAACCGGTCGTCGGCGCCGTACACCGCCGTGGTCTGCGTCCGCACGCCCTCGTACTCCAGCTTCGCGAACACCCCGACCCAGAGGGCGGCGTAATGGATCTCCGGCAGTTGCGCGATCGCTTCGGCCTCCTCGGGGCGCAGGACCGGGCGGATCCGTACCTCGCGCGGCAAGGCGTCGGGGTTGAGCGGGGTGGTGGAGAAGAACCGCAGGATGCGGAACGTGGTCGGCCCCACGACCTCCAACGTGTTGAAGATCTGGGTCCGGATGCCCTGCACGATGGACGCCATTGCCATCACGGTAGAGACGCCGATCACGATGCCGAGGATCGTGAGGGCCGAGCGGAGCTTCTGTGCCCGGATGGCGTCGAGGGCGATGGTACTGCCCTCCCAAAGGGAGCCGAGTCTCATCGGCGTGACGGGAGGGCGGTCCTCATTCCTGCCTCATCGCGGTCACCGGATCCAGCCGCGCCGCCCGGGCGGCCGGCATGACCCCGAACACGAGTCCGACGCCCGTGCCCAGCGCGAGCGCCAGGGACACCGACCACCACGTGACGCGCGCGGGGAGCGGGGACACCGTGGCGACGAGCATCGCCAGGCCCGTGCCGGCGGCGACGCCCAAGAGCCCGCCCACGGTCGCGAGCGTCATCGACTCGGCGAGGAACTGGCGCCGAATGTCGCGCCGCTGGGCGCCGACCGACTTGCGGATGCCGATCTCCCGCGTCCGCTCCTGCACCGTCATCAGCATGATGTTCATGATCACGATCCCGCCGACCATGACCCCGATCACGACCACCGCGGGGACGACCGTGAAGATCACCCGCGTCAGGCTCTGCCAGAACGCGATGAGGCCCTCGGCCGTGTCCACCGTGAAGTCGTTCGCCTCGCCCGGCCGGAGCCGGTGGGCGATCCGCATCGCCTCCTCGGCCCGAACCATCGCGTCGTTGACTTGGGCGGCTTCCGGCATCTTGACCGAGATCACGGTCGTCTGGCGCCGGCCGTACAGCGTCTCGAACAGCGGGAGCGGCAACATCACGAACCCGTCCCAGGACTGGCCCAGCACGGTGCCCTTCTTCTGCACGACGCCTTTCACCGTCATTTCGTCGCCCCGCACGCGGATCTTGCGCCCCACGCCGAACCCGGGGTCGCCAAACAGCTTGTCGGCGACATCCCACCCGAGGATCGCGACGCGCCGGCGGTCCCGCACGTCCAGGTCGGTCAGAGCCTCGCCGGCGGCCATCTCGTAGTCCTGGACCACCTGGAACGGCGCCGTGACGCCGAACACCAACGCGTCGCCCACCGTGCGGTTCCGCCAGGTCACGTCGGCCTGCGGCGTGGGCCACCCCGACTGGAGCGCGATGGCCTGGGCGTCGGGGACCGCGCGCCGCACGAACTCGGCGTCGGACGGCTCGATCGGGGGACGCCGCTGCAGGCGGTCCCACTCCTGGTCGTCGATGAACCCCACCGAGATCGGGATTCGCCGGATTTGGAACGCGTTCCGCCCGACGATCGCGCCGGCGAGGTTCTCGCTCACGTACGCGTTCATCCCTTGAATCACCGCCACCACGGCCACCAGGAACCCCACCGAGACGATGATCCCGAGCAGCGTGAAGAACGATCGCAGCTTGTGACTGGCGATCTCCCGCAGGGCGAGGCGCAGACCCTCGAACAGTGGCATGGGGGGAACTTAAGGCGGTCGGGGCGGTCTCGGGCGGGTGGAGGGGTCAGGCCGCGTCAGGCGCCCGCTCCTTCGCCGGCCCGACCGGCCCTACTCATACCGCAGCGCCTCCACGGGATCGAGGCGAGCCGCCCGCGCCGCGGGGTAGAGCCCGAACAGGATCCCGGTCAGCGCCGCTGCGAGCAACGCCACCACGACCGACCAGAGCGGCACCTCGGCCGGCAGGGGGGTCACGCGGGCGGCGACGAACGCGGCCACCGCACCGAGCACCATGCCGGCGGCGCCGCCGACCATGGTCACGGTCGCCGCCTCGACCAGGAACTGCCACAGAATGGCGCGGCGCGTCGCGCCGAGCGCCTTGCGGACGCCGATCTCTCGAGTTCGCTCGGTGACCGAGATCATCATGATCGCGACGACGCCGACGCCGCCGACCATGAGGCCCACGCTCGACAGCACGATCATCACGAGGAAGAACACGCTGGTGAGCCGGTTCCAGGTGTCGATCAGCTTGTCCTGCGTGACGATGTCGAAGTTGGACTCGTCGGCCGGGCGGAGGCCGCGCTTGACGCGGAGGGTCATGGTGACGTCGTCCATCGCTTGGACGAACGCGACGGAATCGGCCACCTTGATCGTGAACTGCATCCACCCGGGCGCGGGCTTCAGATACTTCTGGAGGCTCTGGTGGGGCACGATGGCCCGTGGCCCGTCTCCGTCGCCGAACAGGTTTGGGGCCGGTGTGTACACCCCGATCACCTCGAGCGGCTCACCGGCGAGCCTGATCCGCTGGCCGACGGGGTACAACCGGCCGAACAGCCGCTCCGCGAGCTTGTCCGACACCACCACCACGCGGCTGCTGGTTAGGTTCTCGACGCGGGTGAATGAGCGGCCGGGCGAGATGTCCCCGCCCGACACGTTTGGCCAATGCTCGGAGCGCCCCTGGATCGAGACTGACTCGAGCCGCTGGCCCCCGAATTCTGCCGGACCGCTCCACCACTCCTCGACGTCCACGTACGCCACGGCGGGCAGGGCACGGATCGCGTCGGCTTCCTCGATAGTGAGGTGCGGCCGCCGGCGCCAGGGGCTCATCTCGTCGGACCCGTCGGACACGTGCACGCCGCCATGGAAGTACCGCGTGACGAAGAAGGTGCGGGTGCCCGACTCCTCGAAGAGGTCCGACACGTTCTTGTTGATCCCGGTGATCAGCGCCGCGATCACCATGACCACCATGACGCCGATGGCGACGCCGAGCACCGTCAGGGCCGCCCGTCCCTTGTGGGCCCGCAGCGACCCGATGGCGATCCCCACCCCTTCGAAGAGCTGCACGGATCACTCCTGGCGCATGGCGTCGATCGGGTCCAGGCGGGCGGCGCGGGTCGCCGGATACACGCCGAAGAGGACGCCCACCCCGGCCCCGAGCCCCACCCCCAGGACGACGGACCACGGCGCCACCGAGGCGGGCAACGGCGTGGTGAGCTCCACGACCTTGGCGATCGCCAGACCCGTCACGACACCGAGGGCGGCGCCGACGGTGGCGATCGTGGCGGACTCGATCAGAAACTGTCGCAGGATATCTCGCCGGCGCGCGCCCAAGGACTTCCGGATCCCGATTTCGCGCGTCCGTTCGGTGACCGACATGAGCATGATGTTCATGATGACGATGCCGCCGACCACCAGCGAGACGCTGACGAGGCCGGGAAGCAGGAACATCAGGAACCGGTTGATCTTGGCCCAGAACTCGAGCACCCCCTCCGACGTCTCGAGAACGAACGTGTTGTCATCGGTGGGGCGCAGGTGGCGGCGCGTGCGCATCACCGCCTCCGCTTCGGCCATCGCGGTCTGCAGCTCGTCGTGCGAGTTCGCCTTCACGAGGAGGGCGTCGATCACGCCCGGCGGGTTGACGAACCGCTTGGCGGGTGCCAGGGCGGTCGTCACGACGAACTTGTCAAGCGAGATCCCAAAGAGGTTCCCCTGTGGCGCGACCACCCCGACCACGCGGTAGGGGATTCGCTGGATCTTCACCTCCAGCCCCAGCGGATCGACCCCCTCGAACAGCCGCTCGGCAATCTCGTGGCCCATCACGACGACGGGCGCCCCGGCCCGCACCTCTTGGGCGGAGAATGCCCGGCCGGTGACGATCGGAAGATCCTTGATCTCGAAGTAGCGATCGGTGGCAGCCGTCACCTCGATGTCGCGGGCCACTTTGCCCCGGTACTCCAGCGTGGTCCGATTGGAGGACTCCCACGCGGCCACGTGGGACACGCTGATGGACGCGAGCACGGCCTCGGCGTCCCCGTACGAGATGCGGGGTCGGCGGATCCACTCGCGCCAGGTCTCCCGCGTCACCTCGCCGGTCTGGAAGTTGGGGAAGCGTCGCAAGTGGAACGTGTTCACGCCCAGGAGGGTGCCGGCGAACCGATCCGTCATGTAGCGGTTCATCCCCTCGACGACCGAGACGACGGCCAGCAGGAACATGACGCCGATGAAGACCCCGATCACGCTGAAGGCGGTCTTCATCTTGTTGGCCCAGATGGTCTGCAGGGCCAGCCGAACGGCCTCGAGGAACTGCACGGCAGCGGTCCTAGACGGCGTCGTGGGCCGGATCGCGGTGGACGCGGCCGTCCACCCCGGCGCGCGCGCGGTCGGCCAGCCGGATCACCGGCCCGTCGCTCCTGGCCGCTGATCCCGCGAGCCGTTTTCCTTCAGCGGCCGCACGGCGGTGCTGTCCTTGAGGTCCCGGATCGTCTGGTACGGGCCCGCCACGATCGTGTCGCCGAGGGCGAGGCCGTCGAGCACCTCGAAGTGCTCCTCGCCGGCGATGCCGACTTTGACGGGGACGAACTGCGCCAGGCCGCGGCGTGACACGAACACGCCCTCCACCTCTTTGCGGCGGCGCGTCGTGTCCCGTGGCGCGGTCTCGGTGGAGATGGGGGTGTGCTCGCGTACCGTGAGCGCAATGATCGGGATGCTCAGCGCGCTGTCGCGCGTCGCCGTCACGACCTTGGCCGTCGCCGAGAGGTCGGTGCGGATATCCCGCGGCGGGTTATCCAGCGTGATCTCGACGTCGTAGTCGACGGCTTGATTCGTGCCGCTGCTCACGGGGCTCGCCCCGGCCGCGCGGAGCGCGCTCTGGCCGATCTTGGTCACCCGCCCTGTGAAGGCGGTGTCGGGGAACGCGTCGATCGTGATCTCCGTCGAGTCGCCGAGATGGACTCGGACGACGTCGGTCTCGTCAACCCGGACATTGACCTTGATGGCGGAGAGGTCGCTCACGGTCATGAGCAGGCCGGTCTCGCGGGAGAAGGTGCCGGGCACGGCGACCTCGCCCTCTTCCACGGCGAGGCGGGTGACCTGGCCGTCCATCGGCGATCGGATCACCGTCTTGGCGAGTTGGTCGCGGGCTTCCTGGAGCGCCGCGCGCGCCTGCTCCACCTGGTGCCGCGCGGAGCGCGCCACGGCCGCCGCCACGTCGTACGACGTCTGCGCCTGCTCGAGCTGCTCGTCCGAGACCAGGTTGGCGTCCTGCTGCCGCAGGGCGACCGCGCGATCCAGCGCTCGGTTCGCCTGATCGCGGTTCGCCACCGCCTGGATCGCCGACGCCTCGGCGGAAGCCAGCATGGCGCGCGTGCGGGCCACGGACGCCTCGTACTGCGAGGGGTCGATCGAGAGCAGCAGGTCGCCCTTGCGCACCCGTGCCCCCTCGACCACGGGGATCCGCACGATGCGCCCGGTGATGTCGGCACTGACGTCCACCGACGTCTTGGCGGCGATCTGACCGCTCGCCGTGACCGTCGCGACCAGGTTGCGGCGCTGCACCGCCTCGAGTCGCACGGACGTGCCCTTGTCCCGCTGGGCCGCGACGTTGAACGCGATGAGCCCGACGACGACGACGGCTCCGGCTGCGACGATGAAGATCTTGTTACGACGGGACATGACCTGGCTGCTCCTCTACCGCAGGGGGCGCCCCACCGCGGCCTCGAGGCTCGCGATGGCGCGGTGATAGCCGTACACGGCCGAAATGTAATCCGCTTCCGCCTGCTGCGCGGCAAGCTGCGCGTCCAGGAGCTCGAAGAACGTCCCGGAGCCAACCCGATAGCGCTCGGTGGCCAGCCGGAGCTGCTCGCCGGCCGCCACGCGGTTGCTCTCCTGGATTCGCAGGCTCTCGTACGCGGTCCGCAACACATAGTACGCCTGGCTCACGCTGGTATGGACCTCGAGCTCACGGGCGCGGACGGCCTCGCGGGCATCGTCGGCGGCGGCGGCCGCCTCCGCCACCTGGAGCGGCCGGCTGAACTGGGTGAAGATCGGCAGCGACACCGTGATGGACGCCGAGAACGGCTGGCGCGTGAAATCGAAGGGGAAGACGCCGTTCCGCTCCCGCAGCGCGCTCTCTTGATCGGGCGAAAACGCGAGGAGCGAGCAGTCGAGCGGCATGAGACCGGAATTGAGCCAGAACTGGTTGGTGAATTGGCACTGCTCGACGTCGTTCTGAGCGCTCGCTCGCGCCCCGTCGAGCAACGGCTGGAGGTTCGTGAACTGCTGGGTGAACCCCGACCATCCGGCCGAGAGTGACAGCGCGGGCAACCAGGTGGACTTGGTGGCCCGTTCACCGGCGCGGGCGGCGCTCTCCTGCGCGCGTAGCGCGTTCAGCGTTGGGTTGCCGACACCGGCCTCGCTCAGCAGCGCTTCGAGCTCCCACGTGGGCTCCAAGATCGGGAAGCTGTCCGGCAGCGTTACGACCGAGGGATCAGTGGGGGCCGGGACGCCGATGAGTTGGAAGAGGCGCAGCTTCTCGACCGTCACGGTCTGCCGAGCCTGGAGCAGCGCCACCTCCGACCGGCCGCGGGCGACCTCAGCCTGCCGCACGTCGAGCATCGTGTTCTGGCCGACCTCGAAGCGAGCGCGGGCGAGGCGCAAGAACTCTTCGTTGCGCGTGAGCTGGACCTCCGCCAGCCCGACCTGGGCTACGGCTTCGAGCACGGTGAGGTACTGCTGGGTCACCGTAGCGTCGAGCGTGATCTCGGCTCCGGTGATCGTGGCCTCGGCCGCATGCCGGCGGGCCTTGGCCACGCCCGGCTGCATCAGTGTGCGACCCGACAGCTCCATGGAGAGTCCCAGTCGGTAGCTGGACTCGATCGTCGCCGACGACTGGATGAACTCCTGCGTGAGGAACGTCTGGCGACCGGCGCCGCGGTAGCCGAACCCGCCCGACGCGGTCACCGTGGGGAGGAACTGCGCGTAGGCATTGCGCACGCCCCACGACGCCGGCCCCAGGTCGTTGGCCGTCTGGCGAAAGCTGGGGTTGTAGCGCTGGGCGAGCTCGATGGCGTCGCGCAGCGACAGGGACTGGGGCACGGAAGGCAGCGGGCGCTGTTGGGCCCCCGCGGCGAGCGGCGCCCCGCTCAGGACTGCGCCGAGCAGGATCAGGCGGACTGCGCTCATGGGTGCGAACTCGTCTCAGTCGGGTGAATGGAAGTCCGTGCACCGTACGGGGCGCGCACGTCGCGGTTTCACCGCCCAGCGTGCGGGCGATCGCCCGACGACGATCGCAGGCGGCCCGATCGGAGCAGCTACAATTAGAGTATTAGACAACTGTCTAAGTATTTCAACCCCGCGCCGACGCTCGGGAACGTGTAAGTCCCTCATCGAATAGGGGGGGTGCGGACCGGCGTCCACCACCGGATCACTGCCTTGCGTGGCCATAGCCACGCGCGCGATCACCGATGCGGGGCCAGGAGCCGGACGGCAGTGAGCCGCTGCGCGGGGACCTCCACCTTCAGGAGCCGGCCGTTGGCATCATACCACAGGTGGACGGTGGCGTCCCCCGCGTCGAGCGTCACCTGCAGGAGGGAACGTGCGGTGCCGCCGATGTCCGTCGTCGTCGTGCCATGGCGGATGAGGGTTGCGGTGGCCCGGCTCCCGAGATGAGCCGACACGAGCCGCAGCGGACCGGGCGCGCCGCCCGGTGGGATGGCGTAAATCGAGTAGACCGAGTCGTGTGCCACGAGCCGCCGGTCGGCCCCGGGAAACTCCCGTGCGGACTCGCCGGCGTCGGTGCGCACCCGCACGATCACGCGGCGCGACCCGAGGCTCACGAGAATGGTCTCGCGCCGGCCGTCGAGCAACTCGAATTGGGCCGTAGCGGCCTGGGAGTCAGGCGCAAGCGCCACGGCGGCCATGATCGTCCGGGTCGGCCGCTCGGCCGGGTAGTAGGCGGTGGTGGTGACGGTGAGGCCGTCCGCGGCACCGGGGCGGCCGCGACGGATGGTAAACTCCTCCCGCCCGATCACCGTCCCGTCCCGGAAAATAGCAAAGGCGCCTTCGTCGACGATTTGCTGAACGCTCACCTCGGCCCGCACGCCCGGTGCGGCGCCCAGCAGAAGGAGACTCAGGAGATTTCGCAGGCGCACCATGGCATCACCTAGGCCGGCCGCTCGCCGTCCCCCGGCGGCGTCCGGAGCACACGAGTGGCGATCCGATCATAGATAAACTGGTACAGTCGCTCGCCCTTCTCAACGGACGCCAGACTCGGGTGCCCGAGCGACCCGGGGCTGTCGCTGGGAATGGCCCGGCGGCCGCCGCGGTGGTAGCGCCGCATGGACGCTCGGGACGGCGCGTAATCGCGGGCCTGCGCAAGATCCACCAGCGAGCCGTCCACGTACAGCAGCAGGGATGTGTCCATTTCGCCGCCGTGCACGGGGATCCCGGCGTCGCTCTCGGCAACCTCATGCGGGACGGCGAAGATGTCCACCGCGCGCACGCGGGCGCGGTGGGTCCGGAGCGTGCTCAGCGCCTCCTGATGGGGGTCCTGGCCGTGGGCCGTGAGGATGACGAATTCCTGTACACCTCCTGCCTCCCATGACCCCACGAGATCGTTCAGAAAGCGGTGCAGCGTCTTGCGGGAGAGCGACGCGCTCCCCGGAAACGTATCCGCGGTGGCGGCATTGACCCCATATTCCACGGTGGGAGCGCGGAGCACCTGGAACTCGGCTGAGAGGGCGTCGGCCAGCCGCTCCACGATGATGGTGTCGCACCCGAGCGGCAGATGGGGCCCGTGCTGCTCGGTGGTCCCGACCGGCACCACGAGGCGCGGATCGCGCGCCAGGATCTCCCGCACTCGAGGCGGAGGCAGGTACTTGAGGAGCAGCGGCGAACGGTGAGGACGGCGCGAAGCACTCACTGGGAACTCGCAGCCGCGGCGCAAGCGGTGGCGCTGGGCATCTGGCTTGCGGAGCCGGCCGCGGGCTGGGCGGTCGCGGTTGGAGCGCTCGGGGGCGCCGTCCTGCTCGCGGCGCTCCGGGAGCGGCGGGCGGTGCCGCTCCTCTCGGCGGCCGCGGCCGTGGCCGCCGCCGCCGCCGTGCTCGTGACGACGGTGCACGTCCGTGCGGTGGAGCGTGACTGGCCGGCCCTGCGCGAACGGCTGATCCAGCAAGCCAGTCGCCGGCTCGACGAGACCTTGGGGCAGGCGGTGGAACGCGCCCGAACCCTGGCCGCGCGGGGTGCGGCGGCGGACACGCTCCCGCGCCCCACGGCGTTTCGGTTTCTCTCGGACGCGGTGACCGACGACGGCCCGGAGCAAGGTGTCGTGCTCTTCGCGCCCGAGGGGCGGCCGTGGGCGTGGGCGGGACGGCATCGGCTCGAGCCGGAGCACGAGGCGCCCGAGTTGTCGGCGCGCATGACTGCATTCTACGTGGTACTGGAGGCGCGCCGCCAGGCGGGCCGGGCGCTTGCGGTGGCGCAGGTCCTGCTCGCCGCTGACAGCGCCGTGCCGGACCGCGAGCGGAGTGTGGCCGCGCAGTTCGTCCGCGCCACCGGGGCCGGCCTGGAATTCTATCAACCGCTCCGGGCGCCCCCCGGGCCGGATGTGTTCGACTACTGTCTGCCGTCGTGCACCCCCTCCCCCGGGATCGCCGCCGACACGCTGTTCAGCGTGCGTCCCGTGCCGCCCGGTCAGGGCGCGCGGAAGCTGGAGCTGTTGGAGCGGGGGCGTCGCGGGGCCGCGTGGCTCGCAGTCGTAAGCCTCGCGCTGCTGGTGGCCGGCGGCGGAGTCGTGGCGCGTTGGGGGGGGGTATTCGGCGCCGTGGCCCTCATGATGGCGACCCCCGTCGGCCGTTATCTCGGCGCCGGCGCGCTGTTCGACGCAGCCACGTATTACCTGGATGCGCTCGGACCCCTCTCTCGATCAGCGGGGGCGCTGCTCCTGTCGGCGGCGGCGGGCGTGATGCTGCTCGTAGCGCTGGCGGGAAAATGGCGGCCACGCCTCCGGGGCGGGGTGCTGGTAGCGGCTCTGGTGCTGCTCGGCGTGCCGTTCGCGATGTGGCGGCTCGCCGAGGGGATCAGCCCGCCCACCACCGGGGTCGCGACGGGCGTGTGGCTCAGCTGGCAGGCCAGTCTGGCCGTGGTCGGCGCGCTCATCACGCTCGCCGCCTCGCTCGTGGTCGGACAGCGCATGCGTCGGGTCCCGGATGGCGTGCCATGGGCCGCGTGCGGGCTGTCAGTCATCTTGGCGGCGCTCGGGCTGCTCCTGTGGACGCCGGGCACCGGTTGGCCGGCCTGGTACCCCCTGGTATGGGTCGTGCCCCTTCTCCTGGCGGTCCTGCCGGAGGCCCGCGCGCTGCGTCTTGTGGCCATCACGACGGTGACGGGCACCGTGGCCGCGCTCCTCACGTGGCAAGCGGTGATGGAGAACCGGCTGCTCCTTGCCGAGCGGGACTTCGGGCGGTTGCGCGGCGGCGACCCGGTGGCGATCAGCCTGCTGGAACGGTTCGGCACCGCGCTGCTGGAGGACGAGGTCCCCCGGAGCGCGGCGGCGCTGTATGCGCGGTGGCGGCGCTCCCCGCTGAGCCAGGACGACTACCCGGCCGCGCTCGTTTCCTGGGCGCCGGATGGGCACCGCCTCGCGTTCTTGGAGCTGGCCGACCTGGATCCCGAGCTGATGTCGCACGAAGCGTTCGCCGATTCCGCCCGGCGGTTCGGCCGACCGTTGGTCACTGACGTCCAGTGGGAGTCCGGCCTCCACTACGTGGCGGCGGTGCCGTTTGCCGACGGCTCGGTCGTGACGGTGGCGGTGGCCCCTCGGTCGCGCCTCATCCAGCCCGTGCTCGTCGCGCGATTCCTCCGGGGCGAGCGACGCCTCGTTGCCCCCTACGATCTCTCACTCGGCGAGCCGGTGGTGGCTGGCGCGATGCGGGACCAGATGGAGTGGACTCGCGAGCAGCGCTGGACGGTACGCGGCACCGGCGTGCTCGAGCTGGCGGGCGCCGCCCGGCACCTCCACCTGCGGGTCCCGCTGGGGGAGCCGTCCCAGCTCGTCGTGCGGGGCGCGCTGCTGATCGTGCTCGACATGGTGCTCGTGGGGCTGTTGGCGCTCGGCGGGCAGTGGCTTGCGGGGCGCGTCGAGGTGCCGGCCGTGGTGCGCGAGCTGGGCCGGCTTCGCTCCTATCGAACCCAGCTCACCCTGGTACTGGCCGGGTTCTTCGTCATCCCGACGCTCGGGTTCGCCGCGTGGTCGATCGGCCGTCTCCGCGCAGACGCCGAGCGAAGCCAGGATCTGCTGATTCAGCAGACGCTGAGCGACGCGGTGGGCACGGCGCGGCAGTTCCGCGGGCTACCGGGCGCCGAAGTGGCGGAGCGCCTCGACGAGCTGGCGGATCGGCTCGGGGCCGATCTCCTGTGGTACGACGACGGCGTGTTGGAGCACGCGAGCGCCGCCGTGCTCGCGCAGTTGGGGCTGCTGGAGATGTATCTCCAGCCGTCGGTGTACCGGGCGCTGGCGCTCGAGGATGAGCTCGAGGTGACCGCCGCCGCGGCGATCGCGGGCCAGTTGACGCGCGTGGGCTATCGTAGCCTCACCGGTCCGCGGACCATGGGACCGATCCTCGCCGCGCCGCGCCTGGTGGACGCCAGCGACATCCTGCGAGAGCGCGAGGATCTGGCCTACGGCCTGTTGCTCGCGACCCTCCTCGGGCTGGGCGGTGCCGCCTGGCTCGCGGCCCTCGCCGCGCGCTCGCTCGCGCGGCCGGTGCAGTCGCTCCGGACCGCGGCGATCGCTGTGGGGCGGGGCGAGCGGCTGCCGCCGTTCGATCCGGCCGTCCCCTCGGAGTTCGTGCCCGTGGTCGTGGCGTTCGAGCGGATGGCCCGGGACATCGAGGCGAGCCAGCAAGCGCTGGAGAGCGCCCGGCGGCGGACGGCGGCGGTGCTGCGCAACGTCGCCACGGGGGTCGTGGCACTGGATCCCGCGATGCGGGTGACCATCGCCAACGCCCGGGCCGAGCAGCTGTTCGGGGTGAGCACCGATCAGGGGCTCGCGGTCCACTACCGCACCAGCCCGGAGTGGGAGCCGCTGTGGGACTGGGTGCGGCAGTTCCTCGCGAGCGGTCGCGAGCAGGACGCGGAAGAGTTCACCGTCGGCGTGCGACGCATTCATGCCCAAGTGGCGAGCATGCATGCGGACCCCGGCGGGTGCGTCGTGGCGCTGGACGACACGACCGAGCTCACGCGGGCCGTCCGCGTGCTCGCCTGGGGCGAGCTCGCTCGGCAGATCGCGCACGAGATCAAGAACCCGCTGACGCCGATCCGGCTCGGTATCCAGCATATCCAGCGGGCGCGCCGCGACGGCAGCGCGGACTTCGACAGCACGTTGGAGCGGACCGTGCGGCAGATTCTCGCGGAGATCGAGCGGCTCGACGCGATCGCCCGCGCCTTTGCGCGCTTCGGCGCGCCGCCGGCGGAGGCCATGCCGCTCGCCCGCACCGACGTCGTGGCGGTCGCGCGGGATACGGCCGAGCTGTATCAGTTGAGCGCCGGACCGGTCGTGCTCGTGGAAGCGGATGGCGTCGTCGAAGCCGTGGTTCGCCGAGATGAGGTGAAGGAGGTGCTGATCAACCTCATCGAGAACTCGCGCGACGCGGGGGCGCAGACCGTGACGATCGCGGTGCGGACGGCGAACGGCCGCACGACGATCGAGGTGCGGGACGATGGGCGCGGCATTGCCTCGGCGGACCTGCCGAGGATCTTCGAGCCGCAGTTCTCCACGACGACGAGTGGCACCGGCTTGGGCCTCGCGATCTGCAAGCGGCTCGTGGAATCGTGGGGCGGTACGATCGGCGTGGAGAGTGGCGAAGGGATCGGGACGACGGTCCGGATCCACCTGAGCGGCGACGGCGCACCGGGCGGATCACCGTGAGCGCGACGCCTCGGCATCGAGGGGAACTTTCGAGGGTCCTGTTACCTTTACAGTCGGATCAACGAGAGGCCACAGCATGCTGATCAAGCGGCCGGCCGACATCCGGTCATCCGACATCACCGACGAGGCGTTCTACCTGAACCGCCGCGCCTTCCTCGCGACGGCCGCCGGAGCGGCAGGAGCGGTCGTGGCGGCGGGGGCGCTGGGCCGCCCCCTTCGCGCGGCCACGCCTGCGGCCGGCCAGAACGACGACGAGCTCACGCCGTACGACAAGGTGACGAGCTACAACAACTTTTACGAGTTTGGCACGGATAAGGGCGATCCCAAGGCCCACGCGCACACACTCCGGCCGCGCCCGTGGACGGTGAGCGTCGAGGGAGAGGTCCATCAGCCCACGACCTTCGGCATCGACGACCTATGGCAGCGGTTCCCCCCCGAGGAGCGGGTCTACCGTCTGCGTTGTGTCGAGGCGTGGTCGATGGTGATTCCGTGGCTCGGCTTTCCGCTCAAGGCGCTGCTCGATGCCGTCCGGCCGACGTCCGCCGCGCAGTACGTCGAATTCACGACGCTGCTCGACGCCGAGCAGATGCCGGGCCAGAAGCGTCAGGTCCTGCCGTGGCCGTACGTCGAGGGCCTTCGGCTCGACGAGGCGATGCATCCGCTCACGATGCTCGCCCTCGGCCTGTACGGGAAACCGCTTCCCAATCAGAACGGCGCGCCGGTGCGGCTCGTCGTGCCGTGGAAGTACGGGTTCAAGAGCATCAAGTCCATCGTTCGGGTCCGCCTGACCCGGACGCAGCCCCGCAACACCTGGAACGTCGTGGCGCCGCGGGAGTACGGGTTCTACGCCAACGTGAACCCCACGGTAGACCACCCGCGGTGGAGTCAGGCCCGGGAGCGGCGGATCGGCGACCTGTTCAAGCGGCCCACCCTCATGTTCAACGGCTACGCCGAGCAGGTGGCCGGCCTGTACCGGGGGATGGACCTGCGTCGAAACTACTGAGGGATACGTGCAGCGGGTCGGCCGATGACGCAGGGACAGTGGATACGGCGGGTCGTCAAGCCCGCCGTGTTCGTCGGCGCCCTGGTGCCGTTCGTGATGCTGGGCGGTGACATCGCGACCGGGGGACTCGCGGCCGACCCGATCGAAGACATTACCCACCGGACCGGCCTCACGGCGATCACCCTGTTGATGGCGACGCTCGCGGTCACGCCGCTGCGCCGGTTGCTCCGGCTGAACGCGCTGATCCAGCTCCGGCGCATGCTCGGGCTCTTCGCGTTCTTCTACGTGTCGCTCCACTTCTCGACGTACGTGATGGATCAGACGCTGTTTTCGGGACAGGGGCTGTCGCCTGCCCTCATAGCGGAGGACGTCGCGAAGCGGCCGTACGTCACGGTTGGGTTCACGGCGTTGCTGCTGCTGGTGCCGTTGGCGGTGACGTCCACCACGGGTTGGGTGAAGCGGCTGGGGGCGCAGCGGTGGCAGCGGCTGCATCGGCTGGTGTACGTGGCCGCCGCGCTGGCGGTGCTCCACTTTCTCTGGCTGGTCAAGGCGGACGTGCGGCGCCCGGTGATCTATGGGCTGGTGCTGGTGGGGCTGCTGGGGTTCCGGTTGGTGAGCGAGCGGCTGCGCGCGAGGGCGCGGGCGGCCGTCGGCCCTTCGCGCTCGGGAGCGGCGGTGTCCGTTGTCCGTGCGCCGGTATCCGAGGAGATGGCCGGCCGTTCGCCGGACAGCCGATAACGCGGGCGGACCCACGACTCTCATCGCGGACTACCGACGACGTCAGTTGTGCACTCGCACGCCGACGGCGACTGTCCGCGGGATTCCACGCCGGTCGAAGGCCGTCTGATAGGTGGTGTCGAACAAGTTGTCGAGCCGCGCGTAGAACCCGAGCCGCGCGCTGGCGCCCACGTCCAGGTTCAGCCCTAGGATGGCGTAGGGCGATATGTGCTCCCGGCTCCCGCTGAAGCGCTCGCTCAGCACGACCTGCGAGCCGATCGCGCGGACGCGAAGACGCGCCGTGACCCGGCCCGACGGTCTCACCTCGATGAACGCTCCGGCGGTGACGGCCGGCCGGAACGGCAGGACGGAATCCAGGGGGAACGCCGCTGGCGAGAGGCCCGCATTGTCCAGTACGTCGGTCACGATCCACGCGCCGTCCGCCCCGACGGCCCAGGTGTCGGCGCCCCGGAGCCGGACCGCCCATTCCACGCCCTGCGCGCGCGCCGCGCCGAGGTTCCGGTTGATCTGCTTGCTCGAGGCTTCGTCGGCGACGGTGCGGATGAGGTTGCGGTACTGTTGCCGGAAGTACGCGGCGGCGATGCTGACCGTTCCGTTCGCCGGCCGGACCTCCGCGCCCAGCTCCCAGCTCGTGCTGGTCTCCGGTTCCAAGTCCGGGTTCGACGCGATGAACGGGTTGTCGACGAACTGCTCTTGGAGATTGGGTGCCTTGTAGGCGCGGCCCGCCGCCCCGCGCAGGAACACGACGTCCGGCACCGCTTCCACCACCGCGCTCACGCGCGGCGTGACCTCCGCCGGGAGCCCCTCGAAACGCTCCAGCCGGACGCCCGCGAGCAGGCTCACGCGGCGGGCCAGCGCCGCCTGGACCTCGCCGAAGAGGGCGCCGCTGTTTCGGCCAAAGGAGATGTTGTCCTCGAAGTCGCCGGTGATGCGCTGGGCGAGATCCTCGCGCTCGAACCGCGCCCCGTAGGTGACCGTGAGGGCATCCAACGCGCCGCCGGGCGCCAGCCGGTGCGAGCCCACGTAGTCCGCGGTGTACCGCGAGAAATCGGCGATGAACCTGAACGACGCGTCGAACACGAAGAACGGAAATGGGCCCATGCTCGCCACGTCGTCGAACTGATCCTCGAACAGGAAGGCCTCATGGTAGAGGGACGTCGTTAGGCTGTGCGTCCAGGAGGGCGTCGCACGGAGGCTCGCCCCGGCGGAGGCCACGAACCGGTCCCGGTCGTCCCGCGCGTTGGGATCGAGCGGCACGCGCGTCGCACCGGGATCGCGCACGGGGAGCTTGGTCTCCACGTCCACCCACCGAAACGTCCCCGAGAGATCCCAGCGGGGGCCGGGCGTCGCGTCCAGACGGAGGGAGGCGTCCCGCGTCCAGGTGTCGTGCGGCAGCGCGTAGATGCCGCGCGAATAGCTGGCGCCGCCGCCCAGCGAGTAGCGCAGGGACTCGCTTCCGCCGCTCGCCGTTGCGTTCCCGCGGAACGTGCCGCCGTGTTCGGTGCTGCCTCCGCCTTCCGTGGCGAACGTGACACGGGGTGGTCCCGGCTCGCCGCGGCGGGTGATGAGTTGGACGACGCCGCTCACAGCCGAGGAGCCGTACAGGGCGCTCTGGGGGCCGCGTGCGATCTCGATCCGCTCGACGTTCGTGAGGGGAAAGCCCAGGAAGTCGAAGAACCCACCCTCTTGATTGACCTGGACCCCATCCATCAGGATCTGCGTGAAGACTTCCTCTCCGCCGCGCAGGCGCACTATCGTTGGTCCGCCGGGCCCCGCGGCCTCGTCGATGAAGGCGCCCGGCTGGTCGCGGAGGACGTCCGCGGCATAGAGGGGGCGGGTCGTGCTCAGCTCGCCAGCCTCGATGACGGTGAAGGCGAATCCCACATCTCGGGCGCGGAGCGGCACGGCGGCTCCGGTCACGACAATGGGCGAAAGCCGTACGGCGTGCCCGCGGGTCGTGTCGCGCGTCGTCGCGCGGGTGGTGTCACGTTCCTGGGCGCGCAGCGTTGCGGCTACGGCGGTGGCCAGCAAGCACGCGGCCAGCAGACGGCGAGGGTGCATGAGCTGCTCTCCTGACGTGAGGGTACGGAAAGGTGGCCTCCGAACGCCGCGGGTGGAAGGCCGCGCCCCGCGGGTGCCCCGATCGTGAGCGTGCCTGGAGCGTGGCGGCGGCTCGGGCTCTTCTTCGCGGCGAACGTGTTGTTCGGCGCCGGTCTCTTCTATCACGCCTTCCTCTACAATTTCTATCTCGACGCCCTGGGGTTGGGAGAGGCGGTCATGGGCTGGGCGCAGGCC
>JBFJHJ010000044.1:0-20203 GCA_041613315.1 Gemmatimonadales bacterium
CAGCGTGCTCGGCTTGGAAGTGCGCCCCGTCTATCGCGACCCAGCCAATGGGACACCCTACCCTATCGTGCTCCGCGAGATCCGCCGCGGACTGAGCCGGGCCCTCAAGCGCACGTTCTACGAGTTCACCCGGACCCGAACGACGCACCGACCGAGGCACTACCACGTGCTTGGGCGTCACGCCATGGTCAAGGCGGTGTGGGAGGTTGACACCCAGTTAGCCGATGTCTCGGACAGCTTCGACTTCCTCCTTCAGCTCACTCCCGTGAACACCGGTGCCGCCTGGGAAGAGTTTCGCAAGAACCGGTTCCAGCGGGCTCCCGTCTTTCACTACCGCCCACTCCCTGTGGATCCCTCGATCCTGAAGCGCAGGTTGTACGCTGCTCCCGTGGAACGCGTGGAAGACCCCGCGCTCACCCACTTGTTCCGCGAGAAGCAGGACGAGCTCGACCGGCAGATCACCCTGTTGCTGGATATGAACACATCGAGGTTCGTGCACGGCAGCCTTCAGCTGTTCGGCACTGTGAGCGACGAGCTGCTGGGTCTGGGGGAAGATCTGCTGGAATCGCTCCCCCCGAGGACGCGCGAGGATTCGCGCAGCGGCTACCTCGATGCCGCCACCTTCGCGCGGCGCGCGGAGGAGGAGATCGCCTCGTACCGACGCCAGTGGCCTCAGTTGAACGCGACCGTCCACGTGCGGGGCGACGTGAACAGCGGGTTGATGGTCTCCCGCGGCTCGTTGCTGATCGGCACCGAGACCCGGATCCCCGCGAGCCGTGCTGACGCGCTGCTGCAGCACGAAGTCGGCACGCACATCGTAACGTACTTCAATGGACGGGCTCAGCCGTTCCGCCAACTCTACACGGGCCTTGCCGGCTACGAGGCCCTTCAAGAAGGGCTCGCCGTGCTCGCGGAGTATCTCGTCGGCGGCCTGAGTCGTCCACGTTTGCGCCTCCTCGCTGCTCGGGTTCTGGCCGCGCGGCACCTCGTCGACGGCGCATCCTTCGTAGAGACGTTCAGCGAGTTGCACCGGATTCACGAATTCGACCGGCGAACGGCGTTTACGGTCGCGATGCGTATCTATCGTGGAGGGGGCCTAACGAAGGACGCCATCTATCTCCGCGGGCTCCGCGAGGTGCTGGCCTACGTGGCGCGGGGCGGGAAGCTCGAACCGCTCTTCGTTGGGAAGATCGCAACCGAACATATTCCGATCGTCAGCGAACTGCATTGGCGGGGGGTGCTGCGGGAAGCGCCGCTGACGCCGCGCTATTTCGAGCGCCCAGATGCGCGCCGCCGACTTGAGCAACTTCGAAACGGCATTACAGTACTCCAGCTCGCGAAGGGGAGACGACGATGAAAATCGGTATGGTGGTGAACGACATCAGGACCGAGGAAGCCGGCTACACGACCAGCCGACTTGCGGTGGCCGCGCTCGCGCTCGGACATCAAGTGTGGGTCATGGGCGTCGGCGACCTCGCATGCGACCCCGACGACAAGATCCGCGCACGCGCCTACGCTGCACCGAAGAAGAAGTATACGACGACCGACTCCTACCTCAAGGACCTGCAAGGCAAGCGGGCCGTCTCCGAGCGCATTACGGTCGACGATCTAGACGTGCTGCTGCTGCGGAACGACCCTTCGACGGATGCGGTTTCCCGGCCGTGGGCCGCCGGCGCTGGCATCGTGTTCGGACGGGTGGCGATGCGTCACGGCGTCGTGGTGCTGAACGATCCGAACGGCCTCGGGAAGGCCATGAACAAGATGTACTTCCAAACCTTCCCCGAAGAGGTGCGGCCGAAGACACTCATCACGCGGGATCGAGAGGAGATCAAGACCTTCGCGAAGGAGCAGGACGGTACCATCGTTCTGAAACCGCTTCAGGGCTCTGGCGGTCAAGGCGTTTTCCTCGTGCGCCCCGAAGATGTGCCGAACCTCAACCAAATGATCGACGCCGTGAGCCGTGACGGTTACGTCATCGCGCAGGAGTATCTGCCGGCCGCGGCCCAGGGAGACATGCGCCTGTTCTTGATGAATGGCCAGCCACTTCGCTTCAAGGGCAAGTACGCCGCCTTCCGTCGCGTCCGCACGGGCGGCGACATGCGGTCCAACATTCATGCCGGCGGCAAGCTGCGAGAGGCCGAGGTCGACCATGCCGCCCTTCGCATCGCCGAGATCGTGCGGCCGAAACTCGTCCAGGACGGCATGTTCCTGGTCGGATTGGACATCGTTGGCGACAAACTCATGGAGATCAACGTGTTCAGTCCGGGCGGCCTGGGCAGCGCACAAAAATTCACGGGCGTCAACTTCAGTCGCACCGTGATCGAGGCGCTGGAGCGGAAAGTCCAATACATGGCCTTTTACCGACGTAACTTCGACAACGTCGAAATGGCGACCCTGTAGCAGCGTTGGGGAGCGTGCGGCCTCCTTGCCTGCGGCGCGGCATCGTCCCGGGCCGTACCAGGCACCGCCTCGTCCACCGGGGCAACGGCATTTCCACATCGCATCGATGCCGCGGTGACCGCCACGACCGCATCTGGCGGCCGTTACCGAACTGTCATCCCAGCCACATCAACTCCTCATCGCCGCATGAGCGCCACGCCGTGCATGGTTCGACTTCTCGCACGTCCTTAGAGTGACGACACTCAAGAGAGGTCTCCATGCGGTTCACCATCGCCGTCCTGCCGCTCGCCGCCACGCTGTTGGGATGTCAGTTCACCGCACACCGAAGCCTGGAAGTCGCCGACGATCAACACGCCGAGTCTCCGTATGCCTCGCGGGACGGTGTTCAAGCGCAGTTCATGCATGGCGACGCGCCGGCTCGGCCACCGGCCGCCGTCGCCCCGGACCAACCAGCGGAGCAGCTTACGGCCAGCGTGAGCGCCGCCATGCTCATGCGTTCCGCGCAGGTGGCGATCGAGGTGGACACTCTGGACACCGCCATCGCGGCCGTGCGGGCCATCGCCGACGACCACGGCGGATTCATCGCGAACTCATCGATCCGCGGCCGCAACGCCCGCCACCGCACCGCACTGCTCCAGCTACGGGTGCCGGCTGACGCCCTCGATCGCGTGCTCGCGGGCCTCCCCGCCATTGGCCGACTCACGTCGCTCGAAGTGACGAGCGAGGACGTGGGTGAGGAGTACGTGGATGTACGAGCTCGGGTCGCCAACGCCCGCCGACTCGAGGAGCGCCTGCTCCGGCTCATCGCCGCCCGGACCGGGAAGCTCGAGGAAGTCCTCCAGGCCGAGCGCGAGCTCGCCCGGGTGCGCGAGCAGATCGAGCGGCTCGAGGGGCGGCGCCGGTACCTGGAGGGGCACGCGAACATGAGCACCGTGCACGTGGACCTCCGTGAACCCACACCGGCACTCGACGCGCGCTGGGCGAGCCTGATGGCCGCGGCGTTCCGCGGCGCGTGGCGCAACTTCTGGAGCTTCACCGCGGTACTGGTAGAGGCGCTGGGAATCGTGATCCCTCTCGGGGTTCTGGCGTTGGGCGCCGTGCTGGCATGGCGGCGGTTCCCGCGAACCGCCGCCACGGCGGCGCGCGAGTCGTAGCTCGGGCCGCCTCGAAAGCATCGCGCGTGCCTGACGCGGCGGGTCCCGCCCGCATAGCTTTCTCCACGATGGCGGGACCGAGGATGCGGGCCATGCTGCTGGACGCGGCCGGAGCGCCGCTCCGTGAGGCCACCGTCACGCGGCCAGCGCCTGGTCCGGGGCAGGTCCTTCTCCGTGTGCGCTGCTGCGCGGTGTGCCGAACCGATCTCCACGTGGCCGACGGCGACCTGCCGGCCGCCAAGCTCCCGCTTGTGCTGGGACACGAGATCGTCGGCACGGTCGCGGCCCTGGGCGACGGTGTCACCCGGTTCGCCGCCGGTGACCGGGTCGGCGTGCCGTGGCTGGGGTGGACGTGCGGCCAGTGCGGCTACTGTACCACAGGACGAGAGAACCTCTGCCCTCGGGCGCAGTTCACAGGCCACCAGATCGACGGCGGCTTTGCCGAGTACACCGTCGCGGATGCTCGCTACGCCTTCCCCCTCCCTGACGGGTACGCGGACCTCGAGGCCGCGCCGCTGCTGTGCGCGGGACTGATCGGCTATCGGGCGCTCCGGGCGGCCGGCGACGCTCGGCGCCTCGGTCTGTACGGGTTCGGCGCGGCGGCGCACCTGGTCGCGCAGGTGGCGCGGCATGAAGGTCGGCAGCTCTTCGCGTTCACCCGCCCCGGTGATGCGGACGGTCAGGGCTTCGCGCGGCGACTCGGCGCGGAGTGGGCGGGCGGCTCAGACAGCGCACCGCCCGAGCCGCTGGACGCGGCTATCATCTTTGCGCCCGTGGGCCGTCTGGTGCCAGCGGCGCTACGGGTGGTGGCGCCGGGCGGCACCGTCGTCTGCGCCGGGATCCACATGAGCGATATCCCGTCGTTCCCATACGAACTGCTGTGGGGCGAACGAGCCGTGCGCTCCGTGGCGAACCTCACGCGGCGAGACGGCGAATCGTTCCTGCGGCTGGCCCCCCAAGTACCGGTCCGCACCGAGGCGCGACCCTACGCCCTCGCCGACACCAACCGAGCCCTCGACGATCTCCGAGCGGGGCGGGTACACGGTGCGGCGGTGATTGTCGTGGAGAATGCGGCATGAGCGAATTTCTCGCCGCCGCCCGCCGGCAGTTCGTACGGCAGAAAGGCCTGGCGGAGCGCGCCCTGGCTCAGGTTCCGGACACGGGGCTCCGGCAGCAGCTCGACCCCGAGGCCAACAGTCTCGCCGTGCTCGTCAAACACTTGGCGGGCAATCTGCGGTCCCGGTGGACTGCCTTTCTCGCCACCGATGGCGAGAAACCGGACCGCCGACGAGACGGCGAGTTCGTGCTGGAAACCGCCGACTCCAGGGACGGCCTGCAGGAACGGTGGGAGGAGGCGTGGCGACTCCTCTTCGACACGCTGGACGCGCTCACGCCGGACGACCTGACCAAGACGGTCCGGATCCGCGGCGAGCCGCTAAGCGTCCCCGAAGCGATCCAGCGGCAGCTCGCGCACGCGGCCTATCACGTAGGTCAGATCATTCAGCTCGCCCGCCACGTCACCGGGGGCGCCTGGCGAACGCTGAGCATCCCTCGAGGAGCCTCGGAGCAAGATTTCCGTACCGGCGAGTCCGGGTCTCCGCCTCGTCCGTCGTAACGCCGGTGGGACGGGTCGGGTCCCGCACCATCGCACCGGCTGCTGTAGCGCTCTCCCGCCGCGATCGGACCCCTACCCGTCCAATGTGGCCCGGACCTTGCGCGCGAGCGCGGCCGGCGTGAACGGCTTCTGCACGTAAGCGACCGCTTGCGCCAGGACGCCGTGGTGAATCACCGCGTCGTCGGTGTATCCCGACATGTACACGACCTTGACGCCGGGCCGCAGCTCGTTCAGCCGCGCCGCGAGCTCGCGGCCGCTCATTCCCGGCATCACGACGTCGGTGAGCACGAGGTCGATCACCTCGGCGTGCGCCCGACAGATGTCGATCGCCTGCTCGGGCCCCTCCGCTTCGAGCACCGTGTAACCGAACTGCTCGAGGACCTTCCGCGTCAGCCTTCGCACCGGCACGGCGTCCTCGACCAAGAGGATCGTCTCCGTGCCGTGCGCCTCGCCCATCGCATCGATCGGAAGCGGCTGGGCCGCGACCCCGGCGGCCACGCGCGGCAGGTAGATCTTGAACGTCGTGCCCTGGCCCGGCTCGCTGTAGACCCAGATGTGTCCTTCGCTCTGCTTCACGATGCCGTACACCGTGGAGAGGCCGAGACCCGTGCCTTTGTCGGGCCCCTTGGTCGTGAAGAACGGCTCGAACATCCGGGCCTTCGCCGAAGCGTCGATGCCGACGCCGGTGTCGCTCACCGCGAGCATGACGTAGGCCCCCGTGGATGCTCCGACATGCTCCCGTACGTATTGGGTATCCAACTCCGCATTCGTCGTCTCGATCGTCAGTCGACCGCCGCGCGGCATCGCGTCCCGGGCATTCACCGCAAGGTTCACGATCACCTGCTCGATCTGCCCCGGATCCGCCCGCACCAGTCCCAGCTCCTCGCCGGAGACCGTGAGCAGATCCACGTCCTCGCCGATCAGCCGCCGGAGCATCTTATCCATGTTCGCGACGACCGTGTTCAGGTCGAGCACCACCGGCTGCAGCACTTGCTTGCGGCTGAACGCCAGCAGCTGCTGCGTGAGCGCCGCCGCACGTTCCGCGATCTTGCGGATCTCCTCGATGTCCTCGCGCCTGGAATCGTCCAACGGCAGTTCTTCCAGCAGGAGGTCCGTATAGCCCACGATGGCGGTGATGATGTTGTTGAAGTCGTGCGCCACGCCTCCGGCCAGCCGTCCCACGGCCTCCATCTTCTGCGACTGGAGCAGTTGCCCCTCCAAACGCTTGCGTTCCCGGAGGTCCCGCATGACCATCGAGTAGTACTCGATCCGACCGTCCGGAGCGCGGTGCGAGAGGACGACCTGGGACACTGGGATTTCCGTGCCGTCACGGTGGAGCAACGCCGTCTCGCCGCTCCAGACGCCGCGCTGCGCCGCCGCCGGTAACGCGTCCGTCAGGATGACCTCGAACGCCCACGGCGGGTGGTACATCGCGATCGGCCTGCCCGTCAGGTCTTCACGCTCACCGATGCCAAGCATGCGTCGCCCGGCACGATTGAGATAAAGCGTGCGGGCCTCCGCATCCGCCGTGCCCACGAAGTCCGTCGTGGCCTCCAAGATCGCCGCCAGACGTTCCCGGGCCTCCTCGGCCCGGCGTCGCTCGGTGACGTCCTGCACGAACCCCTCGAACCGCACGACCTCCCCCTGCGCGTCCAGGATCGGTTGAAAGTTCAACTCGACCCAGATCGGAGTGCCGTCTCGCCGCTTCCAGAGCATCGAGACGCCGACGGCGCGACCCGCCGTCGCGTAGCGGGCGATGAGCGCCTCGCGGTCGTGGTGGTCCCAGTACACATCCTCGGCCAGATTGCGTTGGAGGAGCTCCTCCGGCGAGTCGTACCCCAGCATGCGGGCGATGGCGGGGTTGGCGGCAAGCAGGCGGCCATCGGGCGTACTCTGGTAGATCCCGAGCGGCGCCTCGTTGAAGATCTCCTGATATCGGACTTCTGATTCCAGGCGCGCGGCCTCGGCGCGCCGGATCTCTTCCCGATGACGTCGCGAGTGGATGGCCCCCTGCACCGCCCCGCTCAGCCGCACGAGATGCTCCGCGACGATGCAGTCCGCCGCCCCTTCCCGCGTGTACGCGACCACCTCCTGCTCGTCGAGTGATGGTGCCACGACGATGACGGGAACGTCCGGCGCCGCACCGCGGACCGTGAGCAGGGCCTCGTGCCCGTCGATGGCAGACAACCAGTGCGCGGTGATGACGACGTCGGGCTCGGGTCCCCGAAGTGCCGACGCCAGTTCCTCGCGGCTCGCCACGAGACGGAGCGTGACGTGGGACCCCAACTTCCGGAGCTCCCGCGTCACCGCCTCGGCGACCGCGGCGTTCTCCTCAACGAGGACGATGTTGGCGGTCACCGGCGGAAGACCTCCGGACCCTCGGACCTCCGAGGCATAACGCGGGGCCACGCCCCGGTCCGTGATGCGGTGCACCGCGGGAGCGGCGGCGGCCCACGTGAAGCCCGACACGCGTGGGGCGCGGGGCGGGGGGGACCGTGCGGGGGAGCAGGGCGAGGACCGAGGGGACTCGACCGGCTCCCCCTGTGGGGCAGCACCGGGCGCATGGGACACAAGATGGGTCGGCTCGTCGAGGCGCACCACCCCTCGTGACCAGGGCGACCGCCGACCTTTACATCGGAGCGGGACCGCCGCTATCTTGTTGGCCTTGAGCGTCATAGCGCGCCACGGGCGAGTGCACAGGGCCGTCCGCATCGTTCGGATCGACCCCGTCTCGTGAGGGCGGGCGGGACATGGTGACGTTGGAGATGGCGATGGCTGAAGTCCGGTTGGATGAAAACGACAGCGTCGAATGGGCGATCAAGGTCTTTCGGCGCAAGGTCCAGCGTTCGGGGGTGCTCAAGGAGCTCCGCAAGAAGCGGTATTACGTGAAGCCCAGCACCGCGAAACGGCTGAAGAGCGCAGCCGCGCGCCGGCGACAGCAGCGGACCCGCCGGCGGCGGACCACGTAGTCGCACGACAGCGCCCTCAGCGGTACGACTCGGCAAAGCTCACCGAGTCTGTCGCAGGATTCGTTGGCGTCCGGTAGGCGCTGGACGCCATGCTCACACACAGCACGCTACCGGACATCCACGCCGCGCTCGCGGGCCTGGGGGCGACCCTCGCCCTCGTTACCCTCGTCTGGCTGGTCAGTCTCGCGAAGCGCAACGTCAGCATCGTCGACGTCTTCTGGGGATTGGGATTCGTGGTCCTCGCGTGGCTGTACCGCGCGACGGCGCCGGACCCCACTTTCCGGGCGCTCCTCGTCTCCCTGCTTGGCACCGTGTGGGGGCTCAGGCTGTCGGGCTACATCCTATGGCGGAACTGGGGGAGGGGCGAAGACTATCGCTACCGGGACATGCGGCAGCGGCGCGGCGCCCGCTTCCCGGTGGTGAGCCTCTGGACGGTGTTCTGGCTGCAGGGCGTGATCCTCTGGGTCGTGGCGCTCCCGATCTTCGCCGCCGCGCGGGCCGCCGGCCCGCCCGGACTCACCCTCCTGGATGCGGCGGGCGTCACGCTGTTCGCTGTCGGCCTGTGGTTCGAAACCGTCGGCGACCTTCAGCTCGCCCGCTTCAAGGCCGACCCGGCCAACCGAGGCAAGGTGATGGACCGCGGCCTGTGGCGGTTCACTCGACATCCCAACTACTTCGGTGATGCGGTCGTCTGGTGGGGATTCTTCGCTTTCGCGGCCGCGACGGGCGCGTGGTGGAGCGCCGTGGGCCCGGCGCTCATGACGGTGCTGCTGTTGCGCGTATCGGGCGTCTCGCTGCTGGAGCGGGGGTTGGCGGAGTCGAAGCCCGGTTACCGCGCCTACATCGAGCGCACGAGCGCCTTTGTTCCGTGGTTTCCCAAGTCTTGACGCCCGTGGCTCATTCGGCCCTCAGGGCAACCAGCGGACTGACGGTGCTCGCACGCCGCGCGGGCAGGTAACTGGCGACGAACGCCGCCGCCGCCAAGAGCAGTGCCACGGCACCGAAGATCAGCGGATCGAACGGCTTCACCCCAAACAGGAACAGGGATAGCCCGCGGCTCGCGATCGCGGCGAGCCCCAGACCGATCGCACCGCCCACCGCGACGATTCGCGCCCCCTCCCGCACCACCATCGCGATGACGTCGCGGCGGTCGGCACCCAAGGCCATCCGGACGCCGATCTCGTGGGTCCGCTGAGTCACCGAGTACGCCATCACGCCGTAGACGCCGACGACGGCGAGCACGATCGCGATCACGGCGAGCACCATCATGACCTTCGCGAGCACCGTATTCGCCTGGATGTTCGCCGCGATCCGATCCTCGAAGGTGAGGACGTCGAACACTGGTTGGTCCGGATCCAGCGCCAGCACGACACTGCGCACGGCGCCGGTCAGCGACGTGGGGTCGCCGGTCGTCCGCAGCACGATGCCCAAGCGGCTGCTCGGCGTCTGCGCGAAGGCGAAGTACGCCATGGGGAGCGGCGCGGCGCTCTCGAGATCCACTTCCCGCGCATCCCGCACGACCCCTACGATCTCCCGCGGCCCGCCGCCGAATACGAGCCGCCTGCCAAGCGGATCGCCCTCCGGCCAGTGCCGGCGCACGAACGCCTCGTTGACGACCACCGCACGGACATCCGTGCTGCGATCGGAGGCGTGGAGGCCCCGTCCGCGAAGTACCGGGATGCCCAGCGTCTCGAAGTATTCTGGGGTGACGGAACGAAAGCTCACGATGGGCGACTGACCCGCCGGCACTTCCTCGCCCTCCAACTGATAACTCGTGCGGCTGTCGCCGATGAGCGGCAGGAGCGACGTGATCCCGACCGACTGGACCCCGGGCAGGGCGGCGAGCGCCTCGATCAACCGGTCCGCAAACCGGACGCGGTCGTCGTTCTCGGGATACTTGGCGGCCGGCAGGTCGGCGCGCACGGTGAGCGCGCTCCGGGGCTCGAATCCCAGGTCCGTCGTCCGAAGCTTGAGAAAGCCTTTCACGAGGAGGCTTGAGGACACGAGGAGGACCATCGCGAGCCCCACCTCGGCGATGACGAACGCGCTACGGAGGCGACCACCCCGTCGGCTCAGGCTCGCCCCGCGGCCGCCGTCTTGAAGCGATTGGCGGAGGTCCTGGCGCACGACTTGGAGGGCCGGCGCGATGCCCGCCACGAGGCCTGCCGCCAGCGTGACCGCCACCGCGTACGCCAGCACGCGACCATCGATCCCGATCTCGTCCACGCGCGGGAACCATGCCGGCATGAGCCCCACGAGCGCATCCACCGCGGGGAAGGACACCGCGATCCCAACGACGCCGCCCATGAGTCCCAGCAGCAGGCTCTCGGTGATCAACTGGCGCACGATTCGGCCGGCACCCGCGCCCAGCGCTCGCCGCACCGCGACCTCCCGTTCCCGACCGGCGGCCTGGGCGAGCAGGAGATTGGCGACGTTGGCGGCCGCGATGAGCAGGAGCAGGGTCACCGCGACGGTCGCGATGAGCGAGGCCTGACGGAACTCCTCGCCGAAGAGCGCATCCCAGAGCGGCGCCGCGCGGGCGCCCATGCCGACGTTCGTCGCGGGATACGTCTCCGCGAGCGCTTGGCCGATCGTCGCCACCTCGTCGTTCGCCTGCGCAAGCGTCGCGCCAGGCACGACGCGCCCGACGGTGCTCAGGAAGTGGCTGCCGCGCGACTCGGTCCCATCGTGGCTGAGCGGGAGGTAGAGCTCCGTCGTCCGATCGGGAAAGTTGAGCCCTGCCGGAGCGACGCCCACGACCACATAGGCTTCGCCATCGAGCCGCAGGGTACGGCCCAGAACGTCCCGCTCGCCACCGAAACGGTTGACCCATAGCCGATGGCTCAGCACCACGACCCGTGCGTTTCCCGGCGTCTCGTTCTCGGAGAGGAAGCCGCGCCCCAATACCGGAGGCGTGGCCAGGACGCGGAAGAAGTTGTGCGACACTTGGAGGGCGAGGAGCCGGACGGGCAGATCTTCGTCCGACAGGTTCAGGCTCTGCCCGTCGTAGGCGGCCAGATCGAGCGTTCGGCTCCGCTCCCGATAGTCCAGAAAGTCGGGCACCGAGAGATCCAGTTCGGTCCAGCCTCGCTCCGCATTCGTGTTCCAGACGACGGCAAGCCGGTCCGCCGAGGGGTAGGGGAGCGGGCGCAGCAGGAATACGTCCACCGGGCTCAAGATGGCCGTCGTGGCGCCGATCCCGATCCCCAGACAGATGACGGCGAGCGCGGTGAAGGTCGGGCGTCTGCCGAGGGTACGCAGCGCGTAGCGGACGTCCTGGAGCAGCGTGTTCATGGCAGCTCTGGCGCTGGAGGGGTGTTGCTCTCTTCGACGTTGGGGGCCGCCGCGGGTTTCATTGGCACGACTCGGCTGCTAGCGGGCTTGGCGCCGTTGGCGAATCTCGGTGTGCAGCCGGAGAACCTCGCTCATCACCTTGTCCACCAAGGCCTGCGCCGTCTCGCGGTCCCGCGAACGGCCGAGGAACTCCGAGTAGTCCACCGGCGGTCCGAACGAGACGTCCACACGCTTCCCGATGCGTGGGAGAAACGTCCCGATCGGGAGCACGTCCTGCATGCCATGGATTGCCACGGGAATCACGCGAGGCCGCGTCGACAAGACCACCAGTCCCGCACCGGGCCGTGAGGCGCGGATCGACCCGTCACGCGTGCGTCCGCCTTCCGGAAACAGCGTCATCACGCCGCCGGGGAGCACCGCGATCATCTGCCGCAGCGCCCCAAGGTCCCGCCGGCCTTCTTTCACCGGAATGCAACGCCACTTGTCGGCCAGCCAGCCGAGCCAACCCGGATGAAAGAAGTTCTCCTCCGCGGCCGGATTCCACGGAATCAGCCATGGCTTGATGAAGGACCCTGGAAAGAACGCCTCCATCCCCACCAGAAAGCTGTCGATCATCGACTGGTGATTGGACAGTAGCAGGGTGTTCGGCGTGCTTCCGACATGCTGTCTGCCGGACACCGTCGTGCGATTGAAGACATGCAAATAGACCCACATGATGGCGACGCAGGCGTGCGTCACCACGTATGCCAGAACCAACCAGATGATGCGTGCCAGGCCGGTGCGGCGCCTCCCCGGCGGCGTCGGGAGGGGCGGCCGCCCGGCCCGCCGGGGGTCCACGGGGTCGGGCATGGGCGGTAAGATATGCCTCACATACAATCGTGGCGAGACTGCTCGCGCGGCTGGCTCGCCGGCCCGGTCCCGGGTATAGTGCGTCGGTCCCCACTACGAGGTCGCAGGTATGCTGTCGCTCATCCACGCCCGACTGATCACGGCGGCGCTGCTCGCCGTCGCGCTCGCCGGTCCCGCCGCCGCTCAGGGCTTTCCGGCGGATTCGACCGTCCGCGCCATCCTCGCCGAGCGGGTCGCCACCCGACGTACGCCGGGCATCGTCGTCGGCCTCCTCGACGGGACGGGTCGGCGCGTTCTCGCCGCGGGCCGCGCGGATTCGGCCGCCCGGGTTCCACTCGACGGCCGCACCGTGTTCGAGATCGGGTCGGTGACCAAGGTATTCACGGCGACCGTGCTGGCGGACATGGTGGCGCGCGGCGTCGTGCGTTTGGACCAGCCCGTGGCCGAACTGCTGCCGGCGGATGCGCGCGTCCCGAGTCGTGGCGGCCGCGCGATCACGCTCCGAGAGCTCGTCACACACACCTCGGCGTTGCCGAGGATGCCGAACAACTTTTCGCCGGCCGACCCCGCGAACCCTTACGCGGATTACTCCGTGCGGCAGCTTTACGCGTTCCTGTCGAGCTACGAGCTGCCACGGGACGTGGGCGAGGCGTACGAGTATTCCAATCTCGGCATGGGACTCTTGGGTCACGCGCTCGCGCGGCGTGCCGGCACGACCTACGAAGCGCTCCTGACCGCACGCGTACTGTCCCCCCTCGCCATGCACGACACTCGCATCACGCTCACCCCAGACCTTCGGTCCCGCCTCGCTACCGGGCACGACGCGATGGGCAACCCGACGGCCAACTGGGACATTCCGACGCTCGCCGGAGCGGGCGCGCTGCGGTCCACAGCCGACGACATGCTCACGTGGATCGCCGCGAACCTCGCGCCCCCCGAGGGGCCGCCCGGGCGGGCGATCCGCGACACCCACGCGCCGACCATTGCCACCGGTAACGAGGGCATGGACATCGCGCTCGGCTGGCACGTGGCCCGACGGCCGAACGCCACCATTATCTGGCACAATGGGGGAACCGGCGGCTATCACTCGTTCGTAGGATTCGACGCGGCTCGGGGCATGGGCGTGGTGGTCCTCGCGAACTCCTCGATGAGCATCGATGACATCGCGATCCACCTCCTGGACAGCACCTTCGCGCTCCAGACCCCGGAACCGATCCGCCGCCGCACCGAAATCGCGGTCGCGCCCCGGGTGTTGGAGCGCTACGTCGGCGAGTACGAGCTCGCGCCGGGGTTCACGATCACCGTGACACGGGACGGCAACCAGCTGTTCATCCAGGCCACGAACCAACCCAAGTTTCCGGCCTTTGCCGAGTCCGAAGCCGATTTCTTTCTCAAAGTGGTCGACGCGCAGATCAGCTTCGTCCGCGATGACGAAGGCACCGTGACGGGGCTCGTGCTGCACCAGGGCGGTGCCACCGTGCCTGGCCGTCGCATCCGATGACCGATGCCGCGGGACGTATCCGGGCGCTCGTGGACCTCGAGACGCGAGCATGGGATACGCAGGACGTCAGCTTGCTCCTCACTGTATTCCATCCGGACATGGTGTGGCCGTGGCCGCCCCGCCCCGACGCGCACGACCCGCTCGAGTGGGTGATCGAGTGGGGCCGGTTCGACGAGTCGCGCTGGCGCCGCGGATGGCAGAGACTGTTTGACACGCACCGACTCGTGCACAACCGGCGAACGATTCGGAAGATCGTGGTGTCCAACGAGGACGACGGCGGTTTCGCCGTGGTGGACGTAGACACGATGTGGCGCGATGCGGGAGGCAACCATCTCCATTGGAAGGGGCGCGCCTGCAAGATCTACACGACCGTGGAAGGCGAATGGAAGCTGATCGCCCACACCGGTTTGCTGGACTACTCGCTGCCCTGACGTGACCGTGCCGCTCACCGCCATCATCTGGGACTATGACGGGACGCTCGTGGACACTCGGGAAAAAAACTTCCGAGTGGCGCGACGCATCATCTCGCAGGTGTGCGGCGACCCACCCGAGCGCTTCCCCGCCCTGCGATCGCTCGAGGCGTACGGGCGCGCGCTTCACCGGACGGCCAACTGGCGGGAGCTGTACCGGCGCGAGTTCGGCCTCTCGGAGGACGAGACGGATCGCGCCGGGTCGCTGTGGACCGGCTATCAACTCGAGGACGAGACGCCGGCTGCGCTGTTCGAAGGAATCCGGGAAGCGTTGGTGGCGTTGGACGGCGTGCCGCATGGCATCGTGTCACAGAACGCCCGGGAGACCATCGCCCAGGCCCTCGCGCACGCCGACATCGCCGAGTACTTCCGCCACATCGTGGGCTACGAGGAGGTAGACGTCCGGCGCCAGAAGCCCGAGCCGGACGGCCTCTTGGCGTGCGTCGAGGCACTTACCGGATTGGCCAGCGGCTGGGTGCTCTACGTCGGCGACCACGACACCGACGTGCGCTGCGCGCGGCATGCCAACGAGGCTTTAGCTGCGGCGGGCAGGGCCGTGCGGATCGGGGCCGTGGGCGTCAGGTTCGGCGTGACGGCCGCACCCGCCTGGGCGGTAGCGCCCGACCACGTGGCGAAGCACCCGAAGGAGGTCGTCGCCTTCGCCCGCGCGTTCCTGCCCGACGGCTGACGGCGGCCGACGACACCCACCCAACGCACGACGGCCGGCGACCTGAGCGTCGCCGGCCGTCGTGTCTCGTCCCGCCTACGTCGCGGACCGTCGCCGGATCAGAACGCCCACCGGGCGCCGACCTGCGCCTGCCGCGGGGCCCCCAGGCCCGACTGCACCGTGCCGTCGAAGTTGAACAGCAGCGAGCCGAAGGCCGGATCGAGGAAGTTGTCCGAGTTCGTCACGTTGAAGACCTCGAAGATCGCCTCGAACTGCTGCCCGCCGGCGAACGGGAACACCTTCGACAACCTGATGTCCCACGAAAAGAATTCGTTGTCCTTGCGCAGCGTGTTCCGTGTGAGGACCGATCCGTCAGCGCACAACCGGTCGGTCGGTGCCGCGGCGCGCTCACCTGCAGGCGGCGCGAACGGATTCGCGCCGAAGGGGTTCCCCGCGGGCCGCGGGCCGCAACTCTCCGAGATCGGCTGCGCCGAGTAGTAGCTGACCCGATTGTTCACGAGGACGTCGTACGGAAGCCGTAAGAGGAACCAGCCGTTGACGCGGTGCCGCTGGTCGCGGTCGCTCCAGTTGTACTCGGGCGCCAGGTTGTCCGCGCGTGCGTAGCGGAGGGTGAACGGGTCACGCTCGTTATCGTCGTCCGACTTGTCGAACGACAGCGTGTAGTTGACCTGGAACTGCACCAACGGATCGTCCATCCGCGCGAGGGAGACCGTGACGCCGTTGTAGCGCGACTTCCCGCTGCTCTGAACCGTCCACAAGGTGTTGATGCCGTTGGTGGTCGTCCCGTCGTTCTCGGGATCCAGCCCCGTGCACCACGGTCCGCTGAAGCCGATCGGACAACCCCCGGGACTGTTGCCGAACAGGAAATCATTGCTATTGAAGAACCGGGTCAGGCCGTCCGTCCGGGCGTGCGTGTAGCTGACCGCGGCGGCGAGGCCGGACACGATCTCCTGCTCGTAGCCGACGGTCCCGCTGATCGTTCGCGGGTTCTCGAAGTTGCGGTCGAACACGTACACGTCCGGGTTGAACGGGAACCCGGCCGGATCGGGCAACAGCTGATTGATCGCCGGTGGGCGGCCCAGGAACGCGCTCAGCCCGCTGTTCCGGAAGATCGTCTGTCCCAGGGAGCCGTTGGTGCTGCGTGTGCTCGCCAGGTTGAGTCCTGGAATACGGGCGTAGAAGACGCCGCCGCTGCCGCGGAGCACCGAGCGGCCATCACCGCGGATGTCCCACGCGAAGCCGAGCCGCGGCTGGAAGTTGTCCCAATCGGATGGGATCGTCCCATCGGAGGGGAACGCAAACGTGCCGGCCGACGTGGTCACACTGGTGCCGATGAAATCCGAGAAGAACACCTGCGAGGGCGGCGTCAGCACGTCCGGCTGAATCGAGGCCTCCCACCGCAGGCCGTAGTTCAAGCTCAGGTTGGGGTGGACCTTCCAGCTGTCCTGGACAAAGAACGCCAGCTCGTGCTGCGGGATACTCTGTGTCCCAGCCTGCGCCACCGTCGTGCCGCCAACCCCCGCCTGCTGGAGATAGAGGAGCACAGGCCCCGTCGGCGGGGCCCCGCCCGGGCACGCCCCGGTCGTTCGTCCCAGACCCGGCGCGTCACCGGAGCATTCGAAGTAGCTGTTCCCGTCTGCAGCATAGCGCAAGAAGCCCGGTACCGAGCTGAAAATGAACCGGCCGTTCGCGAACCCGATGAAGGTCTGGACCGATTCGACCCGATTCCACTCGGCACCGATCTTAAACAGGTGGTTCCCGGCGGCGATGGATAGGTTGTCCAGCACCTGAATGCGGGAGTCGTAATACTCGATCGGCAGGAAGAACGGCATGCCGATCCGGTACCCGCTGGCGAAGTCCATCGCGATGTCCGGGAACGGTCGGTTGCCGTCGCGGGATGTCACGCCGGGCGGCGGCTGGACGCCCGGTATCGTCGGGCCAAGATACGGCCGCGGCCGATCCTCCCGGGACCATTGGAACCGGAACTCGTTCGTGACGCGGGCCGAGACAAACGAGGAGAGGCTCCCGTTCACCGCGTGGGAGAAGTCCTTCTCAAGGCCGTTGGCGCTGGCCCCCCAGGTATCCACGTCGAACGTCCCGTTCTCTTGCTGCGACCAGGTGTAGTTGTACTTGAGCGACGCGTTGTGCCGGTCGCTCAGCCTGAAGTCGAACTTCGCCAGCAGCGCCCGGGCGTTGTCGGTGCGGTCGATCGCTCCGAAGTCCCCGTTCAGGGCGCCGCCGAACGCCGTGTCGGTCCAGGCCTTGAGAGCCGGGTTGATGAGGCTCAGCCGGTTGGCCTGGCGCGTATCGTCGAGCGCCTGCTGGTCGTACGCTACGAAGAAGAACGCCTTGTCCCTGACGAGCGGCCCGCCCAGCGTAAACCCGAACTGGTGCTGCTGGAAGTCGGGGTTGCGCGTCAGCGTGTTCCCCACGACGGCGCAGATGCCGCCCACATCGGTACAGACGTGCCGCGCCTCCGCGGAGAGCGGGTCGTACTTGCCGAAGTAGTGCACCGAGCCGTGGAGCTGGTTCGTCCCGGACTTGGTGATCACGTTCACGAAGCCGCCGCTGGAGCGCCCAAACTCGGCGTTGGCGCCGTCGGACACCACCACGATCTCCTGCACGGCGTCCAGGTTGAACGTGAACGGCGGCCGCTGGCCGCCGCGCTGCTCGCCGAAGAACGGATTGTTGAAGTCGGCCCCGTCCACCGAAATGTTGTTGTGAATCCCCTTCTGTCCGGCAATCGTGAGCTCGTCACCGTCGGGCCCCTGTACGAGCGCCACGTTGGGCGTGAGGAGCGTGAGATCGAGGAAGTTGCGGCCGTTGTTGGGCAGCCCCTTGACCGCGTTCTCGGGCAGGCGCGTCGCGGCCTCCGATCGTTCGGTATCCACCGTGGGCGCCCGCGCCTCCACCGTCATCGCCTCCAGCGCGATCACCCCCACGGTGAGCTGCAGATCCACCGTCTGGCCGACCCGCACCTCGATCCCGCGGCGTACGTTCTCCCGCACGCCCGGTGCGCGCGACGTCACCTCGTACGTCCCAAGCGGGAGGAGGGGCGCGGCGAACGTGCCGTTATCGGCCGTCGTGAGCGTCCGCGTGAAGTTCGTGTTCATCTCCCGCATGACGACCGTCGCGCCAGCGACGGGGTTGCCCTGGGCGTCCACCACCGTACCGCGGATGATACCGGTCGTGGCCTGCGACTGGGCACGCGCCAACGACGGGACCAGCGTGACCAGCACCGTGAGGAACGAGAGCCAGCGGCTCGACACGAGGGTGCGCAGCATAGGAGGAAGCCTCGCAAAGGGGAGTTTCAACGCCAAGGCTATCATCGCCCCGCAGGCCCCGCAAGATCCGGTGCCAAGGGCGTGCTGGAACGCTCAACGTCGCATCAAGTCCCGAACCGTGACGACCCCGCGGGTCTCGAGATCGACCCCGCGGCTCCCGACCGGCGTGTCGGCGACGATCCGGCCGTCCAAGGCGTACCGCACCGATCCGCGCCCCAGGAGCGCCCGCGCGCCCGCCCCAACGCCTTCCCACGTGAACGTGAGCGGAACATCGACCGTGGCATGAGACTCCGCCGGCAGGAGGATCGCGCTCTCGAGCAGCGCATCCCCAAAATGGGTGTCCTCGAGATCGATGCCGATCTCGACGCGCGCCGTCCGTAGGTCGTAGCGGTTGGGGTTGTACACCGCAAGCACGAGGTTCAGCGAGCCTCCCGTCAGGCCGATCCCGGTCACCTCGACCGCGGCCAGGTCCACGGTCGGGCGCTCGAACGAAACGCGCCGGAACAGCGAGCACGACGCCGTCGCACCCACGAGGAGCAGCCAGCCCGTCAGTCGGATCGTCCGTCGCATCGTCCACCAGCCTGTGCGTGAGGGTGAAATCTGCTACGGCCGGTCCCCGCGCCGCCAGCGACGACCCCGCGTCTTCCTGTCCGGCCGTCGACGGCACACTTTTAGTTCGGCGTGCGGCGACGCTCTCGAGTGCCGCGCCGCCCACGACCGTTCCTGCAACGTACCCCGATCGGCACGGAGGTTCCGCGATGCCTGCCCGTCTCCTTCCGCTCGCGTCCGTGGCGCTGCTGCTCGCTCCCGCGGTCGCAGCCCCCATGGCGGCCCAGACAACGCCCACCCAGCGGGCCGCCGCCCGCGACGTCATCCGGCAGATCGACGCCCTGCAGGCGGAGCTCAAGCCGACAGCCTACGGCCGGGCCATGGCCCGCAAGCGCGATCGTGACCGCGATCGGCTGTTCGAGCGCGTGGACGCCCTGTGGGCCGGCGAGCTGCGGGACCTGAGCGACCACATCGGCCGGCACCCCGAAGTGGGATGGAAAGAGTTCCGAACCGTCGATACCCTCACGGCGGTGCTCCGGGGCTACGGCTTCCGCGTCACCACCGGCCAGGCGGGGCTGGAGACGGCCTTCGTCGGTGCCTGGGACGCTCCGGCGGGGGTGAACGGGCCAACCCTGGGCATCATCGTCGAATACGATGCCCTCCGCAGCACCACCGAGCCGTTCCACGGCTGTCAGCACAATGCCCAGAGCCCGGTTGGGTTCGCCACCGCGGTCGCCCTCACAGAGTTCATGGCGGCCAAAGGTCTCCAGGGGCGCGTGCGGGTCTACGGCACGCCCGCCGAGGAGGTCGGGCCACCGGCCAAGACGATCATGTGGAAGGCCGGCGTGTTCCAGGGCGCGGACGTCCTGATCCGCAGCCACGGGTCGAGCGAGACGAGCCGGAACAAAGCCGGCTTTGGCGTCTGCTGCCTGAACATCAACGAAGTGCGCTACATCTTCACCGGCAAGGCGGCGCACCAGCGGGCATCCTGGTTCGGGCGCAACGCGCTCACGGCGGCGGTCCAGTTCTATACCGCGGTGGACCACCTGCGGCCCACCTTCCGGCCGGAGGCGTCCATCCAGGGCGTGATTCCGGAGGGCGGGATCGCGCCCAACGTCGTGCCCGAACGGGCGGTCGTGGATTACTACATCCGCTATCCGGATGAGGTGTACCTCGCCCACATGGATTCGATGATGGCGAACGCCGCCCGAGGCGCGGCACTCGCGACCGGCACCGAAGTGACGATCGAGCGCTACGGCGAGTACCGCGACGGCATCACGCTGGGGACCCTCGAAGAGTTGGCGTTCGCCTACGCGGAAGCGTTCAGCGCGCCGAAGATCGATCCCGAGCCGCAACGGCCGGCGGGCTACGAGGAGACGGGGTTTCTCACGCGTGACATCCCCGGCGTCGGGGTCAGTGTCTTCACCTCG
>JBFJHJ010000045.1:0-19655 GCA_041613315.1 Gemmatimonadales bacterium
CCCGCTCACCGCTCACACCTCACGTCAAACGAAAAAACCCCGGTCGCGAGGCGCCGGGGCGGGCGTTTTAGCGACTTGTTTAACGTGGCTGCAATAGGCGCAAATCACCACGGATCACGATTGTCGGTGAGGAATCTACGCTGCTCCGCAATTCCTGGGAAGGGGGTCGGGAAAGGACGAGGGGTGGTCGTCCCCCCGACCGCCCTTACACTCCTAACCGCCGCACGGCCTCGTCGGTATCGAGCCCCTCGATGACCACCCGTTTCCGCCGGCCGCCGGCACCGGCGGCGAGCGACACGCTGGACGGCGGCATGCCCAGCCGGTCGGCGAGGAAGCGGACCAGCTCGGCGTTGGCGGCGCCCCCCGACGGCGGCGCCGCGACGCGGACCTTGATCGCGTCGCCGTGCCACCCCGCGACTTCCGTGCGCCGCGCCTTCGGCTGGACGTGCAGGGTGAGGCGGGCGCTGCGAGGCGGTGCGGGCGTCACCCCATGGCTCGCGACGACGCTATCCGTCGTCCGTCATCCGTGATTCGCTGTGTGGTGGTCAGCGCCGGTAGATCGGGACCACCACCGCGTGCGGTCAGAGGACCGACACGATCACGCCGAGGGCGATTTGAATGACGAACCACGCGACGAACGGCGTGATGTCGATGGGGCCGAGGGGCGGGATCACACGCTTGAGCGGCTCGACGATCCAGTCGGTGAGCCGGTACGCGTACTTCATGACCGCCTGGTACCGCCCGACGCCGAGCCACGATCCGATCACCCGCGCGATGAGCGCGAACGAGACGATTTGGCCGGCGAGCACGATCGCGAAGCGGATCGCGGCCAGCGGCCCGGTGAGCGCCGCCCGAGCCAGCCCGAGCACCGTGGTGATCAGGAGTTGCGCCACCGACAGCACGAGGATGCCGCCGATGAGGCTCACGCCGAAGAGCCACCAGCCGGCGTTCTGCGGGTTGCCGCCGCGGCGCAACTGCCACGTCTCGATCGGCGCGAGAACAGGGTCCGTCAATCGGCGGATGGTCTGCCCGGCCGAGCCGAACGGACTGATGCGGCGCGACCGTACCGCCCACGAGCCGAGGGCGATGGCCGCGCTGCCGACGAAGACACCGAACACGGCGTACCGGAGCACATCGAGGACAAGCGTCACGCGAGTACCTCCGTTACGAGTCGGTCCTGCTCCTGCTTATGTGCCGCGGGATACCCCTCGGCCGGACTGGCCCGCTCCGGCCGCGAGACGTAGCGGAGCTGGAGCCCGCGGGGGAGCACGTCGCCGATGCGCGGGATCGCCCATTTCCTGGCGCCGAAATTCTTGGGCTCTTCCTGGAGCCAGACCACTTCTCGGAGGTTTGGGTAGGACGTGATGAGCTCGCGGACCGCCTCGGCGGGCCATGGATAGAGAAGCTCCACCCGCCCCACCGCCACGTGCGCCGCCTCCGGCCGGCGGCCGCTCATCACCGTGTCGTAGTAGATCTTGCCCGAGCACAGCACCAACCGGGTCACGTCGTCCCGGCTCCCCGGGAGCGCCGGATCGCCCATCACGTGGTGGAACCGACCCTCCGTCAACTCGCCGAGTGTGGAGGCTGCCTGCGGCAGGCGGAGCAGGCTCTTGGGGGTCATCAGCACCAGCGGCCGCAGCTCCGTATGCGTCGCCTGGCGCCGCAGGAGGTGGAAGTACTGCGCCGGGGTCGAGCAGTTGGCGACGCGGATGTTGTTCTCCGCACCCAGCGCCAGGAACCGCTCCAGCCGTGCGCTCGAGTGCTCGGGCCCTTGGCCCTCATAGCCGTGCGGGAGGAGCAGCGTGAGGCGGGACGTCTGCCCCCACTTGGCGAGGCCCGCCACGATGAACTGGTCAATGATGATCTCGCCGCCGTTCACGAAGTCACCGAACTGGGCCTCCCACAGGACGAGCGTCTCCGGTGCCGCCACGCTGTAGCCGTACTCGAACCCCATCGCGCCATACTCCGACAGCGGGCTGTTGTGCAGCTCGAGCGGTGCCTTGGCGTCCGGCAGGTGGCGAATCGGCGTGTAGACCCGCCCGTCCTCCGCGTCGTGGAGCGTGAGGTGCCGCTGGCTGAAGGTGCCCCGTTCGGTGTCCTGGCCGGTGAGGCGAATCGGGATCCCTTCCACCAGGAGCGACGCGTAGGCCAGCGACTCGGCGTGCGACCATTCGATCCTTTGTCCGTCGAGCGCCCCGCGGCGTTGCTCGAACAGCTTCTGGAGCTTTCGGTTCACGCGGAACCCATCGGGGACGGTGAGCAGTTGCTCGTTCAGGTCCCGCAGCCGCTCGGCGCCCACGGCCGTCGCCGGCTCGTGTTCCGCGGCGAACACGCCGGAGCGGCGGGGCGGCTCAACCGGGGCATCGCTGCCCTCGTCGCCCCGCTCGCGCTGTCGCAGCTTGTCCTGCGTCTCCCGCAGTTGCCGCTGCACGCGCGCCGCCATCTCCTCCGCCTCCTCCTCCGTCACCACGCCGTCGTCGACCGCCGCCGTCGCATACAGCTCCCGGACCGTCGGATGGTCGTCCACCCGGCGGTACATGAGCGGCTGGGTGTAGCGGGGCTCGTCGCACTCGTTGTGCCCGTGCCGCCGATAGCCGACCAGGTTGATCACGACGTCACCGTGGAACTTCTGCCGGTACATCATCGCGAGCCGCACGGCCGTGAGACACGCGTGCGGGTCGTCGGCGTTCACGTGCACGATCGGCACGTCGAAGCCCTTGGCCAGATCGCTGGCAAAGTCGGTGGACCGGGCGTCGCCGGGATTCGTGGTGAAGCCGATCTGGTTGTTGGCGATGATGTGGAGCGTACCGCCGGTGGTGTAGCCCTCGAGCCGCGCGAGGTTGAGCGTCTCGGCCACGACTCCCTGCGCGGCGAAGGCCGCGTCCCCGTGGATCAAGACCGGCAGGACACTGGCCGGCGCGTGCCGTAACTCGGGCGCGGATCGGTCGGACTGCCGCGCCCGGGCCGAGCCCACCACGACGGGGTTCACCGCCTCGAGGTGGCTGGGGTTCGGCATGAGGCTCACATCGAGCTCGGCACCGCTCGAGGTGCGGTAGATGCCGTGCGCACCGTGATGGTACTTCACGTCGCCGGTCCGGCCGGTCGTGATGAGCGTGTCCACGTCCAGTCCGCCCTCGAACTCGCGCAGCACGTTCTGGTACGGTACGCCGAGGATGTGCGCGAGGACGTTGAGCCGCCCCCGGTGCGCCATCCCGATCACGATCTCGTCCGCGCCCTGCTCCGCGGCGAGGTCCAGCGCCTTGTGGAGCATCGGAACGAGCGTGTCGAGCCCCTCGATGCTGAAGCGCTTCTGGCCCAGGTACGCGCGCTGGAGGAACTGCTCCAGTCCCCCCACCCGCGTGAGACGCTCCAGGAGCTGGCGCCGTTCGTCCTCGGAGAGCGGCTTGCGGTGCTCCCCCGACTCGATGACGCGGCGCAGCCATTCCCGCTCTTCGTGATTGGCGATGTGCTCGATCTCGTAGGCGACGGTTCCGCAATAGGTCTCGCTGAGCTTCGGCAGGACATCCGCCACCGTGTCGCCGGGGGCGTAGACCCGCAGCACGCTCGCCGGGATACGCGCGAGTTGCGGCGGCGCGAGGTCCCAGGCGGCCGGGTCGAGCGAGGGATCGCCCCGGGGCGGCACGCCGAGCGGATCGAGGTGCGCCGCCAGATAGCCGTGGGAGCGGTGGTGGTCCACCATCGCCATCGCCGCGGCGACCTGACGAAGCGTCGCCTCGTCGACGGCGCCACCCCGCGCGGCCGGAGCGGGGGAGATGGCCGCACCCGCCGCCATTGCCGCTTCCGCCGCCCCTGGTTCCACTTCCATCGCCTCGGCGACCGCCCCGTAGAATCCCTCGGCGCCTTGCAGCAGCTGGTCGACCACCCGCAGGAACATCCCCGACTCGGCGCCCTGGATGATCCGGTGGTCGTACGTGCTCGTGAGCGTCATGAGCCGCGTGCCGCCGACTTCGCGGATCGCCCCGGTCGCGATGATGGATCCCTGCCCCTTCATGAGCCGCGGCACCGACGCCACCGTCCCGATCGTGCCAGGATTGGTGAGCGTGATCGTGCCGCCCATGTAGGCGTCCGGCATCAGCTTCCCGTCGCGAGCCCCGGCCACCAGCCGCTCGTATTCCTCGTAGAACGCGCGAAACGCCATCGCGTCCGCGCGCTTGATCACCGGTACCAGCAGCTTGCGCTTTCCGTCCCGACCCTCGACGTCCACGGCGAGCCCCAGGTGCACGCCGCCCGGATCCTGCCGGTAGTAGTCGTCGCCCTCGCGGGCGACGGCGTGCACCATGGCGGGGATCTGCTTGGCCGCCTGCACGATCGCCCACCCGATCAGGTGGGTGAAGGAGAGCTTGAGATCGCGCGGCGTGAGCGCGCGGTTGAGCGCCGCGCGGACGGCCCACAGGTGGGCGACGTCCACGTCGCGGAACGACGTCGCGGTCGGGACCTCGAGCGACACCTCCATGTTCTGGAGCAAGCGGAGCGCGGGGCCGGTGATGCGCTGCGGCGAGCCGGGCGCAGACGGGGCAGTGGGGGCAGGAGATCCGCGCTCGGCGGTGGCTGCCGCTCCCCCTGCCGCTCCTGCCCCTGCTGTGTCTCCCGCCCCGACCGCACTCACCGGCGCGTCCCCCTGCAGTCCGTTCTCGAACAGCTCGCGCCACTCCGGCGGCACCGACTGCGGGTCCCGCAGGTAGTCCTCGTACAGCGCCTGGGCGAAGCCCGAGTTGACGGTCTCGAAGATGTTCTCGAACACGATGCGATGGCCTTTGCTCTGATCTAACGCGTTTGCGTCACGCAAGATACGGTGACACTGGTCGCAAGTCGAGTTTGTGCGTACTACGTTATCCGTCGACCGTCGTTCGTTCTCCGTCCGGTGTCGAGCCCGCCGTCGAGGCGTACCGGCCGGCGGATGACCGATAACAGAAAACGGCTAACGGAGGCCAGATGTTCACCGCCATCCGCCACTTCGCCAATAGCTGGCGCCACGAGTCCGCGCAGACCGCGCGGGTGTTGGCCCAGCTGACCGACGAGTCGCTCGCGACGCGCGCCGCCCCAGGCCACCGCAGTCTGGGCGAGCTCGCCTGGCACATCGTCGTGTCGCCGCGTGTGATCGCCGGGAAGGCGGGGGTCGTCTTCGACGCCCCGGACCGCAAGCTCCCGGCCCCCGCGCGCGCGGCGGAGATCCATTCGACCTACGTGGACGCGGCAAAGGCGTTCGGCGCCGCGGTGGAGCGGGATTGGACTGACGAGATGCTCAGGGAAAAGGTGGACTTCTACGGTGGGCGCGTACCCCGCGGCGTGGCGCTCGCGGTCACGCTACACCACGAAATCCACCACCGCGGGCAGATGACCGTCCTGATGCGGATGGCGGGGCTCAAGGTGCCGGGCGTCTACGGGCCATCGAAAGACGACGCGTGAGGCGCTAGCGGCTCCGCGCGACGAAGCTCTGGAGCCGCTGCCGGAACTCATCGGAGGTGAGCGCCTCGAGCTGGGCGCGGCCTTCCTGCTCCAGATGCCGCTCGAGGGCTTGCAGCTCGTCCCCCCGCGCGAGCGCCTTGATCCGCCGCACCGAGGTACGCGCCGCATCGGCCAGGCGCCCCGCCAGCGCCGCCGCCTCCGCCTCGATGCGCTCGGCCGGGTACACCGCGCTCACCAACCCGATCTCCCGGGCCCGGGCCGCGTCCACCGTGGCGCCGGCGAGCAGCACGTCCAGCGCGTTCCCCGAGCCCAGCAGCCGAGGCAGTGTATAGGTAGACCCGCCGTCGGGCACCAGCCCCATCATCGCGAACGCCGACGAAACCGCGAGCGTGTCCGACGCGATCCTGAGATCGCACGCGAGCGCGATGTCGAGCCCGATGCCCGCGACGCTTCCCTCCAGCACCCCCACCACAGGGAGCGGTGATCGCACGATCGCCCGCACGACGTCCTGGAACGCCCGCAGCCCCTTCTCGAGATCTTGGCCCGTCAGGGCGTCGCCCAACTCCAGGTACCACTTGAGGTCGAGCCCGACGCAAAAGTGGCCCCCGTCCCCGCGAAGGAGCACCGCGCGCACGGCGTGGTCGCGACCGGCGGCGTCCACCTGGGTCGCCAGCGCGCGGGCGACCTCGGGCGTCAAGGCGTTGCGCCGCTCGGGGCGGTCGAGGGTCAGCATCCTGGCGGCGCCCACCGTTTGCACGATGAGCCCGTCGAGGGTCGGGGCGGCACGCTCGGGAGGCACGGCGGAAGCGTACCGTGCGCGGGGGCGCGTGTCCAGCGGTAGACCGACACGCCCGTTCCGCGTGAGTTCTACCGCGCTTTCCAGTGTTACCGTCCGTTCCGTCTGTGCTGACTTTCAGCCTATATTGACGCCATGCCCCTCGCCGCCTTCCACCCCGCCGTCCGCCGCTGGTTCGCCGAGCGCCTTGGGGAGCCCACACCCCCGCAGGTCCGGGGGTGGGAGGCGATCCGCTCGGGACGGGACACGCTGATCGCCGCGCCCACGGGGTCGGGCAAGACGCTCGCGGCGTTCCTCCACGCGATCGACGAGCTGTTGCGCGAGGGCGTGGACCACGGGCTGCCCGACGAGGTCCGTGTCCTCTACGTCTCGCCGCTCAAGGCGCTGTCGGCCGACATCCACAAGAACCTGGCCGAGCCGCGGCGCGAGATCCGCCGCCTGGCGGAAGCGATGGGGTTGGATCCCGCGAAGATCACCGCGGCCGTCCGGACCGGTGACACGCCGGCGGGCGAGCGCACGCGGATGCTCAAGACGCCGCCCCACATCCTCGTCACGACTCCCGAGTCGCTGTACCTGCTCCTGACGGCCGCGCGGAGCCGCGAGATGCTCCGCACCGTGCGGACGGTGATCGTGGACGAGATCCACGCCGTGATCGAATCGCGCCGCGGCGCGCACCTGGCGCTCTCGCTCGAGCGGCTCGAGCACGTGGCGGGCAACCGGATGCAGCGGATCGGGCTCTCCGCCACCCAGAAGCCGATCGAGGAGGTGGCGCGCTTCCTCGTGGGCGCCGGACGCACGCGGGAGGACGGCACCGCCGACTGCGCGATCGTGGACGAGGGGCACCGGCGCGCCCTGGACCTGGCGGTCGAGATTCCGGGCTCGCCGCTGGAAGCGGTGATGGCCGGCGAGGTGTGGGAGGAGGTGTACGACCGGCTCGCGCAGCTCGCGCAGGAACACCGTACGACGCTGGTGTTCGTCAACACTCGGCGGCTGGCGGAGCGGGTCGCGCGGCACCTCTCCGATCGGCTCGGTGAGGACGCGGTGACCGCGCATCACGGCAGCCTGGCGAAGGACGTCCGGCTCGACGCCGAGGAGCGGCTCAAGACGGGGCAGCTCAAGGCACTCGTCGCGACGGCGTCGCTCGAGCTGGGGATCGACATCGGCCACGTGGACCTCGTGTGCCAGCTGGGCTCGCCGCGGCGGATCGCCGCGTTGCTCCAGCGGGTGGGGCGTGCGGGGCACACCGTGGGCGGCGTGTCCAAGGGCCGGCTATTTCCGCTCTCGCGCGACGACTTGGTCGAGGGCGCGGCGCTGTTCCGCGCGGTCAAACTGGGCGAGTTGGATCGGCTCATCATGCCGGAGCATCCGTTAGACGTGCTCGCGCAGCAGGTGGTGGCCGAGGCGGCGTGCGAGGACTGGGGTGAAGACGACCTGTACGGGCTGGTGACCCGCGCGTACCCGTACCGCGGGCTTCCACGCGAGCGGTTCGACGGCGTGGTCGAGATGGTGGCCCGCGGGTTCACGACGCGCCGCGGCCGCCGCGGCGCCCTCGTCCACCGCGACGCGGTGAACCGGAGGGTGCGCGGCCGCAAGGGCGCCCGCCTCTTCGCGATCACGTCGGGCGGTGCGATCCCCGACAACGCCGACTACCGGGTGGTGCTCGAGCCCGAGGGCACGTTCATCGGCACCCTGAACGAAGACTTCGCGATCGAGAGCATCCCCGGCGACATCTTCCAGCTCGGCAACGCATCGTGGCGCATGCTGCGGATTCAGACCGGCACCGTGCGCGTGGAGGACGCCAAGGGGCAACCGCCCACGATTCCGTTCTGGTTGGGCGAAGCCCCCGGGCGGAGTCACGAGCTGTCCCTGGCGGTGTCGCGGCTGCGTGCGGACTGCGAGTCGCGGATGGCCGATCGCGAGGCGGCCGTCGAGTGGCTGACCGCGGAGATCGGACTCTCACGTCCCGCGGCCGGCCAGATCGTGGACTACTTTGCCGAGTCGCTGAGGCTCCTGGGCGTGCTCCCCACGCAGGAGACGCTCGTGGCGGAGCGGTTCTTCGACGAGTCGGGCGGGATGCAGCTCGTGATCCACGCGCCGTTCGGGAGCCGGGTCAACCGCGCCTGGGGTCTGGCGCTGCGCAAGCGCTTCTGCCGCCAGTTCAACTTCGAGCTCCAGGCGGCGGCGACCGAGGATGCGGTGCTGCTCTCGTTAGGGCCGCAGCACTCGTTCCCGCTGGACGACGTGTTCCGCTACCTCCATCCGAACGGCGTGCGCGACATCCTGGTGCAGGCGCTGCTGGACGCCCCGGTGTTCCAGACCCGGTGGCGCTGGAACGTCACGATCTCGCTCGCCGTGTTGCGCAACCGCGGCGGCCGGAAAGTGGCGCCCCAGATCCAGCGCATGGAGGCGGAGGATCTCCTCGCGGCGGCGTTCCCCGACGCGGCGGCGTGCCTCGAGAACATCGCGGGCGACCGGGAGATCCCCGACCACCCGCTGGTGCAGCAGGCGGTCGGCGACTGCCTGCGCGAGGCGATGGACGTGGACCGGCTGACGGCGATCCTCGAGAGGATCCACAACGGCGCCATCACCTATCTCGGCCGCGACCTGCCCGAGCCGTCGCCGCTCACGCACGAGATCCTGAACGCGAGGCCGTACGCGTTCCTCGACGACGCGCCGCTCGAGGAGCGGCGGGCGCACGCGGTGTACACCCGCCGCGCGATGGAGCCGTCGTCGTCGGACGACCTGGGCGCGCTCGATCCCGAGGCGATCGCGCGCGTCCGGGACGAGGCGCGGCCCGACTGGGACACCGCGGACGAGCTGCACGATGCCGTGCTGACGTCGGGGTTCTTGACGGCGCACGAGGTCGAGCGAACCGAGGGCGGTCGAACACAAGGCGGTCAGGCGGACGGGCGTACGGGCGGTCGGGATGGCGACAGCGATGGCCACGGCGCCGGTGACGCCCTACTCGATGAGCTCGTGCGGGAGCGACGGGTCGGGCGGGTCACGGTCGGGGAAGCCGGCGGCGCGCGCGTGCTCTGGTTCGCCGCGGAGCGGATGCCCGAGATGCGGGCCGTGTGGCCCGGAGGGGTGGTCGAGCCCGCCGATCTCCAGGCGCCCGCCGGTATCGCACCCGCACCTGAGCGTCATGAGGCTTTGCGCGAGCTGGTGCGCGGGCGGATGGAGATCCTGGGTCCCGTGACCGCGGCCGATCTCGCGCGATCGTTCGGCGTATCTGAGGGCGACATCGACGCCGCCCTCGCGGCATTGGAGGGCGAAGGCGCGATCCTCCGGGGTCAGTTCACTCCCGGATTGCGTGCTGTGGACGGCGGATCGCTCGAATGGTGCGATCGCCGTCTCCTCGCCCGGATCCACCGCTACACGATCAACCGGCTCCGCGCCGAGATCGAGCCGGTGAGCGCGGCCGACTACATGCGGTTCCTGTTCCAGTGGCAGCGGATGGAGCCCGAGCATCGGGCCGCGGGCCTCGAGGGGCTGGCGGCGGTGATCGAGGGGCTGGACGGATTCGAGCTGGCGGCCGGGGCGTGGGAGGCCGACGTGCTGGCGTCGCGGGTGGACGAGTACGATCCGCTGCTGCTCGACACGCTCTGTCTCACCGGGCGCGTGGCGTGGGGCCGGCTCTCCCCCCGGCTCCAGCTGGGGCAAGGGCATGCGGCGGGGCCGCTGCGCTCGACGCCGGTCGCGCTGTTCCTCCGCGAGCACCGCGACGAGTGGATGGCGATCGCCCGGACGAACGGCGAGCACGAGCGCTCGGCGTACGCCGCGCAAGCGCTGGACGTGTTGGAGCGGCGGGGCGCGTCGTTCTTCCAGGATCTGGTCAAGGGATCGGGGCTGCTCGCGACGCAGGTGGAACAGGCGTTGGGCGAATTGGTGGCATTGGGGCTGGTCACGTCGGACAGCTTCGCCGGGCTCCGCGCGCTGCTCGTCCCGTCGGGCAAGCGGCGGCCGCGCGCGGGCGGGCGGCGCAAGGGGAAGACGGTGCCGTTCGGCGTCGAGAGCGCGGGGCGATGGGAGCTCCTGTCTTCTGACCACCCGACCGCCTTACCGCCCGCCCGCACGTCACATGACCGCCCGACCGCCCGACCGCCCGACCGCGGGGGAAAGGGCGGGGAGCGGGCGGCCGCCCTCGAGACCTACGCCTGTGTCCTTCTGCGGCGCTACGGTGTCGTGTTCCGCCGAGTGCTGGCGCGCGAGCCGTTCGCCGCGCCGTGGCGTGACTTGCTGCTGGTGTACCGCCGGCTCGAGGCCAGGGGCGAGATCCGGGGTGGGCGGTTCGTCTCCGGCATGGCGGGCGAGCAGTTCGCGCTTCCCGAGGCCGTGGGACAGCTCCGCGCGGTGCGGAGGCAGGAGAAGGAAGGGCGGCTCGTCGGCATCTCCGCGGCCGATCCGCTGAACTTGACCGGTATGGTAACGCCCGGTGAGCGGATCCCCGCGCTCGCCGGTAACCGGGTGGTGTACGACGACGGGGTGCCGGTCGCGGCGCTCGAAGGGGGAGCGTTCCGGCCGCTCGTGGAGTTGGCACCCGAGCGGGCGCTCGCCGTCGAGCGCGCGCTGGTCCGCCGGCTGGTGAGTCCGGTGTTGCGGAGATACTTGGGGGAGGCGGTGGGGAGATAGATGGTAGGGCGGGAAGTGAGTAAGGCGGTAAGGATCGCCTACATTCCGCCCCTACCGACCTACCGCCTTTCGCACTTACCGGCTTACGCACCTACCGCCTTTTTCGTCCTACTGTCCGCCGTCGTGGACACTCCTTGCCGTCAGACGCGCCACGTGTTCCCCGTCAAGTCATTATCCCACAGCAACTTCGCCTTCCTGGAACATCTGGCATTCCTCTTGCGTTGTTAAGGGAGCGTTCAAAATCGGGGCCGGGCTCGACTCGGCGTGGTCGGACGCAGGCAGTGAGGTGAGCTGTGATGCGCCAGGACATTCCCAGACTCAAGCCGACGATGCACATCGACGCGGTGCCGGAGCTGCGGCTTCGGCCGCAGGTGGCGCCCGTGGTACCGAAACGGCGCCGGCGACGGATCGCGGGCGTGCTCTCGGCGCTCGGTGGGCTCGCGGTCGTCGTGGGGTTCGCGCTCTCGCCGGTGCTGCACGGGGACCATGATATGACGCACCCCGAGGCGGTAGTCCCCGCGGAAGCGGGGGCATCAGATCATGGGATCGAGGCGCCGACGGACCCCGGCGGCGCCGGAACGGCTGGAGCGCTCTGGCGGAGCTGCGCATGAGGTAGGGCGGTAGGTTTGCCGGAGGGTCGAGAGCGACGGGGCGGGCGGTGCGGTTGCGCCGCCCGCCCTTTGCTATGTGGGGAGTGGCCTGGCGGCCGCAGCTCCGCCCTCCGTCCGCCTGTTTCTACCCCACCCGCCGCGTCTTCCGCCGCATGAAATCCATCAGGATGTATTGCCCCAGCGTCATCGTGTTCGTGAAATACGCCTTGCCCCGCGAGATCTCGCACACCCGCTTCACGAACTCGACCAGCATCCGCTCCCGCGCAAGCATGAACGTGTTGATCATGATCCCCGCCCGCTTGCAGATCGAGACCTCGCGGTAGGTCTCCTTCAGGATCTTCGGGTCCAGCCCCATCGAGTTCACGTAGATCCGCCCGTCGGGCATCGTGAGCGCCGACGGCTTGCCGTCGGTGATCATGATGATCTGCCGCATGTCCTTCTTCTGCGCCTGCAGGATGCGGCGCGCGAGCTTGAGCCCCTCGGCGGTGTTCGTGTGATACGGCCCCACCTGGGCGTGCGCCAGCCGCGCCAGCGGAATCTCCTCGGCGCCGTCGTGGAATAGCACGACTCGGATGGAATCGCCTGGGAACTGCGTGCGGATCAGGTGCGTGAGTGCCAGCGCCACCTTCTTGGCCGGCGTGAAACGGTCCTCGCCGTAGAGGATCATCGAGTGCGAGCAGTCGAGCATCAGCACCGTCGCCGCGCTCGAACGGTACTCGGCCTGGTGCACCATGAGGTCCGGGTAATCGATGTCGATGATCGTCCGACCGTCCGACCGCCGCACCGCCCCGCGCGCGAGCGCGTTCTTGAGCGTCTCCGGCACGTCCAGGTTGAGCGTGTCGCCGAACTCGTACGGCTTGGAGACGGCCTCGGCCTCGACGCCCGTTGCGAGGTGCTCGGTGTCGTGCGCGCCGAAGCTCGACTTGCCGACGCTCCCCAGGAGGCTTCGCAGCGCGCGGTACCCCAGGAAGTCGAGGCCCTTCTCGGTCAAGTTGAACTGCACCTGCTGCGCCGCCGACTGCGCCTGCCCGCCCGGCCCGAACACCTGCTGATGCCCCTCGGGCACCTGCGGCGCGTGCTCGACCGAGAGGTACCCATCGTCGATCAGCTTCTGGACGATCTGGTCGATCAGGTCGGCGAGCTGCTGTTGGATCTGGGCGTCCCGCGCGGGATCGCCGCTCGACTCGCCGCGGAGCACCTGCAGCATGTCCTGCGTCAGCTTGCCCGACTCCACCAGCGCCTGGACGATCGCCTGCTTCAGCGCGTCCATGGACCGGTCGCCCTCCTCGTCGCCGAAGGGCCCCCAGTAGGGATGGTAGAACGGACCACCCGCGAACCCCGACTGGAGCAGGAAGTCGGACAGCTGCTCCAGCAGCTCCTGGAGGTTCACCGCATCGAGCAGCTCGGGTAGGAACTTGGAATAGGTCGTGTAGCGCATTGGGTTGTACGAAACCTTACGGGGGGCGATTGTTCCCGCAATGTCTGGCGGTCCCACTCCCGACCCGCCCCAGCCCGGCGGTCAGGCGGACGGGCGGTCGGGCGAACCCCCCGACCTCGCCCACCCCACCCTCCGCCCGCCGCGCCCACGCGCCGTGCCGTTCGGGGCGCTGCGCCACCGCAACTTCCAGCTCTACTTCGGCGGCTTCGTCGTGTCGCTGGTGGGCGTCTGGATGCAACGCATCGCCCAGTCGTGGCTCGTGCTCGAGCTCACCGACTCGGCGTTCTACGTGGGGCTGGTGGACGCGATGGGCTCGCTGCCGGTGCTGTTCTTCTCGCTCTATGCCGGCGCCATCGCCGACCGCGTGTCCAAACGGCGGCTCGTGCTCACGTCGCAGAGCTCGTCCATGGTGTTCGCCTTCGCGCTCGGCGCGATCGTGCTGGCGGGACACGTGTCGCTGTGGCACGTCGTCCTGGTGGCCGCGCTCCTGGGACTCGCCAACGCGTTCGATATCCCCGCCCGCCAGGCGTTCATGGTGGAGCTGGTCGGCAAGGACGACCTGATGAGCGCCATCGCGCTCAACTCGTCGGCGTTCAACGGGAGCCGGCTGGTGGGGCCGGCGGTGGCGGGTATCCTCATCGGCCTCGTGGGCGTGGGCCCGGTGTTCGTGCTGAACGGCGTCACCTATCTCGCCGTGATCGCCGCCCTCCTCGCGATGCGGCTGCCCCCGGCGCCGCGCCCCGGATCCATCTCCGCGTGGGACACGATCCGGGACGGCTTCCGCTACGTGCGCACCGACCGGCGCGTGCAGGCGTTGATCGCGAACGTCGCCGTCGTGAGCGTGTTCGCGTTTCCCGTGCAGGTGCTCCTGCCGGTCGTGGTGCGCGACGTGATGGGCCTGGGCGCCGTCGAGTACGGCTGGACGATGTCCGCGGTGGGCCTGGGGGCGCTGCTCGGGGCGCTGGCACTCGCAACGTTCGTGCGTCACATCCCCAAGGGCCTGGTACTGGGGATCTCGTCCACCGCGTTCGGGATTCTGGTGGCGCTCTTCGCCCTCACGCGCTCGCTGGCGGCGGCGCTGATCCTCCTGCCCGTGATGGGCGTCGCCATGATCGTGACCACGGCGCTCACCAACACTCTGCTCCAGGTCCTCGCGCCCGACGAGCTGCGCGGCCGGGTGATCTCGTTCTACACCTTCGCGTTCGTGGGCCTGGGGCCATTCGGGGCGCTCCAGGCGGGCGCGCTGGCCGAGCGGTTCGGCCCGACGGTGCCGCTGGTGGCGGGCGGGGCGGTGACGGCGCTGGTGGGACTCTTCGGGGTGCTGCGGTCGAAGGAGCTGAGGGGAAGTGAGTAAGTGAGTAAGTGAGTAAGTGGGTAGGGGGGTAAGGGAGTAGGAGGGAAGTGAGAGCATGTGGGGAAGGGCAACGGTCAGGTACGCTGGTGCGGGGATTCGGTCACGTCGAGCGGCTCAACGCCGACGCTAGGCGTGTCGGACGCGCACGCCCTACCGCCTTACCCTCTTACCGCCTTACCGCCCGTCCGCCATCCCCGTACTCTCGCCGCCTCCACGATCAACCCCGCTGCCTGATCGTAATCGAACACCGCGGTGTTGATCACGAGGTGATAGTTGGCGGGATCGTCCCACTTGCGGTCGTAGTGCGTCTTCACGTAGCGGCGTCGGCCCTCGTCGGTCCGGTCCAGCGTCTCCTCCGCATCCTCGCGCCGGAGGCCGAGGCGGTTCATGGCGGCGCGGACCCGCACCTCGCGGGGTGCCGCGATGTAGACGTGCAGGGTGTCCTCCCGTTGCGCGAGGTACGCCTGCGCGCCGCGGCCGACGAGCACCGCGTTGTCCTCGCGGACGGCCTGGTTGATCACCGCCTCTGTGACCGTGACCAGCTCGTCCTCGGTGCCCAGCCGCGCGTCGGCTGTTTCGCCGGTGGCGACGAACAGCTCGGGGGAGGAGATGGCGAGCGCGCGGGCGAGGCGCTCGATGAGTCCCGGTGTCCGTTCTTCCCGCGCCTCCACCTCCTGGCGCGTGAGGCCGGCGCGGGCCGCCACGCGGTCCACGAACTCGTTGTCGAGGAGCAGCCAACCGAGCCGCTCGGCGACCCGCCGCGCGATATCGGAGCCGCCCGAGGCGTATTGGCGCGAGATGGTGATGACGGGCACGACTCCCGCCTTCGGTCGCTTGCCCGCTACTGGAAGAGGTGCGGGTCCATGCCCCCGCCGTGGCCGCCCTGGCCGAAGGACGGCGGCTTGTCCGGCCGGATGCGGTGCCACGCCCAGTCCTCGGTGCGCGAGATCCGCTTGTGGGCGACAAGCCCCTCGAGCACCAGCTCGGACGCCGCCACCATGGTGGCCGGGTCTTTCCTCGGCGCCAAGCCGCTGCGCTCGATCACGTCCAGCAGGCTCGGCACCGTCGAGAAGCCCTTGAGGCAGACGTCGGAGCGCTCGTTCTGCTGCATCTTGAGCGCCCCGCCCTGATCGAACCACTGGATGATCTCCTGACACTCGGCTTCCGGGATGCGGGCGTCGAAGGTCTTGCCGGCCGCCCGCCGCACCAGGTCGCGGGCGACCGTGTCGGCGCCTTGGAGCTCGCCCTCGTACTCCAGCTCGATCTTGCCGGTGATGGACGGGAGGGCGCCGTAGACGTCGGACAGCCGGGGCACGACGCCCTTCTCTTTCGTGAAGATGGCGCGCTGTTCGGCGTTGGACACGACGTTCTCGAGCACCGTGATCGGTAACCGCTGGCTCACCCCCGAACGCCGGTCCACCCGCTTGTCCTCGCGTGCCTCGAAGGCGATTCGCTCGACCACCTCCCGGATGAACTCGGGGACGTCGAGACCGCGGCCGTTGCGGGCGATCCACGCTTCCTGCTCGGTGATCGCCATCCCGTGCTCGACGGTTTCGGGATAGTGCGTCAAGATCTCGCTGCCGATCCGGTCCTTGAGCGGTGTGATGATTTTGCCGCGCGCCGTGTAGTCCTCGGGGTTCGCCGAGAAGACGAGGGCCACGTCGAGCAGCAGCCGGATCGGGTAGCCTTTGATCTGGACGTCTCCCTCTTGCATGATGTTGAACAGGCCCACCTGGATCTTACCCGAGAGGTCCGGCAGCTCGTTCAACGCGAAGATGCCGCGATTGCTGCGGGGAAGCAGGCCGTAGTGGATCGTCAGCTCGTCCGAGAGCAGGTGACCGCCGCGGGCGGCCTTGATCGGGTCGACGTCACCGATGATATCCGCGATCGTGACGTCGGGGGTCGCGAGCTTCTCGACGTAGCGATGATCCCGCGGCAGCCAGTCGATCGGGGCGCGATCGCCGTGCTCCTCCACGAGCTGGCGCCCGTACTTGGAGATCGGCCGGAGCGGATTGTCGTTCACCTCGCTCCCGGCGAGGATCGGGATCTCCTCGTCGAGCAGCTCGGTGAGCGCCCGTAGGATCCGGCTCTTGGCCTGCCCCCGGAGCCCCAGGAGGATGAAATTGTGGCGCGACAGGATGGCGTTCACGACGTGCGGGACCACCGTATCCTCGTAGCCGATGATCCCCGGGAACACCTCGCGCCGAGACTCGAGCAGGCAGATCAAGTTCTCTCGCATCTCGTCCTTCACGCTCCGCGCGTGGAAGCGCGGTGCGGCCCACTCGCTCTGCTTGAGATCGCCTAACGTCGTTGGGCGCGTCATGTGACTCCCTTGGGACGATCCGAAATCAGCAATTCGCGGTCCGCAAACCGCAGATGGCGCACCAATCGGGTTTCTGAGATCCGCTGACAGATATACCCGGTGGCATGCGCACCGTTCAACCCCGCCGCCGCGGGCGCCGGCCCGGCGCTCGACCTGGCGGGAGACGCGGTGTACCGGTTCAACGTTGGAGGGTTGTCCATCGTGGCCGCAAGGGCCGGTCGGTGGGGCGGCCGCTACAGCCCGAGGACGTTTCGCTGGAGCTTGCGCAGGCCCTGCTCGTCACACCACACGTCGAGCTCCACCGACGCCACGTCGTCCACCAGCGGCACGGCGGTCCCCATCTCGCGAAGATCGACGGACTTGACGTACACGCCGCAGCTCCGGCACTCCTCGACGCGGACGTGCGGCATCGATTCACCGACGTGGTAGATGAGCTGTTCCGGCTTGGTCTCGCCGCAGTTGGGGCAGGTCGAGCGGGGAAAGGGCCACGCCGCGATGCAGAGCGAGCACACCAAGACCCGCCGGCCCTTGATGTCCGGCTCGTTACGGATCGCCGCCACCTGCGGGAGCCGGCTGCAGTAGGGACAGGAGCGCATCTCGGTCGGCACATCGTCGGCCGGCTCCACGAGCGCTTCCGCGATCGGCTGGACGAAGGCGCGCGGAAAGAACTCGAGCTGGAGCGGTCCGCACCCGAGTGCGCTGGCGAGCTCCTCCAGCGGCTCTTGCGTCAAGAAGTGGGTCAGTGCCCACGCATGGGTCTCGTGCCCCGCCAAGAGCAGGGATTCCGCCGCAGTGGCGAGCAGGTCCGTCGCAGGTGGTGCGATCGTCTCCACGAACTCCTGAAACCGTGGCAGCAGATCGGCGACCGGCAGCCGCTCCAGGCGGAAACGCGGCACGCCCTCCCCGGGGGCGGCGCGCGCCACCTCGTGCCACCCCGCTGCGAGTGCGGCGTGATACAGCGGCTCCTGCAACGACAGCAGCTCGCGATAGAACGCGAGCAGCTCCTGCGCGTGCGGCTGTCGCGTCTGGAGAACCTTTGCGCGCTGTTGTCGGGCGTTCCAGGGAGGGTTGAGGAGGCTCGCGCCGCTCAAGGCTCTGTCTTTTCCCGGTGCCAGAGCGGATGATGAAGCTTCGCCCAGCTCCGGCTGACGGCGCCCTCGAGCATCCCCCGAAGGGTCCCGGGATACGCCACGGTGCCCAGGTAGATGTGCACGATCAGGAAGAGCCCGCCCCCCAACGTGGCTACGTAGTGGAGCAGCCGCATGGTCGTCAGGAGTCCGCGGCCGAACGGCGCGAGCCCGAGCACGCCGTCCGGCAACCAGAGCGGGAGGCCGGTCACGAGGAACACCACGCCGAGTCCGCTCTGCACCCAGAAGAACACCTTCTGCCCACCGTTGTACTTGCCCGCGGGCGGCACCTTGTCGCGCTCGTGCCGGGCGTAGTGCTTGATCGCCCGCATCCAGCGCACATCGTCGGCGCTGATCCCCATGTCCCGGACCCAGAGGACGAACATGGCCACGAGGGCCACGGTGAACACCAAGCCCGTCCACGGGTGGAGCACCCGGGCCGCGGGGCCGCCGCCCACGAGGCTGGTGAGCCAGAAGAGCGACGGGTAGGAAAAGGCCAGCCCGGTGAGCAGGAGTAGCACGAACGTGATGCCGACCACCCAGTGCACGACGCGCTCGAGGAAGTTGAACCGGGGCAAGTCGTCGCGTCGCCGCACGTCACGCGCTCCGCGAGCGGGCGCCGGGCGCCTCGTCGTCCGGCGATTCGGGGCCGACGCCCAGGTAATGGAGCACGGCGGCCAGCAGGCCGAAGCCGAAGAAGTACGACCCCAGCTTCTTCACCACCGAGAGCGCCGCCATCGGTCCGGGGCTCGCCACGGGGTCCGCCGGGAGCCGGTAGTCGTGCAGGTGATCGCCGTGCGGGACGACGTACATCATGTGCGTGCCGCCCACCCCCGCGGGGTTGTACAGCACGGCGTTCTCGAAGCCCCGGGCCTTGAGCGTCGCCACCTTTTCCTTCGCGAGCAAGACCATGTCGTCTTTGCTGCCCCAGGCGATGGCGTTCGTGGGGCAGGTCTTGACGCAGGCCGGCTCGAGCCCCGCTTCCACCCGGTCGATGCACATGTTGCACTTGTACACCTTGCGGGTCTCGCGGTTGTAGCGGGGGATGTCGAACGGGCACCCGGAGACGCAGAACTGGCACCCGATGCAGTTCTCCTGGTTGAAATCAACGATGCCGTTCTCGTACTGGACGATGGCGCCGGGGGCCGGACAGGCATACAGGCAGCCCGGCTCTTCGCAGTGCAGGCAGGCGTCCTTCTTGATGAACCACTGGAGGTTTCCGGCGACGTCCACCTCGTCGAACCGCATCAGGAGCCAGGTGTCGGCTGACAGGTCGCGGTGACTCTGGTAGGAGCCGAAATTGACCGTCGGCTCGACCTTCAGCTCGTTCCACTCCTTGCACGCCACCTCGCAGCCCTTGCAGCCGATGCAACGTGAGATGTCGACGAGCTTGGCGTACTCCTGGGACCGCCGGATACCCGGCGCCACCGCCTCCGGCGTCGCGGAGATGCGCTTGAGCGCGAGTTGGTTCTCGGGCAATCGCACGGTGCGCCCCCTACGCCTTGGCGAGGTTGACCCGGAACGCCTTGAACTCCGGGCACCGGGTGTTCGCGTCGCCGATGAACGGCGTCAGCTGGTTGGCCATCGCGCCCTGGGTGATCCCCACGAAGCCCCAGTGTACGGGAATCCCGACGGTCCAGAGCGTCTGCCCGTTGACGGTGAGCGGCTGGATGCGCTTGGTCACGATCGCCGTGCCTTCGACTGCGCCGCGCTTCGACCAGACCCGCACCCGGCTGCCGTTGGCGATGTCCTTCTCTCGGGCCAGCCCCTCCGGCACTTCGACGAAGAAGTCCGGCATCAACTCGACCAGGTACGGCACGTTGCTGGTGACGAAGTGCTCCCGTTCGACCACCCGGTACACGGTGCAGGCGTACGGATAGTCCTCGCCCGCCTGCGCCAGGCTCTCCCGCACGCCGTCGTACCACCGCAGCGTGGGGTTCACGGGGA
>JBFJHJ010000046.1:0-19621 GCA_041613315.1 Gemmatimonadales bacterium
AAGTTCTCGGCGCCCAGCCGCATCGCCTCGACTGCCGACTCCACCTCGCCGTACGCGGTGAGCATGACCACCGTCGCGCCCTTCCGACGCAAGGCCTCCAGCACCTCGATGCCGTTCATTTCCGGCATGAAAAGGTCCAGGATCGTGACGTCAGGGTTCACGCGGTCGAAGACCGCAATCCCCTCCTGGCCGGACGGCGCGCGATGCACCTCGTGCCCCAGCCGCTGGAAATAGTCACCCAGCGACCGCAGGACCGCGGCGTCGTCGTCGATGAACAGGACTCGATACGGCACGCGTGGCATCTCCCTCGCTCTAACACTCTCTGTTATCGGCAGCCCGAAGCGGGAATGGAGCCGACCGGACCCCGGCTCTCGACTCGGCTCGGGTGGCCCTTTCCGCCAACAGAGGAGTTGCACGTGTCGTGCCGCGAGGGAGTTTCGAGGTTGAGGACCTACAAGTCGTTTATTGACAATGAATTATGCGACAGATGTAGTCGACCGCTGAACTGTGCACCAACCGCGCTGAGACCGTTCGGTAACCGTGCGGGTGACGACCGCCGGCCCGGTGGGCCCGTGGCGCGCTCGCGAGACCTTCCAGGCTTAGACCGGCTGGGGTTGCGGCCAGCGTGACTCGACCGGTGTGGCGACCGGCGGAACGAGGGCTGCCAGGGCACGGACGCTATCCGGGGCGTGTCCTTCGAACCGATGTCCGACGTAGCCGAAGATCGTACTCACCTGCCCGGACAGGATCCTCAGCGCGCGCTGCCACCGCCGGCGTTCGGCAACGCGGTCATGCTGGGCCCGCGAGACATCCAGGAGTCCCCCCACGCCGTCCCAGCGCACGTACGCGAAGTCGGCCGTCGGTTGCGCGGCCAGGTCGAGCACGCGCGGCCGCGGGAGCCAGCGTCCGTCGGCCAGCACGAGCGCCACGTTGTGGGCGCGGAGTAGGTCGAGGGTTGGCCGATCGACCCACCCGCGGTGCCGGAACTCCACAGCCCAGCGCAGCCCGTCCGGAAGCGCGGCGAGGAAGCGGGCGAGAGTGCTTCGGGTTTCGCTACGGGGGGCGAATGCGGGGCTCAAGGCAATGCGAATCGGTCCCAACCGCGCCCCCAGCCGGCGCGCCCTCGCACAGAACTCGAAGAGCGTGCTGGAGCCGCCGGCGAGTCGATGCTCGTGTGTCATTGTGAGTGGAAGCGTGAGCGCGAACGTGAACGCCTCAGGCACCGCGGCCGCCCAATCCAGGAGGACCGGCTCCGCCGGCACGGCGAGCGCCGTCTCCGGCACTTCCACGGTGGAAAAGGCCTCCGCGTAGATGGGAAGCATCGCCTCGGGCCGCGTCCCGGCGGGATAGAACGAACCGATCCAGCCGTCGTGCCGCCACCCTTGAGTTCCCAACAGGATGTCGGCCATTCAGCGCTCCCCGTCGGCGGGGGCGCGCAGAAAGTACAGGCGCATTTCGCTGATGGCCTCACCCTCCGTCTCGCAGAACATCGCACCCCGGACGTCCATGCGTTGGCCGGTCCGGCGGCGGCGGAACGTACACTTGAACTCGGTCGAGAACCAGGGACCCGCTGCGTAGATCTCCCCGAATCGGAACTTGATCTCGGCCTGCTCCTGCGGAATGGTTTTCCAGTAGCCCTCGATCGTTTGCCGGCCCGTGATCGGACCCTCGAACGGATCGGGGATGAACACGCCGGTTGGAGTGAAGACCGCGGCCATCTGGTCTGCCCGTCCCGCTTCCCACGCGTCCGCGAACTGCTGAACCATGGTAGCGTACCGCGCGCGAAGCAGCTTCCACTCGGATGGGGTCGCCGTCATGCGGGATCGCCCGGGCCGCACCCCAGTCGCGGGGCGTCCTCCGGTCTTCGATCCGCCGTCCGAGATGACGCACCCGCGCCGCCCGGCGGAAGGGTCGACGGCGGGATCCCTGAAGACATTATTTCGAATCGCCGATCGCAGTTGGAGCGCGTTTCTGGACAGCGGATGCCACCGACACCTCTCATAATCGACACCGATCCGGGCATCGACGACGTCGTGGCCCTCGGCTTGGCCGTCCGATCACCGGAGCTGCGAGTCCAGGCCGTGACCACAAGCTATGGGAATGCGACCCTCGCCGCGACTACCCGGAACGCGCGCGAGGTGCTGCGGCTGGCAGGGCGCCCGGACATTCCGGTGTGCCCCGGTGCCGACCGACCGCTCGTGCGACCACTCGTCACCGCGCCGGAGACGCACGGCCGCACCGGGGTGGGCCATGCGCCGGTACCTCCTGAGACGGCCGCTCAACCAAACCCGGCCGCACTCGCCGAGGAGCTGGCCCGTGCGCCCGGCTCGGTGATCCTGGTGACGATGGGGCCGCTCACCAATCTGGCCCACGCCCTAGATCGTGACGCGGAGCTGGTACGGCGGCGTGTCGTTCGGCACATCGGGATGTTCGGCAACATCCGCGAACGAGGCAACACCAACCGCTGGGCCGACTTCAACGCCTGGAGCGATCCCGAGGCCACGCGACGGGTACTGCACGCCGCCCTCCCCAGCGTGATGGTGGGGCTGGACGTGACGCGACGCATGACGTTCTCGACGACGGAAGTCGAGCGGTTCGCCGCGGCTCGCGACCCACTGGTGCGGTGGCTTGGCATGGCCCTCCGTTTCTACGTCGAGTTCCATCGCGCTCAGGAACGGCTGGACGGCTGCGTCGTCAACGACGTGCTCACGGTCGGCGAGCTCCTCGCGCCGGGGCTCCTGACCGTCGAGACCATGACGCTGGACGTCGACCTTGACGATGACGAGCACCGCGGGCATACAAGAGAGCGAGACGGCGGCGCGCGCACCGCCGTCGCTATGATGGTAGATGTCAGGCGTATGCGCCGGCTGTTGGGACGCATCTTCGGCACGGAATGGGAAGATCCCTCAAACCAGAGCGGGCGGTGAGCCGCGCCGATCGGGACAGCGGAACGGACCATGGCGGACGGAAAGATTCACGTGGCGGTGGTGGGCGCCGGCGACATCGGTTGCGGGTGGGCGGCGCTGTGCGTGGCCGCCGGGTGGCCGGTCACGATCTACGATCCCGCACAGCAGGCGCTCGCCGATGCTCCGGCGGCGATCGCCGACCGGGCCCGGGCGCTCGTGACGCTCGAACGCGCCGAATCGTGGGCGGCGGAAGCCGGCCTTGCCGCGCTCACCGCCGGCCGGAGCCTGTTGCACGCGTGCGGCGAGGCCGAGTGGATCATCGAGGCTGGGCCGGAGGAGCTCCTGACCAAGCAGAAGCTCTTCGAGTCCATCGAGTCTGTCGCCGGACGGGCGCGCGCGATCACGAGCTCGTCCAGTGGTCTGCTACCCAAGGACATTGCCGCGCGGTGCCGCCGTCAGGAGCGCTGCCTGGTCGCACACCCCCTCAATCCCCCGGAGCTGATCCCGCTGGTCGAACTGCTCGGGGGTCCAGAGACGGACCCGGCGATCGTGGAGCTGACCAAGGGGTGGCTCCGCACCCTCGGCCGTATCCCCGTCGTGATCCGCAAACCGGTGCGGGGCAACGTGGCGAGCCGCATCGCGGCCGCGGTATGGCGCGAGGCGATCGCCCTCGTGCTGGAAGGCGCGATCGACGTCGCCGACCTCGACCGGGCGATCTCCGTCGGTCCGGCCCTCGGCTGGGCGGCGGCGGGCCCCCACCTCACGTACCACCTGGCCGCGGGCGAGCGGGGGGTCACCGTTTTTCTCCAGCATCTGTTGCAGACGTTCGAATCGCTGTGGGAAGATCTCGCCGACTGGAAGAGCCTCGAGCCTGACCAGGTCCGTCGGCTCACCCACCTGATCGAGGCGGCGTACGCCGAGGACATCGAGCGCATCCGTCCGGCACGGGACCGCCGGCTGGCCGCGATCCTCCGGGCGTTGGAGCGGGCGAAAGAGCGGTAGCGCCGCGCTTGACGCCCGCGGACAGCGGCAAGCGAATGATGGAAACCGACGGACGGCGAAGCGCGGTTACGCCGCCACGAGCAGCCCGGTCGCGTACATGATGAGCAACCCGGCGAGCACGCCGCCCGCCGTGAGCGGCGTCCACAGCGCGCCGTCGGTCTCCCGGCCCACCACTCGGTAGAGGGCGATCACCACCTGGGCGATCGCGCCAGCCCCAACCGCGAGGAAGAGCGTGGAGAAGATCGGCGAGTAGGCGAGGCCGCCGATCCATGCGCCGAGCACGGTGGGAGCACCGGCCAGGAGTCCGAGGCCGACCAGCATCGCGAGCGTGGGGCGGTCCTTCGCGATCGGCGCGACGATCCCCAGCCCCTCCGTGGTGTTGTGGAGCATGAACCCGATGATCAGGAACGCGCCCAGCGCCGCATGGCCAAGTGAGTACGCAGCACCGATCGCCAGTCCCTCGCCGAGGTTGTGAAGTCCGATCCCCAAGGCGATGAGAACGGCCACCATCCGGCGTTCGTCCGCTCCGCCCCGCTGCACCCGCGCGCGGGACAGCATCTGGAGAATCAAGACCGTCCCGAGCGCACCCACCACAACGAGAATCGTGCCCTGGAACGCTCCCGCCACCTGCTGGGCCGCCTCTAGGCCCTCGTGCAGGGCGTCGGCGCCCAAGAAGACGAGGAGGCCTGCCGTGAGGGCAAGGGCGAAGTGGATCCAGCGCGGCTCCAAACGCCGTAGCATCGGGTACCACAGCAGCCCGATGGCGACCGGAATGATGCCGACGTAGAGACCGATCAGGGCAAACACGCCGAGGAACTTCAAATCGGCCGGCGGGGTGACCGTGGCTACCGGAATCTCGTGCGTGAACGTGAGTCCGGTGGACGTGAGGAGCGTGACCTCGTGCGGCTCGTCAGGCACCCACGGGAACGGGATGGTGATGGTCGCGCGACCGAGCCGACGCACCGTGGCTGACGGGCCGATGGTGAAATCCCAGAACGCGTCATCCACGAGCACCTGCGCGATGGTGACCGGGTCGGGGCCGCCGTTCACCACCTGGACCGTGATCATGTCGGGGGCCAGGGTCACGCGGTCGAACGTGAGCTCTTCCACCGGCGGGACGCCCCGCCTCAGAAAATCGAGGAGGCCGGTGTTGGCCACGACGAGCGAGAGCCCACCCAGCAACGCCACCGGGAGGAGCCCCCAGAGCCACAGCTTCGCTTTGGGACTCACGCGACGCCGTCCTGCACGTCGAACACGCCCATCCATCCCAGCTCGGCGAACTCCGACTGGTGGGCGTGGAACATGAACGGTCCCGCATGCTGGTACGTGAACTCGATGATGTGGCGCTCCCCCTGACACATCATCAGCGTGTCCGTGAAGTCGTGCGGCTCGAGCGACGTGCCGGTTCGGTAAACGTGAAAGAAGTTTCCGTGGAGGTGCATCGAGTTCACGAGATCGAATTCCAGCACGTTCACCAGGTAGAGCCGTTGCAGCTCGCCCTTGCGCACCGGGATCGCGTGCTTCTGGTAGGCAAACGCCACCGTGTTCGCGGCGTACACCTCATTCTCGCCGTCGAAGTTGGTGTCGAAGCCGTTGAGCACCATCACCATCTCGCGCGCCGGCGGCCGCGGAGTCTTCGGATCCACGATGAACGTGCCGTAGAGACCCTTCGCGATGTGCTTCTTCAAGGGCATGCTGTGGCAGTGATAGAGGTGAAGCCCGAACGGCTCGGCATCGAATTCGTAGACGAACGTCTCGCCCGGCATCACCGGTTCGAACACCCCGTCCATATTCGCAGCATGGAATCCGTGAAAATGGATCGTGTGCGGATGGGTGCCGGAGTTGAAGAACCGCACCCGGATCAGGTCGCCCTCCGTGGCGCGGATCGTCGGACCCGGGACCTGCCCGTTGTAGGTCCACGCCGGATAGAACACGCCGGGCGCGACCTCGATCTCGCGGTCCACCGCCGTGATCTCGAACTCGCGCAGCGTCCGCCCGGACGGCAGGCGGCTCACCTGCCCGTAATCGAAATGCTCGAGAAAAGTGAGCGGATCGATGGACGCGCGACGTACCTCGCCCACCGTGCCCGCGGCCATCGGATCGTGGGCTCGCGAGGCGAGACGCTCGGTCGCCCGCAACGTCTCTCCCACCACCGCGAGACCCGCCGCCCCGACGGCGCCGCGCTTCAAGAGGTCGCGTCGGCTCATCGCTCGTTCGCTCATACCGTCCCCCTCCGTCACGGTCTCCCGCGTCGTGCTCCGAGCGGGCCTCATCCGACCTCCCCCGCGACCCTCACGCAGAGCAGCGACAGGGCGAGCTCGTGTCCGATGACCTGCTCCCGCTCGGCGTCGCGGCGGGCGCGCACCAGGCGAATCGTGATCGGCCCGTTGAATGGCTGTCGCGAGATCACGTCGAAGGCGACCCCGGGCTTGAGTCCGAGGGACGCGATGTAGCGCAGCAACTCCGAGTCCTTGTCGCTCACCATGCGGAGCTCCGCCGTCGTCCCCACCGCGATCTCCGCCAGCGGGGTCAAGTCCGGCTCCTCGATCTCCCCGGTCTGAGTCGGGATGGGGGCCCCATGGGGATCGTAGCGGGGGTTTCCCAGCGCCATGGCCATGCGCTCGATCAGCCCGTCGGAGACGGCGTGTTCCATCCGCTCGGCCTCCTCGTGGACCGAATCCCAATCGTAGCCCAGCTTCGTGGTCAGGTACGTCTCCAGGATCCGATGCCGCCGCATCATCCGGAGCGCCGCCCGCCGCCCAGTACGGGTCAGCTGAACACCGCGGTAGGGCACGTGCTCCAGCAGACCGGACTCGGACAGCCGCTTGACCATGCCGGTCACCGACGGCGGCGCCACGTCCAGTGCCTGGGCGATCGCGCTGGTCTGCGCGGCGCCGCCTCGAGCCTCGAGGGCGTAGATGGCCTTGAGGTAGTCCTCCGTAGACCGGCTGAAGCCGGTCGCCTTCGCATCCGCGATCATGAGCGAGCCCCCGGTTACACGCTCGGCTAAAACACGACTTAACCGGCCCTAAAAGTACAATACTACACGGCCGAAAGCAATCCGCGCCGAGAGAGTCAGACGATCAACTCCCTGAAACCACTGAGGATACGGTGGGTCATGCCCCACACGACGTGCGTACCGAGGAGGAAGGCTGGGACGATCCGGCTGGTGTCGCGAATCGTCACCTCGGTCTCTGATTCGCGCTCCATCAGGGCGTCGAAGACTGTCCAGAGATGCAACTCGACTTCGTCGCTGGCACGGATCTCGGGCCGCGCCGGGAGGCCGAAGACGAACGGACGCACAACGACCGGCGGCAGGATCCGCGTCCGGGGCTCGAGATCGTCCAGCTCTCCCAGGAGTTCGCCCGGCCCCAGCACGATGCCGGTCTCCTCCCGGGCCTCGCGCCGGGCCGTGGTCAACAGGTCGGGGTCGCCGCGCTCCCGCCGGCCACCGGGAAGCGCCATCTGACCGGACCAGGGATCCCCCTCACGCTCGGCCCGCTTAATGAGCAGGATGTCGAGCGCGCCGGAGGGGCCCGCCGCCAGCACGACGGCAACGGCGGCCTCGATGCCGCCACTCGCGTCCACCCGCTGCGGCACCCGGGCTGCGAGCCGGCCGCGCACGTGCTCGAATGGATCGGGACTCACAGAGGGATCGCCGACGGTGATCGAACGGTCATCGCAGTTCGGGGTACGGTGATGTGAACCACGGCGCCCAGGGGCATTGTGGTGCACTATATTCCGTGCGGGGTGGAGAGGTCCGGGACACCATTCACCATGCCAGGAGGTGCCTATCCGTATCTTCGGTGTCGGTTTGCTTGCGCTCGCGACCGTCGCGGCTGCCAGCTTCCTGCTGAGCCGCCGTCTCTTCGTCGCGGCGGCCGGCCGCCGTAAGGGCGTGGTCAACTCGCTCTACGCAGCCGGTCTCTGACCAGGTGCCGGGCGGCCTCCCGCGAGGTCGCCCGGCTCACGCCAGTCGTCACATGAGGTGACGTCCAAGCCACTCCATCGTGAGGTTCATTACTCTCTCCAGCTCCGGCGTCGGGCCCGCCCAGGGATGACGCGCGCCGAACGTGTGTCCCCCACCGGGGATCAACTCCAGCCGCGACCCACCGCGTGGCGCCGCGTCGAACAGCGTGCGGGCGTGGGACGCCGGCACCGCCTCATCGGCATCGCCATGCGAGATGAGCCACGGCGCCGTCACACGGGACGCCGCCCGCTGAATGTCGAGCTTGCCCCGTCCATGACGCTCGATCTCGTCGAGCGCGTCAGTGTACAGCGGCAGCACGTCGCCGGTGCGGACATTCACGACATCCATCTTCCCGGTCGCGCGCCACGCGGCCAGGGTCTGATCGTCCCAGCGCCGCACGGTGGCAATTGCCGCCCAGGTGACCAGGGCGCGGCAGTCGGCTCGGTCAGCGGCGAACAGCACGGCGACGCCGCCGCCCCGGCTGTGGCCCAGGAGCCCCACGCGCGTAGGCGGGTCGACGGCCTCGATCAGCGTGCCGGACCGGACGGCGCTCCACACCGCCTCCAGATCCACGAGGTCGTTCGAGAACGTGGCGTGACCGAACCGCTCCGGCTCCGAGAACGACTCGCCGTCGGAACCGACGCCGCTGCCGGAGAAATTGAACGATACGGCGGTCATGCCCGCCCGGGCGATGCGCTCGGCGAGCGGCGGGAAGAACCCCCAGTCCTTGAACCCCTTGAATCCGTGGCAAATGAGGACCGCCGGCCGGGCCCGCCCGGACCCCGCGGTGCGCACGTCGCCACGCAGCGGACCGCCGTCCGCGCCACGAAGCTCGAAGGAGCGCCGGGTCACGGTCGCCATGGCGTCACGCGGGCCGGGTGCGGCGCGACGAGGACCCCCGGCGCCGCCCGTCCTCGAGTGGGCATGCTGTCATGGGACTGACCATGCGTCCCTCCAACCCGGCCCTGGTTGCGATCAGCCGCGCGCTCCGCGGGAACCGCGGCGGCCTCGTCGACCGGTGGTCGCGCTGGGTCGCCGGCCGGATGGCGCAGGCGCCCCACATTCGCCGGCCGACGGTCGAGCGCCAGCTTGCCCTGCTGATCGATATCCTCGCAGAGCTCGCCGGGCCCCTGCGCCGCCGCATGGCTGAACTCTGGTTCACCTCGTGCGACGTGTATGGTCGGACGGCGGCGGTCCGGGGTCTCGCCGCCGGCGAAGTGGTGGAGGAGATTCAGTACCTCCGGGAGCTCCTGATTCACGCGCTGTCCGAGACCATCGCCGCGCTCCCCGCCCGCCAATCCATGGCCGCGGTGTTGCGTCTGAACCGCCTGGTGGACAAAGGCATCGCCCACGCCGTCGTCGGATATACCGACGCGCTGGTGGAGACCCTGCTCAACCGGCGTGGCGTGCCGATCACCGCCGGCGATCCCGCCGAAGACGAGGTCGTGAAGCGTCTGGAACAACTCGAGGAGGAGCTCGCGGAGCTGCGCGGCGAGCGCACGTGAGCACGTCGCGGTCGGCCGCGCGCGGCCGCCCACACCCTAGCCGGCCACCTCCTCGCCCCCGTCCACGTTGATCACGTTCCCGGTGATCCAGTCGGTGCCGGGATGGCACAGCGCCACGACCGCCCGCGCCACGTCTTCCGGCGTCGTCATCCGACCGTACGGGTTGCGCCGGGCCGCCTGCGCGAACAACTCGTCGCTCGCGGGGATCTTTCGCGACGCCGGTGTGTCGGTGACGCCGCCCCGCAGCGCGTTCACCGCAATCGCGTGGGGGGCGAGCTCGACGGCGAGTTGGCGCGTGTGCGATTCCAACGCGCACTTCGCGGCTGAAACGGCGCCGTAGGCTCGGATGACGCGGGTGGAGCCCGACGAGGTCATCGAGAAGATCCGCCCACCCTTCCCCATGAGGCCGCGGCGCACGACGTCCTGGGTCCAATAGACGAGCGTGTGGGCCATGACGTCCAGCGTCATTTCAACGTTCGCCTTCGACAGGGCGTCATCCGCGATATAGGGTTTGAGGGTTCCGAACGCGAGCGAGTGCATCAGTACCGCCACCGTGCCGCCGGTCTTCTGGATTTCGTCGGCAAGGGCGTCCACGACCTCTCTGCGCTTCTCCTCATCCGCCGCGTTCACATTGAAGAACAGCGCTCGGCGCCCGGCCGCTTCGATCGCCCCCGTGATCTCCTCCACGTGCTTCATGCCAGCCTTGCGGTCGAGATGGACACCGGCTATGTCGTAGCCGGCCGTAGCGAGCGCCCTGACGCACGCCTCGCCGAAGCCGCTGGAGGCGCCGAGCACCAATGCCCAGCGCGGCGTCGTCGTCTGTGCGTGTGGCAACACGACCTCCCGTCAACGATGCGCGGAACTTAGCCCATGAAGATTCACGTCGCTATCGCGCTCGGGCTGGTGGGCGGCCTGCTCTTCGGACTGCTCGCCGCGCTCTCCGGGGTTCCGGAACTCCTGGCGGCGGCCGAGGGCGTGGCACCGCTTGGCGTTGCGTTCGTCAATCTCCTGAAGATGGTCGTGGTGCCGCTCGTGGCCGCGACGCTGTTCGTCGGCGTGGCGGGAATGGGGAACGCCAAGAAGATCGGGCGGCTCGGGGGGCTCACGCTCGCGTTCTTCGCCGCAACGACGGTGATCAGCATCATGATCGGGATGGGTGCCATGCGGCTGCTGCTGCCTCTCGCCGATGAAGCGGCGGCGGAAGCGGCAGCGGCGGGGGCCACGGCCGAAGCGCCGGCGCTGCCGACCACGGTGGACTTCCTCGTGAACCTCATTCCCGCCAACCCGTTCCAGGCGGCGGCGGAGGGCGCGCTGCTCCCGCTCATCGTCTTCACGTGCTTCTTCGCCGCGGCGGTTGGGGCGCTGCCGGCCGACCCGCGCGCCCGTCTCGTGGAGATCGCCGTCGCCGTGTCGGCGGCGCTCGTGAAGCTGGTGCACTGGGTGCTGTGGACGGCGCCGGTGGGCGTCTTCGCGCTCGCCGCGCCCGTGACCGCGCGCTCGGGCTGGTCCATGCTCCAGAGTCTCGGGGCCTTTGTCCTCGCGGTGCTCCTCGGGCTGTTGGTGTTCGTGGTGGTGATCTACGTCCCGGCGGCACGGTTGCTGGGCGGCATCGCTCCGGCTCGGTTCCTCGGAGCGTGTATCGGGCCGCAGATCATCGGATTCACGACGACCAGTTCCGCCGCCACGATTCCCGCGATGCTCGAGGCCGCCGAGGAGCTCGGGCTCTCACGCACCGTGGCCAGCTTCGTCGTCGCCCTGGGCGCCGCCGTCGGGCGCGCGGGGAGCGCGCTGTTCCAGGGCGCCGGGCTCATCTTTCTGGCCTGGCTGTACCAAGTGCCGATCCCAGCCGCGGCCCTCGGCGCCGCCGTACTCGCGACCGCGCTCGTTTCCATCACGGTCGCGAGCGTACCATCGGCGAGCGTGCTCACTCTCGCCCCCGCGCTGGGCGCGGTCGGCGTGCCCATGGACGGCCTCGCCGTCCTGCTCGGAGTGGACCGGATCCCCGACATGTTCCGCACGGCGGTCAACGTCACCGGTACGATGACCGCGGCGACGGTCGTCGATCGAATGGCAGAGACGTGAGCCGTTGTCCGTCGTCCATTCTCCATGCGGACGCCGTGACCCCGTCCTGGCGACGGTGACGGAGACCATGCCGACCACCGACAACGCATAACGAACGATCTTCTCGTGCTCTACCGTCTCGCCGCTGATCTCCTCGTCGCTCTCCACCTCGCGTTCATCGTCTTCGTCGTTGCCGGCGGCGCGCTCGCGTGGCGGTGGCGCTGGGTCGCCTGGGTCCATCTGCCAGCCGCACTGTGGGGAGCCGTGATCGAGTTCACCGGTGGGGTCTGCCCGCTCACGCCGCTCGAGAACCACTTCCGGCGGCTCGCCGGACAGGCGGGCTATGAAGGGGGATTCATCGAGCATTACGTGATTCCCGTGATCTACCCCAGCGGACTCACCACCGGCATACAGATCGTGCTCGGCACGCTCGTGGTGCTCGTCAACGCCTGTGCGTACTGGATATACTTCACACGGGCGCGCAACCCCACCACCGCGATTCGGGGGCCGTGAAGCCACGGCGTGCTCGTCCCTCGCGCTTTCATACCCTGAGCGGCCGCGGATCGACGTGACCGCGGGGAAGCACTAGGCTCCCAGGTCACGCCACCGGTGGGTGACGGCAGGCCGGGGCGGCATCCGGACGACACATGGCGACACGCGACGAACACCAGGGGCTCCCGCCCCTCATCCCCCGTGACGTCATCTTCGGTAACCCCGAACGGGCGGAGCCGCAGTTGTCGCCGGACGGCGCGCGCATGGCGTTCCTGGCGCCGCTGGACGGCGTGCTGAACGTGTGGGTCGGCGCCGTGGACGGTGACGCGTTCCAGCCGGTCACGCGCGACGCCGACCGGGGCATCCGCGTCTACTTCTGGGCGCACGACGGGAGCCACCTGCTCTACCTTCAGGACGTCGGGGGCGACGAGAACTGGCACCTGTTCAAAGTGGTGCCGGATTCTGGAAGCGTGGTGGATGTGACACCGTTCGACGGCGTGCAGGCCCAGATCGTCGCCCACGACAAGCGCCATCCCACCCAGGTGCTGGTCGCCATGAACCGCGACGACGAGCGGTTGCACGATGTCTATCGCCTGGACCTCACCGACGATTCGCTCGAGCAGGTCGCGAAGAACCCCGGCAACGTGATCGGTTGGGTGGCGGACGCGGATCTCGCCGTGCGCGCCGCCATGGCGTCCACGCCGGCCGGTGGGACGGACCTCCTCGTTCGCGACGACGGTGCGTGGCGAACCGTCGTTTCCTGGAACAGCGAGGATGCCCTGACCAGCGGTCCCGTGGGCTTTGCGCTGGACGGACGTACGCTCCGGCTGCTGGATTCGCGCGGCGTCAATGCCGCGCGGCTCGTGGAAATCGACGTGGGCTCGAATGCCGAGCCTCATGTCGTCGCCGAGGACCCGCAGTACGACGTGAGCGACGTGATGGTGCATCCCGACACGCGCCGCATCCAGGCGGTGTCGTACGTCGCCGCCCGGATCGAGCATGTCGTGCTCGACGATGCGATCCGGCCCGACGTGGACGCGATCCGACGACTGAACTCTGGGGACTTCCGGATCTACGATCGTACGCACGCCGATGACGTCTGGCTCGTGGGGTTCACCGAGGACGACCGGCCGGTCTCGTACTACGCGTTCGACCGCGGCACCCGGACCGGACGGTTTCTCTTCTACAACCGCTCCGAACTCGCCGGCTACACCCTCGCACCCATGGAGCCCATCTCGTTCCGGACGCGGGACGGACTCACCATCCACGGCTACCTCACCCGGACGCCGAACGATCGCGGCGCGCTCCCAATGGTTCTCGATGTGCACGGGGGTCCGTGGTACCGCGACGTCTGGGGATACGACCCCGAGGCCCAGTGGTTCGCCAATCGAGGTTACGCCTGTCTGCAGGTCAACTTCCGCGGCTCCACCGGCTACGGGAAACGGTTCCTGAATGCCGGCAACAAGGAGTGGGGCGGCAAGATGCACGACGATCTCGTGGACGCCGTGCGCTGGGCCGTGGAGCAGGGAATCGCTGACCCCGGCCGCGTAGCAATCTACGGCGGCTCGTACGGCGGCTACGCCGCGCTGGTCGGCGCCACCTTCACGCCGGAGCTGTTCCGCTGCGCCGTCGCCATCGTGGGACCGAGCAATCTCCTGACATTCATCAACACGATCCCACCGTACTGGTCGTCGTACCTCGCCATGCTGCACGAGCGGGTGGGCAACCCCGAGACGGAAACCGACTTTCTCCGCGCCCGATCACCCCTATTCCACGTGGATCGGATCCGCATCCCCATGCTCATCGCCCAGGGGGCCAACGATCCGCGCGTCAAGCAGGCCGAGTCCGAGCAGATCGTGGCGGCGATGCGGGAGAAAAAAATCCCGCACGAATATCTCCTGTTTCCCGACGAGGGCCATGGGTTCGCGAAGCCCGCGAATCGGCTCACGTTTTACGCTGCGGCCGAGCGCTTCCTGGCCCGTCACCTGGGGGGGCGGTTCCAGGACGACGACTGACCCGCCCGCCGTCTGACGCGATTGACAGGTTACGATCCCCGCACGCACGTTTGCGTCGGCCGTTTCCCATCTCCCTCCCGGAGGTGTCCTCATGCGGGACATGATCTCACAGCTCGCGGAGCAGGTCGGCCAATCCCTCCCCACCCTGCTCTTGGCCACGGCGATTCTGGTGGGCGGCTGGCTCGTGGCCCTGGTTGTCGCCGCGGTGGTCCGCGCCGGCGTGAAGCGCGCGACCGCTAGCGGAAAGGTCGCGAAGGCGTTGTCCGCCGCCGAGGGGGCCAAGCCTGCCTCCATCGCCACCTGGACGGGGCGCGTCGCCTTCTGGGTGATCATGATTTTCGTGCTCGCGGCGGCGTTCCAAACCCTTCGCTTGCCCGCCCTCTCGGGGCCCCTCGACAGCATGCTCCAGCAGCTCACCCGCTACCTGCCGCAGTTGGCCGGGGCGGCGATCTTGCTGGTGATCGCCTGGGGGCTCGGGGCCGCCTTGCGTTTCGTCCTCGTCATGGCCTTGGAGCGGACGAAGCTCGACAAGGTGGTCGCCGAAGAGGCCGGTCTCCATGCCGAGCGACCGCTCAGCAAGACCCTGGGCGACATCGTGTTCTGGATTCCGCTGCTGCTGTTCCTGCCCGCGGTCCTGGGTGTGCTCGATCTCCAGGGATTGCTCACGCCCCTGCAGAGCATGTTCGACGACCTCCTCGGCGCGTTACCCAACCTCCTCGCGGCCACGCTCATTTTGCTCATCGGGTGGATCATCGCCAAGATCGCCCGCCAGGTGGTGACAGCGCTGCTGACCGCTGCCGGCGCCGACCGGCTCGGCGAACGGGTCGGTATGGGGACGAAGGCCGGCGTGCGCCGCCTCTCCTCGGTCATCGGCTTGGTGGTGTACGCGCTCATCTTGATTCCCGCGGCGATCGCGGCACTCGACGCCATCCAGATCGAGGCCGTGAGCCGGCCGGCGACGCTCATGCTGAACCAGGTGCTGGGTGCCGTGCCCCTGCTGTTCGGCGCGGCCATCGTCCTCGGCGTCGCGTTCCTCGTGGGACGGGTGATCTCGGGCCTGGTCACCAGCATCTTCGAGGGCGTCGGCTTCGACCGCCTGTTCGAGAAACTGGGCCTCGAGGTCATGCCCGAAGACCGGCGCGCCACACCGTCGCGCATCGCCGGGTACCTGGCACTCGTCGCCATCATGCTGCTCGCCGCGATCGAAGCCGCGAGCCTGCTGGGGTTCGGTGCCCTCGCGGTGCTGGCAACGCAGTTCTTCGGCTTCGTCGCTCGGGTCGTGCTCGGCCTGGTGATCTTTGGCGTCGGCCTGTACCTGGGGAATCTGGCCTACCGCGCCATTCCGCGAGGCCAGGGACCATGGGGCGGTGTCTACGCCTGGTCGGCGCGCATCGCGATCATCGTGCTCGCCACCGCGATGGCGCTCGAGCAAACGGGCGTAGCGGCGGACATCGTCCGGCTCGCGTTCGCCCTCCTCTTGGGCGCGATCGCCGTGGCCGCGGCCATCGCGTTCGGGATCGGCTCGAAGGATGCGGCCGCGCGGGCGGTGAACCGCTGGTTCGAAGGGCGTCGCCCCTCGTCGTAAGGAGGCTCGGGATCCCGGACCGCCCGGAGCACGTCACCCTGGCGGTCCGGGAACCGGCTCATGTGACTTTTCGGCCGACGCGCCTCGTCAATTCGGTCGGCCGTAACCTGTCGTAACTTCCCCATCGCCGCGAGAGCGGGCACGAGCCAACGTATGGAAGACTTCGTCCAGCAGGTACTCCTGGACCCGACCGTGGGCAAGATCGTCGCCGTCGCGGTCGGGCTCGTGTTCATCACCGTCCTGGTCCGTATCGCGCAGCGGTCGCTGTCCCGTTACATCAGCGACGGCGACGTGCGATACCGGGCACGCAAGCTGGTCAGCTTCCTCGGCTACCTCGCCGCCTTCGTATATCTGACGGTCGTGTTCCGCAGCCAGCTGGGTGGCCTTACCGTCGCCTTCGGCGTTGCGGGCGCCGGCATCGCGTTCGCGCTCCAAGAGGTGATCGCCAGCGTGGCGGGGTGGGCGGGGATCGCGCTCGGGAACTTCTTCGCCATCGGCGACCGCGTGCAGCTGGGCGGCATCAAAGGCGACGTGATCGACATCGGTGTGCTGCGCACGACGCTCATGGAGTGCGGCAACTGGGTCAATGGCGACCTGTACAACGGCCGCATCGTGCGCGTGGCGAACAGCTTCGTCTTCAAGGAGCCCGTGTACAACTACTCGGGCGACTTCCCGTTTCTGTGGGACGAGATCACCGTGCCCGTCCGCTACGGGGGCGACGTTCGCCTCGCGCGGGAGCTGATCGAGCGCGTCGTCGCTGGCACGGTCGGTGCCTACGCCGCGTTCGCCGAGCAGGCGTGGAAGGAGATGGTGCGCAAGTACCGGATCGAGGACGCCCAGATCCAGCCGATGGTCACCCTCGTCGCCAACGACAACTGGATGGAGTTCACGGCGCGGTATGTCGTCGACTACAAGCGGCGCCGCACGACGAAGGACGAGATCTTCACGCGGCTGCTCGAAGCGCTGGAGAGCACGGGTGGGAAGGTGGCACTCGCTTCCGCCACCTTCGAGCTCGTCGGCGCGCCGCCGGTCGAGGTGCGACTGCCCGATCGGGTGCGGTGAGCGGAGCAACTGGACACCGACGGCACCGGGCGTTTACTTACGTTTGCTCGCTCTCGCATCGCCACCCTCCAAGCTTTTCGACGGTTCAAGCGATTCCGAGGCAGCGCCCCGCCCGGCGCGACAGCATCGCCGGGACGCGCTGACGCGCGTCCGAGTCTCCGCGCCGCGATACTGCTACTGATTCAGGAGGCGCCCGCATGCAAGACATCATTGCCCAGTTGCAAGCCCAGGTTGGGCAATACGTTCCCAACCTGCTCGGGGCCATCGGCATCCTCGTGGTCGGCTGGCTGTTGTCCCTCGCCATTGCCGGCCTCGTCCGCCGAGCGGTCAACCGGGCCACCTCGCGCCGCAAGCTCCCCAAGGACGCCGAAGGCGCGGTGAAGGCGATCCCGCTCGGAACGTGGATCGGCCGGGCCGTCTTCTACACGCTCATGATCTTCGTCCTCGCGGGCGCATTCCAGATGCTCCAGCTGCGGGCGCTCGCCGGACCGCTGGACACTATGCTCCAGCAGATCACGGCGTTCCTACCCAAACTCGTGGGCGCCGGGGTGCTGCTCCTCCTGGCGTGGGGAATCGGCACGATCCTCAGGCTCATCGTCACCAAGGGCCTGGCGCGAACGTCGCTCGACGAAAGGATCGCCGAGGATGCCGGGCTCGACACTCAGAAGCCCCTGAGCAAGACCCTGGGAGACATCGTCTTCTGGCTCCCGCTCCTGCTGTTCCTGCCGGCCGTCTTGGGCGTGCTCGAGCTGCAGGGCCTCGTCGCCCCGATCCAAACGATGTTCGACGGCCTCCTAGGCGCGCTGCCCAACCTCCTGGGGGCCGGGCTGATCCTGCTGATCGGGTGGTTCGTCGCCAAGATCGTTCGCCAAATCGTCAGCGCGTTGCTCGCGGCCGCCGGGGCTGACCGGCTCGGGGCCAACGTCGGCATGGGTCCCGACGCCGGCCCGCGCCGTTTGTCTGCCGTCGTCGGGCTCCTGATCTATGCACTGATCCTCATTCCGGCGACCATCGCCGCGCTCGACGCGCTCCGCATCGAAGCGATCAGCCGCCCGGCGATGACGATGCTCAATCAGCTCATGGCCGCCGTGCCGGCCCTGTTCGGCGCCGCGATCGTGCTGGGGGTGGCCTTCCTCGTGGGTAAGGTCATCTCGAGCCTCGTGACCAACATTCTGGCCGGAGTGGGCTTCGATCAGCTCATCGGGAAACTCGGCCTGCGCGTGGAAGCTGGGGAGGGAGGAAACACGCCGTCACAGATCGCCGGCTACCTGACGGTGGTCGCCATCATGCTGCTGGCGGCGATCGAAGCGGCCGGCCTCCTGGGCTTCGGCGCGCTGTCGGAATTGGCCACGAACTTCTTTGCCTTCGGCGCCCGGCTGCTGCTGGCCCTCGTGATTTTCGGTGTCGGTCTCTACCTGGCGAACCTCGCGCACCGCGCTATCCCGCGCGGCGAAGGGCGTTGGGGTGGGCTCACGGCCTCGGCGGCGCGCATCGCCATCCTCGTGCTCGCCACGGCGATGGCGCTCCAGCAGACCGGCGTGGCGCAGGAGATCGTGACACTCGCCTTCGGCGTGGTCCTCGGCGCGATCGCCCTCGCGGGCGCCATCGCCTTCGGGATCGGCGCCAGGGACGTGGCCGGACGAGCCGTCGAGGGGTGGTTCGAGTCGAAACCGTCGGCGAAGCACTGAGGTCGAGCCCTGCCCGGGGCGCGCGACGCCCCGGGCAGGTCGTGGCCATCGCCGAACCCATCAGCCGACACAATGCCGCGCCCGGTCATAACAGGCAGGAGCGGTTCACACAGTGCGCTAGAGAGGACCTTTACGCCTATGGTTGTCCGCAGGTTCACGGCCGGCATCGCCGGCCGCAGCATGGTGTTGTTGGCGCTGCTCCTGGGCGGAGCACGCCCCGCCGCGGCTCAGGAGGACGAGCCCCTGTGGCGGCAACTCGAGCAGACGTTCAAGAAGGACTACCTCAGCATCGGAGTGCTGCTCCAGACGGTGGCTGACTTCCAGGTAGAGCGAAGCGCCATCGGGAGTAACGGGTTCAACATCTCCAACTTCCGCCTGTCGCTGTCGGGCAATCTCGACCACGGATTCAGCTACTTCCTCCAGACGAACTTTGCGGCGACGCCGACGATCCTGGATGCCCGCCTCACCTACCGGGCGTCGCCGAACGTGGCGCTGGATGTGGGCCAGTTCAAGGCGCCGTTCAGCTACGAGTTCCTCACGTCGGCCGCCAGCATCGACTTCGTCAACCGCTCCCAGACGGTGACGGTGCTCGCGCCGGGTCGGCAGCTCGGCCTCCAGGCCCGCGTCGGGCGGGCGGGCGGACCCGCGGCCGTGAGCGCCGGCGTGTTCAATGGCAATGGCTTCGCGCCGAACGCCAACGACGGCAACCATCTCATGTACGTCGCACGCGTGACCCTGACTCCGCGGCTCGGTGCGGAGGGCGCGCCGGGCGCAGCCGGCGGCTTGCGGGCTCGCCAACTCCCGGGAAGTCCTCGCGGGCTCACCGTGGGCCTCCACGCCGCCCTCAGCGAGGATGAGGGCACGGCATTGGGCGGCGGGCTGGCCGCCGCATTCACCGGACGGCGGACGCTCTTCGGCGCCGACGTACGCTACACCGAGAATCGGCTGCTGCTGGCAGGCGAAGTGGTGGCCAGCGAGCTGGACCCCGACATCGGGGTGGAGCTGAACCCGTGGGGCTTCCACGCCACCGCCGGCTACATGTTCGCCCCCAAGGTGCAGGGGCTCCTTCGGTGGGAGCGGTTCGAGCCCGATAATGGCACGCCGCGCCGGGAGTTCCTGATTCTGGGACTCAACGTCTGGCCCACGACCGTCACCGAGTTTCAGGTCAACTACCTGGTGGACACCGACAACACTGCGGCGGACAACCACCAGCTCTTGATCAACTTCCAGATCGGCTTCTGAGCACGGTGAGCGCCTTTGCCGGAGGGGGCCATGGCGCGGGGCGCCATGGCCCCCTATTCTTGCGCTGATGGCCGTCGTCATCCTCAGCGTCGG
>JBFJHJ010000047.1:0-14471 GCA_041613315.1 Gemmatimonadales bacterium
CGCCCACGCCCCCGCCACCACGTCCTGCACCGCGAGCCCCACGGACTTGAACACCGTGAGCTCGTCATCGCGCGTCCGCCCGGCCTCGGCACCGGTCACCACCGCCCCGAGCTCCACCAGATTCTGCTCGGCCACCAAGCCACCCTCGACCGCCGCGATCACTTCCCCCGCCTCCGCAAGCACCGCTTCCCGCTGATCCACGACGACCCGCGCCCGACCCAGCAGCGCGGGGTCCAGTTCCCGCATCGCCCGCGTGTACGAACCCACGGCGTTGACATGTACCCCCGGCCCGACATCGCCCAACCGAACGACCGGCGTGGCCGAGGTCGTTGCGGCGCAGACGATGTCGGCGCCGCGGATGGCGTCGGCCGCCGAGCCCGCGACCGATATCGCCGCTGGGACCCCCGGCACGGTGGCCATCTCCGCCGCGAACCGCTCGGCATGCACCCTCGTCGGCGCGTAGACCCGGACCCGCTCGATCTCCCGCACGCAGCAGACCGCTTCGAGCTGCGTCCGCGCCTGGACCCCCGCCCCAATCACGGCCACCGCCGCCGCGTCGCCCCGCGCCAACAGCGCGCTGGCGAGGCCACTCGCCGCCCCCGTCCGAATCGCCGTGAGCGCCGTGCCCTCCAGCACCGCCCGCAACTCCCCGGACTCGGCGCTCATCAGGATCACCGTGGCGTGGATCAGCGGGCGCCCCAACGGCGGGTTCCCCGGGAACACCGTGACCATCTTGCCGCCCAAGCCCAGCGGCAGGTCGCACCGGGCCGGCATCACCAGCAGCGCGCCGTCACGGTCCGGCACGGGCACCATGCTTCGCAGCGGCAACGCGACCGAACCGCGCGCCAACTGCGCAAAGGCCTCCCGCATCGCCGCGATCGCCGATGACATTGGCAGCGCGGCGCGAACATCGGCCGCGGACAAGATCGAGACGGTCAACGCCGGTCCGCCGGTTGACGACCGCGCGACGCCGCGCCTGCCGTCAGTTCCTCCGCCGCGCCATGACTAGCGTGGCCGGCTCCGACGTACCGTCGAAAACGAAGTCGAACGTCTTCGCGAGGTTGGAAAGGGTGAGGGTCCCCCCCGAGAGCGTACAGGCGAACCCCCGCGGCAGTCCGAGCGCCGCTGCACCTTCGTCCGGCTCCGCCTCCAGGTCCAGGGAGAGCGACGCCGGCCCTTTGAGGGTGATCTCCCCTCGCATCGTGAATCCGCCCGTTACCAACGACGAGCCGAAGCCGACGAGCGATCCGTCCGCGGCGATCGTGACGCTGACGCGTCCACCAACATGCACGAGGTCGAGCGAGCGTCGCGCACTTTCCACCCGTTCCGTCCACAGCAGCTGAGAGGCATTCCAGGTTCCGGCGAAGTCGGCCAGCGTGACCTCGTCGGCACCCGTGAGGTCGCCGCAGGCGGCGCCGATCACGGCGGCCAGCGCGGTGAGGGTGCCACGCGCTCCGCGCGTGCTATTCCTTATTTCCGCAGACGCCCGGTCGAGACGCCCGAGAACCGCCCAAAGCAACCCCCCGCTGCCCCACCAGTCAATGACGCGTGGGGCGGAAGCCCCCCGTCCGGGGAGGCAGCCATTGCGCGGCGCCGGACCGCAGGACAGCGTTCCTCCCATACCCCCGACGAGGTCGGCCCGGACCTGTATGCACTCGGCGCCACTCGTCGGCCCGGTGCACCCGATGAATCCGAGGTGATGACATGTCGGCAAGAACGTGGACCCTGCTCGCGCTCGCCGCCCTGGCGCCGACCGGCACCGACGCGGTCGCCCAGGCCCGCGCCTACGCCTTCGTAGACGTGACCGTGATCCCCATGGACCGCGAACGCGTGATCGAGCACCAGACGGTGATCGTGCGTGACGGCCGGATCGTGCAGGTGGGCCCCGCGGACCGGATGGCCGTCCCCCAGGGCGCCACCTCCATCGACGGACGGGGGCGCTTCCTCATGCCGGGATTGGCGGAGATGCACGCGCACGTTCCCACCGACATGGACTACGCCGAGGAGGTGCTCTTCCTGTACATGGCGCACGGGGTCACGACGATCCGGGGCATGCTGGGGCACCCCTCGCACCTTACGCTGCGCCGGCAGGTGAATGCGGGTGAGAAGCTGGGACCGCGGTTCTGGACCTCCGGTCCTTCGGTGAACGGCAACAGCGTCCCCACGGCCGAGGCGGCGGAGCGGACCGCTCGGGAGCAGAAGGCCGCGGGGTACGACTTCATCAAGATCCACCCCGGCCTCAGCCGGCCGGCGTTCGACGCGCTTGCCGCCACGGCCGACGCGGTCGGCATTCGCTTCGCCGGGCACGTGCCGGCCGATGTGGGCCTGCGGAGGGCGCTCGACGCCCACTACTCGTCCATCGACCACCTGGACGGGTACATGGACCTCCTCGTCGCGGATGGCGCCGCGACGAGCGGCGGCGGGTGGTTCGGCGCGAACTACGCGCCGATCGTGGACGACACGAAAGTCGTCGGGCTCGCCCGCGCCACGAAGATCGCGGGTGTGTGGAACGTGCCGACCCAAACGCTGATGGACAGCTACGCCAGTGACGAGACGCCGACGGCCATGGCCGCCCGTCCCGAGCTGCGCTATATGCCGCCGGCGACGCGGAACCAATGGCACAACTGGAAGGAGCGCTCCGCCGCCCAAGCCCCACCCGCCGACGCACGGCGTCGCTTCATCGAGATTCGCCGACGGCTGATCAAGGCGCTGCACGACGAAGGCGCGGGGCTCTTGCTCGGATCCGATGCGCCGCAGGTGTTCAACGTCCCGGGCGTATCGGTGCACCAGGAGCTCGTTGCGATGGTTGCCGCGGGGCTCACGCCGTACCAGGCGCTGGTGACCGGCACGCGAAACATCGCCCTGTTTTTCGGCGTTCAGGACCGGGCGGGCACCGTGGAGCAGGGGAGGTGGGCGGACCTCATCCTCCTCGACGCAAACCCGCTGGCCGACATTCGCAACACGAGCCGGCTCGCGGGCGTCATGGTCCGCGGCCACTGGCTCCCCCGCGGCGAGATCGACCAGCGACTCGCCACGCTTGCGGCGAAGTACGTAGACGGGGGCGGACGCTAAGAGAGCACACCGGGGGAGGAGGCGCCCGGTGGACCGCGACGATCGCCCGGTCGCGGTAGCCCGCCTTCCCGGACGGTGTGGGTGTACGTGGGGCACGCCGAGCGGCCTCACTTCACGTCAGCGCGCGCGTCGGGTCGATGACCGCTTTCGTGACACGGAGCGCCTCGACGTCCGCCAGCGCGCGCTCCGCGTGTTCGAGTCCGTAACGGGCGCCGATCACGCGCGCAAAGGGCAGGCGATCGCGGTGGCGTGCCAGGAGGCGCAACGCGCGCACCATGTGACGAAACGCCGTGCCCCACTGCCCGCGAACGTCGGCATGCTTGCGATTGATGTCCACGTGCGGGTTCATCGGCACGGGGCCGGTGTCGGTGTAGTGGCCGGCGATCACATATGTCCCGCCGTCGCGGAGGAGACCGAACCCTTCCGCGACCGCGTCCGGGTTGCCCGTGGCTTCGATCACCACGTCGGCACCCCGACCGTCCGTCAACGTTCGCACGGTCTCCCGTCGCTCCGACGGCCCCGCCGACTCGATCGAGACGGTGACATCGGCCCCGAGCGTGCGGGCGAGCTCGAGCCGCGCGGCGGGGGCGCCCGTGACCACGACCAGCCCCGCGCCACTGAGGGCGGCGAACGCGGCCGCGGAAAGGCCCACGGGACCCGCCCCCTGCACGAGCACCGTGTCGCCCATGGCGAGCCCGCTGCGCTCGACCGCCGCGAAACCGGTGAACAGCCCACACCCGCCGCCGATGACATCGTCCGGCGTGAGTCCGTCGGGAAGGCAAAGGACCTTGACCCCGGGCTTCAGATGGATGCGCTCCGCCCAGCCGCCCAGCGGGCCGTCATGCGCGGAGTACGTGATGCCGTAGACTCGGCGTGACGGGCAGCGGTTCGGCTGTTCCGCGACCGTGCAGTAGTAGCACGCGTGGCAGACTTCGTGGACGTCGTAGAACGTGACCACGTCCCCGACCCCGAGCGGCCGACCGAGCGCGTCGGCCTCCGAACCGCCCGTCTCCAACACGCGCCCCACGCTCACGTGGCCCGGGACGATGGGGTACGGCACGCCGGCCAGCCGGCCGTGGAACAGATGCACGTCGGTGCCGCACACCTCGCTCGCCACGGTCTCCAGCAGCATGGAACCGGGCTCGAGCGCGGGCTCCGGAAGGTCCCACACCTCGAGCGGCTGTTGCGGCGCCGTCATGACGGCCGCCCGAATGCCGCTCATCGGAAGAGCGACACCAGGTAGACCGCGGCCGTCCCGCCGAGGAGGACGAGGCCGACCCACGAAAGCGCCACCAATCCCCGGCTGGGGCGGTCGGCGGGGGGCACGTCGGCGGACGTCACCGCCCGGAGGTTGAGGTAGCCGAGGACCGGTGCGGTGATGAAGGACACGATCGTGGCAAAGTCCACCATCTCGGTCAGGCTCCCAACGAAGAGAGCCACCACCGCCACCGTCGCTACGGCCAGGACCGCGACGCTCGCCCAGTAGACCGGGCCGGCGCTCGACACCGGCGGCAGAGCGTCGCGCGACGCGCCCAGGCGGGCGACGGACCGCTCGATCGCGCGGGGGAACCCGTCCACTACCGTGAGCGTCGTGGAGAGCATCGTCGTCACAACCGAGACGATCACCACCGGCCGGAGCCACTGTCCGAGCGTCGTCCCGTACAGATCCACGAGCTGCGTCACGAAGACTGTGCCCTGTCCGTTGAACGAGGCCCCGGAGCGGTACATCACGCCGGCACCGAGCACCAGGAAGGCGAACGCGAAGAACCCCGTGCCGGCGTACCCGATAAGGAAATCCAGCCGCGCGGTCGGGACCGACGTACGCCCGCCGCTCGCGTCGTCTTTGGCGAGCGTCCAGAGGGAGCTCCAGACCGAGATATCGATGGCCGAGGGCATCCATCCCACCAGCGCGAGCAGAAAGGCGAACTGGACGGTCGTCCCGATCGCCGCGGCGGGCCACAGGGTGAGGGTCGCCGGGTCGGTCCGTGGGAGCGTCGCGGCGGCGGCGGCGAGGGTGGAGAGCGCGAGCAGCAGCAGGATGAGCTTGATGGACAGGTCCAGGAAGCGGAAACGGCCCGCCCACAGCAGGAGGCCGCATGCCGTGACCAGAACCCCGGCCGTGAGCGACAACGACCACTCCAGCCCGAAGGCGTACTTGATCAGAAACGCCGTGAACACCACGACGGCGGTCTGGACGATCACCGATGTGAGCGCGGTGATGACGAGATAGAGCCAGAGCGCCCAGCGGCCGATGCGCAGGTAGCCTTCGACCAGACTTTGTCCTGTCGCAGCCGCGTAGCGCGGCCCGAACTCGAAGAACGGGTACTTCAGGACCAATGCCAGGACAATGATGCCGGCGAGCGCAAACCCCGCGTCCGCGCCCGCACGGGTGGACTGGACCAAGTGCGACACGCCGATCGCCGCCGCCGCCCACAACAAACCCGGACCGAAGCTGGACCAGAACCGGCTGGGGGAACCGGTGGGAGATGCTGAGGAGATCATGGCGGGAGAAGTTCCAGGACGGAGCGGGGAGCCGCAAGACGTGACGAAGACGCCCTCACTCCGCTCCCGTCAGTGCCGCCTTCAGCAGATCCCGGTTGAGCCGCGCGATGAGGTCGATGCTGATGGACTTCGGGCACGCCGCTTCACATTCGCCGTGATTGGTGCAGGACCCGAACCCCTCGGCGTCCATCTGCGCCGTCATCCGGCGCACTCGCGCGTAGCGCTCCGGCTGCCCCTGCGGAAGCTGGCCCAAGTGTGAGATTTTGGCCGCGGTGAACAGCATCGCCGACGCATTGGGGCACGCCGCCACGCATGCGCCGCACCCGATGCACGTGGCGGCGTCGAAGGCGAGGTCGGCGCTGGCCTTCGGCACGGGGATCGCGTTGGCCTCCGGCGCGCTGCCAGTCCGCACCGAGATGTACCCGCCGGCCTGGATGATGCGGTCGAACGCGCTCCGGTCCACCACCAGGTCCTTGAGGACCGGAAAGGCTCGTGCCCGCCAGGGCTCGACCCACAGCTCGTCGCCGTCGCCGAAGCTCCGCATGTGGAGCTGGCAGGTCGCGGTGCCACGATGCGGCCCGTGCGGCGACTTGTTGATCACCACGCCGCAGGAGCCGCAGATCCCCTCCCGGCAGTCGTGCTCGAACGCGATCGGCTCCTCTCCGCTGGCGGTCAGCGCCTCGTTCACGACGTCGAGGACTTCGAGGAACGACATGTGCGGCGTCACGTCAGCGGTTTCGTACCGCACGAACCGCCCTCGCTCGCCTCGGGTCGCTTGGCGCCACACGTGGAGCACGATGCGCATTACTTGTAGCTCCGTTGAGACAGCGGCACGTGCTCGAACGCGAGCAGCTCCCGCTCGAGCGTCGGTCGCTCACCCACCCCCGTGAACGTCCACGCCGCCACGTGCGCGTAGGCCTCGTCGTTCCGCTTCGCCTCTCCCTCGTTCGTCTGGTACTCTTCGCGGAAGTGCGCGCCGCACGACTCCTCCCGCTCGAGCGCATCGTGACACATGAGCTCGCCGAATTCGAGAAAGTCCGCCACGCGCCCGGCCTTCTCGAGCGATTGATTGAGATCCTCGCCGCTCCCCGGCACGCAGACCTCCCGCCAGAACCGCTCTCGCAGCTCGGGAATTCTCGCCAGCGCGTCCTGGAGACCCTCCCGCGTTCGGGACATCCCGCACCGATCCCACAAGAGACTTCCCAGCTCCCGGTGGAACGCGTCCACCGAACGGTTACCGTTCACGGCGAGGAGCTTCTCGACCTTCTCGCGCACCTCCCGCTCCGCGTCCCGAAAGGCCGCATGGTCGGGTGACACCGGCGCCGACCCCATGCGGGCCAGGTGGTCGCCGATGGTGTACGGCAGCACGAAGTATCCGTCGGCCAGACCCTGCATGAGAGCGCTCGCCCCCAGCCGGTTGGCGCCGTGGTCGGAAAAGTTCGCCTCGCCGATCACGAACAGGCCCGGGACGGTGCTCATCAAGTTGTAGTCCACCCACAGCCCGCCCATCGTGTAGTGAGGCGCCGGGTAGATCCGCATGGGCACGTTGTAGGGATGCTCGCCGGTGATGCGCTCGTACATCTCGAAGAGGTTCCCGTATCGGTCGGCGATCACCTCACGCCCATGGCGTTTGATGGCGTCTCGAAAGTCGAGGTAGACGCCGTTCTTCCGCTCCCCAACGCCCCGTCCTTCGTCCACCACCTCTTTTGCACGGCGTGAGGCGATGTCTCGGGGCGACAGGTTGCCGAAGCTCGGGTACAGCCGCTCCAGGTAGTAGTCCCGCTCTCCATCGGGAATCTCGCCCGGGCGTCGGTCGTCGTCGGCGCGCCGGGGCACCCAGATGCGACCGTCGTTGCGCAACGACTCGCTCATCAGCGTGAGCTTCGACTGGTGTTCCCCGGTCGACGGGATACACGTGGGGTGGATCTGGGTGAAGCAGGGATTGGCAAACGCGGCGCCCCGCTTGTGCGCCCGCCACGTCGCGGTGACGTTGCACCCCTTCGCATTGGTCGAGAGAAAGAACGCGTTGCTGTACCCGCCCGTGGCCAGCACCACGGCGTGCGCGGCGTGGGCAGTGACCGCGCCGCTCACGAGATCCCGCGCCACGATGCCGCGGGCCTGCCCGTCCACGACGACGACGTCCAGCAATTCCGTCCGAGCGAACATGGTCACGTTGCCGGCACCGATCTGCCGCGCCAGCGCTTGATACGCGCCGAGCAGGAGCTGCTGCCCCGTCTGGCCGCGGGCGTAAAAGGTGCGGGACACCTGAGCGCCGCCGAAGGAGCGGTTGGCCAGATACCCTCCGTACTCCCGCGCAAACGGCACGCCTTGGGCCACGCACTGGTCGATGATGTTCAGGCTGATCTGCGCGAGCCGGTAGACGTTCGCCTCTCGGGACCGGTAGTCGCCGCCCTTGACCGTGTCGTAGAAGAGCCGCCAAACGCTATCGCCGTCGTTCTGGTAGTTCTTGGCGGCGTTGATACCGCCCTGCGCCGCGATGGAGTGCGCCCGGCGCGGGCTGTCGTGGAAGCAGAAACACTTGACTCGATAGCCGAGTTCGGCGAGCGTCGCGGCCGCCGACGCCCCGGCCAGCCCACTCCCCACGACGATGATGTGGTACTTCTGCTTGTTCGCCGGGTTCACGAGCTTGAGATCGAACCGGTGCCGGTCCCATTTGTCCTGGATGGGACCCGACGGGATGCGGGCGTTGAGCTCCATGACGTCGGTCAGCCTCTCCTCGCGTTAGCGCAGGACGCCGGTCGCCACGGCCAGTGGGACCGCAAGGAAACCGGCCACGACCACGACCGCAATGATGCCGGCCAGCGGCCGCCGCAGCCCATTGTAGCGCGGATGGTTCACCCCGAGCGTCTGAAACGCGCTCCAGACGCCGTGGTACAGGTGGAAGCCGAGCGCCAGCATCGCCACCGTGTAGGCCGCCACGACCCACCAGATCCGAAACCCGACGATCACGTTGTGGTACACCGCTCCCGTCACGAAATCGGGATGGGCCGTCCCGAAGGTGAAGTGCAGCAGGTGGTAGACGACGAATAGCACGAGCACGACCCCGCCCCAGCGCATTGTGCGCGAGGCGTACGTGGATGCTTCCGGCTCGAGTCGGCGGCGGTACGCGACCGGCCGCGCCGCGTGGCTGGTCCGGGTGAGCTGCCAAGCCGCGAGGATGTGGATGGCCACCGCGCCGACGAGCACCGCTCGGACGATCCACAGCAGCTCCCCATGGCCCAGGAGCGGCGACCCCACCTCGCGGAGGAACTCGGCGTACGCGTCGAACGCCGCCGGCCCTTGAAAGGCCTTCAGGTTGCCGGCCATGTGTCCGAGCACGAACAGCACGAGAACGACCCCTGAGGCGGCCATGAGGATCTTCTTGCCGACGGTCGAACGGTACAGGCTGAAGAGCCGACGCATGCGGTCTCCCTCACGGTAGGGTCGTGCCCCGCGGATGATACTCGACCCGCCGGGGCGCGAGCAACCGACCGTCAGTCGGCGGCGAGCTCACGCTCGATGACGTCCGCGAGCCGCTCGACGGCGGTGGCGGAGAATCGGAGGAAGAGCTCCGGCTCCACGAGTTCCAGCTCGGTGACCAGGGGACCGCCGTCCGGGCTCCGCGCCATGTCCACTCGTGCGTAGATCGTGCGGTCACCTACCGCTTCCAGCGCCCGGCTGGCCATCGCGAGTTCCCGCCGGTTCGGTTTGGCGGTGGCAACCGTGCCGCCGTAGTCGTCGTGCACCCGGAACTCGCCTTCGCCCGCTTCCTTGCGGACGGCGTGGGTGAACTCGCCGTCGATGAACACGAGAGACAGCTCCCCGGATCGCCCTATCGTCGGCAGGTAGGGCTGGACCAGGATGTCTTCAAACGGGAGTAGCCGGTCGAGGTGTTCCTGCCCCCGCGCTATCGTCTCGGTGGCCACGCGGATCGCGTGCCGGCCCGATGCTCCCACTGCCGGCTTCACGACCACGTCGGCCCAGCCGCGCTTGGTCATGATGGCGTCGAGCGCGACGCGCCCACCGCGCTTGAGCAGCTCGGTCGGGGTCACCCGGATGCCGCGGGCCTCCAGGTCGCAGAGGTAACTCTTGTGCGCGCTCCACGACAGCACGTGCAACGGATTGACCAATCGCGACACCGCCGCAACGCGCTCCGCCCACGTGAGGAACTCATCGAGGCGATAGGCGTAGTCCCACGTCGAGCGGATCACGCACAGCTTGGGACGCGACCAGTCTTGGTAGGAATCCTCCCAGACCACGGGGTCGGCGTCGATCCGGCGCCCCCGCAGCGCGTGCAGGATGTACCGATCGTCGCTGTGAAGGCCGGGAAGGGCGGCACAGGTGACGAGGGCGACGTCCATGGCGGGAGCAAAGATACCCGTGCCGGGCGTCTTGCGGAGGGGTGGTGCGCGAGAGGACCTTCTCCCCTCCTCCCGCGACGAGGCAAGCTATGTACCAACTTCTCCTGGCCACGATGCTGGCGACGGGCGTCCAAAACGCTGACACGAGCTACCTGTTTCGCGCCAGTCTGCTGCGTGCGGCCCCCGGCCGCCTCCTCGAAGTCCTCGAGCTCTATCGCGAGCGCGCCACCGTCTTCGACTCCGCCGGGGACGCCCGCCCGTTCCTCATGCGGCACCGGCAGGGGGACCAGTGGGATCTTCTCGTGCTCACCCCGATGGTCTCGTTTGCCGCCTTCTACGCCTCCGAACGAACGGCGCGCCGCGCGCGCTCCGGCATGGCCCACTTCGAGCGACAGGTCGCCGAACGACTCGCGTGGCGATCAGACGTGTTCGTGTTGGGGCCGCCCGTCGAGACCGTGCGAACGGCGCTGGACGGGGGCGCCCTGTACCACGTGGAGATGTTCATCGCGCTCCCGGGGCTGCGCGAGGCGCTCGTCCGGGAGCGCGAGATGGAGAATGCCTACCTCGACGCGGTGGGGCGTCCCCTGAACCTCATTTTCACCCGCGTCGCCGGCGCCCAGTGGGACCTCTTCACCGTGGGGGTGTATCGCGACCTGCGGCACTTCGCGGAAAGCGAGACCATCCCCGCCGCGGACGAAGACCGGGCCGCCCGCGCCGCCGGCTTCGACAGCGCGAGCGGGATCGGCCTCTACCTCCGGACCCTGATCCAGGAGCATCATGACACCTTGGCGGGCGCCGTGCGATGAACGCCGCGCAGGTCAGCGACCCGCCTCGGGCGACGTCCGGGCGCCGTCGCGGCAGGATGGCCAGCTGAGCGGCTCGCCGGTCCGCTCGCCGGTCGGCATGATGCGCTGCGTCCGCGGGACCCGGTCCGGGTCCTCGGCCGCGAGGTAGGTGAGCATCGCGGTCAGCACCGCGTTGTTTCTCACCTCGTCGAACACGAGCTTGTCGAAGGTGTCCCGGTTCGTATGCCACGTGTACGTGCCGTAGTCCCAGCTCAGGGAGCGCAGCGAAAAGGCCGGCGCGCCGGCGCAGATGAAGGAGGCGTAGTCGCTCCCGCCGCGGCCCGGGAGGCCCGGGATCTCCAGCGTGATGTGCTCGGTAATCTCCGGCGGGATCGCGGCGAGCCACCGGCCGAAATGTGCGCCCGCGCCGACGAGGCCCTGCATCGAGATCGTCGTGACGCGGCCGGTGCCGTTGTCCTGGTTGAACAGTGCCTGGAGCCCCGCAACCACCTCGGGGTGTTCGGCGGCAAAGCGCCGCGAGCCGTTGAGGCCCTGCTCCTCGCCGCTCCAATGGCCGACCATGATCGTGCGCTTCGGGTTGGGATACGCGGCCTTGAGAATCCGCATGGCCTCGAGCATCGTCACCGTGCCGGTCCCGTTGTCCGTGGCGCCCGACCCGCCGTCCCACGAATCGAAGTGCGCCGACAGCAGGATGTACTCGTCGGGCCGCACCGTCCCGCGCATCATGCCGATCGTGTTGAACACCGGAACTTCGCCCAGAAACTCCGCTTGCGCCTCGACGCGAACCACGGGTCCCTGACCCCGCGCCGCCAGCCGGAAGACGAGTCCGTAGTCCTCGCAGCTCAGGTCGAGCGTCGGCACCCGCTCCGTGTTGGCGGAGAAGATCTTGTTGACGCCCCAGCCGCGGGACCAGCGGGAGGTGAGCACGCCACGCGCGCCGGCCCGCTCGAGCGCCGGGGCGAGCTCCCGCAGTCCGAGTCCGGACCGCCGAAGCCGCGCATCCCAGGCGGCCCGGGCGCTGTCGCGTTCCGCCTCCATCCGCGCGAACGACGCCGGAGTCGCCCACGGCTGCCAATGGTCGTCGGGCCGACAGGTCGGCTCCGGGAACGACGCGAGCACGAACTTGCCGCGGACCGCGGGCAACCACGCCGCGAACGCCGCCGAGTCAGCCACATCGCCGAGCACCACCACTTCGGCCTCGACCCGGCCCCGCGTCCCCGGGCTCCACGCGAGCATCGTGGCCTCCAACGTTCGCACGCGCGGACGCACGAGATCCACGTGGGTGATCCCCCGTCGCCACCCGCGCCACGTGCCGTACTGCTCGTTGCGCGCCTCGATCCCCCAGCTGCGGTACGTGGCGGCCACCCACTCGTTGGCCGCCCGCTGGCCCGGCGATCCCGTGAGGCGCGGCCCGATGGAGTCGAGGAGGGCCTGGGCCAGTGGATACAGCTGAGAGTGCTCCATGCCCTCGCGCCAGATCTCGCGGATGACGGGGTCGTCGGTGGGGAACGCTTGGGCCAAGAGCGGCCCCGTTGGAGCGACGATGCCCAGGAGCATGAGCCAGACGGCAGGAGCAGAGCGAGACATGCACGTCCTCCTTTCACATACGTGGCACGGCGGGCCGGGGGTACGGAGGCGCCCCGCCGACTATAATTGGGTATACGGAATGGTACGCGGTGGCGCGGTGCGGCGCAGGAGACAACCGGGTGGCGCCCCGACGGCCGTTATGGAAGAGACCGGATGACGGATCCGCCGTCGGATCACAAGCTGCGGCTCGACCGGTGGCTGTGGGCCGCGCGCTTCTACCGAACGCGCGCCCTCGCGGCCGTCGCCATCGATGGGGGCAAGATCCAGCTCAACGGCGCGCGAGCGAAACGATCGCGGATGGTAACGGCCGGGGACATCCTCCGAATCCGTAAGCCGCCGTATGAGCACACCGTGGTCGTGCGGGGCCTCTCGGAGCGGCGAGGGCCACCGGCCGAGGCGCAGGTACTCTACGAAGAGACCGCCGACAGCCGGGCCGCGCGGGAACGGCTCCGAGCGCAGCTCCGGGTGCAACCGAACGCCACGTACGAGGGGAAGGGCCGCCCCACGAAGAAAGACCGCCGCGAGCTCGAGCGGTTCAAGCGCGGCGGTTGACGGCGGAGGCGCGAGGGTTGCGCTCCGCGCCGGCAGCTGGCCTGCCGTCCCGACACCCCGCTTGGTGGATTCCCGTGTGACACTGCAGCGTCACCCAGGTCTGGAGGCTGGATGACCGACCGCATTTGGGAGCAAGAGCTCGGCACCGGTCCGTTAGTGGCCGTGGCGATACACGACGGCCACGCGATGCGCGATGAGGTCGCACGCCTGCTGGCCCTCGCGGACGGCGACCGGCGCCGAGAGGAGGACCCGCATACGGGAGCATGGACAGCGGTGGCGCCGACGCGGGTCGTCGTACGGCGGTCGCGATTCGAGGTGGACCTCAATCGCCCCCGGGAGCGCGCGGTCTACCGGACGCCCGATGACGCGTGGGGCCTCCAGGTCTGGGGACGGCCGCTGCCGGAGCCCCTCGTGTCTCGCTCCCTCGACGAATACGATGCATTCTACGCCGCGATGCATGCGCTCTTGGCGGACGTTGCGCGGCGCCACGGTCGGTTTGTCGTGTTCGATCTCCACAGCTACACTCACCGGCGGGCGGGGCCCGACGGGGCGGCCGCACCCGAACAAGAAAATCCGCAGGTGAACATTGGCACGGGAACCATGGACCGGGAGCGCTGGGCGCCGCTCGTCGATCGCTTCATTGCCGATTTGTCGGCCTACCCGTTCCCGGGTGGCCAGCTCGACGTTCGGGAGAACGTGAAGTTCCGTGGCGGCCACTTCTCGCGGTGGGTCCACCAGACCTTCACCGACTCAGGCTGCGTGCTGGCGATTGAGTTCAAGAAGTTCTTCATGGACGAGTGGACGGGCGAGCCGCACCCCGCCGTGATCGACGGTATCGGCCGTGCGCTGCGGAGCACGGTGCCCGGCGTGCTCGAGGAGCTGGCCGCTCGGTGAACAAGGACGCCAGCGTGAAGCGGCGAGCGATCAGCGATCGTTTCATCCGCCTGATCCTGGGGCGGCTGGAGAACGCTAAACAGGTCCGGCGAACGCTCCCGGGGCAGGGACGGCTGCACATTGACCGCCCCCTACCGTTCCTCTGCGTGTACCGCCGACCGCCCCGCCGCGCTGACGTCGGCACCGACCGCCTCGTGACCTCCGAGGCATCGTATCTGATCGCGCCGGGCGAAGCACGAGCACGCAGCGCCGTGGCCTCGCTCGTTCACGAGGTGGCCAGAACCCTCGGCACCCAGTTCGGGGCGTTCTTGGTACTCGAGGTGTGGTCGAGCGCGGAGGAGACACCGAACCACCTTGAGGACCTCACGCCCCGATTTCGCGTGTTTACGCGCAAGGGCGACGACCCCGGCTCGGTCGCCGACACGCTCGAGGAGGCGCTGAGCCGGGTCAAGCTTCGCAGACGGGCGGCCGAAGTGGAGCTGGTCCAAGCGGCCCGCGTCTCACCCGACCGGTGCGACCCACTGCTTTCGGCGCAGGCGGCAAAGAAGCTCCGCTGCAGCGTGCTCGGCTTGGAAGTGCGCCCCGTCTATCGCGACCCAGCCAATGGGACACCCTACCCTATCGTGCTCCGCGAGATCCGCCGCGGACTGAGCCGGGCCCTCAAGCGCACGTTCTACGAGTTCACCCGGACCCGAAC
>JBFJHJ010000048.1:0-11350 GCA_041613315.1 Gemmatimonadales bacterium
AGGCGGGTGATCTCGTTGACCGACCGTCCTTCGTCATGGAGCGCGCGCACGCGGTCACGCAGCGACACCAGGTAGTCCAGCTTGGCCCCGATCGCGGCCTTGCCGTCGGTCAACACGCCGCGATGGGCGCAGAACAGGGTGGCGAAGTCGAGCCGGAGCACGTGCCGCAGGCTCGCGATCGTCTCGTCCACGTCCTCGTCGGCCCGCAGGAACCGCGGCTTGCTGGCGATGTAGAGATCGCCGCAAAACAGCCACCCGCGGTCGGGCTCCAGGTACGAGGTCGAGTCGGGCGAGTGGCCGGGCGTGGGAACGGCGCGCAGCGCGAGACCGCCGTCCAGCTCCACGACCTCGGGCACCGCCTCGGGGGTGAACCGCACCGGCTTGCCCCACACCAGCCGCTGATATGGGCGGAGCCGAAACCCGTCGCGCATGGGTTCGATGCCGGCCGCCGGGATGGCGACCCGGGCGTTCCACTCCCGCGCCACGCGCCCGCCGTTGCCGCTGTGGTCCTCGTGGTGATGCGTGAGTAGGACCCGGCCCACCTGCCGTTCGGCCAGGAACCGCCGGACCTTGGCCCATTGGTTGGGCGGCCCGGTATCGATCACGGTCGTGCCCAGGCGGTAGACGATGCACGCCGTGCTGATCCCGCCGCCGAAGCGGCCCACCCGGAGCCCCTCGACGGTGTCGTGCGTGAACCGGGGCGCTGGAAGGTGAGGGGGGGTCACGTGAGGCAGTGAGGCCGGCGCTCGTCGTCAGGGTGCGTGCCCGCAAGGTAAGGGGCGGGCCCCGGTGGCACCAACGCGACCGCAGCGAGAGCGTCGGGCCTCGAGGAACGACCTCGGGCTGGACCGGACGGGCTGAATTGACCAGGTTAGGGGGACGACGATCGCCCGGGCGCTGCCCAGCCTGTCGCCACGGGCGAGGGAGGTGCAGCATGCGCGACGAGCTTCCGTATACGGTCGACCGCATCAGCGCCGACGACGCGGTCCTCCACGATGACGAGCGCCGCGAAGTGCGGATCCCCCGGCGCTCCCTCCCCCACGGCCTCAGCGCGGGCACGGTGGTCCGCGTGCCCGTGATCGGCGGGCGGCCCGATTGGTCGCTCGCCCGCATCGACCGTATCTCGACCGAGCTCCGCTTCCAGGAGGCGGCGCCGAGAGTTCGGGAGCCGGGACGGGAGTGAACGAGTAAACGGCGGCGCAGGGTCCGACGCCCGCCGTTTGCCCCGGCCCGGCACCCCGTTTACACTTCCCCACCGATCCAGCCACTGACCGGTGACGGCGGCCCGGGATCCGCCCGGGCCCCCGCCGATGCATGCCGCCGCTCTGCGGCCGCCCCAACCCAAGGATGAATGGAATGCGATCCCACCGTACGATGCTGACGTTCGCTTGCGTCGCGCTCCCCCTTACCGCGTGCGGCGGGGGCGGCACGCTCGCCACCTTCCAGGACAGCGCGAGCTACGCGATCGGCATGAGCATGGGCAAGTCCCTCGAGCCCGTCCAGGACTCGGTGCGTCTCGCCCGCGTGGTCCAGGGGCTGATGGATGCCGCCGTCGAGGGCCGCGAGCCCAAGCTCGCGGAGCGCGAGTTGAGCGCGATCCTCGGCCGCTTCACCACCGAGATGCGGGCGGCCGACGCCACGGCGCGCGATTCCAAGGCCACGAAGAACCGCACCGAGGGCGACGCCTACCGTGAGAAGAACATGGCGCGCGCGGGCGTGACGACCACGCCGAGCGGCCTCCAGTACGAAATCCTGACCGAAGGGACCGGCGCGCGGCCCACGGCGACCGACCGCGTGCGGGTCCACTACCGCGGTACGCTGGTGGACGGCAAGGAGTTCGACAGCTCGCACGAGCGGGGCGAGCCCGCGACGTTCGCGGTGAACGGGATCATCCCGGGCTGGGGCGAGGCGCTCAAGCTGATGCGCGTGGGCGGCAAGTACCGGCTCGTGATCCCGCCCGAGCTGGGGTACGGCGCGCAGGGCGCGGGCCGCGACATCGGCCCCGACGCGACGCTCATCTTCGAGGTGGAGTTGTTGGAGATCGTGAAGTAGAACCGTCGCAGCCCGCGTTCCCCTCTTCCTTCCGGGGTGAGGGATGGGGAGAGGGGGACCGGGGGCGAGGGCTTATCGCTCCGGCGCCGCCACGACCCTATTCCGAAGCACCCCCACGCCTTCCAGCTCGACTTCCACCACGTCGTCCGGTCGCATCGTTCGCGTGGTGCCCGGCGTGCCCATGAAGATCACGTCGCCCGGCAGGAGCGTGACGTAGCGGCTCACGTAGCTCACGATGGCCGCCACGTCGAAGATCAGGTCGCGCGTCCGCTCCGATTGGCGCACCTCGCCGTTTACCCGGGTCTGGAGTCGCAGGTCGTCGTAATCCAGCCCGCGCACGATCGCGGGGCCGATGGGCCCGAACCCGTCGGACGCCTTGGCGCGGAACCACTGGAGATCGTCCCGCTGCCACCCGCGCTCGCTCACGTCGTTCCCCGCCGTGACGCCGAAGACGTAGTCCCGCGCCTCCGCGACCGACACGTTCCGCGCCCGCTTGCCGATCACGACCACCATCTCGCCTTCGTAATGGAGATCGGCGGCGTCGGCCGGGATCACGATGTCCGTGCCCGTCCCCACAATCGACGTGGGGTACTTGGCGAACAGCCCGGGATACTCGGCCGGGGCGCGGTCGCCCAGATGGCTCCGGAAGTTCAATCCCACCGCGATCACCTTGGACGGCTCGCACGGCGCCAGGAGCCGCACCGCGGTGAGCGGCACCCGCCGGCCCGTGGCACGGTGCTCGCCGAACAGGTCGCCGGCCAGCTCGCGCACGGTCCCGCCCTCCAGGATGCCGTACGCCGTCCGGCCCTGGTAGGCATAGCGCACGTAAGCGGTCGGGCTCTGTGCCGGAACAGGCGTCGCGACCGCCAGCAGAGCAAGCGTCGTGATCACTCCGGTATGACTGGTCATCGCGGGGCTCCCAGGTCGAGGTCTCGGAACAACGCGCTCAGCGCTCGAGGTAGCGCGCCAGCGCCTGCCAATGTCGAACGTCCCAGTACTTCTTCGCCGCTGCCGACGTGGACGGCAGCACGAACACGGCGCTGTCGCCCAGTCGCTCCCGCACCCGTCCGTAGCCGACCCGCGTGCGGCCGAGCCCAGCCTTCGCCGCGTTCTTGCCGTTGAACGCCACCACGCGCGGCGCGAATCGCAGGATCTTGTAGCGGAACCCGTGGACGTCGTACGCCTCTACCGGCAGCTGGGCATCCGTGCCCGACGCCCGTTTGACCACGTCGGTGAGCCCGATACCGAAGTGCGTCACCTCGCGGAATTCCTCGGGCGCCAGCTCGCGCCGCGTGAGCCCCACCGCGTGCAGCACCGGCCAGAAGCGGTTGCCGGGGCCGGCGTAATAGCAGCCGCGCCGCGCGGATTCGGGGCTCGCCGCGGTGCCGCAGAAGACGACCGCCAGGCCGGGTTCCAGGATGTCGGGGAGCACCGCCATCCGGGAAGCGTGGCTCGCGGGGGCTCCGGCGGCAAGCGGGTGCCGGTGGGGGCGCCCCAGGGAGCAACCGCCGGGGGTCCCGGGTATCAGGTGCCACGGACCCTCGTGTGCACGGACACTCGACCGGAGGTCACTGCCTATGCACCGTCTCGCCTTTGCGTTGCTTGTCACGTCGGCCGCCTCCTGTTCCACCTTCGCCGACCCCCCGCTCCCGGCGGACCAGCGGTTCCTATTCGAGGTGGAGTACGTGAACTACGCCTGGGGCTTCTCCTGGCACGGCACGGTGATCGACCGGACCGGCGTCGTGGCGCGGTACGACCTGGGCGATGGTGAGCCCTGGCCTCATAGCGACAAGGAAACCGTCACCGAGGCGCAGCTCCTCCAGAAGTACAACCGCGGCCGCGAGGTCGTGGGCCAGGTGGACCGAGGAGACCTGCTCGACGCGTTCGGCCTCGTCGGCACCGCGGCGCGTGGCGAGCTCGAGGGCCCGCTCGACCGCTGCCGGGACGCTGGTGGCTTGAGCTTCCGCGCGTTCCAGTACGATCCCGTGACCGAGTCGTACCATCCCGTTCTCCTGCGCACGGAGGGCGATTTCGCGTGGCGGAACCGGGCGGCCGCCGCCACCACGCTGTACCGTTGGCTGGCCGAGGTCACCAAGACGAGCGCCGACGGCGGCTGCGCCCCGTAGCGGCCGCCGTGACCCGTCGCTCACCACCACTACCGGATCGGTCCGTTTCCCCCTCCTGGCCCCGGCCCGGCGACCATGCGTCGTCGCCGCTCGAATCCCGACACTTGCCGGCGACGCCGCTCGGATGTCCCAAATCCGACCCCTCGTGCCCCATGACGGGCCTGTCGGCGGCTGGGACGAGTGCGTAGCTAGAGAAGCAGTCCACGCCGCATCGCATCTGACCCCGGGGTTCCAGCTCGCCGTGGGGTTCCCGCTCCTTGAACCGGAGGACGGACATGGTCATGCCCCGAAGCGTCCTGGTGTGCACCGCCATCAGCCTCACGATCGCGTGCGTCGACTCGTCCGGCGGGGGGGGACTCGCGGACGAGGGCACCTGCGCCGGTGTGTTCCCGAGCTACTGGCAGGACCCGGATACGACGTTCCGTCCGATGTGGCGCGGCCAGACGATCAGCAATACGCCGCCCGAAGGGTGGAGCGGCCCCGTGTTCCGACTGAGCGACGCCTATCCGACCGAGCGGCAGGACGACGCTGCCGCCCAGCCGTGGCGCAACGCCCGCTTCGACGCGCTCTTCGACCCCGCGACCGACCCGGCCACCAAGACGGCGCTCGCCCGTGACTACGCGTGGGCCGTGATGCGGTACATCCAGGACGGCAACATCGGGAGCCGTGACGTGACCGCCGACTGGACCCTGTGCAACAACCCCGTCCGCCCCTGGTTCCACATGCCGTTCCAGACGTACGACGTGATGAGCGGGCGTGAGTTCGCGCATGGCCTCACCCGCGAGGCGCCCGTCGCCTTCAGCGTGAAGGCACCGGGCCACCCGGATGCCAGCATCACGATCAACGGCACGATGTGGGCCGTGGGGTTCTACAACGCCACGGGCGCCTATACGATCGGGCGCGTGTGGAAGCCCGACGGTCGGGCCGAGGTGCCCACCGACAATCTGAGCTTCGATGAGGGCACGGTCGTCGGCAAGCTGCTGTTCAGCACCGCCACGCCGGCGCAGCTGCCGATGCTCGCCAACATGCCGGCCTGGCGGGCGAACATCTCCGACCCGGCCTTTTGCGCGTGCGACGCCGGGCCGGGGAAGAAGTGCACGATGATCGAGGAGAGCCAGCAGTGTGCGCGCAGCAGCGATGCCTGGGGCCCCGTGCGGTTGTTGCAGTTCGACATCGCCGTGAAGGACCACCGGGCGCCGGTCACCGAATGGGTGTTCGGCACGTTCGTGGCCGACGGTCAGCGCAAGGCGGGGGAAGCGAATCCGTGGAATCGGATCTCGCCGCTGGGCCTGATGTGGGGGAATGACCCGCCGCCGGCGGGCGGGCTGGCGAGCGCTTACCCCGCCGATCCGCGGCAACACGGCTTTCCCGGTGCGGTGATCTTCTGGGAGACGGTCGACATGCTGAATGCCGCGGGTGGAGCGATCGCGTCCAAGCGGCCGGGCCACTTGGGCTGCAACAACCGGCTGAACGGGCCGGCGGACAACGCCAACAGCTCGTGTCTCTCGTGTCACATGACCGCCTCCGTGCCGGACCGGCAACGGCACACACCACCCATCATCGCGCAGTTTCAGCGCGGCATCACGCACGAATGCGTCACGCCTATGGCGTCGCGGCCGGACAGCGGGACCGATGCCACCGGCGCGCCAAGCACCGTGCGGAATGGCATTCCGTTCTCCGGAATGGACAGCCTCTTCTTCGCCAACATCGCAGCGGGCCAACCGGTGAACATGACGTGGCGGGGCAGGAACGTCATTCCGCCGCCCGAGTACACCGCGGGTCGTCCGACGGCGTGGCGCGCGCTCGACTTCTCGTTGCAGCTGTCGGTCTCGCTCACCCAATGGAAGGAATGGCAAGACGATCAGGCCGGCTCCGGGCAGGCGCCCCGGGTGTTCACCGGACTGCTGCCTGCCCGCTGAGACAGCGGCGCCGGCACCGGGCCGCGGAGCCACGTGACCTCGATTCAGCTGGGAGGACGGCCATGAGTGGATTGACGCGACGGGGGTTTCTCGCGACCGCAGGCGGCGCGATCATGGGTGTCGCTCCCGCCGGCCCCGCGATCGCCTGCACGCCTCGGCGGCCGGGACCGATCGACCGGGAGTGGGTCCTCGACGTCGCGTGGCTCGAGACCGCCATCGCGGGCACGCGGGCGAGGCTGCGCACCTACAACGGCGGCGTCCCGGGTCCGCTGCTCGAGGCACGACCCGGCGACACCGTTCGCGTCCTGTTGCGCAATCACCTCACGCCCTACGACTCGTCGGCCTGGAGCGGCGATCACAACGTGCCGCACCTGCTCAACACGACCAACCTCCACCTGCACGGGCTTGAGATCGTCCCGCACCTCTTCGAGCCGGTCGGCACCGCCGATCCCGGCGCCGCGATGATCGCGATCCCGCCGGGCGGCGAGAAGGAGTACGTCTTCCGGATCCCCGAGGATCAGCCGCCCGGGTTCTTCTGGTACCACCCGCATCACCACGGCTCCACCGCCGTGCAGGCCGTGAGCGGCATGGCCGGCGGCCTGATCGTCCGCGGCGAGCTGGACGAGGTGCCCGAGATCAAAGCGGCGCGGGAGATCGTGCTCGCGCTCCAGGACATCGGCCTCTTTCGCAGCGAGACGGAGCCCGACCTCTGGATCTACGAGCCTCGGCAGAACGCCATCTGGGACACGCTGAAGAGCACCGTACGCATGGACGGCCGCCCGACCGACCTGAAGGGCGGCTTCACCATCGGCGACTACCAGCGGCGCTACTACCTCGTGAATGGGCGCCCCTACTTCCATGAGGAGCACAACGCCCACACGCCCACCGAGCCGATCGGGAGGCCGCTCGGCCCTCCCCGCTACTCGTTCCGACCGGGCGAAGTGGTGCGGTTCCGCATCCTCAACGGGAATTCGGACAACCTCATGCCGCTCGCGGTCGAGGGGCACGAGATACACCTACTCGCGCTCGACGGCGTCAACTTCCCCGCGCCGAGAACCATCCCGGCCCCCGATGCGTCCTCCGCGGGCGAGGGCGCGGCCCAGCTCCTCCTCGCGCCCGCCAACCGCGCGGAGTTCCTCATCAAGGCCAACGCACGGCGCGGGGTCTACCGCCTCGTGCAGCGCGCGCAGCGCCAACAGTTCCTGCACAGCGCGTTCAAGACGATCGCCGGGTTCGTCGTCGAGGGCGCCCCGAAGGACATGGCGCTCCCCACGACGCTGCCGATCCCGCGTCGGCACTACCCGCTGATCGAGGAGCGCGAGATCACGAAGCGCCGCAGCGTGACCTTGAGCGCCCGGTTCCCCGGCCAGCTGAACCCGGTGATCGGCATGGACCTGATGGTCAACGGCACGCTCTATGACGAGCGGTCGGTCGCTGACGACTGGATCACCGATGTCGGGTCGGTGGAAGAATGGCACCTGCGCGTACCCGACGAGGCCCATGGCGGGAACGAGGGACACCCGTTCCACATTCACGTCAACTCCTTCGAGGTTCACTCCGTGGGCGGCGCGCCGCAGCCGGCGGGTACGCTCCAGGACACGATTTGGGTGGCGCAGAACAGCGACGTGATCATTCGCATGAAGTTTCGGGAGTGGCGCGGGAAGTCGGTCTTTCACTGTCACATCTTGCCCCACGAGGACACCGGCATGATGCGGAACTTCCTCATCCGGCCGCCTCAGGGGTGACGCACGTCCTGAGCAACCGTTCAACCGGCTCTCCATGGTCCCCGCCTAGCCGCCGCGGCGTCCGGGCGACAGATTCGCGGAAGCATCGGCGAGGCGAGGCGACCATGCGCGCAACTTTGGCAATTCCCCTGCTGGCGACCGCCGGCGCGACGGCGATCGCCGCGTGTGGAGGGGACGGCCCAACGCAGCCGCCCGGCGTGGCCTCCGTCCAGGTCACGCCGGCCACCGCTGCCCTCGCAGCCATCGGCGAGACCGTCCAGTTCAGCGCCACGCCGCGAGACGCGCAAGGGAACCCGGTGGCGGGGAAGACGGCGAGCTGGTCGTCCGCACCCACCGCGGTGGCCGGCATCGATCAGGCAGGCCTCGCCACCGCGGCGGCGAACGGTTCCAGCACGATCACGGCGACGGTGGACGGGAAGACCGGAACGGCGACGTTGACCGTGACCCAGCGGGGCGACGCCCTTCGCATCGCCACGCATCCCGCCGGCGCGTCGGCCGGGCGGCCGCTCACCACGCAGCCCGTCGCGGAAATCCTCGACGCCCGGGGCAACGTGGTCATCAACGACAACACGACGACCGTGACGGCGAGCATCGCCTCCGGCGGAGGAGCGCTCGCGAGCGCCGTGGCGACGGCCAGCGCGGGGGTTGTCACGTTCACCGAGCTCGCCGTGAACGGACTCGTCGGCGAACGTGCGCTGCGCTTCGCCGCCGAAGGCCTGGTCGAGGCCGTGTCCGACCCGTTCACGGTGACGCCGGGACCTGCGGACCGACTGGCCCTGGTGGCAGGGGACGCCCAGGTCGGCCTTGCGGCGATGACGCTGCCGACGCCTCTCTCGGTGCGCGTCACCGATGCATTCACGAACCCCGTCGCCGCGGTGGACGTGTCATGGACCGTCACGACCGGATCCGGCGCTCCGTCGGCCAGCACGACGCCGTCCGAGGCCGATGGCATCGCGGCCGTGAGCTACACCCTGGGGCGGTTCGCCGGCGACGAAGCCGTCGAGGCGTCGACGACGGGCCTGAACGGCTCGCCCGTCGTGTTCCGCGCCACGGCAACCCCGAATGGGACGATCCGCGGGACGTTGTCGCTGGGGGCGGGCGGCGCGGCTCCGGCCGCGGCGCACAAAGTCTCGGTGGGCGGAGCCGCGCTGCAACGGCCCGCCTCCGGCAAGCAGCTTGCGCCGCGCGTGAGCGCCGCCTCCGGGATCGCGCGCAACCCGGTTGCCCCCGCGCCGCCCGCGTACACCCCCGACGAGCTGATCGTCACGTTCCACCCAACGGCCATCGGAGCGCCTCGTATTGGCGCCCAGGCCCACGCGTTCGCGGCGACGGCCGAGCGCACCGCCTCGTCCATGCGGGCCGCGCTCGCGCCGCATCTCGATCCGGAGCGTGCACGGCTGCGCGGGACGTCACCGGCGATCCTCGCGGCGCGGATCGCGGCCGCCGACGTTGGCCGGCTCGATGTCCTCGCCGCCGAGCTTCGCGCGAACCCGGCCGTCGCGCGGGTCGAGCGGAATGGGATCGTGCAGCTGGAAGCGCCACGCGCGCTGACCGATGCCGCCCGGTCCCGACTCCCCAACGACCCCCTCTACGTGTGGCAGGCGTGGCACTACGCCATGGCTGACCTGCCGGAAGCATGGACCCTGACGACAGGCGATGCGACGGTGCTCGTCGCCGTCGTGGACGACGGGATCCGCTTCGACCACCCGGGCGTCGCAGCCAATCTCACGAGCGATGGGTACGACTTCGTCTCGGACCTGACGCTCCCGCTCTGCGCCGGCGGCGACATCAGCAACGCGGGCGACGGCGACGGATACGATAGCGACCCGACGCAGCCCGCGGCTTACGCGTACAACGGCACCTGCGTGGGCGGCCTGCTCGCCTCGGGCAATCACGGACTGCACGTCGCCGGCACCATCGGTGCGGTCGGCAACGACGCCGCGGGCGGCGCCGGCGTGAACTGGACGGTGCGCATCAGGCCCGTGCGCGGGCTGGGCGTGGCGGGGACGGGGACGAACTACGACCTGGCACAAGGCGTGCTGTACGCCGCGGGCTTGCCGGCCGACGACGGCGCGGGCGGGACCGTGCAACCCGCGGTGGGCGCCCGCGTCATCAACGCGAGCTTCGGGGGGGGTCCCTCCACCGTGATGGAGAACGCCGTGCTTGCCGCGACGAACGCCGGCGCCCTCATCATCGCGGCAGCCGGGAACAGCGCGTCCACCACCCCGCTCTACCCGGCAGCGTACCCCCAGTCCCTCTCGGTCTCGGCCGTAGGCCCGGATACCCTTCTCGCGTCGTACTCGAACTACGGAACGACGGTGGATGTCGCGGCGCCCGGCGGGGATCTGGGTGACGGGGGCGCCGACTTCGGGGTGATCTCCTCGGCGTGGGACTTCACGACGAGCACGGCGCTGTGGGACGCCTGGCAGGGGACCTCCATGGCGGCGCCACACGTCTCGGGAGTGGCGGCGCTCGTGCTCGCCCGCGATCCCGGACTCACGCGCGACCAACTCCGGGCACGGCTCGAGGATTTCGCCGTCGACATCGGACCCGCCGGCCCCGACAACCAGTACGGGCGGGGCCTCGTCAACGCGCGCAACGGCCTCACCCAGAGCCTGGCGCCACCCCGGGCACTTTACGCCCGGCTCGTCGACGCCACGACGGGGGCGTCGGTCGCGACCGCCACGGCCGCCCCCGACGGCACGTACGAGTTCCGCGAGCTGGGGGACGCCGACTACTACGTATACGCCGGCCAAGATGCCGACGGCGACGGTCTCGTGGGGGTAGCGGGTCGCCGGTGGGACGCGTTCGGCGGGGCACCGGCCCCCAGCGCGCTCACGATCAACGGCGCCGGGACCACCACGGCGAGCTTTTCGGTCGGGCTGCCGCGCGAAGTGGAGGGCAACGACTCGTTCGGCACCGCCGACGCCCTACCCGTGGGCGGCTACATGCTGGGCGCGATCGCCGACCCCGCGACCGACGCCGACGTGTACCGGGTGCGGGTGCCGAGCCAGGGGACGTATACGTTCGAGACCTCCGCGAACGACGGCGCCTGTGGGTTCGCGCTCGAGGAGGACACGATCCTCCAGCTGTTCGACGAGACGGCGACCCTGCTGGCCGAGCATGACGACGTGGACCTGGACGGGAACAACTTCTGCTCGCGGATCAGCATGAGCCTCGGCGCCGGCACGTACTTCATCGCCGTCTTCGGATGGTACGGCCGACCCTATCGCCTTACGGTGCGGGCCGGGAGCTGACCGCGACATGATTCGGGCCATCGCCGCGGCAGGCGTGCTGGTCACGCTCGCGTCGTGCCGGCCGAGTGCCCCACCGCCGGAACGACCTGGAGGGGAGGTGAGCCTCGACAGCGCGCGCGCGGCGATCGCGACGCTAGTTGCGCAGCCCCGCTGCCGCGACGTGGCGCAGTGTCGCTCGATGGCGTTCGGCGCCAAGCCGTGCGGCGGCCCCCGCACCTACCTGATCTACTCGCTCGAGACGACCGACTCGG
>JBFJHJ010000049.1:0-11024 GCA_041613315.1 Gemmatimonadales bacterium
CGGCCGGTGGTCGCCCACCGGCTGCCCCCGGCGGTGGTGCCGAGCGAGCCGCCGGGCAGCCGGCCGCCGCTGGCGCTCCCGCGCCGCGCGGCGTCCACCGTGCGCCAGGTCGCGGGTGCCGCCCGCCGCTCGATCGCCGGGGCCGTCATGTTCGGCTTCGTCGGCGTGGGCACCCTGTTCCTCGCCCTCCCCCGGATGATGGCCTACGCGCTGGCCGTCCTCTGCTTCGGCTTGGCCGCCGCCGCCGCCTCGCACTTCTTCCGACGGCGCGCCTACGGGCGCCGCTGAGCGTCCAACGCCCCCGGACCGCCGTGCGTAATCCCGATATGCAGGATGCCGAGCTCGCGGCCCTGGCGCAGGCGGGCGACCGCGATGCGTTCGGCACGCTGGTGCTCCGTTATGCGGGCCAGGCCCGCCGGGTGGCGCGGGCCATCCTGGGGAACTCGGACGACGGGGACGACGCCGCGCAGGACGGATTCCTGGCGGCGCTCCGACACCTGGGACGCTACGATCCGACGCGCCCGTTCGGGCCGTGGTTATTGAGGATCGTGGCGAACGCGGCGAACGACCGGCGGCGGCGGCGGAAGGTCCGGACGGCTGAGCCCATCCCGCCGGCCGCACGGAGCACGGACCCGGCGCCGGATGCGGCGACCGACCGCGCGGCGTTCCGCGGCGAGTTCGAGGCGGCGCTCGCGACATTGCCGGAGCGCCAGCGGCTGGCGGTGGTGTTGTTCGACGTGGAGGGGTACCCCCACGAGGAAATCGCCGAGTTGTTGGGGGTCCCGTCCGGCACGGTGCGATCCGACGTCTTCCACGCGCGCCGCGCGTTGCGGGCGGCGCTCGCGAAGTGGCGAGACTGGAGAGAGGAGACCGCATGACGACGCCCTCGCCGTTCGATCATCGGCCCGACCCCGAGTTGGGGGCGGCGCTCCGGGCGGTCCTCAGCGGCGGCGACGATCGCGCGTTCGCACAGCGTGTCGTCGCGGCCGCCGAGGGACAGCTGGGCGCGCGGCCGGCGGATTGGGTGGACCAGTTGGTGCGGTGGGCACGCCCCGGTCTCGCCGCAGCGCTCGTGCTCATGGCGGGCGCGGCGATCTGGCTGGGCGGCCAACGGACCGCCGAAAGCGGCAACCTCGCCGACCCGCTCCGCATGGCGGACGACGGGCTCGCGGTTCCGGCGCTCCTCGCGTCGACGACGGACCCCGACGTGGACGTGGTACTGGCGGTGGCGTTGGGCAATTGAAACCGACGTGCTCCGTTTTCCGTCGTCCCTACTCAGCGGAGGCGATGAAGACGGCGACGATCGAGGGGAACGGGCGGGCTATACACCAACGGACAACGGATGGCGGATCACGGATATATGCTCAACAAATCCAAACTCTGGGCCGTCGCGCTGCTGATCGCGACGTTCGTCGCCGGCGTGGCGACGGGCGGGGCGGTGTCGGCGGCGATGGGCCACGACGACGGCGACGGGCGGCGCGAGGGGCGCCGCGCGGGCTATAGCGAGCGGCTCCAGCAGGAGCTGGCGCTCACGCCCACGCAGCGAGCGTCGGTGGACACCATCCTGGACCGCCGACAGACGGCGATGCGTGAGTTGTGGCAGGGGGTCGCGCCGCGGTTCGACTCGCTCCGCACGCAGATCCGTGGCGAGATCATGCAGGTCCTGGACGAGCGCCAGCGGACGATGTTCGCCGCGATGATAGGGAAGAGCGACAGCACTCGGGCGGCGCACGACCGGGAGCGTGGAGGGCGCCGTGACCGTTGACACGCGTTGGCTCCCGGTCATGCTCGCCGCCGTGCTCCTGGTGCCGGGCGCGGCGGACGGGCAGGTGCGCAGCGTCACGCTGGGCGACGCGCTCGACCTCGCGGTGCGGGCGCATCCGGGCATGGTGCAGGCGCGGGGACAGGTGGACGTCGCCGGCGCCGGCAAGCGGGAGGCGGTGGGCAACTGGCTGCCGAACCTCACGGGCAACGGCGGCTGGAGCACCAACTCCGCGACGCGGTTCGACCCGAACACCCAGCGCACGGTCTCGGCCGCGTCGACATCCTACTCGGCGGGTTTTAACGCCTCGCTCGAGCTGTTCGACGGCTTCCGGCGCGCGGCGCAGAACCGCTCGGCCGGCGCCGACTTCGAGAGCGCCGACGCGTCATTGGTGAACCAGCGGTTCCAGGTGATCCTGGAGACGAAGCAGACGTTCTTCAACGCGCTGGCGGCCGACGAGCTGGTGCGCGTCGCCGAGACCCGGATCGAGCGTGCGCAAGAGCAGCTCAAGATCTCCCGCGACAAGCTCGCCGCGGGGAGCGCCATCCGGTCCGACACGCTGCGGGCCCGCGTGGAGTTGGGTAGCGCCGAGCTGCAACGGCTCACGGCCGAGACGCAACGCGCGACCGCCGAGGCGAATCTGGCGCGGCTGATCGGCGTCGAGGGATCGGTGCGGGCGACGTCGGAGCCCGCGCTGCTCGAGCCGGTGGTGCTCGACACGGCGCAGCTCCGTGCGGAGATCGTCGCGTCGGCACCCGCGGTGGTCGAGGCTGAGGCCTCCGCCCGCGCGGCCCGGGCCGCGATGGCCGTGTCGCGGGCGCAGTACTTCCCGACGCTGAGCGCCTCCTTCTCGAACTCGTGGGCGGGGCAGACGATCGACCAGCTCAACAACACGTGGACGCTCCGACTCAACTTCAATTGGCCGATCTTCAACGGCTTCACGCGGGAGGTGAACGTCGCGCGCGCCGCCGCCGCCCGGGAGACCGCGCTGGCGCAGGCCGACGACGCCCGCCGGCGCGCCAACGCCCAGCTGACTCAGCACCTGGCGGCGCTGACGTCGGCCCAGCAGCGGTTGGCGATCGCCGTGGCGAGTCACGCCGCCGCCGAAGAGGACCTGCGGATCCAGCGCGAGCGCTACCGGCTCGGAGCCGCCACGATCGTGGACGTCCTGACCTCGCAGGTCAGTCTCGACCAGGCGGAGGTGGACCGGGTCCAGGCCCAGCTCGATTTCCTCGTAGCGAGGGCCCAGATCGAAGCACTCATCGGGAGGGAGCTATGACCGGCGCCGCGCGGCCGATGGAGTTCCGGACCGGGGACATCCCGCAGCCGGATATCATCATCCTCACCCACAAGCTGACGCGGGAATACATCATGGGCGCCGAGGTGGTGCACGCGTTGATGGGCGTGGACATCCAGATCCGGCGCAACGAGTTCACGGCCATCATGGGACCGTCGGGATCGGGCAAGTCCACACTCATGAACCTGATCGGCTGCCTGGACACGCCGACCGCGGGCGAGTACTGGCTCAACGGGCAGAAAGTGAGCGAGCTGGACGACGACGAGTTGGCCCGGATCCGCAACAAGGAGATCGGCTTCGTCTTCCAGACCTTCAACCTGCTGCCGCGGGCGACGGCGCTGCACAACGTGGAGCTGCCGCTCATCTACGCCGGCATGGCGTCGCGCCAGCGCCGCGAGCGGGCGGAGAGCGCGCTCGAGCGGGTCGGGCTCGCCGACCGAATGGTGCATCGCCCGAACGAGCTGTCCGGCGGCCAGCGCCAGCGGGTCGCCATCGCGCGGGCACTGGTGAACGACCCCAGCATCCTGCTCGCCGACGAGCCCACGGGGAACCTCGACTCCGTCACCAGCGGCGAGATCATGTAGGTCTTCGAGATCCTGCACGACGCGGGGCAGACGATTCTGCTCATCACCCACGAACACGATATCGCGACGCACGCCAACCGGCAGATCCACCTGCTGGACGGCAAGGTGGCGCGAGACATCCTGACTGAGAACGTGACATGAAGCGACATCTGTTTCCCGTATCGCTCGCGGCCCTCACCGCCCTCGCCTGTGGCGAGCAGCGCCAGGCGCCCGTCTATCAGCTCGTTCCCGTCGCCAGCCGCGACATCGTCGTGTCGGCGAGCGCCGCCGGGACGATCGAGCCGGTCACGACGGTGGACGTCAAGTCGAAGGCCTCCGGCGAGATCATCGACGTACGCGTGGAGACAGGCGATGCCGTCCGGCCCGGCCAGCTTCTGATCAAGGTCGATCCCCGCGTGCCGAGCAACGCGCTCAAGCAGGCCGAGGCCGACCTCGACGTTGCGAAGGCGCAGCTCGCGAACGCACGGTCCCAGCTCCGCCGGGCGGAAGAGTTGTACAAGACGCAATCCATCACGGAGCAGGAGTACGAGAACGCCAGGCTCCAGGCGGCGAACGCCAACGCTCAGCTCGTCCGAGCCCAGCGTTCCCTGGAAGACGCGCGCATCGCGTTCGAGGACACCGACGTGCGGGCCCCGGCCAGCGGCGTCATCATCGCGAAAGCCGTCGAGATCGGCACCGTGATCGCCTCGGCCACCAGCCAGGTGTCGGGCGGCACTACGCTGCTGCAGATGGCCAACCTCGACACCGTGCAGGTGCGCGCCCTGGTGGACGAGACGGACATCGGCAAGATCCAGCCGGGCATACCGGTCACGGTCACCGTGGATGCGTACCCCAACCAGCCGTTTCAGGGGCGCGTGCTCAAGATCGAGCCACAGGCGACGGTGCAGCAAAATGTCACGATGTTTCCGGTCCTCGTGCGGATCCCCAACCCGCAGGGGCTGCTCAAGCCCGGGATGAACGCCGAGGTCGAAGTGCACATCGGCTCGCGGCAGAACGTGCTGGCGATCCCGAACGCCGCGCTCCGCACGCAGCGGGACGTGGGCTCGGCGGCGATGGTCCTCGGGCTCGACCCGAGCGCGGTGCAGGAGCAGATCGCCGATGCGCGGCGACAGGCGCAGGAGCGGCAGGCGGGACAGGGGGGCGGTCAGGCCTCCCTCGGCGGCACGACCGCCGCGCCGGCGGCGGCCAAGCCCACCGTGACGCTCCCTGACGGGCGGACGGTCGAGCTCCCGGAGGGTGTGTCGGAGAAGAAGGTCCAGGAACTGTTCGCGAAGATGCGCTCGGGCGGCGGCCCCCAGTCGCTCTCCACCGAGGACCGGGCGCTGCTGCGCCAGGTGTTCGGCGGCAGGGGTGGGGGCAGGGGCGGTCCCAGCGGCCCCGGCGCGCGCGGCGGCCCTGGCGGGGCGGCGCTTTCGTCCCAGAGTACGGAGTACCTCTTCGGCGGTAATTACATCGTCTTCGTGATGCGGAACGGCCAGCCTACGGCGGTCCCCGTGCGCACCGGTCTCACCGACCTCGATTATGCCGAAATCGTCTCCGGCATCGACGCGACCGATACCGTGCTGGTGTTGCCCAGCGCCAGCCTCATCGCCAGCCAACAGGAGTGGCAAGAGCGCATCGGCCGCATGGCAGGCCGCGGCCTGCCCGACGTGCAGCGCCAGAGCACGACGACGACCACGAGCTCGAGCTCGAACAGGAGCCGCTGATGCTGTTCGGCGAGATCTTCCAGGTCGCCCTCGGGGCGATCAGCACGAACAAGCTTCGGGCGTTCCTCACGACGCTCGGCATCGTGATCGGCGTCGCGGCGGTGATCACCATGGTGGCGCTGGGCACCGGCGCGCAAAAGGCCGTGCAGGACCAGATCGAGAGCCTGGGGACGAACTTGCTCTCGATCTATCCCGGGCAGTCGTTCATGCGGGGGATCGCGAGCGAACAGCGGGTGAGCCTCACGACGGACGACGCCCGCGCGCTCGAGCGGGACGCCCGGGGCCTCACCGCGGTGATTCCGGAGATGGCGTCGCGGAGCCTGCAGATCGAGTACGGTAGCCAGAACCTCAACGTCAACGTCATCGGCACCGTCCCCGCCTACGTGCTGGTCAACAACTACACCGTGGCCGCGGGCCGGATGTTCACGGCGGGTGACGGCGAGGCGCGCAAGCGGGTAGCCGTCCTGGGCTACGCGGTCCCGACCATGTTGAACGCCAACGGCCGCGCGATGATCGGCCAGCAGATCAAGATCCGGGGCATTCCGTTCGAGATCATCGGCGTGCTCGCGGAGAAAGGCGCGCAGGGGAGTTGGACGAACCCCGACGAACAGATCCTGATCCCGCTGGAGACCGCCGAGTTCAGGATCTTCGGCACGGACCGGCTGCGCTCCATCACGGTGCAGGTCCCGCATCCCGACTCGATGACCGTCGCGATGATCGAGATCGAGCGCGTGTTGCGGCGCGAGCACGGCATCCGCCCGGGCGGCGACAACGACTTCAACGTGCGCAACCGGGCGGAGTTCCTGGCGACTTTCGAGGAGACGACGCGCACGTTCACGTTCCTGCTCGCCGGTATCGCCGCCGTAAGCCTGCTCGTGGGCGGCATCGGGATCATGAACATCATGCTGGTCTCGGTGACGGAGCGGACCCGGGAGATCGGCATCCGCAAGGCGCTGGGCGCCACACGCCAGAACATCATGCTGCAGTTCCTCGTGGAGGCCCTGGTGCTCTGCCTGCTGGGCGGCCTCGTCGGCATCTTCCTGGGGTCGAGCGGCGCGGTCCTGCTCTCGGCGCTGGCGAACTGGAACACGCTCGTCTCGCCCAAGGCGATCATGTTGGCGTTCGCCTTCAGCGCAGCGGTGGGGATCTTCTTCGGACTCTGGCCGGCGAAGCGGGCGGCGAGTCTGGACCCGATCGTGGCGTTGCGGTACGAGTAACGGCGCTCCAGGCTCCGTCACTCGCAGTCCGGGGGCAGTCCGTTCGCACGTGGCGGGGTAGACCCGCGAGCGCTCGCGGATCCCCACGGCGGCGCCCTCCAGGGTCCGCCGGGTTGAGTGCTCCAGCAGGCTGATGGCGCCCATCCCGGTTATCTTGAGCCGCTATGACCTTCGTCCGCCATCTGCGCTGCCGCGACTGCGCCGCGGACGCTCCCACGACGACCGCGCTGACCGCCTGCCAGACCTGCGGCGCACCGCTCGACCCGGTCTACGATTGGGCGGCGATCGCGCGCGCCGTGGACCGCGACGCCCTGCGCGGGCGGCCGCGCACGCTCTGGCGCTATCGCGAGTTGCTCCCGCTCGACCAGGCACCCGGAACGAGCCTCGACTCCGGCGGAACGCCCCTCGTCGAGGTGCCGCCGCTCGCCCGAGCGATCGGCGTCGGGCGGGTGTGGCTCAAGCTGGACGGCTTCTCGTTTCCGTCCCTCTCCTTCAAAGACCGCGTGGTCGCCGTCGCCATCAACAAAGCGCTGGAGCTCGGGATTCGGACGGTGGGCTGCCCCAGCACCGGCAACCTCGCGAACGCCGTGGCGGCGCACGCCGCCCGCGCGGGACTCCCCGCCTGGGTCTTCATCCCCCACGATATCGAAGCCGCCAAGGTGGCCGGCACCGCGGTCTACCGGCCCCGGCTCGTGCGCGTGTGCGGTACGTATGATCAGATCAACCGGTTGACGCGCGCCGCCGCCGAGCGGTTCGGCTGGGGGATCGTGAACGTGAATCTCCGCGCGTACTACGGCGAGGGCTCGAAGACCGTCGCGTTCGAAGTCGCGGAAGCGCTCGGGTGGCGGTTCCCCGGCGCCGTGGTGGCACCGATGGCGGGCGGGTCGCTCGTCACCAAACTGCACCAGGGATTCGAGGAGCTGCGGCGCCTTGGCTGGGTGGCCGACCCGGCGCCCCGGATCTTCGGCGTCCAGGCCGCCGGGTGCGCGCCAATCGCGACCGCCGTCCTGGCCGGGATCGAGCAGATCACGCCCGTCGAGCCTCAGACCATCGCCCGTTCGATCGCCATCGGCGATCCCGTGGACGGTCGGTGGGCCGCGCGCGCGATCCGCGATTCCGGCGGCTGGGCCGCGGCCGTCTCGGAGCGGGAGGTGGTGGAGGGCATCACCGTGCTCGCGGAGTCCGCCGGCGTGTTCACCGAGACCGCGGGCGGCGTCACCGTGAGCGCGGCCCGACGCCTCGCCGCCGAGGGACGACTGCACGCCGACGACGAAGTGGTCCTCTGCATCACCGGCAACGGGCTCAAGACGATCGACGTCCTCGAAGGAGCGCTCGACACCGCGCCGCTGATCGAGCCGGACCTCGATGCCCTCGAGCGCCTCGTCGCGTGATCACCGTCCGCGTTCCGGCCTCGACGTCCAATCTCGGCGCGGGGTTCGACTGCGTGGGGCTCGCCCTGGATCTCTGGCTCGAGGCGCGGCTGGTCGCGGGCAAAGGCGCGCCGCGCTATACCGGCACGCTCGACAAGCTGCGGCCGGACCGGGACATCATCCGGAGCATCCTGGGCGACGCACTGCCGTCCGATCTCCGATTGGAGGTGCGTTCCGATATTCCGGTGAGTCGCGGCCTGGGGGCGTCGGCCGCCGCCGCCGTCGCGGCGATCGCTCTTCGGGAGCTGATCGCCGGCCGCCCGCCCGAGCCGAACGCGGTGTTCCGCGAAGCGGCGGAGCGCGAGGGACATCCCGACAACGCGGCGCCCGCGGTCTTGGGTGGCCTCGTCCTCGCCGCGTCCCGCCCCACGCGGCTCCCGTTCCACGCGGCACTCGGCGTGGCGCTCGCGCTCCCCGAGCGCACGGTGGACACGCGGGAAGCCCGCGCCATCCTGCCGACGGCCGTCCCGCGAGAGACGGCGATCGCGCAAGCCGGCCGCGCGGCGGCGCTGGTGTTGGGACTCGTGCAGGGGGACGGTGAGCTCATCGCCCACGGCATGGACGACCGGCTCGCCGTACCGCATCGGAAACAGCTCATCCCGGGCTACGACGCGGCGGTCGCGGCGGGCCTCGCCGCGGGCGCCTACGGCGTCACCATCTCGGGATCGGGATCGGCGCTGGTGGCTGTGGCCTTGCACGAGCGCGCCGCTACCGCTGCAGCCGCGATGGCGGAGGCGCTTTCGGCCGTCGGCAACGCCGCGGCGCCGCTCACGCCCGCCGTCGCGCAGCAGGGGTTGACCGTGGCGAGCGACCGCGGCGGCGGCCCGGCACGGAAACGCCGGCGCGCCCCGAAACGGTAGCGGCCGCGATGCGGCCCTCGCTGGCGCCGCACGCCGATCGCAAACTCGGAAGCTGAAACGGTCGGCAACCTACGGTCGGCAATCCGTCGCCCGCTCTCGTTCGCCGACATCCGTCGTAAGACCCATGACCATGCGTGTGATCCGGCGGGCCACGGTTTGGCGCCTTCGGATTGCCGATCGCGGATTGGGGAGTTGCGGAGTGCGGGTTGCGGGGTTCGGACGACGGATCAGGACCGTTTCTGCACCCATTCGAGCCGCCGCCGGATCTGTCCGGCGTGATGGCGGCAGTGGAGGTAGTGGAACCGCACCCACTCGGGGAAGTTGAGGTCGCCCAGCAGCGGGTGGCGCACGTAGAGGGACACCTGCCGGTCACGGGGCCAGTTGTCCGCGAGCCCTTTCAGATTCTGCACCCCCATCCGGAACTCGGCGGTCACGAGGTCGGGCTCGGGTTTCGGCTCAGGCTTGGTGAGCTCGGGCGCTTTCAGGCCGCCGGGGATGCGGCCCACCCCCAGCACGAGATGCCGGAGCACCGTCTGGTACGGCTTGGAGCGGCGTTGCATCGCCGGCTTGTCGGCCCGCTGCTCGAACGCCACGGCGACCAAGTCCACGCCGATCGCCAGGTGCTGGAGGATCTGCGCGATGCACCACTTCCTCCGGGGCGCGCGATGCCAGGTGGTGCCATTCACCCCGTGGAGCGGGTGCAGCACCATCGGCTCGAGCCGGGAGAGCTGACGTTGGACCTTCATCGGCGGGCGGGATGCGTCTCGGTCATTGTGGAGCACCCTGTCATCGGCGGTCCCTTCCCTGTCCAGGTTGGACCGGTGGGCTGCGCGTCGCTGACGGCCGATGACGCCATGAGGAAGGGATAACCAGGAAACAACGGCGTTTCAACTCCCCGCCAGCGCGATGCACTCGATTTCCACCTTCGCCCCCAGGGCGAGCCCGCTGCCCGCGACGGTGGACCGGGCCGGCGGGTCCGTGGGGAAGAACGTCGCGTACACCTGGTTCATCGCCTGGTAATCGTTGATGTCGACCAGAAACACGGTGCACTTGACCACCCGCTCCATCGAGCTGCCCACCCGCTCGAGCGTGGCACGGATGTTCTCCAGCGTCTGGCGCGTCTGTCCCGCGATGCCGCCGGGCGCCAAGTCCCGGCTGTCCGGGACCGTGCCTATCTGGCCGGAGAGGTACAGCATGTTGCCGACCCGGACCGCGGCCGAGAACGGCAGCCCCTGGAGCGCGGACGGAACCGGGATGGCTTCCTTCTCTTGCGCCTGTGCCGGCAGGGCCAGCACCAGAAAGATCGAGATCAGTGCCACGACTCGCATGGGCCTGCTCCGAGTGTGAGTGTCCGCGGCCCGCCATCCGGACCGGTCCTGCTCGTGTCGTTTGCTCATTGGGCCTCGTCGATCGCCTCGACCATCGCGTCATACAGCTTCGACGTGTCCGACATCTCGCCCGTGTCCGGGTCGGCGACGATGTACCACTGGCACATCTCCGTCATCGCGATCGCCTCATCGTCGCTCAGCGTCACGAGGTACGCGTCCCCGTCCTTCGTGGCCTTCGCCACCCGCGCCCGGAGGGTGTCGGGGATCTCTCGCGTGGACCGGAGGGCGTCGAGCATCGGAGCCGTGAGCCTGACTTGCATGCCTCAGTCTCCTGCCGCCGTCGGTGGTCTGCAATCAGCAATCCGGGGGGTGACCGCGGGTCGGCCGGACCGCGGACCGCTGACCGGGGGATGCGGCATCAGCACGCACACCCTTGCCGCACCCCCGTCACGACGATCTTCCACCCGCCGCCCGTCTTCAGGAAGACCCGGTCCGACCAGCCGCGCGAGGTTTCGCCGGCCTGCACGACGGTGTAGGAGTAGGCGCCCCACACCACACCCGGGGCGATCCAGACCAGCGTCGGCTGGCCGGCCATGAGCGTGTCCGGCCAGTCGCGGCTCGCCCGCCGCGCCTGCGCGAAGATCATGAACCCCCGCGTGAGCGAGTCGGCCGACGCCACGGTAAACTGGGGCGAGTCGAGGTAGTGGGACAAGTAGGCCTCCGTATCGCGACGGTGGATCGCCGCGATGTTGCCTTGGAAGGCGGCGAGCGCGCCCTCGAGATCGCTCTGCCGGATACCCTCGACGTCCGGCTGGATACAGGCGGCGAGCGCGAGCGTGA
>JBFJHJ010000050.1:0-10405 GCA_041613315.1 Gemmatimonadales bacterium
GAGAGCACGGCGGCCACTTGGGCGGGCTCGAGCACCGTGACGGCGCGCGACTGTGCGAGATCGATGCGGAACAGTTCGGTCACCGCCTCGCCAAGCGCCGAGTCCGCCGTGCGGTTCTCGAAGTCGGCCAGGACGAGCCGCTCCCGCTCGGCCAGCACGCCCGACGCGACGAGCGTGCCGACCGGCCCGATGCCCAGGAGCCGCATCGCCATGTACCCCGCGGTCGCCGCGGCCAGCGCGCCGAACGCGAGGGCCCCACCCGCGCCGGCGCGGCGCCAGGTGAGCCACGCGGCGAGGCCCGAGGCGCGCGCGGCGCCGCCAACTCGTGCCCGGGCGCGATGCCGTTCGGCGCGGCCGGTGAACACCGCGAGCGGCAGGCCCGCCGCCGTGATGGTCGCCGCCACCCCGAAGACCCAGGCGGGGAGGCCCAGCAGGATCGTGACGCCGTACGCGAGCCCGAGCACGAGGGCGGCGCCCGCGGCAAACAGGCCGAGCACCCGAGCCGGCTCGCTGCGCCGGAGCAGCGCCTGGGCGGAGAGCGTCGTGGTGTCGACGGCCGCCTGGTCGCCGGTCGGCGTCGCGTGCGCCTCGAGCTGGGCGCGCACCTCCTCGGCGCTCTGCCAGCGGTCGGCCGGATCCTTCTCGAGGCAGCGCATCACGGTGTCGGCGAGCCACCCCGGCACGTCCGGCCGGTGCTCGGTCACGGGCGGCGGCGGTTCGGTGACGTGCGCGATCATGACGACCTGGCTGGTCGCACCCTGGAACGGCGGCCGGCCGGTCAACATCTCGTACGCCATCACGCCGAGCGCGTACAGGTCCGCCCGGTGATCGATGTCGGCATCGGCCGCAGCCTGCTCCGGCGCCATGTAGGCCGGTGTACCCACGGCCACGCCGATGCTCGTCATCCGCTGGCTGGTCGCCACGCCCGTCACGGCCCTGGCCACGCCGAAATCGGTGACCAGCGCGTGGCGGTCCGCCAGCATGACGTTGTCGGGCTTGATGTCGCGGTGCACGATGCCGCGCTTGTGCGCGAAGGCGAGCGCATCCACCACCTCGCGCAGCAGCCGCGTGACCTCGCTGATGGACAGGGCGCCCTTGCGGCTCAACCGGTCGCGCAGCGACTCGCCCTCGACGTAGGGCATCACGAAATACAGCAGCCCGTTCGCCTCGCCCGAGTCGTGCAGCGGCAGGATGTGGGGATGGCTCAGGTTGGCGGCGATCCGGATCTCCCGCAGGAACCGCTCGCTCCCGACGGACGCCGCCAGATCGGGACGCAGCACCTTGATGGCCACGGTGCGGTCGTGCCGGACGTCGTGCGCGCGGTATACGGTCGCGGTTCCGCCCGTCCCGAGCTCTTGCTCGATCACGTAGCGGCCGGCGAGCGCCGACGTGAGCCGGCTCATCGGATCGGACACCCTGGCTCCCCTCAGCTCGACGAGGATCGCCCCGCGGGGGGCGCGCACCCGTAGGATAGACCCCTCGAGCGGTGACGGCTAGTTCGAGACGTTGCCCTGCGATACCAGACGCCCCGCGGGTCGATTTCGTTTCATCGGGCGGCCTCAAACGGGCGGGCCGGCTTGACAGGGGCCCCCGGCCATTATCACTTGAATGTTTACGGAACGCCTTCTTGCGTCGACTCTTGCCGGGACGGCCCATGCGTCTGCTGCTGATCAACCCACGGTTTCCCGAGAGCTTCTGGAGCTTCAAGTGGGCGATGGACCGCGTGCTGCCCGGCCGCCGGGCGGTGAATCCGCCGTTGGGGCTCGCGACACTCGCCGCCCTGTGCCCGCCCGAGTGGGACATCACGATCGTGGACGAGAACGTGGAGCCGATCCCCTTGGCGCCCGCGGCGGACCTCGTGGGCGTCTGCGGGATGGGCGTGCAGTTCCCCCGCCAGCGGGAGTTGCTCCGGTACTACCGGAACGAGGGCTACCGCACCGTGGCGGGCGGGAGCTACGCGTCGCTCTGCCCCGAGCTGTATGAGCCGTTGGCGGACACCGTGGTGGCGGGCGAGGCGGAATACATCTGGCCCCAGTTCTGCCGGGACCTGGAACAGGGCACGGCGAAGCGGCTCTACCACGAGACGGGCGTCGTCTCGCTCGCCGACACCCCGGTCCCGCGCTTCGATCTCTTGCCCGTGGACCGGTATCAGACGATGAGCCTGCAGTTCTCGCGGGGCTGCCCGTTCCGCTGTGAGTTCTGCGACATCATCGTGATGTTCGGCCGGCGGCCGCGGACCAAGTCACCCGAGCAGGTGGGCCGCGAGTTGGACGCGCTTCGCGCGCTCGGCATCCGCAGCGCCTTCTTCGTGGACGACAACCTGATCGGCAACAAGCCGGTCGCCAAGGACCTGCTCAAGTACCTCGCCGAATACCAGCGGGAGCACGACTATCGGTTCCACTTCGGCACCGAGGCGTCGCTCAACCTCGCGCAGGACGCGGAGCTGCTCGAGTTGTTCCGCCAGGCGGGCTTTGGGTGGGTGTTCCTCGGCATCGAGTCGCCCGACGAGGAGAGTCTCAAGGAGACGCTCAAGTTCCAGAACACGCGTCAGGACCTTCTCACCTCGCTGCGCGCGATCTACGCGCATGGCGTCGATATCTTCGCGGGGTTCATCATCGGCTTCGATCACGACACCGTGGCGACGTTCGAGCGCCAGGAGACGTTCATCCGCCGCTCGGGCATTCAGGCCGCCATGATCGGGCTCCTCCAGGCACTCCCCAAGACGCCGCTCTACGAGCGGCTCGAGAAGGCCGGGCGGCTCCGGACCGACGCGAACGGGACCGACAACTCGAAGCTGAGCACCAACGTCAACCCCGTCGGGATGAGCTACGAGGAGATGGTCGCGGGCTACCGCGCGCTCCACGAACGGCTGTTCGACGACGAGGGGATCGCGGCACGGGTCAAGAACAAGAACCGCTACCTGGCGTCGCCAGCGGCGACCGCGCGCCGGCACTCATTGTGGCAGCTTCTGGGGATCGGGGGCCGGTTCCTGCTGCGCGGACTCCTGCCGGGCGGCCCCGCGCGCATCGTCCGATTCCTGGGCTCCGTTCCGTGGTCGCGCCCGCTGCTCATCCCGCGGGCGGTCGAGGACTGGATCCTCGGGCTTGCGATGCGCGACTACATCGACCGGCATTTCCGGGTACGCGAGCGGCCCGCGGTCGAGCGCGCCCGCGACCACGTGCAGGCGCTCGAGCGCGCGCTCCGCCGCTACCTCAAGGCGGGCAGCCTCGAGGTGTCGCTCGACGGCGTGCGGCAGGCGGCTGCGAGCGTGTCGCTCCGCCTCCACGGCTGGGTGGACCGCGGCTTCTACCGGCGGGCCCGGCGCCAGCTCTCGCGGGTGCTGCGCGACTCGACGGCGTCGGTGACGCTCCGCATCGACGAGCTCCGCGCGAACGAGGTGCGGCACCTCCAGCGCCTGCTGCGGCGGCTGTCGCGCTACGGCGACCGGATCAGCGTCGTGGTGCACGAACGGCTGCGCGAGGTGGTCCACATCGACTCGTCGCTCTGCCACTTGGTGCTCGAGCGCTCGTAGCCGCCACCGGCGATCCTTGGCGGTCGGAAGGGCAACACCGAAAACGGAGAACGTCCACGTCCGGCCGCAGGTGGCGGATCGCCGATGCGACCCTTTCCCGCCGTCAGTCATCTCCTAACACGAACCGAGATCCGTACCCCCGGTCCACCAAGGAGCGCATCCATGGTCCGAGCGTCCATCGCCGTGGCGGCCGCCTGTCTCGTCCTCTCGGCGGGCGCCACCGTCACCCGCGTCGCACGGGCCCAAACGCCCGAACGGCCGGAAGTGGCGCAGGAGCGGCGCGCCATGGCGTTCTACCGGTCGCTCAAGTCCGGCGATGCCGACAGCGCCGTGCGCGTTCTCGAGGCGAACCTGACGCCCGCCACCTGGCAGCGCCGCAGCGCGGACGACTGGCGCCGCATGGCCGGCCGGCTCGTGCAGGATCTGGGGAGCATGGAGCTGGAGGGCGTGGATGTCCTGCGCCCCAACACGCTGAACCTGACGCTGGCGCCCGCCAACGCGCCCGCTCCCGCGGCGACGTTGGGCTTCGAGTTCGAGGCCGGCCCGCCGTTTCGCATCTCGGGACTCTCCGTCGAGCGGGGCGGGCCGGGTGAAGCGCGAGGGAGCGAGTTCCCGGCGTTCAGTCTGCCGGCCGGCGCCGATCGCCCCGCGATCATCCGGGCGCTCACGCGCTACTTCGACGACCTGGCGACGCGGGATCTCTTCTCGGGCACCGCGCTGGTGGCCTACAAGGGCGAGGTGCTGTTCACCGCCGCCCACGGCCTGGCAACCAAGCGCTACGACGTGCCCAACCGGCTGAGCACCCGCTTCGACCTGGGGTCGATCAACAAGGCGTTCACCAAGATCGCGATCGGCCAGCTCCTGGCGCGGGGGAAGCTCTCGCTGGACGATCGCCTGATCCGGCACGTGCCGGACTATCCCAACCGCACGGTCGCCGAGCAGATCACGATTCGGCAACTGCTGGAGCACGCCTCGGGGCTGGGAGACTTGTTCAACGAGACGTTTCGGCGCTCGTCCCGTGCGCTGTACCGCTCGCCTCGCGATTACTTCCCGATCTTCGCCGACGAACCCCTCCTGTTCGAGCCGGGTTCGGCGCGGCAGTACTCGAACGCCGGCTACATCGTGTTGGGGGCGGTGATCGAGGAACTATCGGGAGAGCCGTACGATGCGTACGTGCGGCGCCACATCTTCGAGCCGGCCGGCATGACGCGCTCGGGGTTCTTCGAGCGCGACGCGGTGGTGCCCGATATCGCCGAGGGGTACACCAGGATGATGTCGCGGGGCGAGGACGGGGAGCGCCGGAGCAACATGTTCATGCTCCCCATCAAGGGGAACGCCGCGGGGAGCGCGCAATCGACCGTCGAGGATCTGTGGCGGTTCGACCGGGCGCTCCGCACGCACCGGCTGCTACCGCCTGCGTATACCGCGTGGTTCTTTCAGGGGCCGGAGCCGGCGCCGGGCCGGCCGGCGGCCGCTGGTGAGGCGCCGCCCGCCACCGAGGGTCTGGGCATCGCGGGCGGCGGGCCGGGCGTGAGCGCCGTGCTCGAGAGCAACGGCGATCTGGTGATCGCCGCGCTCTCGAACTACGACCCGCCCGGCGCCGAGGCGATCGCACAGCGGCTGTGGCGGGAACTGAAACAACGTCTTCCGTGATCCGTTGTCCGTGATCGCGCGGGCGGCACCGGCGCTCCGTGCGATGCCCGCGGCGAGCGGGGACGCCGGTTACGGCGCCGCCACTTTGCCCTCCACGGCCTTGCCGCCTTCCCGCATCCACTTCCCGTACCAGCTCATCATGTAGAGCATGGTCCGCATGTAGTTGCTCGGCTTGGACCCGGTGCCGTGGTACTCCTCGTTGAACCGCAGCAGCGTCGTAGGCACGCCCCGCATCGTGAGCGCCGCGTAGTACTCCTCGGACTGCGGCATCGGGGTCCGGAGGTCGAGCTCGCCCGTCATGATGACCGTGGGCGTCGTCACCTTCCCGACGTGCATGAGCGAGGACTGCGCGAGCCACCGGTCGGGGTCCTCCCAGAACGGCTTGCGGAAGAAGCTATGCGTGAAGTACGGGATGTCGGTCTGGCCCGCGAAGCTCATCCAGTTGATGACCGGGCAGCGCACCGCCGCCGCGGCGAACCGGTCGGTGTGGCCGATCACCCAGCTCGACAGCACCCCGCCGCCGCTGCACCCGCCGACGTACATTCGCGTGGTGTCCACGAAGCCGCGGGCGACCACCGCGTCCACGCCCGCCATGAGATCGTCGTAGTCCACGCCGGGATAGGCGAAATCGATCCCCTTGGAGAACTGCTCGCCGTAGCCGGTGCTTCCCCTGGGGTTGGTGAACAGCACCACATAGCCGTTCGCCGCAAAGACCTGGTTGTCGAAATCGAAGTCCACGTCGTACATGGCAAACGGCCCGCCGTGGATCTCCATGATGAGCGGGTACTTCCGGGAGGCATCGTATCCCGGCGGCGTCACGATCCATCCCTGCACCCGCGTCCCGCCGGAAGATGTGTACCAGATCTCCTCCATCGCGCCCAATCGCTTGTTGCCGAGCACGTCGTCGTTCACCCGGGTGAGCCGGGTGAGCTGGCCCGGCCGCCGCAGGCTGTACCGCACGACGTCTCCCGGCTCGTCGGGATCGCTCTTGATGCCGACGGCGGTGAGGTTCCGGTCGGCAGCCATGGAGCTGAGCGAGAGCGTGTGCACGCCCTCCGTCACGGCCTGCACCCCGCCGCGGAGCGACGCGAGTTGGACGTTGACGGAGCCACGGTCCTGCGCCACGAAGTAGATGCCGTTGCCGTCGGGCGCCCAACGGAGCTGGCCGGGCTCGCGGTCGTAGTCGGTGCTGAGCCCACGGAGGCCGGAGCCGTCCAGGCCGATCACCCACAACCGGTCCATCGCATAGGTCGCGTCGGTGGAGTCGTAGCCCGTAAAGGCGATCAGCCGGCCGTCAGGCGACATGACCGGGCCCGACCAGGCGCCCGGCCGCGCGGTGATCTGGCGGACCGCGCCGCTCGCCATGTCCACCGCGTAGACATGCGACGCCCGGTACGTCCGATCGCCCGCGTCGTCCTTGAGGCCGTCGAACACGATCGTCCGCCCGTCGGGCGTCCAATCGAACGTGGCGCCGAAGAACAGCCCGTCGAACCGGGCGCCCACGTTCCACTTGCCCGAGGTGAGTTGCCGCGGCGTGCCGCCGTCCGCGGTCACGACGAAGAGATGGCTGAACCCGGGCTCCGTGAATCCCGCCCGGTCCTGGCGGTAGTGCAGCCGGTCGACGACGCGGGGCGCCTTGGTCCACGTGCCCCCTTCCGGCGCCGACGGCAAGTCGATGGACCACGTGGTCTTGTCCGGCACGATGCTCACGAACGCGATGGCGCGGCCGTCGGGCGACCAGGTGGGGTTGCGCGGGCTCTCCTGCACCCGCGTCACCTGTGACGTTGCGCCCTCGGCGTCCATCCAGCGGACGAAGAGCTGGGTGCCCTTGGGCTCCCCTTCGGCGAGGTAGAGGATCCGCGTGCCGTCGGGGGACCAGCGGGCGTTCGACCCTTCGACCAGCTTCCGGTTCTTGGAGCCGTCGGCGTTCATGATCCAGAGGGCCGACTCCCATTTGTCCTCGAGGGCGTTGACCCAGCGGCGCGTATAGATGATCTGAGTGCCGTCGGGCGAGATCTGCGGATCGCGCACCTGCTCCCAGTCGAGGAAGTGCTTCACCGTGAGCAGGGTATCGGACGGCACCTGGGCCGCCGCGCGGGGCGCGAGGGCGGTCCCGAGGAGAACGATGAGCGTGATGAGACGGCGCATGCGAAGCTCCGTTAGACCGTTGTCCGTGGTGTGTTCTCGCAACTCGTGACGATAGAGATACGCCGTGGACGGCGATCCGCAAATCGACCGGCCGAACGCCGTCCGGTGAGCGGGGTAATCTCTGGCAGAGCGTACGATGTGGTCGACCCTGGCGGGGTGTCGGCACGTGGAGTAGCGTCAGACCCTGATCCCCCAAGCGAGCGACGCGTGCACCACGACCTCCGGCCCCGCGCCCGCGCGGGAGCGGCGCGTGCGTAACGATCTGTTGGCGATGGCGGCGGCGCTGGGCGCCCGGGGGGAGCCGTACGTGCTCGCCACGGTGGTCCGGCGCGACGCGCCCAGCTCGGCCCACACCGGCGACTCGGCCGTGATCACGCGGGACGGTACCTTCCATGGGTGGTTGGGCGGGAGCTGTACCCGGCCGTTGGTGGTCCGGGAGGCGCTGCGGGCGCTGGCCGACGGCGAGGCGCGGCTGGTCAACCTGTCGCGCGATCCCGAGGCGCATCGTCGCCCGGGCATGAGCACGCTCGAAATGACCTGCCACAGCGGAGGCATGGTGGAGGTGTTCATTCAGCCGGTGCGTCCCGCGCCACTCCTCGTCGTCTTCGGGGCGTCGCCCGGCGCGCGGGCGCTGGTCCGGATCGCTCGGGCGATGGGCTACCGCACGCACCTGGTCGATCCCGAGGTGGACGGCGCCGATGTGCCGGAGGCGGATCACGTCTCGAGCACGGTGGATGCCGGCGCCACGTCGCCCGAGACGTTTGCCGTCGTGGCGACCATCGGCGAGTGGGACGCCGACGCCGTCCTGGCGGCGCTTCAGCTCGAGCCGGCGTACCTGGGGGTGGTGGCCAGCCGGCGGCGGTTCGCCCATGTGCGCGAGGCGCTCGAGGGCCGCGGCGTCCCGCGTGCCGCGCTCGATCGCATCCGGAGCCCGGCGGGGCTGGACATCGGCGCCCGCACACCGGAGGAGGTCGCCCTCAGCATCATGGCCGAGATCGTCGAACACCGCCGGCGCGCCGCGGCCGGGGGCGATCACGGCGCGGCGCCGGCCCCAACGGTGCCCGCGGAGGCGCGCGACCCCGTGTGCGGCATGAGCGTCGCGACCGCGGGCGCCCGCCATCGCGCGGAGCTGCGCGGCGCCACCTACTACTTCTGCTGTGCGGGCTGCCGGGACCGCTTCGTCGCCGATCCGGCCGCCTACGTCCCGTCGGTCGCGGGTGCGGAAGACGCGTGAAAGACGCGATCCGGACGGTGCAGCAGGAGATGGAGCGGCACGGCTACGTCGCCGACCCGGCGATCGCCACGGCCGTGTATCTTGCGACGGAGATGCGCAAGCCGCTCCTCGTCGAGGGCGAGGCGGGCGTCGGCAAGACGGAGATCGGCAAGGTGCTCGCCCGGATGGTCGACACCGAGCTGATTCGCCTGCAATGCTACGAAGGGCTGGACGTCGCCACCGCGCTCTACGAGTGGAACTACCAGCGTCAGTTGCTGCGGCTCAGGATCGCCGAGCAGCAGGGTCGTGACCCGGCGGAGCTGGAGGATCTGATCTTCGGCCGCGAGTACTTGCTGGAGCGCCCCCTGCTCCGGGCGATCACGCGGCGCGAAGGCCCCGCGGTGCTGCTGGTGGACGAGATCGATCGGGCGGACGACGGCTTCGAGGCATTCCTGCTCGAGATGCTCTCCGACTTTCAGGTGACCATTCCCGAGTTGGGGACGATCCATGCGGCGCACGTGCCCTACGTGGTCCTCACCTCGAACCGCAGCCGGGAGATCGGGGACGCCCTGCGGCGGCGCTGTCTCTACCTCTATATCGAGCACCCCGAGCTCGAGAAGGAAGTGCGCATCATCCGCGCGAAGGTGCCGGAGGCGGCGGAGCGTCTGGCCGGCGAGATCGCGGGCGCCGTGCAGCGGCTCCGAGGCCGGGAGCTGCGCAAGCGCCCCGGGGTGGCCGAGGCGATCGACTGGGCGCAGGCGCTGGTCCGCCTCCATCGGGACCGGCTCGACGCCGAGACGGTGCGCCTCACGCTGGGGTGCGTCCTCAAGGACGAGTCCGACGTGCGGGCGATGGACGACGAAGCGATCGCCCAGCTCGTCGCCTCGGCGCCGGAGGCGTGAACCGGTGATCGCCCCTCGCGATCTGGTCGCGCACCTCGCGCGGTTCGGCGCGGCGCTCCGCGCGCGTGGTGTGCCGGTCGGGTTGAGCGACCAGATGGATGCCGCGACCGCGCTCACGCTGGTGGACGTGCTCGATCCCGACGAAGTCCGGTGTACCCTCCGCATCGCGCTCAAGGTGGCTCCGGACGATCGGGCGGCGTTCGACGAGCTGTTCGATGCGTACTGGTGGGGGGAACCGGGAGCGCCGCCGCCTCCACGGCAACGGCCGCCGCGGGACCATCGCGGGCCGCTCCAGTGGGCCTGGGACGGGCGGCGGGTCCATCTCTCGGCCTCATCAGACACGCGAAGCCCGGATGGCAACCTGCCCGGGTACGCACCGGAGGTGTTGCAGCGGCGCACGTCGTTGGAGGCGTGCTCTGCGGCGGAGATCGCGGCGATGGAGCGACTGCTCGAGCGCCTGCGCGTGCGGCTGGCGGTGCGCCGGAGCCGGCGTCGCGTCCCGACCCGCGGCCGCGGCATGGTGGACTTGAGGCGCAGCTTTCGGCGCGCCGTGGCGACGCACGGCGAGCTGCTGACGCTCGCACGCCGGGCCCGGGCGCCGGACGACCCCAGGCTCGTCGTCCTGTGCGACACGAGCGGCAGCATGGATCCCCACGCGCGGCTGTTGCTGACGTTTGCCCTGGCCCTCCGGCGGTCGCTGCGGCGGGTCGAGATCTTCGCGTTCAACACGAGCCTCACCCGCCTCACGCCGTGGATCACCCCCGCCAGGATCCCCGAGACGCTGCGGCGGCTGTCGGCGGGCGTCGCCGACTGGTCGGGCGGGACGCGGATCGGGGCGTGCCTGGCGGAGTTCGTGACCGGACACCAGCATATGGTGGACCGGAGAACGGTCGTCGTGATCGTGAGCGACGGTCTCGACCTGGGCGAGCCCGAATTGCTGCGCCACGCGATGCAGAA
>JBFJHJ010000051.1:0-9796 GCA_041613315.1 Gemmatimonadales bacterium
GCGGCGGACGTCCGGCTCGGTGAGGGGTCGGTGCGGCTCCGGCGCATCCAGGTCGCGAACCCGGACGCCCCGATGACCAACCTCGTCGAAGCGGAGGACGTCGTCGCCGATTTCCTGATCGCGCCGCTGCTGGAGAAGAAGGTCGTCGTCGAGACGTTGGCGGTGCGGGGCGTCCGATTCGGAACCCCACGCACGACCTCAGGGGCGCTGGATCGCCCGAGCCCCGCCACGGGCCGCATCTATCGCGACGTGTCGCAGTGGGCGAACCGGATACGGATTCCGCCCCTCAGCCTCGAGGGCCTGCGCGCCGTGATCGATGTGGATGCGATCAGCCCCGACAGCCTCCGGACGCTCCAGGAAGCCCGTGCGCTCAGGCGCCGTACCGACTCGCTGCGCACGGCGTGGACGGACCGGCTGGCCGCCCTCAACCCCGAGCCACGGATCGATTCCACGGCGGCGCTCGTCGCGCGCCTCCGGAGCGCCGATCCGGTCCGGCTCGGGATTCCGGGTCTCACCAGCCTCGCCGGCTCCGCGCGTGCCACGCTGACGACGTTTGGCGAGTTCCGAGGCCGCCTCGGAGCGCTCGACGGGGCCGTGCGGGGGGGCGTGGACGACCTTGCGGGCGAGCTGAGCCGGCTGGCCGAGGCGCGGCGGTCGGATTACGCGTACGCCAGGGGTCTCCTCAAGGTGCCGTCACTCAGCGGGCCCGACCTGTCGCCGGCGCTGTTCGGCGAGAGCGCGCTGGAATGGGTGAAGCCCCTCCTCTACTGGATGCGCGTGGTCGAGGAGTATCTGCCGCCCGGGCTGCGGCCGAGTCGCTACGCCGGCCCGAGTCGCGCGCGGCGCCCGGGCACGACGGTGCGGTTCCCCAGCCAGGACGCGTATCCCAAGTTCCTGCTCGCGGTGGGGGTGCTCGACCTCACCCTGGGTGGCGAGGGCGTGCAGGCGGGGCGGTACACGGCCCGTCTCACCGATCTCACCTCCGACCCCGCCATCGTGCGCCGGCCGCTCACCCTCGCGGCCGAACGCTCCGAAGCGGCCCGTGGTCCGCGCCAGTTGCGCCTCGCCGCCGTGCTCGACCATGTGGCGGCGCCCATCAGGGACTCGGTGGACGTGCTCGTGCGCGGCATCGGCCTCCCGACGGTGACCGTGGGGTCGGTGGGTGCCCGACTGCACCTGGGGGACGGCGCGACGGACCTCACGTTCCGTCGGGCCGGCGAGCGGATCTCGGCCCGATGGGTGTGGCGCTCGAGCACCGTGCGGTGGGAACGCCTCGGCGGGCGGGTGGGCGGTCAGGACCCCGGTGTGGCGCGACCTCCCGATCGCCCGATCGGCCGACCACCGAGCGGGGCCGAGGCGGCGGCGTGGGCGCAGGACCTGCTGTGGCGTACGGTGTCGGCGCTGACCGAGGTGGAGATCGAGGTCGGGTTGGGTGGGACCGTGAGCCGGCCCTCGCTGTCGGTGCGCTCCGACGTGGGGGACGCGCTCGCTCAGAGCCTGCGGCGCGAGTTGGGGCGCGAGATCGAGGACGCGGAGCGGCGGGTGCGGGCCGAGGTGGATCGACTGATCGAGCCGCAGGTGACGGCGGCGCGGGGCGCGTTCGACGCGGTGCGCTCCGACGTGCAGGAGCGGGTCGCAGCCCACCTCGAGCAGGCCCGGGCGCTCGAGGCCCAGCTCCAACAGGAGCTCACGCGCTTGACGCGCGGGCTCCCGGCGGGCGTTCGCATTCCCTAGCCGCGCTGCACCATCGGCACGTAGGCCCGTTCGTCGGCGCCGATGTACACTTGCCGCGGCCGCGCGATCCGCTGATCCTCGTCCTCGAGCATCTCCTGCCATTGGGCGAGCCATCCGGGCGCCCGGCCGATCGCGAAGAGCACCGGGAACATCTCCACGGGGAAGCCCATCGCCTCGTAGATGATGCCCGAGTAGAAGTCCACGTTCGGGTAGAGCTTCCGCTCCACGAAGAAATCGTCATCCAGAGCGATCCGCTCCAGCTCGATGGCGATGTCGATGAGAGGGTTCTTGCCTGTCTGATCGAAGACGTCGTAGGCCACCTGCTTGATGATCTTCGCGCGGGGGTCGTAGTTCTTGTACACCCGATGGCCGAAGCCCATCAGCCGCACGTCGCGGCTTTTCACCCGCTTGATGTACTCGGGGATGCGGGCCTTGTCCCCGATCTCGCGGAGCATCCGCAACACCATCTCGTTGGCCCCGCCGTGGAGGGGGCCGTAGAGGGCGGCGGCCGCGGCCGCCATGGCGCTGTAGGGGTCCGCCTCGCTGGAGCCCACGCTCCGCATGGCGTTCGCCGAGCAGTTCTGCTCGTGATCGGCGTGGAGAATGAAGAGGATGTCGAGCGCCTTCTCCAGCACGGGGTTGGGCTGGTACTGCGGCTCCGTCGCCCGGAACATCATGTTGAGGAAGTTCCCGGCGTACGACAGATCGTTGTCGGGATAGACGTACGGCATGCCGGTCATGTGCCGGTAGGCGAAGGCCGCGATGGTCGGCGTCTTCGCGATCAGCCGCTGGATCTGGTGCTGCCGATGCTGGGGGACCCGGATCTTCTTCGCATTGATGTAGAACGTGGACAAAGCCGCCAGCGTGCTGACGAATACCCCCATCGGGTGGGCGTCGTAGCGGAAGCCGTCCATCAGCTTGCGGATGTTCTCGTGCACGAAGGTGTGGTGCGTGATCTGGTGCACCCACTCCTTGAGCTCGGCCTCCGTGGGCAGCTCGCCGTTGAGCAGGAGAAACGCCACCTCCAGAAAGGTGCTCTTCTCTGCCAGTTCCTCGATGGGGTAGCCCCGGTAGCGGAGGATCCCCTTGTCGCCGTCGATGAAGGTGACGGAGCTGCGGCACGACGCGGTGTTGGTGAACCCCGGGTCGTAGGTCATGAGGCCGAAGTCGTCGTCGCCGGTCTTGATCTGTCGCAGATCAAGCGCGCGAATGGTACCGTTCTCGACCGGGAGTTCGTAGTTCGTGCCGGTGCGGTTGTCTGTGATGGTGAGACTGTTCTTGCCCACGGGTCTCCTCGATCGCGGCGGGAACGGATCGCGCGTTTGACAGCTCGCGCCGCGTAAAGATACTACGGTCCCACCTTCTCTGTCAGCCGAGGAGCTTGGCCATGATCCAACGCGTTCCGTACGCCCTGATGTGTGTGGTGGGCGCTGCTGCGTTCGCCCTCCGGGCGCCCGTCTGGGCCCAGGTCCCGACGTTCCAAGAGGTGAGCGGCCACGCCTTGGGCGAGCGCATCACGCAGCACCACGACATGCAGCGGTACCTGGAGCGGTTGGCCGAGGTCTCGCCTCGGGTTCGGGTGATCCGGCAGGGGGCGAGCTGGGAAGGGCGAGCGTTCCTCCTCGCCGTGGTCACGGCCCCCGAGCACCACGCACGCCTCGACGCCATCCAGGCGGCGTCCCTGAGTCTCTCGGATCCGCGCCGGACCGATGTCGGGGCGGCGCGGGCGCTGATCGCCGACCAGCCGGTGGTCGTCTGGTTCGGCGGCTCGATCCACGGCTTCGAGCTGTCCGGCGCGGAGGGACTTCTCAAACTCCTCGAGCATCTGGCGACCCGCGACGACCCGGCCACGCTGGAGGTGCTGCGCCAGGCGGTGGTGCTCATCGACCCGATGCTCAATCCCGACGGCCGGGATGCGTTTGCGCACGTGAACCACGAGAACATCGGCCGCGTGCCCAATCCGGAGCGGGACGACTGGGCGAACGACTTCACGGGCTGGCAGGCCCTGAAGTTCCGCACGGGGCATTACTACTTCGACACCAACCGCGACTGGTTCGCCCACACGCAGCGGGAGACCCGCGACCGGATACCGTGGCTCCACGCCTGGCGTCCCCAGGTCGCCGTGGACATGCACGAGATGGGACCGAATGCGGAGTTCTACTTCGATCCCCCGGGGGATCCCACGAGCCCGCACTTTCCCCGCTTCGCCCTCCGGTGGTTTCAGCAGTTCGGAAACGCCTATGCGGCGGCCTTCGACTCCGCGGGGTTCGAGTACATGACCCGCGAGCGGTACAACTACTTCTACCCCGGCTACACCTCGAACCGCGGCTACCATGGTGCCGTCTCGATGCTCTTCGAGCAGGGGTCGAGCCGGGGCATGGCGCTGACACGCGGGGACGGGTCGGTGCGGAGCCTCGCCGACGCCCTCGAACAGCAGTACCTGGCCGCGTGGACGGCGACGCGCGTGGCGGCCGCGCGCCGGGTGGAGCTGTTGACCGAGTACTACGAGTCGCAGCGCGCGGCCATCGCCGACGGCGCGCGGGGCTACCGGCGCTACCTGATCCCACCGGAAGGCGATCCGGCGCTCGTGCGCGAGCTCGCCCGCCTCCTCCACCGCAATGCGATCGAAGTGGAGGTGCTGGAACGGGAGGCACGGCTCTCCGGGGTCCGTGACCGGGCCGGCACCTCGGTGGGCCAGCGGACCTTCCCCGCCGGCACGTATGTCGTGGACGCGGCCCAGCCGGCCGGCCGGATGGCCCGGGCGCTCCTCGAGCCGGACGTCCCCCTCCCGGCCGACTTCCTCGCGGCGGCCCGGGCACGGGTGGAGCGCGACGAGAACCCCAGGTTCTACGACATCACGGGCTGGTCGCTGCCGCTGCTGTTCAACGTCGGCGGCTACAGCGCGACCGACGCGGCGCCGTTGCCCACCCGCCGATTCACCACGGAGCAGGTGGCCGACGGGACCCCGTCGGCTGCGGCACAGGCGTCGTACGCGTATCTCCTCGACGGCCGGAATGCCGCCGCCCTCAGCGTGCTCTACCACCTGGAAGACCGGGGCTATCGGACGGGGGTGCTCACCGCGCCATCGCGCATCGCGGGCCGCGAGGTGCCGGGCGGCTCGGTGATCGTCCGCGTGGGACAAAACGATCCCTCGGTGCACGACGCGGTGCACGACCTCGCCGCCCGCTATGAGGTCGACGTGATGGCGATGCAGACGGGGCTCTCGGACTCGGGCTACCCGTCCCTGGGTTCCGGCGACCACACGTTCAATGTCGAGAAGCCGGTCATCGCGCTGGTGGCCGAGGAGCCCGTGTTTGCCTACTCCTTCGGTTGGACGTGGTACACCCTCGACCGCCAGTACGAGATCCCGACGACGGTGCTGCGGACGCGCTCCGTCGCGGGTACGGATCTCTCCCGGTTCAACGTGCTCGTGGTGCCGGCCGTGTCGGGCTCGGCGCTGGCCGACGAGCTCGGCGAGCGGGGCGTGCAGCGGCTCCGGCAGTGGGTGCGGGACGGCGGGACGCTCGTCACGATCGCGGGCGCCACCGATTTCGCCCGCAAGGAGCTCGAGCTCATCGCGCTGCGCGACTGGTACGACACGGACGACGGGAAAAACGCCCAGCGGTTCGACGTGCCGGGCGCCCTCTTCCGCACCGACCTGGACCGGGGCTTCTGGCTCTCGGCGGGATACGACGCGGGCGGGCCACCGGTGTTGGTGGACTCCGATCGCCTCTACCTGCCGCCGGACGGCCCGCCGTCGGCACGGCGCCGGGTGGTGGTGCGGTACGCCGCCGGGGGCGGCGCGCGGCTGGCGGGCCACGCGTGGCCGGAATCGCAGGCGCGGCTCCCGGGCAAGGTGTTCCTCTACGAGGAACGCGTGGGAGCCGGGCGGGTGATCGCGTTCGCCGAGGATCCCAACTTCCGCGGCTACGTCCGCGGCGTGAACCGGCTGTTCCTCAATGCGGTGATCCTCGGGCCCAGCGCGCCGTAGGTCCGGAGGATCACCCGCCCGGGAGCGGCGGCAGATCGTACTCGACGAGGGCCCACCGGCGACGCATCCGCCGCCAACCGCGCCCTGGGGGCGGTGCGCAGCTCCTCGTGTTTGTCGCGCCGGCGGCCGCCGGTCGCCGCCCGCCGCTCGTCAGTCACCTCGCCGCGGCATCGTCATTCCGGAACCGCGGGCAGGTCGTACTCCACCCAGTCACCGGCGCTCCCGCAGTCGGCCACCCGCCGGCCGAACGTGTCCGCGTGCAGCCGGCGGCCGCACCCCGGGTCGGCGCCGCTCCCGCCGGTGCGGGCGAAGTTCTCTGCTTCGAGGTGGTGGAGACCCGCCCAGTCGATGGCGTCGATGAACGCGTTCCGGTCGCTGTCCGGGCCACCCGGCCGATAGAAATCGCTGGTGAACGTGAGCCGCAGGCGCCGGGTCGTCTTGGGAATCTGACGCGCGATCGCTGAGTAGGTGTTGTCGTCGGCGTCCCAGCTCAACGTGAGCGGTCCGAAGGTTCTGGCGCCGGCGGCGTCGAACCCCTCCCAGCGCACGCGCACGGGCCCGGGCTTGTCGTTCAGCGTGGTGACGGCCAGCTCGCAGGTGGGCTGCCACGCGCGCCGCTCCCAGCCCGTGAGCCCCTCTGGGATCGGGGGGCACTTGGGGTCGGTTCCGGCGGCCGGCGGCGGCGTCTCCTCGGCCACGGGCTCCTCGGTCAGGCTTCCTGCCATGTTGTACATGACCCAGTCGCCGGTGTTCGGGCAGCGGGCCACGTATCGCTGGGTGCCGCCGTCCTGCAGCCCTTCGCCCCGACAGGTGCTCCCGCTCATGAAGCCGGTGCCGGCTTCGTACCGCACGCCGCCCCATTCGAGGTAGTCGATGAACGCGTCGCGGTCCTGATCGTCCCGGCTCCCGAGTTGCTGATCCTCCAGGAACGTCAGCCGCAGGATCGCCGTGGTGGCGGGGACGGGAAAGGTCTTGGGCGCGAAGGTGTTGTCGTTCGCGTCCCAGATGAGAATGCCCTCGAACAGCTTGCCGAAGCCGCGATCGAACACTTCCATATAGACCTTGACGGGTCCTGGCCGGTCGTTCCGCGCCGCCACCGTGAGCCGGGGGCCGGCGGCTGCCGTCTCCGGTCCCAGCGCGTGCCGGGTCATCTCGATGTCGAGCAGCTGAATCGCGATGGTCTGCCGGAGGCCCTGGAAGAAGTGGGCGGCTCGTGCCGCCACCGAATCCGTCGCGACGTCGCCGGCTTCCCGGTTATAGTCGCTGCAGCCGAAGATCCGTCTGTTGGTGGGCCGCCAGCTTGGACCGACGAGGTCCTCGAACGTGCTTTGCACCGTATCGACGAGATGGAGCGCATGCTCCAGCAGTCCGCTGGCACGCGTGAGACTGTCGGTCAAGACTCCCAGCTCCGGGGCACTGCCATAGGCGTGGGCCCGGATGCCGCGGGCCACCATGGCGCCGGCGCGGGTGGACATGCCGAGCACGGTATTCGATCCCACGAGATCGTTGGAGACCGAACCGGCGGTCATCGCTTCCAGAAAACAGGAGTTCGTGATCCCGGCATTCACGCCGGTGTTGATGTTCTCCGTGAGCTGCTCCGTCGCGGCCCTGAGTTCCAGCAGGTCGTGCAAGAGGAAGACCCCGCTCACCACCGGGCCGACCACGGGAATGCGGTCGGCGACCCGGTCGATGACTTCCAGCCAGAGCTCCGTGGCTTCGATTCCTCCCACGTATTTCAGTTCGTCCTGAGCGAGCATCTCGAGCAGCGTGAGCGCGTCACGTTGAAGCTGGCGCAGTACGGGGTCGAAGCTGACATCGGCGTAGCGGAGCGAGTCGTACAGCGCCGCGTAGTTGCGATACTGCTGCCAGCTGACGTGTGCGCTGCCGATGGCGGCCGCCAGCGGCCGTCCGCCGCGCTGCGGCTGCCGGACGACGTAGGTCACCGGTAGCTGATACGCGCTCGCAGACCCCGCCATACAGCCGAGGGCGCCCGCGGCCGCGGTGTCACGGCACGTGCGCCGATCCGTTCCCCCGGACAGCAGGCCGCCCCGATGTTCGCCCGTGAGCTGAATGCGGTAGCGCACCACCGCCCGGTCCTGTTCGATCACGTCAGTCTCGAGGACTCCCGTTTCCTCCACGTAAACGCCGTTCCGCTCCCGCCCCTCGACCGGTCCACTGGTATCCTCCCAGATCAGTTCGAACGTCCCCGAGCCAAGCGAATCCGCTTCGCGCTCGATGCGGGTGATCGCCTCGGCGGTCTTATCAGTGGTGAGCCGGTACTGGACCCAGAACCGCACGCCCGCCGTCCCGGCGAAATCGACCGGGCTGGGGCGACGGAAGCGATAGCTCTTGGTGCGGGTCGGCTTCCAGCTCTCCTTGACGTTCACGACCCGGATCTGTCCCGCGGAGACGGACTGGTGGGACTGGGCGGGTGCGGATCCGACCAGGGTGATCGTGAGCGCCGGCGTCGCGCCAAGTACACCGAGGCCGCGACGCACCGCGCGCCACCGACCTTGAGCAGTGCGGTGGTAATCCTGTCTAGACATGGCACTGTCTCCCGAGGCAGTCGTCGAAGAGTGGTGGGCCTTCGATAGAAGGCCTGCGGTTCATGAGATCCTCATGAAGAAGCCGTTAACATCGCGCTCCGGTGCCGCCGCACCGGCGCCGTGGTGCGCACGCTGCGCCACCGCCGCCATGGAGCGGTCAATTTCTGTGGAGTGCCGAGTCAAGTGTGTTCGAGGGGGGGACCTCCCGACGGGCAACCGCGCTGCGGATCGAGAGGGCGCGCGAGGCGGGGTGCTCGCATTCGCCGAGGATCCCAATTTCCGCGGCTACGCCCGCGGCGTGAACCGGCTGTTCCTCAATGCGGTGATCCTGGGGCCCAGCGCGCCGTAGGGGGGCCGTGCTCACCTGGGCGTGACGCCCTGCTCATGGAGCCAGGTCGCCTGGTCGACGTCGGCCAGCGCTCGCCGCGGGGGGCAGGGGGACGCGGCGCTACGTGGCCGCGTCCGAGTACGGCTTCCGGAGCGGCACGGGCTCCGGCCGTACCTTGCGCAGCCGCAGGTTCAGCATCTCCACGAACACGGAGAACCCCATGGCAAAGTAGATGTAACCCTTGGGGATGTGGCGGTCAAACCCGTCGGCGATGAGCGCGACGCCGATCAACAGCAGGAAGCTCAACGCCAGCATCTTGACCGTGGGCCGGCGCTGGACGAAGTCGCTGATCGGGCCGGCCGAGATGAGCATGATGATCACGGCGATCACGACCGCGGCGATCATCACGCCCACGAATTGCGTCATCCCCACGGCGGTGATCACGGAGTCGAGCGAGAACACGATGTCGAGGAGCAGGATCTGCACGATGACCGCCCGGAAGGTGGGCACGATCGTCGCGCTGCGCCGGCCCTCCTCACCCTCCAGCTTGTCGTGGATCTCGTACGTCGCCTTGGCGAGGAGAAACAACCCGCCGGCGATCAGAATCACGTCCCGCCCCGAAATTTCCTGCCCCAGCACCGTGAACCACGGGGCCGTCAGGCGGATGATCCACGCGATGGATAGGAGAAGCAGGATCCGGAGCAGCATCGCGAGGCTGAGGCCCAGGCGCCGCGCCGGCCCCTGCTGCGCTTCGGGCAGCTTCCCGGCCATGATCGAGATGAAGATGATGTTGTCGATGCCCAGCACGACTTCGAGCACCGTGAGCGTCGCGAGGGCGATCCAGATTTCGGGGTTCGTAAGCCAGTCCATGGGTCTCGTGGGGTGGGGGTCGTGGGTGCGTGTCTGGAAACGGTGGTCGGGGAAGATTGTGCGGATACATCACGGGGGAGGCGACGCCGACGATCGCCTCCCCTGTGCGGTTCCGTCGCGTCGGCCGCTGGCGGTGCGGGCGAGCGGCCGGCGACGCGAGTGGTGGCCGCCGTCAGGATCCGGTTAGCGCCGTCGCGCGGGCGCCGCCGCCGCGGGCTGCGGCATCGGCCGGCTGCTGTTCCAGATGTCCTCCACAACGCGCCACTGGCCGTCTATCTGACGCCAATGCACCAGATACTTGCCCGTGTCGGCCATCGCCAGGGTGCC
>JBFJHJ010000052.1:0-8395 GCA_041613315.1 Gemmatimonadales bacterium
ATCAGCGCCTTCGCGCTCACCGAGCCCGACGTCGGCAGCGACCCCGCCCGGATGACGACCAGCGCCACGCTGACCGCCGACGGCCAGGCGTACGTGCTGAACGGCGAAAAGCTGTGGTGCACCAACGGCACGATCGCCGGCGTGATGGTGGTGATGGCGCGGACGCCCGACAAGCGGATCACGGCGTTCATCGTCGAGGCCGATTGGCCGGGCGTGGAGGTCGTGCACCGCCTGCACTTCATGGGGTTGCACGGCATCGAGAACGCGTTGCTGCGCTTCACGAACGTCCGCGTCCCGAGGGAGAACATCCTGTGGGGCGAAGGCAAAGGCTTGAAGCTCGCCCTCATCACGCTGAATACCGGCCGCCTGACCCTGCCGGCCACCTCCGCCGCGGCCGCGAAGATGTGCCTCGGCATCTCCCGCCGGTTCAGTCAGGAGCGGGTGCAGTGGGGCCACCCGATCGGCAAACACGACGCGATCGCCCAGAAGCTGGGGACGATGGCGGCCACCACCTTCGCCATGGACGCGCTCGCCGAGCTCTCGGCGATCATGGCGGATCAGGGAAAGTTCGACATCCGGCTCGAGGCCGCGATGTCGAAGATGTGGAACACGGAACGCGGCTGGGAGATCATCGACGAGGCGCTCCAGATCCGGAGCGGCCGAGGCTACGAGTCGGCGTCCAGCCTCAAGGCGCGGGGCGAGCGGCCGGAGCCGGTCGAACGCATGATGCGCGACTTCCGCATCAACCTGATCTTCGAAGGCTCGAGCGAGATCATGCGGCTGTTCATCGCCCGCGAGGTGGTGGACACGCACCTCAAGGCGGCCGGCGCCATCGCCAACCCCAAGGCCTCGGCCGCCGCCAAGATCGGCGCGCTGTTCAGCGCCGCGTGGTTCTACGCCCGCTGGTATCCGGCCCGCTGGATCGGCTGGGGGCGCTGGCCGCGCTACCGCGAGTTCGGGAAGCTCGCCCGGCACCTGCGCTACGTCGACCGGACCTCGCGGCGGCTGGCCCGCAAGCTGTTTCACGCCATCGTCCGCTTCGGTCCGAAGCTCGAGAGGAAGCAGGCCGTGTTGTTCCGGCTGACGGACATCGGCGCGGAGCTGTTCGCGATGAGCGCAACCTGCGCGCGCGCCCAGATGCTGCGCACCAGCAAGTCGCCCGAGGAACGGGCGCAGGCTGAGACGGCGGCCCATCTCGCCGAGACGTTTTGCCGGCAGGCACGGCGGCGCATCGCCGGCCGTTTCCGTGCCGTGTTCGAGAACGATGACGCGAACGTCTATCGGACGGCGCAGCGGGTCATGGCCGACGAGATGCGCTGGCTCGAGGAGGGTGTGCCGAGCTTCGGCGAGGAACGCCCGCTCGTCAACACCTAACGCCCGCCCGCGGGCGGCAGCCACAGGCCCCCGGCGGCACGACCGTCGGGGGCCTTCGGGTGTCCATCCCGCCGCTCCCTGCACCGCCGACCGCGCGGTGCGTCAGCGGCGGCGTCCTTGCACACCGCTCCCGGCCGTGCGACATTGAGCCGCTCGCGAGCGACTCGCCGCGAGGTCCGGCCTCCCACGATCGCGGTCCGCGCCCGACACATGCGTCGTCGCCCGATGTCCCAGCACGCCTTCTCCGCCCGTGTCGCGATCGTCGCGGCACTGACCTGGGCGTGCCTCGACGACGCGGCCGGCCCGTGGGGCCCTACCGCCGGCTACCTCACGCTCGCACCCTCCCTGGTCGCAGGCGCCGCGGCAACCGCACCGATCACTCGTGTGCGCGTCACCCTGCATCGCTTGCCCCAGGCGACGCTCGCTGCGGATTCGGTGGCGGACGTGGCGCCCGGCGCGACGACCATCGCGCTCACGCTCACCGTGCCCATGCTCGCCGCCACCGACAGCTTCCAGCTCAAGCTGTCGCTCGTGGATCTGTTGGGCGACACGGCCCTGGTGGGCGGCCCGGTGGTGGTGCGCCCGTCGCCGCGACCCTCGCAGGCGCCCGTGGTGGAAGTAGCGCTCCGTCCCGGCCCGCGGCCCATCCTCTTTGCCGGAGACTCGGCCGCAGGACTCGCGACCGGCATCTTCCGCGTGAACGAGGCGGCGACCGCTACGACGAGGATCGTCCCCGCCGCGGCTCTCGGGGGGCGGGTCTTCCCGCGCTGGTCGCCCGACTACCGACGTGTGGCGTTCGCGCTGCGCAACCCGGCGACCCTGTCGAACGAGCTGCTAATCGCGACCGTGGCCGGAGACGCGGTGGCCACCGTCGTGAGCGACACCGGCACGCGCCGCCCCCGGTGGAGCCCCAACGGCGCGCACCTGGCCTTCGCGTGCCTGAGCGGCCTGGAACTCGTCGTGGACGTCTGTGTCGTCCCCGACGTCACCGGGCCGGTCCCATCGCTCGCCGGCGTCGGGAACGGCCCGGGCCGGGTCGTGGTGACGGCGTTCGATCCCAAGAACCGACCGGAAGGGCCCGAGACCTTTGCGTGGGACCCGACCAACCCCGACCGGCTCGCGTTCGTGCGAGACTCGCTCGATCCCGCCGGCGGGCCGCGCTCGAGCCGAATCTACGTCGGGTCGTTCGACGGCACGGGCGTGGTGCCGCTCTCGCCGGATGTGATGGATCTCGGCGCCGGTCCGCTCCGCCTCGTCGGTCCCGCAGACTGGTCGGGCGACGGTGCCCGTCTCGCGTTTGCGGCGATAGACCCGAAGGGCGAACAACACCTCTACCTGATCAATCGCGACGGGACGGGGCTCGCGCAGCTGACGGCCGGACCGGATCCCGACGACCAGCCGCTGTTCTCGCTCGACGGCGCCGCCGTGCTCTTCCGACGCAACGTCGGCAACTGCGCGCTCGACTTCTGGATGATCAACGTCGACGGGAGCGGCGCGCGGCGTCTGACCGACGAACGCGCCTGCAACGTCGACATCGAGCTCCTGACGGCCGACTGGTCGCCCGACGGGAGGCAGATCGTGCTTCCCGGCTTCGACGCCCCGTTCGGCAACCTCTTGATCTACCGCATCACCCCTGCCACGACCGCCTCCACGTACCTGACCGCACGCGTGCTCGTGGGACGCCGTCCGGGTGCCGGCGCCGCCGTCGAGGACATTCAACCGAGCTGGCGGCCGTAGCCGACCTAAGAATTCGGGCGCAGGCGGGGGCACAGTGGATCCGACCGGTGCCCCCGAGGTGGCTCGGCCGGGACCCGGCTCCCTAGCCAGGGGGGGCGCGGCGGGTTACTCTAGCGCTCACGAGGCACGGCGCATTCACGTAACCAATTGCCCAGAGTGGAGATATGCAGCCTAGCGCCCGGCTGTGGCGGCTTCCGTTCGCCCTCCTCGGGATCGCGGCCTGCCAGCCCGCGGCGCGGGGCGCAGCCCAACAGCCCATGACCGACACGGATGTGACGCTCGAGCGGGTGTATGCCGCGCCGCATAGCGGAGTGAGCGCCGCCGGTCGCCTCGTGATCCGCGACGCGACCGCTTGGCAGGCCACGTGGCGTGACGTCGTGGGCCACCTGACGCCGGCGCCGGCCCTGCCGGCCGTGGACTTCTCGCGCGCCATGATCGTCGTCGCCGCGATGGGCGAGCGCGGCACGGGGGGTTACGAGATCCGCGTCACCCGCGCCTATCGTCGGGACGGCGACCTCGTGGTCGTCGTGGTGGAGGTCAGCCCGGGCGCCGGCTGTATGCTGATCCAGTCGATTACGGCACCGGTGGAGGTCGTGCGGCTGCCGCGGCATGACGGACCGGTCACCTTTCTCGAGGAACAAGAGCGGCGGGACTGCCTATGAAGGCGCCCGCATGAGCTGGCTCGGCGTTGAAGTCGGCGCGCGGACATTGCGGGCCGTGCGAGTCAGGCGCGCGCCGCGGCGGGTCGACGTGTTGGAGCTTCCGTGGGACCCCGACGCGCCCACGGAGGCCGTGGCCGAGCTCCGGGCACGGCTCGGCCCCGTGGCGCACCTGGCGCTGGCGGTCGAGACATCGGGGCTGTTCGTGAAGCGCGTCGATCTGCCCCCAGTGTCCGCGAGCGAGAAACGGCGCATGCTCGCGCTGGAGCCCGAGCGGTACTTTCCCATCCGTGCCCGGGACGTGGTGGTGGCCGCCCGTGACGCCGACAACCTCGTGTTCGCGATCGACGAGTCTCGCGTCGAGCAGTGGGTCGAGGCCTTCGAGACGCTCGGGCGAGTGGAGATCGTGGAGCCGTCGCCGGTAGCGCTCGCCCGGGCGGCGGCGCGCGTCGGGCTGATGAATGCCGTCGTGGTCCGGCCGTTAGAGGGCGAACGGGGCACCGAGGTCACGGAAGTGGCGGAGGGACGCGTGATCGCTGCCCGGCGCATCTTCGGCGATCTGGCGGCCGCGGCAGCGGCCGTGCGGGAGGCCAATGGCGAGCGACCGCGGATTGCCCTCGTGCCGTGGGACGAGCGGCATGCGAGCGCGCTGCGCGACGCGCTCTCCAACGTGACCGTCGAACGCCTGCCGGCCGTGGACGGCGTGGCGGCCCCCTACCTGGCGGCGTACGGCGCGACGCTCGGTCGAGGGAGCGACAGGGCGGCGTCGTTGGCGCCGCGACGTCACGAGCGCCGGCACGCGGGGCGCCGCCGCCGGCAGGTGCTCGTCGCTGCCGGAGCCTGCGCCGTGGCGCTCGGGTTCCTCACCGGCGCGCTGGACCGCTCGCGCGAACGGGCGCTCGACAGCTTGGACGCCCAGATCGCCGAGCTTCGGACCCGCGCGGCACCGCTGCTGGCGCTTCAGCGGGAGGCCGAGGCGCTCAGTGAGGAGGCCCGGGCCCTGCGCGACATCGAGCGGGGACGCGCGAACCCCCTGGCGGTCCTCTTGGCGGTGACCGAGCTGCTGCCTCCCGACACGCATCTCCGATCGCTGTGGGCGACGGGGGGCGATTGGCAGCTGGGCGGGTACGCCCGGGATGCGGCGGGGCTGATCCCGCGCTTCGAGGCCGATCCGCGCTTCGAGGCCGTGCGCTTCCTGGCTGCCACCACTCGCGTGCGCCGCGCGAACGAGACGTATGAAGACTTCTCCCTGGCCCTCCGCGTCGTTCCAGCGCCTTAGCCGCCGGGAACGCCTGGTCGTGCTGGCCGGCACGGCGCTGACGTTGCTCACGCTCGTCACCGTCTTCGGCGTGCTGCCGCTTGCGAGCCACTGGGCCGAGCGTGCGGCGGCGATCGCTGCCACGGCGGAGCAGCGCGCGCGGCTCCGCTCGCTCGTGGCGGACGAGGCGAGGATCGGGGCGGCGCTCGCGAGCTTGCGGGACGGGCGGAACGCGCGCAGCGGTCGCCTGCTCACGGGCGCCACCCGGGCCCTGGCGGCGTCCGATCTCCAACTCTTGCTGCGACGCTACGCCGACCAGAGCCGCGTGGTGATCGACCGGGTGGACGTCGTCAGCGAATCGGCCACCGCCCAAGCGGGACTCGCTCCGGTGCCGGTCCGCGTCTCCGGGTCGGGAGACGTCTCGGGCCTGGTCGATCTCCTATTCTACCTGCAGCACGGCGAGAAGCTTCTCGTGATCGACGAGGTACGTGTCACCGGATCCACGCCGCGCAACGACGGCATGCAACTCCTCACCTGGTCGCTGCGCCTGCACGGCTACTACGGAGCGGTCTCCTCGTGAGGGCGCCGGGACCCGCGGCGCTCGCGGGAGCGGCGGGCCTGATGGCCGCGCTGGGCGCGGCCCTCTGGGTGATGCCGCCGCGCCTCCCGGATCCGGTAGTGCCACCCCCGCCGGCGCCGGCACCGGCGGCGGCACCCGACCCGAGCACGCAGGCCGCAGCGATCCTCTCATACGAGGAGATCGTGCGGGCGAACGTGTTCGCGCCGGATCGGTCGGCGCCGCCGCGGCGGTTCGTGCCGCCCCACCTGGCCGCCGCGCCCCGGGCAGCCGCCGCGCCCGCCCCGCCGACGATCCGCCTCTACGGTGTGGCGGTCGGAGAGCGCGGGGCGGTCGCGCTGATCGATGCCGACCCGGCCGTGCCCGGGGCGGAGATCTACCGCCCCGGCGACGCCGTGGCCGCCTATCGGCTCGAATCGATCGCCGATACCTTTGTCGTCTTGATCGGTCCCGGCGGCCGCCGCGTCATCACGCTCGACGCCCCGCGGCGGCGATCTCCATGAGCCACGGAGGTTGTAGGATGAGGCTGCGACTGGGTCGCGCCATCTGCGCGTTGGTGGGAGCCACACTGCTGCCCCCGCTCGCCGTGCGCCCGGTCGTCGCGCAGGAAGGGATGCGCCTCAACTACGTGAACGCCGACATCCGCGACGTCATCCGCTCGCTGGCGGCGATCTTGGGCGTCAACGTCCTCGTCACCGAGACCCTCCCCGCGACCCGGGTGACGTACACCACGGCGGCGCCGGTGCCCTTCGATCAGCTGGGCGCCGTGTTCGAGGCCATCCTCGAGAGTCAGCGGCTGGTGCTCGTCCCGAAAGGCCCCGTCGCCGAAGTGATGGCGGCCGACTCCGCTCCGGCGACCGGCCCAATCGGCTTTGGCAAGGAGATGGCACAGCCCCCGCTCGGGCTCGTGACGCAGATCGTCCCGCTGGAGTTCATCAGCCCCGACGAGGCGATCGCCGCACTCACGCAGCTCGCCAGCCCGCACGCCAGGGTCGATGCCGTGCCGCGCTCGAATGCGATCCTCATCACCGACCGCGGCCTCAACGTAGCGCGCTACCTCGAGCTGCTGCGGCGGATCGACGTGAAGACCGACGGCGAGGCGGGGCTCCGCACCTACGTCGTCCCGCTCAAGCACGCCAATGCAGGCGAGCTCGCGGTGACCCTGTCCCAGGTGTTCGGCGTGCCGGCGCCGATGCTCACGGCGCGTCCCCGCGTCCAAGCGCTCGGGGACCGCGCCCTGTCGCGCACGCTGGACACCTTCCGCCAGCGGGAACTGGAGTCGCTGGAGGCGCGCCGCCAGGCCACCCCGCCGGTGGCGCCCGCCCCGGTGGCCGCCGACGCCGCCGCGCAAGGCGAGCCCGGCGACCGCGGAGGGCTGGTGGGGCGCACAACGATCGTGCCCGACTTCGCCACGAACTCCATCGTCGTCCGCACCGCTCCCCCCAACTTCGTGGTATTGCGCGAGACGATCGACGCGCTGGACGTGCGCCCGCCGCAAGTGCTCCTCGAGGTCATGATCGCGGAGGTGACCCTCGATAACGCCACGCAGTACGGCATCGACTGGTCGATCTTCACGTCCACCGCCGGCCCGGACGAGCTCACCGGACGGTTCGGCCCGCAACAGTTCACCGACTCCGCCCTCGCCGGCGTGCCGGACTTCCTGCTTCGGGTGATCAACCTGACCGACGTGAATGCCCGCGGCGTGATCCGCATGCTGGCCAGCACGGCGAACGTCCGTGTCCTCTCGACGCCGCACGTGGTGGCCCTCAACAACGAAGAGGCGCGCATCCTGGTCGGGAACCAAGTGCCGTTCAGCCAGTCCACGCGGACGGGCCTGGATGTGGTGGTGGACCGGGTCGTGCAGTTCCGCGACGTCGGGACGCAGCTCACGATCATTCCGACCATCAACCAGGACGGCTACGTCACGTTCCGGATCCTCCAGGAGGTCTCCGCGCTCACGACCCAGACCCTGGCGGCGGCGCTGAACGCGCCGATCATCAGTACGCGGGAAGCGGAGACGAGCGCGATCGTCAAGAACGGGAGCACGGTCGTGATCGGCGGGCTCATCGACGAGTCACGCGAGGTCGTGGAGAACGGCATCCCCCTCCTGAAGGACATCCCCCTCCTCGGCTACCTCTTCAAGAACCGGAGCACGCGGCGCATCCGCACCGAGCTGGCGATCTTCGTCACGCCCTACGTCATCTACACCGACGAGGAAGCGCAGGCCATCCTCGAGCAGACCCGCGCGCGGCTCAAAGAGCTGCCCGAGGAGGTACGCCGGCCGAACGACGAGTCGCCCCGCTGATCATGACCACGCCGGAATTCACTCACCGCCCCACGCCCCGTCCGGACGCGGCGACGGGGGGCGGCGCGCCCGCAGGGGCCGCGCTCCGCGCCGCGGCGGCCGGCAGCGCCGCCCGGCGGCTCTCGCCCAAGTACCTCGAGGAGCACTGTCTCATCCCCCTCGGCGCCGGCGACGATGGCGTGACCGTGGCCATCGGCCGGCTGCCCGACCCCACCGTAGTCGACGAATTGAGTTGGCTCTTCGGGAAGCCCGTCCGGCTCATCGAGGCACCGGCGGCGGAGATCCAGGCGGCCATCCTCTCGGCCCGGGCCGACGCGCCGCCGGACGCGGGCGTGGCGGACCTGCGCGGCGCCGACCTCGAGATCCTCGCGCCGGACGACGACGCGCTGGACGATCTGCGGGCGCTGGCGAACCAGGCGCCGGTCATCAAGCTCGTCAACATGACCATCCTCGAAGCGATGCAGGCCCGGGCGAGCGACATCCAC